>CAYSUS010000023.1:2802-32611 GCA_964434165.1 uncultured Pirellulales bacterium
ACGACCACCGGCGGGCGGTCCGCGCGCGACCGCTCGGGATGGACCGGCTTGCCGACCCACTCCTTGAAGACCTTGCAGTGCGGGGAGGTCCACGGGTCCTCGACCGGCTCCTGGACGTACCTGCCCCGGTCGTCCGTGTAGCTGTACAAGAGGTCGTCGAGGAAGACGCGGCCGACCTCCTCGCCCGGCCGCGCGATGAAGCGGACGAGGCACGGGGTGTTGTCCACGTGGACTCCGACCACGCTCGCCTGCGCGCCGCCGCCGTGAGTGCACCCGCGGCGAGGCGCGTTTTGCAAGGTCATGGCGATCCCGGGCCGCTCGTTGGCGCCGTACACGAGGTTGTTGACGATGGCGATGCGGACCCCCGGGCCGGCCGCGGGGTTGCGGTCGGCGTTGTGGGCGAAGAGGTTGCCGATCACGGCGACGTTCTGCCCCTCGCCCTCGCCTTGCTTGAGGATGAGGAGCCCCTTGGAATGCCCTCCCTTGTGATGTTTCGGGCTATTGAGGCACTCGCTGAAGATGCAGTGGCGGAAGGTCGCGTGGCTGGCGCGGGACTGCACGTTCTCGTCGGTGGCCCAACTGAACGAGCAGTGGTCGATGACGACCCGCTCCCCGCCCACCTTGAGGTTGTCGCGCTCGCTCCACTGGGTCCACCCGCTCTTCTCGTCGCGCTCGGGTCGGGCCGGATCGCGGAGGTCGCCGACGCGGAAGCGAAGGTGCTGGATCAGCACGTCGTGGGTGTTCACGTGGAGCTCGCAGCCCTTGAGCGTGATGCCGGGCGAGGGGGCGGTCTGGCCGGCCACGGTGACGTAGGGGTGCTTGATGGAGAGGTGCCCCCGCGGCGTGAAGTCGATGTTGCCCGACACCTCGAACACCACCACGCGCGGACCCTCGGCCTCGAGGGCCGCACGCAGCGAGCCGGGCCCCTCACGCGCGAGGCTCGTGACCCTGATCACCCGGGTCGTGGGCACGTCGAGGTGCCGGCCGCTGCCGGCGGGCGTCTCCATGCCGAAGCCGGCCGCGCCGGGGACGACGGGCAGGGTCGCGTCGCGCGGCGCGGGCGGGCCCGCGCGGGGCTCGGCATCCGATTCGGCTCCGACCAGCGCAAGCAGCTGCTCGCCCGCAAGGAGGAACAGACCCATCGCGTACTCGTGGGTCATCTCGCGGGTGGCCGGGGCGGGCTCGGCGCCCACCGGCTGCACGAAGCCGAGCTTGCCGTCCGGCTGCACGTGGCGGACCAGGCCCTGCCAGGCCTTCTTCACCACCGGCAGGTACGTCTGGCGGTCGAGCACCTCGTGGTTGATCCCCCAGGCCAGGGCGTAGCAGAAGAAGGCGGTGCCGCTCGTCTCGGGGTTGGGAAACTGCTGGGGATCGTCGAGACTGGAGCGCCACAGGCCGTCCGGGCCCTGGCGCGGGGCGAGCGCCGCGGCCATGGTCTTGAGCAACTCGAGGTAGTCGTCGTAGCGCTCGTTGTGCTGCGGAAGATACTCCAGCACGCGGGGGATGCCGGCGATGACCCAGCCGTTGCCCCGCGACCAGAAGACCTTCCTGCCGTGGGCGGTCTTGGCATCGAAGTACCGCTTGTCGCGATAGAACAGGCCGTACTCCTCGTCGAACAGGTGGTCGGCCACGTCCCAGTACACCGCGTTGAGGTAGTCGTAGTACTTCTCCTGGCCGGTGGCCTTGCCGAGCATGGCGATGGTGGGCGGGCCGACGTACAGGGTGTCGCAGTAGTACCAGCCCTTGCGCGGCGGCTCGCCGGCCGCGATCCTCTCCATGCGCGAATCAACGTAGGCGCGGATCCTCGAGATTTCCGCCGCGCGGGGATCGAGGAAGTGAAGCTCCAGGTAGGTCTGCCCGCAGGTCTTCCGGTTGGCCGGCTCGCGCTCGCTGCCCTCGGCCCACTGGTGCTTCTCGGCCCATCGCCGCGCCTGGGCGAGGATCGCCGGGTCGCGCGTCGCGCGGTACAGGCCCATGACGCCCGTGTAGTACGTGGCGCGAATCCAGTTGCGGTCGGTCTCCTTCCAGGGGTGCGCCAACTGGTAGTCGCGGACCTTGCGCATGACCTGGAGGATGCGCTTCCGGGTGAAGACGTCGTCGTCGGTGCGCTGCTCCGCGCGCGCCGACGAGAGGGCGCCGAGCAGGCACAGCAGGATCAAGCCGGACCGAACTCGCATGGATGGTTCCTCCTCGGAAAGGGCCTACCGCACGCGCACGCGCTCGGGCTCGGCCAGCGGCCCTTCCATCGTGTAGGGGAGGCGCCATACGCGCTGGCCGCTGGAGTCGGCGAAGTACAGGCGCGAGGGGCTCAGCCGCGTGGGATCGCCGTCGGCCCAGAACACGAAGAACGGGTCGCGGGCATTGAGCGGGCGCCGGGCGTAGTTGTGGTTCTGCTCGCTGGACCGCGTGAGCTGGGCCGTCTTCGACCAGGTCTCCCCGCGGTCGCGGCTCTCCCACATGGCCATCTCACCGCCGCCGTGATAGGGCTGGGGGCCGGGCTGCGTGGGGCCGATCACGAGCCACCGCCGCTCGTCGAGGTACAGGCTGCCCATGTCGTAGTTGTGATCGGCGCGGCAGATCTCGGTGGTCTGCCACGAGGCGCCGTCCCACCGGGTGACGCGCCACAGGCGCGGGTCGTTGGGCGGGCCCGGCTGATGCCCCCGGCTGGTGATGTACAGGAACACGGGTTGGCCGTCGCGGTCGAAGCCCATGTCCTTCAAATAGACGTTCAGCCCCTGGCTGGCGTAGTCGATCGCCCGGGCCGGGCTTTCGACCTCCGTGATCGGCAGCTCCACGGGCGTGCCGTCCACGGTGGTCCACGTGCGGCCCATGTCAGTCGTCTGGACATAATAGACGTCGGTGCGCCGGTCGGGGTCGCCGTTGGGATGGCGGTTGAAGAACGTGCCGACCTTGTCGCCCCACAGCGCGCTGGTCTGGTAGTGGCCGCCCCGCGAGTCGCCCTTCTCGCGGATGCCGGCCAGCTTGCGATCGTCGGTCCAGGTGCGGCCGTCCTCGCTACGTTCGAAGTACAGCTCGCGCACGCCCGTGTACTTGGTGAACAGGTTGAGGAAGCCCTTGCCCTCAAGGCACTTCGGCTGCGGGTAGGTCATCTCCTCCTGCGAGACGCGCTCGAACGACGCCACGGAATACGGCTCGGCGCTGCGGTACTTGAAGCCCGGCCGGTGCCGCGCCCGACCGCTGACGAACACCCAGACGTAGCCCTCTCGGTCGACGGCCAGGCTGGGGTTGTCGTGGGGGTCGTCCACGCCCTGCTTGTCGTGGACCACGGTGGGCCGGGGCACCTGGTTCGTCTTGTGATCGTAGTACGACGCCATGCACAGCAGGTGCCGCTTGTCGGGCGCGGTGGTGCCGCCGTACACGAAGAACGTCTTGTCCACCTCGGGACAATACACGGCCAGGGGATTGTGCTTGGCCGTGTAGGTCCCCAGCCCGCCGGAGTACTTGTCGCCGTAGGGGAACACCGGCTTGCGCGACCGCGGGCCGTAGGCCTCATCGCCCTGGCCCTTGCCGTAGTACTGCCCCAGGGTGAACCAGATACCCTGGTAGCCGTCGATGGGCCGGGCGGCGGGCTGTTCGGCTCGGACGCCGACCGCCCCCAGACAGAGCATCGCGGCGATCAGGAAACGGTGTCTTCTCATGGTATTCCTCCTCGAAGGGACGCTCGGTGTCGCGGGGCCAACTCGCGTTCCGGAATCCGGGAAAGGGGACAGGACCCTTTTCCCACCCGGTGTCGGGCACGGCCATTTGGCGGAGGCGCACGGGGTCGCGGTTCTTCTCTCCGCCGGGGCGCTGGTTTCATTCATGGCGAAGCGGATTCGGGGGAAGACTCCCGCCCCCTGCTCCCCTTCGATCATTCGTCCTGAAGCTCGTAGGCCCCGACATCGACGCCGCCGCCCTGGGGCCGCGCGGTGCCCAGCCGGTCGGTCTCGGGGGCCGTCTGGCGGCTGCCCGCATCGACGGCGGGGCTTCCCTTCTTCAAGCGGAGGTCGCCCGCGGCGAAATCGACGAACCAGGACTGCGGGTCGCGGGCGATCAGGTTGTGATCGACCTCGATGTCCTTGCCCTCCGACACGTGGATCGCGCTGGCCAGGTTGTTGCGGATCGTGCAGCCGGAGGAGGGCGTGCCGTTCTTGTGCTTGCCGATGCGCACCGCGGCGGGCCCGGGGCGCTGGTCGTTGGGGTCGATGACCGTGTTGTTGACGATGCGGCACCCGCGCGCGCCGCCGAGGGTGATGCCGTGGTAGTGATCGACGAGCACCACGTTGTTCTCGACGATCCAGTCCACGAACATCCCGTCGAAGCATCCAATGCCCTGGAGCGTGCCACGGTGCGGCTGGTTGGGGTCCTCGTAGTTGATGATCGTATTGCCCCGCAGGACCATGCCCACGACCTGGCCGCTCCCCACGCCCTTCGGCCCGTGGGACCAGCTCTGGAACCCGTCGTCGTGGTTGTCGTTGACGTCGTAGCAGTTCTTCACCACGTTGTACTGGAACACGCTGTGATCGCCGAGGCCGCGGAGCCCGTCGCCGGCGAAGTTCTCCACCATGTTGCGCTCCACCAGGGCGTGGGACGCGCCCACCGTGATGCCCGAGTTGACGTTCTTCAGCCGGTTGCCGCGCACGGTGATCCGCGTGCCGTCGGCTTCGATGCCGCTTGAGGACAGCTCGTTCCACTGGGCCGCGGACCAGGCCGTAGCGTCCTCGGTCGATCGCAGCGTGCACCCTTCCACCAGCACGTCGTGGATCGGGCCCTGCCAGCCGTGCGACTCCAGGTCGATGAGGTTGCGGGGCTTCTTGCCGGAGCCGAACTCCGGGCTGACGTGAAGGCCCTTGAGCGCCCAGTTGGAGCCGGACCGCACGAGCACGCTGTGGAAGCGGGGCGTCTGGCCCTCGGCCGCGGCGATGGTGATGACGCCGGCATTGTAATAGCCCTGGATCCGCAGGTCGCCGTAGTCGCCGCTGCGCAGCCAGATCGTATCGCCGGCCTTGACCGGGGCGCCCGCGTCTCTCGGCACCAGCTTGCTCTCGTCCTGGTACGGGAGCGCGTCCCACTGCCGGCTCTCGACCAGACCCTTGTCGAAGACCCCCTGCAAGCTCCGCCAGGGCCTGTCGGCGCTGCCGTCGCCTGCCGGATCGCCGCGCTGGGGGTCCACGAAGAACTCGGCCGCGTGGAGCGGGGCCGCGGCGAGCAGCACGATGGCAAGGGAGTTGAGGGTGCGTCGCATGGGTGGAGTCCTTGGGGCGGGGGGGGCAGATGCTCCTGCGGGCGGTCGGTTGCCGGCACGGCCGGACGCGACGAGACCAGTATAGTCCGAACGTCGGCCGTTGTGGCAGGGCCGTCGGCACGTCCCTCGCCCGCGCTTCGGGTTGCGATGTCGGAGGGCAGCCACCCAATCGGCAACTCGAAGAGCACGAAACCGCCTTGCGCGATTCCGGGGAAATGGTCCCGACCTCTTCGCCCTCCCAGGAATCGTGCACGGCGATTCAGCAAGGAGCCTCGTCGCCCAGCGATCGCAGGAGGCAGAGGACCGCGGCGTGGACGATGTCCTCGACCGTGGCCCCGCGCGACAGGTCGCTGATGGGCTTGCGGAAGCCCTGGAGGATGGGCCCGATCGCCTGGGCGCCGGCCAGGTACTCGGTGAGCTTGTAGGCGATGTTGCCCGACGTCAGGTCCGGAAAGACCAGCACGTTGGCGCGTCCGGCGACCGGGCTGGGCTGCTTGAGTTTGCGCGCCGCCACGTCGGCCACCAGCGCCGCGTCGGCCTGGAGCTCGCCGTCGATCACCATTTCGGGGGCCTTGTGCCTGGCGATCCGCAGCGCCTCGGTGATGCGCGCGACCCGATCGTGCGAGGCGCTGCCCTTGGTCGAGAACGACAGCATGGCCACGCGCGGCGGCTCGTCGAGCAGCGCCCGGGCGCTTCGCTCCGAGGCCACGGCGATGTCGGCCAGTTGGGCGGGCGTGGGATCGACGTTGACTGCGCAGTCGGCGTAGATCAGCGGATGGTTCTTCCTGCCCTGGAAGTCCGGCAGGATCATCAGGAAGAAGCTGCTGGGGACGTCCACGCCCTCGGCCGGTCCGACCGCCAGCACGCCCGCACTGATCACCGCGGCCGTGGTATGGCGCACGCCGGCCACCATGGTGGGGGCGTCGCCTTCGGCGACCATCATGCAGGCGAAGTAAAGGGGGCGCTTGACGATTCGCCTGGCAACCTGGACATCTACGCGGCGGGCCCGTGCGTAGGCGGCGGCGTACTGCTTCAGCCTGTCGCTCTGGGCGGGATGGATGGTGGAAATGCCGTCCAGCGGCACGCCGGCCTCGGCCGCGGCGCGATCGATCTCGGCCGGCGCTCCCAGCACGAGGGGCTCGGCGATGCCCTCGTCCTTCAGCCGCCGGGCGGCGGCCACCACCCGTGGATCGCCGCCCTCGGGCAGCACGGCCCGGAGCCTTCGCCTCCTGGCGCGCTCGATCAACCGCTGCATCATGTCGCGCCGCGGCGGCGCCGCGCCCCCGTGAAGTGCCGCTTGCAGCAGGGTGCCGCTGGGAGCACACGTCCCGGGCGAAGCGCGATTGTAGCGTGCGGCCCGGCCGCGTTCAATTCACCGGGGGCGTTTCTCCATGCAAGCGGGGCCGCGGCCGAGAGAGGACCTGCATAGTCGCCAACTCCGTCTTCCGCTTGCGCAGCGGATCCTCTTCGACGAGGACCCGCCGCCCGACAGCCGGCTTTTCGCCCTGCGCGAGCTGGCCGCGGCCTCCAGCCCGGCCGAGCAGGCCAGGGCGATCGTCGCGCACCGCATTCCGTACCGCGTGGCGGCCACGGTGGTGCGCCAGATGACGCCCGCCGTGCTGGTGGCCCTCGTGGAGCAGATGAGTCCCCAGGAGCTGATCAACACCCTGGGGCGCTGAAGCGCCGCGGGGCCCTGGACGTGGCGGAGATCGCCGGCCTGGTGGAGTCGAAGCTGGAGGCGGCCAAGACGGCCGCGCGGGTGAGCACGTTCAAGGCCGGCAAGGCCCTGGAGGCGGCGCCGGTGTCGGCCGAGGTCCGCCGGCGGCTCGAGGAGGTGGCCGACACGCAGATCAAGTCCAAGGGGCGGATCTCGCGGCCCACGGCGCTGTTGGTGGACAAGTCGGCGTCGATGCACGAGGCCATCGAGCTGGGCAAGCGGCTCGGCGCGATGATCTCGACCGTGTGCGCCAGCGACCTGTTCACCTACGCCTTCGACACGATGGCCCACGAGATCACCTCGCGCGGCGCGGGCCTGGCCGACTGGGAGCGGGCCTTCCGGGGCATCACGGCCAGCGGCGCCACCTCGTGCGGCGCGCCCCTGGCGTACCTCCAGCGCCGCAAGCAGTACGTCGAGCAGATCATCCTGGTCAGCGACGAGCAGGAGAACACGCCGCCGGCGTTCGTCGAGGCCCTGGCCGCCTACCGCCGGGAGATGAAGGCGGACCCGGCCGTGGTGATCGTGCGCACGCCGGGGGGGAGCGACGCGGTGGAGAAGCAGTGCCGCCGCGAGCGCGTGCAGGTGGACGTGTTCCAGTTCACCGGCGACTACTACGCGCTTCCGAACCTGGTGCCGATGCTGGCGCGGCCCTCGCGCCTGGAGCTGCTCATGGAGATCATGGACTACCCGCTGCCCAAGCGGCGCAAGGCATGAAAGGGCCGAGGGGTCCCGACCCCGCGGCTCACGAACGACTCAGAGACAACCGCGCCGTCGCGTGTTGCCCGGAGCCTGGCGGGAACATGAGAGAACCGGGGCAGCGGAGAGATCCTCTCGGTTCCCACGGTTGCTCAGTACGCCCCACCATGCGTTCAACCTGCCCCAGGCCGCGTCTCTCATCGACCCGCAACCGGGGAAGCCGACTCCGGGGGCACCCGCCAAAGCGCCGCCCCTACCTGCCCCCGGCCGCCTGGCGCGAGCCCTCGAAGCGCCCGAAGACCATGCGCCCGGCGCTGGTCTGGAGCACGCTGGTCACGGTGAGGCCGACCTCCTCGCCCACGTGGTCGCGCCCGCCCTCGACGACGACCATCGTCCCGTCGTCCAGATAGCCCACCCCCTGTCCCGACTCCTCGCCCGGCTTGACCAGCCGGACCGAGATCCGCTCGCCGGGCAGGAAGACCGGCTTGAGCGAGTTGGCCACGTCGTTCAGGTTGATCACGCCCACGTCGTGCAGCCGGGCGACCTTGTTCAGGTTGTAGTCGTTGGTGATCAGCTTGCCCTGCAAGTGCCTGGCCAGGGCGACCAGCTTCAGATCGACGGGCTGGCCGGCGAACTCGGGCAGCTCGCGGTCGTAGATCTCCATGTCCACCTCGGGGTTGTTCCTCAGCCGGTTGAGGATGTCCAACCCGCGGCGGCCGCGGCTGCGGCGGAGCTTGTCCGAGCTGTCGGCGATCGCCTGGAGCTCGGAGATCACGAATCGCGGCATGACCAGTTGGCTGTCGAACAGGTGGCTCTCGACCACGTCGGCGATGCGCCCGTCGATGACCACGCTCGTGTCGAGGATGTACGGCCGGCGGCCCTTGACCTCCTTGGAGAACTCGACGTACGGGATGATGAACCGGAAGTCGTGCTTCGTCTGCATCAGCAGGCTGATGCAGGTGTAGCAGAGCACGGCGGCGATCACCAGTTGCACGGCCGCGCGGACCTTCTGGGGGTCGGGCAGGCCGGCGGGGTTCATGCTCGCGAAGATCGGCGTCAGCGCCAGCCCCACAACGTACGCCAGGAACAGCCCCACGATCAGGCCGAAATAGACCGCCGAGATCGTATCGAGCTGCTTGCGCGGCATGGCCATGTCCAGCGCGATCACGACCAGCGCCAACAGGATCACGCTGACCAGCACGAACCAGCCCGACCATTCCGAGTCGGCCGGGACCGCGCCCGACCAGAGGATGATGAATACTCCCACCCCGATGGCGACGATCACGAACACCAGGCGAAGGATGATCAGGCCCATGTTGATGCTGTGCTGTCGCGCCATACGGTTTCGGCCGGAAAGGTCTCGGCGCATCCCCCGATCGGTGCACCCTGCCCGCTGCCAGGCTCCCATTGTAGATGGGGGGCCACGGGGACGAAAGGTGGATGCCCCTGGGCGGAGCCCCTGGCCGAGGCGGTCCCGAACTCGGTCTGGACGCAGGCCGCGCGGCGTCCGCCTGGAGGCAGGCTGACTTACGGACCGGCGGCCTCGGTGAGGGCCTCCCACAGGGCGTCGAGCGACTGGGGGATGACGTTGGTGCCGGCGAGGACCGGCATGTAGTTGGTGTCGCCCAGCCAGCGGGGCACCACGTGCCAGTGCAGATGGCCCGGCAGCCCGGCCCCGGCCACGCGCCCGAGGTTGAGCCCCACGTTGAATCCCTCCGCGGCGAGCACCTTCTCCAGGAGGGAGATCATCCGGGCGAGCATCTGCGTGAGGTCGAGCTGCTCCTCGGTCGTCAGCTCGTCGAGGCGCGAGCAATGCCGCTGCGGCGCGATCAGCAGGTGGCCGTTGTTGTAGGGGTACTTGTTGAGCACGCAGAGCGCGCCGGAGGTGCGGGCCACGACGTATCGCTCGCGATCCGCCGTATCGGCCGCGGCCTGGCAGAGAAAGCAATCCGGATCGGCCCCCGGCGCCAGGGCCAGCGCGCGATGCGCCTCGGGCCGGTCCTCCCCCTTGATGTATGCCAGTCGCCAGGGGGCCCAGATCTGTTCGAACGCCACGCTCGCGGTCTCCTGCGGGTTCAATGGGAAATGGTTTTGCGTTGAAGGGCTGCCTGGGCCGCGGCCGGCGGCCTCCGCGTCGGGCACTCAAGACCGCAAGTCTAAACCATCGAACCGCTTACGAGAAGCCCGCGATGCGGCCCCAACGTTGCCCTGGTCCATCAACGGGGCCGCTGCTAGAATGGCCATTTCAGGGGGGTGTCTCCTCGCTACCCCCTTCCTCCTTGCCGGCTGGACTGCCGATGGATTTCCACGTCGATCTCTCCGTGTTTCGGGGGCCGCTCGATCTGCTCCTCTACTTGGTGCGCAAGAACGAGGTCGAGATCACCGACATTCCCATCGCCAGAATCACCGACCAGTACCTCGCGCACCTGGCCGTGCTGGAGCACCTGGACGTGGACGCGGTGGGCGACTTCCTGGCCGTGGCCGCGACGCTGGTGGAGATCAAGTCGCAGCAGGTGCTGCCCCGGGCGGACGAGGTCCAGGACGAGGTCGAGGACCCGCGCAAGGAGCTGGTCCAGCGCCTTTTGGAATACAAGAAATACCGCGACGCGGCCAGCATGCTCGACGAGCGGGGCCGCCGGTGGCAGGAGCGGTTTCCTCGCCTTTCGAGCGATCTGCCTCCCCGCGAGCGCGACCTGGCCGAGGAGCCCATCCGCGAGGTCGAGCTGTGGGACCTGGTCAGCGCGTTCGGCCGGATCATCCGCGAGTCGGAGGCCGGCCGACCCTCGAACATCGTCTATGACGAGACGCCCATTCACGTGTACATCGGTCGCATCCAGCAGCGGCTCGCGGAGCGCGGGCATGTCGCCTTCAGCGAGCTGTTCGTGCCTGGCATGCACAAGTCCTCCCTGGTGGGCATCTTCCTCGCGGTGCTCGAGCTGGTCCGACATCGGCAGGTCGTGCTGGACCAGAACAAGCTCTTCGGCGAGATCTGGCTCATCCCCCGACCCGACCGCGACGAGACCCTCGACCTCTCCCAGATCGACTCCTACGACCACGCCGGGGCGAACCCGAGCGGCTGATCGCTCCTCAAGGACTCCCGGCGTTCCCCGGGCCGGCGCCCCCACGCCCGGCTCGGCCTTCCGATCCCCCGGCCCGCCTGCTCGATGATCGACAACCTGCCCGTCAAGTCGCTCCCCTTCAAGGACCTCACCGTCGAGGGGTACTCCCGCGCGGCGGTGCAGACCTACTGGCGGATCCCGGAGATGAAGATCGGCTTCGACCTGGGCGCGCAGCCGTGGTCGTTCATGGGCACTCCCACCTGGTTCGTCTCCCACACGCACATGGACCACGTGGTAAGCCTGCCAGTGTACGTGTCGCGGCGGCGGATGATGAAGATGGACCCGCCGACCATCTACCTGCCCGAGCCGGCCATCGACCTCGTCCAGCGGATTCTCCGGCTGTTCAGCCGGCTCGACCGGGGGCGCCTGCCGTGCCGCCTGCTGCCGGCCAGGCCGGGCGAGGAGATCGCGCTCTCGCGTGAGCACGTGGTGACGGTCTCGGCCACCACGCACACGGTGCCCTCGCTGGGCTTCGTGGTCTGGGAGCGGCGGCGCAAGCTCAAGGCGGAGTACCAGGGCCTGCCGGGCAGCGAGATCCGCGACCTGCGGCTTGCCGGCACGGAGGTGACGGCCGAGACGCGGATCCCCCGCGTGGCCTACCTGGGCGACAGCGCGCCGGCGGGGCTGGACGACTGCCCGGCCATGTACGAGGCCGAGGTGCTGATCATGGAGCTGACCTTCGTGGCCTCGCGGCACCGCAAGGAGAAGATCCACAAGTTCGGGCACATGCACCTGGACGACCTCGTGGAGCGGCGCGAGCGGTTCCGCAACGCGCTGGTAGTGGCTTCGCACTTCAGCACGCGGTATCACGAGAACCAGGTCCGCCGCTACGTGGAGAAGGCCCTGCCCGACATGCTCGACGGGCGACTGCACCTGTGGCTGTGACGAGCGCGACGCGCGGTTTGGAGCGCGGCGGCGCATCGCCGCTTCGCGGGGAGAACGTGGCGATCGAGCCGGCGGGAACGAAACAGTCCGAGGACCGGTTCCGGCCCAGCGTGGGTAGCCGCAGGATGTCCTTTCGAGCGTGACAAGCGGCACGGGTCGCTCCGGACCGACGCCGGGGGGCGCCCCTCAGCGAGCGCGGTTCCGGTTTTCGTGCGGCTGCGGGGGAAGCGGTCAGTGCGAGGCGCCCTTGTCCCCGAACTGCCAGCGGACCAGCATGCGGAGCACGTCGCGGCGGCGGACCAGGCCGACCAGGGCGTGCGGCTCCTCGGCCGAGATCACGGGAATGCAGTCGTCCTTGGTGGCGTTGAAGACCTCGCAGGCCCGGGAGATCGGCTCGCCCGGCTGGAGCGTGCGTCGGGCCGCCGTCATGATGTCGGCCGCGCGGACCAGGGAGCCCAGCTCGGGGTCGAACAGGGCCGAGCTGAGGTCGCGGTAGTGGATCACGCCCACCAGCTCGCCGCTGAGGCCCACGACGGGGAAGGTGTTGTCGCGGCTGTGCTCGATCGTGTCCACCACGTCGGCGAACGTGGCGGACTGCGCGATCGGCTTGACGTTGCGCCGCATCAGCTCGCCGACGTTGAGGTTCGACGCGGAGCGGCCCCGCAGCGGGTCGCGACCCAGGGCCAGGAGCAGCCGGTCGAGCACGGTGCGGAGCGGTCCGAGGAGATCGCCCGTGCCGTGGTAGATGGCGTGGGCCAGGGGGACCTCGCCGGCCTGCACCACGGCCTGGCGGATGAAGATCGGGCCGAAGATCTCGAACACGACGACCGTGCCGAGGATCACGGTCTGCACGTGGAGCGCCATCTCGTTGAGCGCGCCGGAGCCCTGCGTACGCTCTACGGCAATGGCCGAAAGCGCGATCGCCGCCCCGGCCTGGGCGGTGAGCGTGGCGCCGAGCCAGTGGCACACGGCCGGCTCCTCGCCCGACCGTACGGCGACCACGCGCGTGCCGAGGTACTTCCCCGCGACGCGAAGCACGATGTAGGCCACGCCCGCCATCTGCGCGGCGGGCAGGGCGTGGAGCTGCAGATCGGCCCCGTGCACGACGAAGAACACCACGCACAGAAGGCCGGTCATTCGATCGAGCTCGGCCAGCACCTCGCGGGTGCGATCGGAGGTGTTGGCCACGGTGACGCCCATCGCCAGGAAGGCCAGGAGATAGGGCATCTTGAACTGATGGGTCAGCCCGAGCAGGAGCATGATCACGGCGAACAGCAGGATCAGGCGCCGGCCCGGGGCGACCAGCGTGAAGCTGTAGCTGACGATCAGTCCGGCCGCCACTCCCAGGGCGACCGAGCCGGCCAGGTCCTGGAACAGCTCCTGGAGCTTCTCGGCCACGGGCGTTTCGAGTCCGCCGCCGAGAAACAGCACCGCCAGGAACAGGATCTCGAACACGAGGATCGAGCCGAGGTTGTTCAGCGCCACAAGAGCCCGGGCGTACTCGGTGACCGGGCCCTCGGACTCGGCCTCGCCGAGCACGAGCATCGTCGTGGCCGGCGCCGTGGCCATGGCCAGGGCCCCCAGCAGCACGGCGACCTGCCAGGGCTCGCCCAACAGGGCCAGCCCGGCGGCCACCAGGACGAAGGTGGCGCCCTGCTCGCCGACGGAGATCCGCATCACGCGGCGGAGGATCCTCCTTGCCCGGGCGAGCGGGAAGTGCGCGCCGAGATTGAAGACGACCAGGGAGATGGCCAGCTTGGCCAGGGGCTCGAAAGCCGCCACCTGCTCTTCGTCGATGAAGCGGAGCACGGGGCCCAGCACCACGCCGACGAGCAGGTACGCGGTGACCTTGGGGAGCCGCACCACCCCCGCCATGCCGCCGGCCACCAGGGCGATCAGCAGCAGTCGCCCGAGCGCGAAGCCGAGTTCCCAGTCGAAGTCGTGCATGGGCGGTTTCCGGGGCGCGGACGGAGAAAGGGCCGCGAGATTATAGCACAGGCTTCCGTTGCCCAGCGCGGCCGCGGCCCGCGCCCGCATCCCTCACCCCCGCTTCTTGGCCGACGCGTAGGCCTTTTCGACCAGCTCCAGGATGTGCACCGCGCCCTTCGGGTCGTTGATCTTGGGGGCACGTCCCTGGAGGATGCAGTCGGCGAAGTACTGGCACTCGGCCGTGTAGGGATTGACGGGCTGGAACTTGACGCGCTCGAACTTGCGGGCGACGTCCTTGTTCTGCGCGGCGTCGTACCCGGCGTCGCTCATGGTGAAGCAGCCCTCGACCTTGCCGCCGGTGCTCTGTCCGATCGTCCCCTCGCTGAGGATCGACCCGGCCGAGCCGTAGATCTCCAGGCGCGTGCGGCTGGCCTCGTCGGGGATGCAGAAGAAGCAGTCGATGGTGCCCAGGGCCCCGGACTTGAACTGGACCATCGTGGTCGAGGCGTCCTCGGGCTTGTAGTCGTGGACCAGGCGGCCCGTCAGCGCCTGGATGCGGCGGATGGGCCCGGCGAAGAACTCCAACAGGTCGTACAGGTGGGTGGCCATGTCCATCAGGGCCCCGCCGCCGCCGAGCTTGGGGTCCAGGCGCCAGGCGCCGTCCATGGGCGGGTACCAGCAGGAGAGCTGCGCCCGCAGATAGACGAGCTTGCCGAGCCGGCCCTCGTCGATGACCTCCTTGATCCGCTGGTGGGCCCCGTGGAACTTCATCATGTAGCCTTCCTGGAGGAAGACCTTGTTGTTGCGGCAGGCCTCCACGGCCATCCTGGCCTGGCGCACGTTGAGCGTCAGCGGCTTCTCGCAGAGGACGTGCTTGCCGGCCTCGGCCGCCATCTTGATCTGCCTGGCGTGGAAGCCCACGGGCGAGGCGATGTACACGGCCTCGACGTCGGGGTCCTCCAGCAGCTCGGCCTCGGTAGCGTAGCACCGCGGGACCTTGAACTCGTCGGCCACGTCCATCACGGCCACGGGGTCCATCACGGCCACGAGCTTGCAGTTCTTCGCCTTGAGCATGCCGGGGATGGTCTTGCGGCGGGCGATCCCGCCCGCGCCGATCACGCCGAAGTGGACTCGTGGGGCCATGGGGTGTCTCCTTAGCTGTAGGCCTTGATCACCTTCACGATCGCGGCGGCGATCTGCTTCATGTCCTCCTCCTCGAAGGTCGGGAAGGGGAAGCAGGTGAAGGTGTGCGTCTCGTGCCAGCGGGCGTTGGGCACCTCGACGTTCGAGTAGTCCACGCTGGCCGGGTCCGTGTATTCCTTGCTGGTGAAGGGGAAGCCGGAGTCGCCGAATCCCCGCTTCTCCTGGAAGGCGCTCTCCGTGTGGCATTGGGGCCAGAAGACCTTCCAGCAGGGCGCGCCCTCGGCCCCGGCGGCGGCCACGAACTGCCCGATGTCGCAGCCCATGCTCTCGATGTCCAGCGAGAACGCGCAGACGTAGAAGCCGTTCTGCCGCTCCTCGGTGTCGATGGGCAGGTACTTCACCTGCGGCAGTTCGCCGAGGGCGTCCATGAGGATGCGGGCGTTGCGCCTCCGGCGGGGCATGTTCCACGTGTCCATGCGCGCCAGCTCTGCCCGACCGATCGCCGACTGCATCTCCGTCATCCGGTAGTTCCATCCCACGCGGTTGTGGATGTAGGGGAGCTTCTGCTCCAGGGCGAGGAGGTTCAGCCGCTCCTTGACGTCGTAGCCGTGGTCGCGGAAGCTGCGGGCCTGCCAGGCCAGCTCCTCGTCGTCGGTGGTGACCATGCCGCCTTCGCCGCCGGTGGTGAAGGTCTTGTTCTGGCAGAAGCTGCACCCGGCCATGTGGCCGAGCGTGCCCGTCTTCTTCCCCTGGTACGAGCCGCCGAAGGCCTCGGCATTGTCCTCGATGACCTGCAGGTCGTGCTTCTTCGCCAGCTCCATGAGGGGGTCCATGTCGCAGACGTTGCCATAGAGGTGGACGGGCATGAGGGCCCTGGTCCGCGGCGTGATCAGGCGCTCGGCCGACTCGACGCTCATGCAGTGGTCGTCGAGGTTCACGTCGGCGAACCGCGGCACGGCCCCGGCCTGGACCACCGAGAAGCTCGTGGCGATGAACGTGTAGCTGGGGACGATCACCTCATCACCGGGCCCGATGCCCAGCGCGGCCAGGCAGACGTGCAGCGCCGAGGTGCCCGTGGCCGTGCTGATCGCGAACTTGCTCCCCTGCCACGCGGCGAACTCCTTCTCGAACTCCATGCCGTGCGGCCCGGTCCAGTAGTTGACCTTGCCCGAGCGGAGCACCTCGACCACCGCCTCGATGCCCTGGGGATCGAACTGCGGCCAGCCGAGGAGTTTGTTGGTAACGGCCTTGGGGCCGCCGTCGATGGCGAGCTTCTGGGAGAGGACGGCCTGATCGAGCATGGCGGGTCTCCGCGGACAAAGGGGGAGGTGTCGGGGGGCCTTGCCAGCAACATAGCCGTACGGGCCGGGGAGGGGAAGCCCCCCTGGTGCTCGTCGGCCGACAGCCGCGCGCGATCGCCCGGGCCGCGCAGAGGCGCGTGCCGGCGGCTTCGGCCCGCTTGTCAGGGGCGGTGGACCGGAGTACGCTGGCACGCACGCGCGATGCGTCGAGGGGGAAGCAAACGGATCACCGTCGAGAGGGACGAGCGATGAGCGAGGAGAACGCGAGCGTGGAATCGGGATCAGGCGGGCAGACGACTCCTGCGGCCCAGCCGCGCGGCCGTGCCGCCCTTCTCCAGCGTCACCGCTGGCTGGTGTTCGTGCTGCCGTTTGCGGTGTACATGATCGCCCAGGCGGCCGAGCCGAGGAAGCCCGTCGCCAAGGTCCGCGCTCCCGCGCCGGAGACCGCCCCGGAATCATCCGCGAGCCCGGCCGACGCGGCAGAACCCGGGGACGGCGCGGCGAAGACGCCGTCTGAAGACGGGGAGGACGCTGGCGCCGACAAGGGAGCAGGGTCCGACGGCCCGGACGCCGAAGACGGGGCCCCGGCCGAGGCCAGCGAGCAGCCGCCGCCCGAGGCGCCCGGAGACGCACCGGCCGCGGCCGACCAGAGCGCCTCGCGCGGATGGCTCCCCGCCTCGCCCATCCCGTACCGCTACTACCCGATCGTGTGCACCGTCAAGATCGTGTTGACGCTGCTGGCGATCGTCTTCGTGTGGCCCGGGCTGGCCGAGTTTCCGTGCCACGTCAGCCCGCTGGCCTTCCTGGTCGGGGCCGCGGGGATCATCGTGTGGCTGGGGTTCTGCGAGCTCAAGCTGGAGCAGAAGTACCTCGTCCCGCTGGGAGCGGCGATGGAGTCGTTTGTCGCAACGGGCGAGCGATCGGGCTACAACCCCTTCTGGTCGATGCGCGATCAGCCGGACGCGCTCGTGTGGGGCTTCATCGCGGTCCGGCTGTTCGGCCTGGTCGTCGTCGTGGCCATCGCCGAGGAGCTGTTCCTGCGGGGCTTCCTGATGCGGTTCGTGATGCAGGCCGACTGGTGGGAGGTGCCGTTCGGAAAGGTCAACGTCATCGCCTTCCTGGTCGTTGTGCTCTACGCGGTGCTCTCGCATCCGGCAGAGCTGTTCGCCGCCGCGGTCTGGTTCTCGCTGGTTACGCTGCTGATGATGAAGACCAGGAACCTCTGGGACTGCGTGACCGCCCACGCCGTGACGAACCTGCTGCTGGGCATCTACGTCGTTGCGCTGCGCCAGTGGCAGTACTGGTAGGCAGGCGGCTCAGTAGTTCGGCGTCGGCGGGCGGTAGTGGCCCAGGTCGATGGAGCGGAACCACTCGATCGTCCTGGCCAGACCCTCGCGGAGCGGCACGGTCGGCTCCCAGCCCAGGCGCTCCCGGGCGAGGGTGATGTCCGGCTGGCGCTGCGTCGGGTCGTCGGCCGGCAGCGGCTCGTAAGCGAGCTGGCTGGTCGAGCCGGCCAGCTCAAGGGTGATCTCGGCGAGCTGTTTGATGGTAAATTCGCCCGGGTTGCCCAGGTTGACCGGACCGACGAAGTCGTCGGGGCCTTCCATCATGCGGATGATACCCTCGACCAGGTCGTCGCGGTAGCAGAACGACCGGGTCTGGCCGCCGTCGCCGAAGATCGTAATCGGCTCTCCGGCGAGGGCCTGGCGCACGAAGTTGGAGATCACCCGGCCGTCGAAGGGGTGCATGCGCGGGCCGTAGGTGTTGAAGATCCGCACGATGCGGATGTTGACGCGGTTGTGCCGGTGGTAGTCCATGAACAGCGTTTCGGCCGCGCGCTTGCCCTCGTCGTAGCAGGCCCTCGGTCCGATGGGGTTGACGGCGCCGCGGTAGGACTCGGGCTGGGGGTGGACCTCGGGGTCGCCGTACACTTCGCTGGTCGAGGCCTGCAGCACCTTGGCCCGGCACCGCTTGGCCATCCCCAGCACGTTGACGGCGCCCATCACCGAGGTCTTCATGGTCTTGATGGGATTGTACTGGTAGTGACCCGGGGCGGCGGGGCAGGCGAGGTTGTAGATCTCGTCCACTTCGAGGTAGATCGGCAGCGTGATGTCGTGGCGGATCAACTCGAAGTTGGGCCGCGCCAGCAGGTGCTCGACGTTGGTCTTCTGGCTGGTGAAGAAGTTGTCCAGGCAGATGACGTCGTGTCCCTGGTCCACCAGGCGCTCGCAGAGATGCGAGCCGAGAAAGCCCGCCCCCCCGGTCACGAGAATCCGTTTGACGCTCGACACGTGCGGCACTCCTTCCGCCTGCGGCGGGATCTGGGTGGGGCCGTTGCAGAGCACGCAGGCCGCCCCCGCGCGCCCCCGGGAGCCTGCCTCTTCGTATTCTAGTGTAGCGTGCGCCGGGCCGCGGCCGCTGGCGGCGGGAATGGGCTCCGGATATGCCGCCCGGGAGAGGGGAATCTCCGGGTTGCCCTCGGGCGTTTCAGCCAGCAACCGGACGGCCCCGGCGTCCTCCGAGCTTACGGGACGCTAATGCTATGGCACCACGGGCGGCCGTGACCAGGGAGCGCGTTGCCGCCGGGGAAGCGGCAGGGTATCAGGTTCACACGGGCGGTCGGCGTCGTGTATGCTAGGACTCAATCGAGGAGAGGTGCCCGGGGGGGACTTTCCCGAGACCGGTGCGGGGCTTTGGGCCAGCGCCCGCACCGGATCATGGACCTTGGCAGCGGGCGGCCCCTGGCTGCGTCAAGGGACATGTCCCCGGGATGGTGATATGCAACAACGAGGACCGATTTCCCTCCTACTCATCGATCCCCAACCGTCCACACGCCGCGGGATCGAACGGCTGATCGGCGACGGATCGCTCTGCTGCGAGCTTCACGTGGCGAGCCGGCAGGATGCTGTTGCGCGTCTGGGCGGCATGCCCGACGCCGTGGCCATCGTCGATGCCACCTCTGCGGACGCGGCGCGGCCGGTGGTCGAGGAGTTCGACGACAGGCCGGTCCTGTGCCTGGTCAGCGACGCGTGGCTGGCCGAGGGTCTGCACGCGCGGGTCTATGAGGAGGGGAAGTGCTGGCACGTCCTGGAGATTCGCGACGCGGACGACTGGGCAAAGGTTCCGGGCGCCGTCGCCCACATCGCCTATTGCAGCCGTCGCCTCGCCGAGGTCCGCGAGAGCGAGGCCCGTTTCCGTCACATGGCCGACCATGCCCCGGTCATGCTCTGGATCACCGACCCGGACGGGCGCTGCACGTTTCTCAGCAAGCCGTGTCTCGATTTCCGGGGGCGCCTCGTCGAGGAGGAGCTTGGCCGCGGCTGGATCGATGGCCTGCACCCCGACGATCGCGAGGCGGCACTGAGGACATTCGAAGCGGCCTTGGCTTCGCGGTACGAGTTCCGCCTGGAGTGCCGGCTGTTGCGGTTCGATGGCCAGTACCGTTGGATTCTCAGCCACGGCACGCCGCGATTCCTTCCGGACGGGACGTTCCTGGGATACATCGGCTCGGCTACGGACATCACGGACTTCAAACGGGCCGAAGAGGCCGCCCGCCGTTCCCATGACGAGCTGGAGGCCCGGGTCGCCCAGCGTACCGAGGAGCTCGAAGCGACCAATCGCCGCCTGGCCGAGGAGGTCGCCCGGCGCGCCGCCGCGCAGGCGGCCTTCCAGGAGGAGAGGGAGCGGTACCAGGCCCTGGTCGAGACCAACCCACACGGCATCCAGGAGATCGACGTGGAGGGGGTCATCACGTTCGCCAACGCGGCGTGCCACCGCATGTTCGGATACCCGCCCGGCAGTATGGCGGGCGTGTCCGTGCTGGACCTCCTCGCCGATCCGGAGGACGCCGAGTCGCTCGCGGCACGGTTCCGGACGATCCTTGCCGAGCAGCCGCATCCCAGCCCGGAGATGCTGCAAAACCGCACGCTCGACGGGCGCGTGATCGACGTGCGCATCGACTGGGACTACCTTCGCGACGAGCACGGAGAGGTCCGCGGATTCGTGTCCGTGGTCACGGACCTGACGGAGATCCGCCGCGCCGAGGATCGCCTTCAGCGCCATTTCGCCGAGCTGGCGCACATGGCGCGTCTTTCGACCATGGGCGAGACCGTGTCGGGGCTGGCCCACGAGCTGAACCAGCCGCTTTCGGCGATCGTCAACTTCGCCCGGGCCGCCGGGCATCGTCTCGCCAGCGGGACGGGGGCTCCCGGGGAGATCGCCGAGTGCCTCCAGCAGATCGCCGAGCAGGGGGAGCGGGCGGCGGAGATCGTCCGCCGGCTGCGCCATTTCTTCCGCCGCGGCGAAGCGGAGCGGCGGCCGGTGGACGTCAACCGCCTGGTCCGCGACCTGGCGATCCTGCTCGAGGTGGACGCTCGGCTCCACGGGGCGCGCCTGGAGCTGG
Organism: uncultured Pirellulales bacterium; assembly: GCA_964434165.1. Taxonomy (GTDB): domain Bacteria; phylum Planctomycetota; class Planctomycetia; order Pirellulales; family Thermoguttaceae; genus CAYSUS01. The sequence continues at coordinate 23,240 of CAYSUS010000023.1, forward strand.
AGCTGGAACCGTCGCTTCCCCCGGTCAGCGCCGATCGCTTACAGATCGAGCAGGTGGTCGCCAACCTGGTGCGCAACGGCCTGGAGGCCATGCAGCACGCGCCGGCCGAAGAACGCACGGTCACGATCCACACCGGGCGTCGCGCGGACGGCTCGATCGAGGTGGCCGTGGAGGACCAGGGAGTCGGTCTGGACCCGGACGCGGGCCCGCGCATGTTCGAGCCGTTCTTCACCACCAAGCCGGCGGGCATGGGCATGGGACTGTCGATCAGCCGCACCATCGTCGAGACGCACGGCGGGCATCTCGACGCCGTGCCCTCGCCCAAGCGCGGCGCCGTGTTCCGCTTCGCCCTGCCTGCCGGCGGACAAGGAGATCCGTCGTGAAGCACGACTCCACCGTGTTCGTGATCGACGACGACCCGGTCCTGCTGCGGTCGCTCGAGTCGCTGATCCGCGTGGTCTTCCCGCGGGTCGAGGCGTTCGCCTCGGCCGACGAGTTCCTCGCGACCTACCGACCCGACCGGCCGGGCTGCATGGTGCTGGACGTGGCCATGCCCGGCATGAGCGGCATGGAACTGCACGAGCGCATGGCCGAGCAGCAGATCGACCTGCCCGTGATCTTCATCACCGGCCACGCCACGGTGCGCATGGCCGTGGGCGCGATGCGGGCCGGGGCCGTGAACTTCCTCGAGAAGCCCTTCCGCGACCAGGAGCTTTGGGACAGCATCCGCCGCGCCCTGGAGATGGACGCACGGCGCCGCCAGGTCCGCACCCGACGGGAGACCACGCTTCGCCGCCTGACCGGGCTCTCGCCGGGCGAGCGCGAGGTCCTCGACCTGGTCCTGGCGGGCAAGCTCAACAAGGAGATCGCCTCGCAACTGGACGTCAGCGTGCGCACGGTCGAGGACCGCCGCTCGCGCCTGATGAAGAAGATGCAGGCCGAGAGCGTGGTGGAGCTGGTTCAGATGGTCCTCGACGTGGTGCCCGGCGGCCCGCCGCGACGCAGCTCGTCCTCGGCAGGCCGCTGAGACGGCGTGCTACTTCTTTCCGCCGGCCGCTTCGAGCATGCCGCGCGTGGCGGCCACGCGCACGTGCTTCGGCTGGTCGTCGCCGCCCAGCGACTTGTAGAGGGCGATCGCGTCGGCCTTCTCCCCCGCGGCCAGCAGCCGGTCGGCGCACACCAGGCAGGCGTCGGTGGCGGCGACTCTCGCCTCCTGGGGCGCCTTCTCGACGAAAGCAGCCAGGGCCTTGCCCGCCTCGGGGCTGCCGATCAGGCCCAGGGCGTGGGCCGCGGCGCAGGACACCGCGCAGTCGCCATCGCCCAGCAGGGCCGCCAGCGACGCCACGCTCGCCGCATCGCCGCGCACGCCAAGCGATCCGATCACGCCCACCTTGAGGTCGCCCTTGACCCTGGGCAAGGCGTCGCGAAGGGCCGTCCCGGCCTCCGGCGCGGCAGTCCGCTCCAGGGCGTAGCGGGCCATGTGCGAGAGCTCGGCATTGGGCAGAAGCGCGGCCAGGGCAGGCACCGACTCGGCCGTGCCCACCGTGCGAAGCGCGCGGCAGACGAAGTCCTTGGCCGAGCGCGAGGCCCCGCCCTTGAGCACGGCGACCAGCCGGGCTTCCAGCTCCTGGCGCGCAGCCGCGTCGCCGCGCGTGGCGATCACGGCCCGGTCGATCGGGTCGAGCAGGTTGCGGTCCGCGCCCCAGTCGTAGGTCTTCAGTGTCTCAAAAGCCTGGTCCACCTTCGCGGGATCGACCTTGGGCTCGTCCGCGGCGGCGTGGGCGGCGCCGGCCAGCGCGGCCGCGCCCGCCGCCGCCAGTCGTGATGCGTTTGCAGATTGCATATTCCGGTTCCTTGTATGGCTCGAGGCTTCAGTGCGTCAGTCACGGCGCGAATCTACAGAATCCACGGCTCGCGCTTCGCCCGATCGACCAGGCGGTTGGCCTCCTCGTCGCCGGGGAACTCCTGCCGGGCCTGGTCCCACTTGAGCGACCGCTTCAGCTCGTAGGCGATCAGGCCCAGGTGGCACACGGCCATCGTGTGCGAGGCGATCTCGATGTCGCGGAACGGCTTCTCCCGCGTCTTGCAGCACTCGATGAAGTCGCCGTAGATGCCGCCCTTGCCCTGGTACTGGGGCACGGGCTTGGCCTCGCGCTTCTCGCCCGGCGTGCCCACCACGTGCATGTTGCCCTGGCCCGGGTGGTTGTGGTGCAGCAGGATCCCGTTGGGATAGCGGAAGGTGAGGTAGTTGCGGCCCTTCTCTTCCTGATACAGCACTTCCTCGGGCTCCAGGTCGCGGACGTCGATGGCGAAGGTCGCGCCGCCGAAGTGGTGCGCGCCCCAGTCGGTCATGCCGCCGCCCGAGTAGTCGCTGAAGCTCCGCCAGCTCTTGCCGTTGATCGAATAGCTGCCGCTGCACCGATAGGGGTGATACGGGGCCCACGGGGCCGGTCCGAGCCACATCTCCCAGTCGAACCCGTCGGGAATCGGCTCGCCGGCCAGGTTGCAGGGCCGGGGCAGCGGGCCCACGTTGACGTTGATCGACTTGATCGGGCCCAGCGCGCCGCTCCAGCACGGGTCGACGGTCTTGCGGTAGTCCCCCAGCACGCGCTGGCTGCCGCCGGAGACCACCCGGCCGTAACGCCGCGCCGCCGCGACCATCAGCGGCCCTTCGCGAAGGGTCCGCGTCTCGGGCTTCTGGCAGTACACGTCCTTGCCGTGGCGGCAGGCGTCGATGACGATGATCGCGTGCCAGTGGTCGGGCGTGGCCACGTGGACCGCGTCGATGTCCTCCCGGGCGAGCAGATCGCGGAAGTCGCTGTACATATTGCAGTCCGAGTTGCCGTAGCGCTGATCGACCTTCTTCTTGGCGTCCTCGCGGACGCTTCTCTTCACGTCGCACACGGCCACGTACTGCACGTCGCCGCGACCGAGGAAGTTGCCCTGGTCGCCGCGGCCCTGGTTGCCGATGCCGATGCCGCCCATCACGATCCGCTCGCTGGCCGCCGGGCGGTCCTGGTTGCCCAGGGCGGTCGAGGTGATCACGCAGGGCGCGGCCACGGCGGCTGCCGAGGCCTTGAGGAACTGCCGCCGGGTGGTTGCCGCGCTGCGATTCTCCGCTGATTCACGTTCTCGGTGTTGCATGGGATGCTCCTGTCTCTCCGTGGATTCCTCCCCGGGCGTGGCGAAGCCAAGCAAGGGATGCCGCATGGGTCGCTCCTGTCTCCCGGTCCCGATTCGATCGCTGGCACGCCTCGGGGCGGGGCGTCGCCAGGGCCGGCTACGGGGCGGTTCTGCGCGCCCAGTCTAATCGCTTCGCTCAGCGGATTCCACCGTCACGGCTGTCACCCCGCCAGCTCGCCCCACAGGTGGGCGCTGGCATGGATCCCGCGGTGGAAGTCGGCCACCAGGAACCGCTCGTTGGGGCTGTGCGTGTTGTCGTCGTCCTGGCCCCAGCCGATCAGCAGCGTCACCGCGCCCAGGGCCCGGCTGAACGTCGAGACGATGGGGATCGAGCCGCCCTCCCGCGTGTACACCGGCGCACGGCCGAAGGCCTTCTCGATCGCCCGGGCGGCGGCCTGCACGTGCGGGCTGTCGGTGGGAACCAGCACACCCGGCGCCCCGTGGAAGTCCTTCAGCTCCATGGCGATCCCGGGCGGGCAGAGGCCCTCCAGGCGGCGGCGCAGGGCGGCCGTGATCTTCTCGGGGTTCTGGTGCGGCACGAGTCGGAAACTGAACTTGGCCCCGGCCTCGGCGGGAAGCACGGTCTTGGCCCCTTCGCCCTGGTAGCCGCTCCACAGGCCGTTGACGTCGAAGGTGGGCCGGGCCCAGCGGCGCTCCAGGGTGGTGAAGCCCGCTTCGCCCCACGCCGCGTCGACCCCCACGCCCTGGAGATACGCCCCTTCGTCGAAGGGAAGCGCGGCGAGTTGGCCGCGCTCCTCCTCGCCCAGCGGCACGACGTCGTCGTAGAACCCGGGGATCGCGACGCGCCCCCGCTCATCCACCAGTGCGGCCAGCATCTGCGCCAGGGCGTTGGCCGGGTTGGTCACCGTGCCTCCGAACGAGCCCGAGTGCAGATCGCGGTTGGGCCCCCGCAGCCGCAGCTCGTAGAAGGCGATCCCCCGCAGCCCGTAGCAAATGGCCGGCTGCCCGGGGGCGAACTGCGCCCCGTCGCTGATCACCACGCAGTCGCAGGCAAGCCGGTCCGTGTTCGCCTCAATGTACTTCGTCAGATGCTCGCTGCCGACCTCCTCCTCCCCCTCGATGATGAACTTGAGGTTCACCGGCAGCCGGCCCTCGGTCTTCAGCCAGGCCTCGGCCCCGAACAGGTGCGTAAGCATCTGGCCCTTGTCGTCCGTGGCGCCGCGGGCGTACATGGCCCCGCCGCGGCGCGTGGGCTCGAAGGGCGGCGACTCCCACAGCTCCAGCGGCTCGGGCGGCTGCACGTCGTAATGCCCATAGACCAGGGCCGTGGGGGCGCCGGGCAATTCGGCGCCTTGGGCGAAGACCAGCGGCGGCCCGCCGGTGGGGACGATCTCGGTGGCCATCCCGAGATCACGAAATCGGTCGGCCACCCAACGGGCCGCCGCTACCAGGTCGGGCCGCCGCGCGGGGTCGGCACTCACGCTGGGAATCCGCAGTAGCTCGCACCACAGGTCCTCGAAACGCGCCCCATGGGAATTCAGATACTCGTCGATCTTGCTCATCGGTCGCAAATGCTTGTGTGTCTGGAAGTTCGATTGGCTTCTCTCAACCGCCCCGGGACTCCTATAATAGGGAAAATCGCCTTTTCAGGCGAATGGGCCCGGCGAGTCGATTTCCGTGGCGGGGGATGCGGGAGCCTGCCAACATGAGCGATCAGGCGCAAAGCGCGACGGTCGAGCCGCTGGTGGAGACGGTGCGCCGCCGCAAGGAGCGCGAGGCCCGCAAGCCCAAGCGTCAGCCCCGCTACCAGGTGATCCTCTGGGACGATGACGATCACACCTATGCCTACGTGATCGTGATGATGATGGAGCTGTTCGGCCACCCGGCCGAGAAGGGCTTTCAGATCGCGCGCGAGGTCGATACCCAGGGCCGCGCGGCGGTCCTGGTCACCACGCGGGAGCACGCCGAGCTGAAGCGCGACCAGATTCACGCGTACGGCAAAGACGACCTGATCGACCATTGCGCCGGCTCAATGTGGGCCACGATCGAGCCGCTGCCGGAGGACTCGGCCTGAGGGGTTGGCCGCGACACCGCTCTGGTTCCCACGCTCCGCGTGGGAACCCGTCTCCTCGCGACGCTCTGCGTCGCGCAGGACGAACCAGCGTCGTGTTCCGTTCCCACGCAGAGCACGGGAACGAGGGCGCAGTCGGATTTCGTGCTTCGGATTTCCCCAGGTGTTCGACGTTTCTTCCCGCGGTCGCCCTCGCAAATGCCTACCTTCGCCACCTTCACCCTCGGCTGCAAGGTCAACCAGTACGAGACCGAGTACGTGCGCGAAGGGCTCCTTCGCCTGGGCTACACGGAAGTCAATCATGGCGAGCCGGCCGACCTCGGCGTCGTCAACACCTGCACGGTGACCGCCGAGGGGGACCTCAAGAGCCGCAAGGCGATCCGGCAGTTCGCGCGGCGCAACCCCCGCGCGGAGATCATCGTGATGGGCTGCTACGCCACGCGATCGCCCGAGCTCGTGGCTGAGCTGCCCGGCGTTGCAGAAGTCGTCACCGATAAGGCCCAACTGCCGGAGCTGCTCGGGCGCCTGGGCCTGGGGGAGGCGCCGCGGGGGATCTCGGGTTTCGGGCGGCGGCATCGGGCCTACGTCAAGGTCCAGGACGGCTGCCGCCAGCAGTGCAGCTACTGCATCATCCCCAGCGTGCGGCCCGAGCTGCGCAGCCGGCCCGTCGACGAGGTCGCCGAGGAGGTGGCAGGCCTCGTCGGCGCCGGTCACCGCGAGATCGTCCTCACCGGCATTCACCTGGGGCACTACGGCGTCGATCTGGTCCACGGCAAGGGCCGCGCCTTGCGCCGCCCGACGCTGGCCCGGCTCGTGGAGCGCCTGGCCGGTCTGCCGGGTGGGTTTCGCATCCGCATCTCGAGTCTCGAGGCGGCCGAGGTCGATCGCCGCTTGACCGACCTCGTCGCCGGGCTGCCCGACCGCGTCTGCCCGCATCTGCATCTGTCCATGCAGAGCGGGTCCGACGCCGTGCTGCGCCGCATGCAGCGGCGGTACACGCGCGACGAGTTCATCCAGCGCTGCCGTCAGATACGCGAGGTGCTCGACCGGCCGGCCCTTACGACCGACGTGATCGTGGGCTTTCCGGGCGAGACCGAGGCGGATTTTGAGGCCACGTGCCGGACGGTCGAGGAGATCGGATTCTCGAAGATCCACGTGTTCCGTTTCAGCCCCCGCGAGGGCACGCCCGCGGCCGACATGCCCGACCAGGTCCCCGCCGCGATCAACAAGCGCCGCGCGGCCGACCTGGCGTCGCTGGGCGAGCGCCTACGGCGGAAGTACTTCGAGAGCCTGCTGGGCCGCACCATGCAGGTGCTCGTGGAGGGCCGTTTCGATGAGTCGAGCGGGGTGCTGACCGGGACGTCCGAGCGCTACGTCCCCGTGCAACTGCCGGGTGAGGAGCAGCTCATCGGCCGGCTGGTCGAGGTCGCGGCTGTCGGGCTGGGGCAGACTTCCGAAGTCCTGACCGGCAGACTTCCGACGTCTTGAAGACTTCGGAAGTCCATGGGACCGAAGGCCTTCCCCGTGGATTCTCCGCGCCGGCGCGGTACAATCAACCCGTCCCAGTCGTCCGTCATCACGCGTGGGGAGAACCGTCCATGGCCGAAAAGCTTACCCGTCGTGAGTTCGTCCGCGATTGCTCCAGAACCGCCGCGGCCGTGGCCGCGGGCATGACGCTGCCGGGCATCGTTTCGGCCGGCAACCCGCAGCAGGCCGATACCAGCAAGATCCTCAACTACAACGAGAACATGGAGTACCGCGCGTGCGGGCGGACCGGGCTGATGATCTCGGCCGCGGCCCTGGGCGGCCACTGGAAGCGCGTGGTCAAGGTGATCGGCGGCGACGAGGCCCCGGGCTGGATGACCATGAAGATCGGCCGGCCCGAGTTCCAGAAGAACCGCCAGGAGGTCGTCTCCCGCTGCATCGACCGCGGCATCAACTACGTCGACGCCTGCTGCCGCGAGGAGATCCTGGCCTACGCCCAGGCGCTGAAAGGCCGCCGCGACAAGATGTACTTCGGCTATTCCTGGCACGTCAAGGAGAGCCGCTTCCCCGAGTGGCGCCCTTGCAAGGCGCTTCAGAAAGGTCTCGACGAGGGGATGAAGGAGGCCGGCCTGGAGTACGTCGACCTGTGGCGGATCAGCCTCCTGGTCGATAGCAGCCGCCACCCCGAGGCCGAGATCGAGGAGGCCGTGGCCGCGCTGGACTGGGCGAAGAAGACGGGCCGCGCCCGGTTCATCGGCGTGTCGTCCCACGACCGGCCCCACCTGAAGAAGCTCATCGAGAAGTACCCCGAGCAGATGGAGATCATCCTCACGCCCTACACGGCCAAGACCAAGGTGGTCGAGGACGAGGCCGGGCTGTGGGCCACGATCAAGAAGCACCAGGTGGGCTGGTTCGGAATCAAGCCGTTCGCCAGCAACTCCGTGTTCAAGGGGGACAGCTCGCCGGACAGCCCGCACGCCGAGGAAGACAACCGCATCGCGCGGCTGGCCATCCGCTACATCCTCTGCAACCCGGCCATCACCGCGCCGATCCCCGGGATGATCACGCCCGAGCAGGTGGACAACGTGTGCCTGGCCATCCTCGAGCGCCGCCAGCTCGACCTGGAGGAGCAGGCCCAGCTCGACCGGGCCATGGACCGCGCCTGGGCCAACCTGCCGCCCAGCTACCAGTGGCTGAAGGACTGGGAGTACGTCTGAGCCCGCGCGGGCCCGCCGCGCCTCGCGCCTTTGCCCCGGGACTTCACCCCAGCCCGTAGAACCGCACCGCGTTGTCGTGGAAGAGCTTCTGGCGCTCTTCCAGAGACCGCCCGGCCACGACTTCCTGCAGCGCTTCCACCCACGCGCGCAGGCTGGCCACTTGCGTGCAGACGGGCCAGTCGCTGGCGAACATCACCCGGTCGGGCCCGAAGACCTCAAGGCAGTGGTCGACGATCGGGGCCAGATCGTCCGGCTTCCAGTGCTTCTTGTCGGCCCGGGCGACGATGCCGGAGACCTTGCAGACCACGCGATCGCGCCTGGCCAGCGCGGCCATGTCGCGGCGCCAGGCGTCGGCGTCGTGCGACGGGGCGGGACGGTCCTTGCCCGGCTTCGAACGGCTCCCAAACGCCTTCGGGTCCGCGTTGCCGCAGTGATCGAGCACGAACCGCGTGCCGGGGCAGGCATCGACGAGCTTGATCGCCTCAGGCAGACGCCCCGGCGGCATGCAGAGGTCGAATCTTAGGCCCAGCTCGCCCAACAGGCGCACGCCCTCGATCAATCGCTTCTCGGCCCACAGCTCCGGCCGCTTCGCCGGCAGGATGTGGCGGATGCCTTTGACGTACGGACTGTCCTTGAACCGGGTGATGTACTTCTTGAAGCCCTCCTCGGCCGGCCGGCCGCCGATCACTGCCGCGACCATCGGGTTGTCCTTCTTCTCGCACAGCCCGATCACGTAGTCGGCTTCCTTGTCGAGATCATCGTCGTGCACCGCGACCTCCATGTACACGGTCTTGACGATGCGGAGCCCTGCGGCGGCCTGAAGATAGTCGGCCATGCGGTGATCGCGGTTCAGGCGGCCGCGGCCCTCCAGCCACGGCAGGCGGAGCACCGACCGGTCCCACAGGTGCTGGTGCGTATCGACGATGCGCAGGGCCCGTGGTTCGCGCCCCGGGCTGGCGGTCCGGGCCCCCAGCCCGGCGAGGCATCCGGCCGCCGCCCCCAGCGCGCGGGCCGCGGCCTGCTTCAGGAAGGCTCGTCGTTCGGGGTGCACCATGGTCAGCTATCCTCCCGACTTCCAGTTCGCGCGCTCGGCGCGGGAGTGAACGGGGCTTCGCCTTCGCCGGACCTCAGTATAGCTCGGGCGCTCCGCCCCCCGTAGCAGGACGCTCCGCGTGCCGTCCACGAGTTTCGAGACCTCGCCCTCGCCCGCTCGCGGGAGAGGGTGGCCGCACAGCGGCCGGGTGAGGGCGGCCTGCTGAGCTCGTTCAGGGTCGCTTGCCTACGCAACTCGCCATGCGCGAGATGCCCTCACCCCCGGCCCCTCTCCCAGAGGGAGAGGGGAGGCTGGAGCCCGGCCCCTCGCCCGCTCGCGGGAGAGGGTGGCCGCGCAGCGGCCGGGTGAGGGCGGCCTGCTGAGCTCGTTCAGGGTCGCTTGCCTACGCAACTCGCCATGCG
>CAYSUS010000023.1:32711-81640 GCA_964434165.1 uncultured Pirellulales bacterium
CCCAGAGGGAGAGGGGAGGCTGGAGCCCGGCCCCTCGCCCGCTCGCGGGAGAGGGCGGCCTGCTGAGCTCGTTCAGGGTCGCTTGCCTACGCAACTCGCCATGCGCGAGATGCCCTCACCCCCGGCCCCTCTCCCAGAGGGAGAGGGGGAGATGGAGCCCTTACCCTTGACCACTCACCTCGTCATCTCCTACTCCAGCAGCGCCAGCGCGACCTGCATGTAGATCACGACTCCGATCAGGTCGATCAGCCCGGCCACGAACGGGTTGCTCATCAGCGCCGGGTCGAGGCGGAGACGGCGGAAGACGAGCGGCAGGGCCGAGCCCAGGAGCGTGCCGCAGAGCACCACGAGCACGAGCGTCAAGGGGATGACCAATGCGGAGAAGGGGTCGGGGGCGAACGTGGCAGCGCTGAAATACCCCAGCAGGCCGAGAAACCCGCCCAGCAGCGCGCCCATACCGGCCTCGCGCCACACGACGCGCCACCAGTCGCCGAGCTTCACTTGCCCGCTCGACATGGCGGTGATGACCAGGGTGGCCGACTGGTTGCCCGAGTTGCCGCCCGTGGAGATCACCAGCGGAATGAAGATCACCAGCCAGGGGATGCGCTCGAACTCGGTCTCGTAGCCGTTCAGGGCGATGGCGGTCAGCAGGGCTCCGAAGAACAGGATCACGAGCCACATCCCGCGCTTCCAAGCCAATGTCAGCAGGGGCGTCTGGAGGTAGCTCTCCTCCAGCGGATGGACGGCCGCGCTCATGTGCGCGTCCTCCATGGCCTCGTCGCGCACGACGTCGATCACGTCGTCGTGCGTGATGATGCCGACCAGGCGGTACTCGTCGTCCACCACGGGAATGGCCAGCAGATCGTATCGGGCGACCTTGCGCGCGACTTCCTCCTGGTCGTCCACGGCGTTGACCGTCACCAGGTCGCGCTCCATGACGTCGCGGATGAGCGTGTCGGGCCTGCCCATCGCGGAAAGGAGTTGCCGGGCGGAGACGAGCCCCCGGAGGTGATCCTGTTCGTCCACGGCGTACAGGTAGTAGATCGTCTCCAGCTCTTCGGCCTGGCGCGCGATCTGTCTGAGCGCCTCGGCGGCATTCCATTCCTCCGAGACCCGCGCGAACTCCGTGGTCATCACGGCACCGGCCGTGTGCTCCGGATACGCGCTTAAGCGCTGGACTTCCCGCCGCTCCTCGGCGGGAATCAGCGGCATCAGCTCCGCGACGATCTCCGGCTCGACCTCGCCCAGCAGGTCCACGCGGTCGTCGGCCGCCAGCTCGCCGAGGAACCGTGCGACGGCCGCGCGGTCGGCCGATTCGACGATCGCCACCTGCTTCTCCTCAGGCAGGAACGCGAAGATCTCCGCGCTGAGCGGCGGCTCCGCGTTTTGCAGCACCGCCCAGGATTCCTCCGGCGTGAGCCCCTCCATGAACTCCGCCGTGCGCGCCGGGTGCAGGGCGGTGCAGAATTCCTCCAGCTCGCGGGCATCGCTTTGCGCGAGGGCCTCGCGGAGCTCGGGCAGATACAGTGTGTTCACCATGGAGTCGTCCGTTTCGGGCCGAGCGGGCGCGCGGCGAGAGGGTGAGGGCGGAGGGGACGGCGCGGGCGGCATGGTCCGGACGGCGAACCGTCCGATCGGACCGGCGTTCGGACCGCCCGATCGAAGCGGAGAGAAACGCTCCCCGCCAGCATGGGTAGAGGCAACGTCGTCGGAACCCCCGCGCGCCCCAGACCCTGCGCCAACCCCCGCGATAGCCACGCGCAAGTCGCCAATATCGCGGGTCGGAACGATCGTGTCAAACCGCCCGGCGCGGGCGCCGCAGCCTCGCGCGCGCCAAGCCCACACCGCCCCGCACGATCCTGGGAGGGAGACGGGGCGGGGCTCTTCTGTGCGGAGCCCCCTTCGGGCCGCCTGGGCAGAAGCGGGCTGCCCCCGTTTGCCGAAAACCGCGCAAGGCGATCTAGGATAGCGCCGTCCACGGATCGGGCACGGCGCGACAGCGGGGGCAGGGCTGGAAGAAGTGCTGCAACAGTCCCGGCAGGGCCCCGAAGTGCAGGTGCAGCCGACTCCCCACGGCGTGGAAGCTGCCCACCAGGTCGGAGGCCGCCTCGCGCTCCGCCGCGAAGCCAACCAGCGCCCCGGCCGGCTCGAGTTGCCATCTCGAATTCCGGTAGCCCCGCAAGCGAAGCCCGACCGGTCCCAGCCAGTTGGGCCGGGAAAGCGTGAGCTCAACCGGGACGGGCCTTTTCGGCTCCTTCGCGAGCCGGGCAATAGCAGGAAACAACCCCACCATTCGCTCCAGCTTGCCCGCGGGCGTCTCCATCTGCTGGCACAGGTAGGCCAGTCCCCCGCCTTCCCCATAGATGCGGCCGCCGCGCCGCAGATGGCTGCGCAGGGCCAGCTTCATGCAGTGATTGGCCCCTAGGGCCTCGGCATGTTTGTCCGGGCACCCGCAGCCCACGTACACCAGCTCGGTGCCGGGCGGCAGCGCCTCGTCGTGCAGCGGCGAGAAGTCCGTCACCGTCGCCCCGTGACGCTCCAGTTCCTCCAGCACGTCCGGAAAGTAGCAGTGAAAGGCCTCGTCGTACGCCAAGGCGACTCGGACGCCGGGCTTGCACGTGCCCAGGCAATTGGGCTGCGGGGCCGGTCCGGGCAGGTCGCCGCGCCACGCCAGCGAGGCAATCGAACGGCCGTCACGGAACGGGAGGAACCGGTCGGCCAGCTCGTGGCAGAGGTCGCGTTTGCGCCCCCGGGCCACCGTATCGTCGGTCAGCGTGCGACGGATTGCGCCGAGCTCCGGCAGTGCCCCTACCACCGGGGTGCCCCACAGGGCTTCCAGATTCGTCGCCAGACGGCCCGCATGCCGGGGATCGCGCACGCGGTCGAGGATCAGAGCATCGACGTCGCCCGGGCGACGCGGCAGGCAGCAGGGATCGCAGCGGGACACGTCGAGGACGGCAACCCGCGGCATCTGGAGCCAGGAACACAACGTGTGCAAGCAGCTCCCGGCTTCGCCGGTCGCAGGCCCTTCGCGATCCAGGCGTCCGACGACCACCGCCAGATCGGCCGCCGCGCCTCCCGTCTGCAGGGCCGCGCGACAGGCGTCGCGCGACATGAGCCAGCTATCCAGGTGGCGCGGGGAAAGGCCTGTCAGCGAGGCCGCATCGCGGTAGCCGGCAAAAGAAGCCTCGGCCAGGAAGCTTTGCACCTGGAGGCCGTCGCGCCGCAGGAGCTCCACCACGGCCCCGAACACCGGACGGAAATCGCTCTCCGGCCCGACGGTACCCAGAGCTAGACGAGGCAAGTAAGCCATGCGTGCGCGACTGGCGGGGGCTGTGTGGATGACGATCGGGGGAACGACAAGGCGAGGCGAATGGAGGCGATCGAACGGGCGTGGCGCCCGGCTTGAGCAAGCCTTGCGAACAGCAACAGGGCCTGTTGCACCGCTGATTTCCCCGGGCCGCTTCTCCCTAATTGTTCGGCGGCCGCGGGGGGCGGTCAACCCTTGCCAGAGGGCCGAGTCGCGTTTGCGCCGTCCCGCGTCGGGGCGATGCGGGAACCCGAACCGCCGGCACTTCTGAGGTCGTCGCGAGGGAGGCGCCCTTGCTCGTGCGGCGTTCGCCGTCGGGAGCGGGCACCCCCGGCCATCCCATGGACCGCGCGGGACGACTCGCGTTGACAAAACCTGAATTGGCTGTTAGGTTTACGTAATTGGATTCGTGGTTCGTTGCCGAGGAAACGGGGACCGGCGTCCGGCGCCTGCGAGGCCTGTCCCCCTTCTCTCGCGACCTCCACCGGCTCTCTTTCCGGGGTTTTCGGAAGGTTCTGAAGGCTCGTTCATGGTGGTGGAAGCCCTCCCCGACCTCGATCCGGAGCAGGTCGCGTGTCTGGAGACCTGCGAGCGGCGGATCGAATACGTCTTTTCCGACAAGTCGCTGTTGCGGGCGGCCCTGACCCACGCCTCCGGCGCGCATCATCGCCTCGCCTCGAACGAGCGGATGGAGTTCCTCGGCGACGCGATCCTCGGCGCCGTGGTCTGTGAGCTGCTTTACCGCCAGTACCCCGACTACCTGGAAGGCGACCTCACGCGGATCAAGTCGATCGTGGTCAGCAGGCAGACCTGCGCCAAGCTCAGCGAGCTGCTGAAGATGCAGGAGTGCCTGATCCTCGGCAAGGGCATGACCACGCATCCGACCATCCCGCAGTCGCTTCTGGCCGACGTATTTGAGTCGCTCATCGCCGCGATCTACCTCGACGGGGGCCCCGAGGCCGCGCGCCGTTTCATCGAGACCCACGTCGGCCCCGAGATCGAGTCGGCTGCCGTGGGCGACCTGGAAGGCAACTACAAATCGCTCCTTCAGCAGGTGGCCCAGCGCGAGCACGGCGTGACTCCGACCTATCAACTCCTGGACGAGAAGGGGCCGGATCACTGCAAGTGCTTCAAGATCGCGGCCGAGATCGGGACGAGCCGGTTCCAGCCGGCCTGGGGACGGAACAAGAAGGAAGCCGAGCAACGGGCCGCGCGCAACGCCCTGAACGAGCTTGGCGGCGACCGGCCGCCCTTCCCCACCGATTGACCGGACGATCGACCCATGCCCCGCGCCGTGGCCCTGTTCTCCGGCGGTCTGGATAGCACGCTGGCGATCCTGGTGCTGAAGCGCCAGGGCTTCGAGATCGACGCCTTGAACGTGCGCACGCCGATGGACTGCTGCCGGGTGCCGGCCGCCCGGGCCGCGGCGGAGCTGGGCGTGCGTTTGACGGTGCGTCCCGTCGAGGAAGACTACGTCGATGTGATTCGCCGGCCGCGGTTCGGCTACGGCCGGGCGATGAATCCCTGCGTGGATTGCCGCATCTACATGGCCCGCATGGCCAGGCGGCTAATGGACCAGGTCGGAGCCTGTGTGGTCGCCACCGGCGAGGTGCTCGGCCAACGGGTCAACAGCCAGAAGCGCCGGCAGCTCACGGCGATCGAGGTCCACAGCGGCTTGGAAGGGCGTCTGTTGCGACCCCTCTCGGCCAGGCTGCTGCCCCCGACCGTCCCCGAGCGCGAAGGCCTCATCGACCGGGAGCGGCTGTACGGCTTCAGCGGCCGGGGACGCCGGCCGTTGATCGCCCTGGCGCGCCGCCTTGGAGTCGAGACGATCCCCGGCCCTTCGACCGGCTGCGCGTTGACCGAGCGCAGCTTCGCGCCTCGCGTTCGCGACCTGATGGAGATGAACCCGGCCGCGACCCTGGCGGACTACGAGCTGCTCAACCTCGGCCGGCACGTCCGTTTCGACGAACGGACCAAGGTCGTGGTCAGCCGCAACGGCGCGGAGAACTCGCGGCTGCGCGCGATGCTCGAGCGAAGCAGCTCTCCGCGGTGGGCCCTGGTCGCGCCCGATGGATTCCCGGGACCCTTCGCCATCGTCGCCGGCGAGGTCTCCCCCGCCGCGTGCACCTTCGCCGCCGGCCTGATCGCGCGCTATGGTTCGCCGCCCGAGGACGCAGGCGCCGTGCTGGTGGAGCACGACGGCACCACGCAGGCGCTGCCGCTGTCTCCGGCCGCGGAGCTTGCCGCCGAGGGCGGTTCGCCCCCGTAGCGGCGCGAATGGATCGGCGGACCTGGGGGCGTGCGGCTCAGCCCTGCCCGATGATCTCGCGGAGGAACTGGACGCTCTTGTCCATGTTCTCGTCGGAGCCGTAGCACTCGATGGACACCGCGCCCGACCAGTCGGTCTCCTTGAGGTACTCCAGGCATTTCCGGATGTTCTCGGCGTTCACGCCGCCGCCGATGGGGACCGTGCTGGTGGCGATACCCGTCTCCTCCCCGCGGCAGGCCGCGGCCAGCTCGGCGCTGACGTCCTTGATGTGGGCGTGGGTGAGGTACTTGCGGAAGTGCTTGAGGTACTCCAGCGGGTCGAGCCCGGCGATGAACGAGTTGCCGGTGTCCATGTTGAAACGCAGGTATTCGGACTCGAAATGGGCGAACAGCTTGTCCATGAAGTCGGCGTCGGTCGTATACGGCCCGTGAGGCTCGACGTTGATGATGACGCCGTAGTCCTCGGCCCAGGGGAGGCACTGCCGGTAATTGTCGCACGTGATGCGGAACACTTCGTCGCGCGAGAGCCCCTCGATTTCGAACGCCCCGTCGATGGTATCGACCATGGGGCAGTCGATTTCGCGGGCGAAACGGATGCTCTGCTGCACGTACTGCACGCCGAAGGCCGAGCCATCGGGCCCCATCAGCGGGTAGGAGCCGTCGATCTGCGAGACGCTCAGGCCCAGGCCATCCAGGTAGCGGCGGAGCTTGCGCGGATTGGACTGGAGCGAGATGCCCGGGTCGTAGCCCATGGCCTGGATGAAGTTCTGCCCGTGGATCACGGCGAACTCGATGTGCTTCAGGCCGACCTTGACGGTCGTCTCGCAGGCCTGCTGGAAACTGCCGCTCAGGCAGCGCCAGTTATCGGTGTGGACGCCCAGCTCGATCATCGCAGCGCTCCTGGATTACTCGGGTTCGAAGGCCGAAGCGTGTCTTGAAGGCGGAAGGACGAGGCGCCCCGGTGGCGTTGCAGGCCGGCACGACTCGGCCGACAGGATAGGGGCTTCGACAGCAGGCTTCAAGCCCCCCGGGACACCGCAAGAAGGCGAGCAGGGGCGGCGGCCTCAGCCGCAGGCCGCCGCCCCCACACGGTATGCCGCGCGGCGAGAAGTCGATGCTCGCCGCTGGACTTTCGGGGTTGCCCGAGGGTCTCCGAACCCTGCAATCCGTTACGAGCAACCCATGCTATTGCCGCAATTGTGGCACAGGTAACAGTTGCCGTTGCGCACGGTGATCGAACCGCAGTTATCGCAGGCCGGCGCGTCGGTCTGGAAGCTGACGAACTGCTCGCTCCGCAGGTTCTGCGGGGCTGGGTCGGCCTCGCGCGCGAGGCCGACGCGGGGGAGCGTCACGGTCGGCGCGGAAGCCTCCTGGTGCCCGTTGGCGGACGAGGACTTGCCGTGGGTGCGGCCGTGGCCGTTGGCGTGCGAAGCCCCGTTGGCCGAGCCGTTGGCGGGACGGGTCTTGGCGGTCGCGTCCTGCGGTGCCTTGAGCCCGCCGGCCCTCATGGCGACGGGCTTCGGCTCTCCCTCCGCGTCCCCCCGCGGTGTCGTGGGCTCGCTCGGCGACTCGATCGTCCCCCGGCTGTTGGCCTCTCGATAGCCAGGCAGGAAGGTCGTTCCCAGCCAGCGGAAGATGTAGTCCACGATGCTCTTGGCGAAGCGGATGTCCGGGTTGGGCGTGTGCCCCATCGGCTCGAACCGCGTGTGGGAGAACTTGTTGACGTAAACCTCCAGGGGCACGCCGTACTGGAGGCTCATCGACACGGCCGTGCCGAAGCAGTCCATCAGGCCGCCGACCGTGCTCCCCTCCTTGGCCATGGTGATGAACATCTCGCCCGGCCGCCCATCGGGGTACATGCCCACGGTGATGTATCCTTCGTGACCGGCCACGCTGAACTTGTGGGTGACCGACTGGCGGGTGTCGGGCAGACGCTCGCGACGCGGGGCGGCGACGGCCTTCTCGGCCGACTTGTCCTCCTCCCCCTTGACCGAGAGCACCTGGGTGTTCTTCGAGCCGTCGCGATAGACGGCCAGGGCCTTCAGGCCCAGACGCCAACCCTCGAGATAGGCTTCCCTGATGTCGTCGGGGGTCGAGTCCCTGGGCAGGTTGACCGTCTTGGAGATCGCCCCTGACAGGAACGGCTGAGCCGCCGCCATCATGCGGACGTGGGCCTGCCAGGGAATGCTCCGCACGCCGTTGGCCGGCTGGAACGCGCAGTCGAAGACCGGCAGGTGCTCGCTCCGAAGCGCCGAGGCGCCCTCGATGGTGTCCTCCTTGTCGATGTAGGCGACGATCGACTCGATGTCCGGCTCGTCGTAACCCAGCGTGCGAAGGGCAAGCGGCACCGTCTGGTTGACGATCTTCAGCACCCCCCCACCGGCAAGCTGCTTGTACTTGACCAGGGCGATGTCCGGCTCGATCCCCGTGGTGTCGCAGTCCATCATGAAACTGATGGTGCCGGTGGGCGCGAGCACGGTGGCCTGGGCGTTGCGGAACCCGAACCGCCGCCCCCCGGCGAGGACCTCGTCCCAGACCTTCTGGGCGGCCGCCTTGAGGTAGGACGGGGCGTGCTCGATCCGTTCGGCCTGCTCCCAGTGCATCTCCATGACGCGGAGCATGGGTTCGCGGTTCTCCTCGAAGCCCTCGAAAGACCCGACCGCCGCGGACAGCTCGGCGCTGGTGCGGTTGGCCGCCCCGTGCAGCAGGGCCGTCACCGCGCTGCACAGGCCGCGGGCCTCGTCCGAGTCGTAGGGCACCCCGCTGGCCATGATCAGGCTGCCGAGATTCGAGTAGCCCAGGCCGATCGGCCGGAACCGGTGGCTGTTGGCGGCGATCCGGCTGGTGGGATAGCTGGCGTGATCGACGAGGATCTCCTGGGCGATGAATACGACGCGGCAGGCCGCCACGAACCGCTCCGCGTCGAAGGTCCCGTCCTCGCGTCGGAACTTCATCAGGTTCACGCTCGCCAGGTTGCAGGCCGAGTCGTCGAGGAACATGTACTCGCTGCAGGGGTTCGACGCGTTGATCTGTCCGGAGTTCGGGCAGGTGTGCCAGCGGTTGACCGTCGTGTCGTACTGCACGCCCGGATCGCCGCACTCCCAGGCGCACTCCGCCATCAGGTCCATCAGCTCGCGGGCCTTGTGCGTCGGCCCGTCGCGCGACGGATCGGTCACCCACCGCGTGGTCCAGGGGGCGTCGTTCTGCACGGCCCGCATGAACTCGTCCGAGACCCGCACCGAGAGGTTCGCGTTCTGGAAGAGGACCGACCCGACCGCCTCGTCCGGATCGAGCCCCTTCTCAATGAGCATGCGGGCCTTGCGCTCCTCGCGCCGCTTGCAATCGATGAACTCGCGGATGTCGGGGTGGGCGACCTTCAGCGACTGCATCTTGGCGGCACGGCGGGTCTTGCCGCCGCTCTTGACCACGGCGGCGATCTGGTCGTACACCCGCATGAAGGAGAGCGGCCCGGAGGGCCGGCCGCCGCCGGAGAGCTTCTCGCGATGCGAGCGGAGCGTGGACAGGTCGGTGCCCGTGCCGGAGCCGAATTTGAAGAGCATGGCCTCGCTGCGGGCCAGCTCCATGATGTCCTCCATGTTGTCCTGCACGCTCTGAATGAAGCAGGCGGAGCCTTGAGGGTACTCGTAGGGGTTCTCCGGCTGCTCGACCCGCTCCGTCTCGCGGTTCCAGTGCCAGTTGCACATCGCCCCCTTGACGCCGTACTGGTGGTACAGGCCGACGTTGAACCAGACGGGCGAGTTGAATGAGGCGTGTTGATGCAGACACAGCCAGGTCAGGTCGCGATAGAAGCGCTCGCCGTCCGCGGGCGTCGCGAAATAGCCGTCGCGCGATCCCCAGTCGGCGATCGTGCGGCACACCCGGTGGATCAAATGGCGGACGCTGGTCTCCCGCTCCGGCGTGTCGATCTCGCCGTAAAAGTACTTGCTGACCACCACGTTCGTGGCCAACTGGCTCCAGGAGGCGGGGACCTCGCAGTCGTTCTGCTCGAAGAGCACCTCGCCCCGCTCCCCCTTGATCGCGGCACTGCGGAGCTCCCACTCCACCGTGTCCAAGGGGTCGGCCACCTCCGCGGGGCAGAAGACGGGCTCAATGGCCAAGCCGCGCGTCGCGTCCTTCACGTGCGGACCGTCGTGACCGCTGCCCGGGGTCGCGACCTTGGTAGCTTCCGATTCCACCCTTTCCATTGCAAAGCCCTCCATCAGCTTGTTGTCCCGAGGCATCCCTTCCGGGTAGTATACATACGTACATTACAGCGATCGACAATACCGCCCAACTTTCCCCTTCGCAAGGGTCCAACGCGGCTCAAGACGGCCCCTCTTCGCTCGTCACGGGAGGCAAGCCGCACAGATTCATCGATCCCATATATTGTAGTCGATGCCCCCCTGACCACAACATAAAGGATAGTGCAGAAGTTTAACGGGTTCCTCACATCAGTCAAGAACCCGCCGGAATTGGCACTCAAACCGTTGCGCAACAGCATGTTGCGGCGCAAACCCGATGCTAGCACTGCTGTCAACCGGGCGCTAACAATGCGCCTAAGCAATTACTAGAAAACAGCTTGGGCGATACGGCCGGCGGCCGCGACCCCGAGCCGCTCGACGAGAACTCTTCGCAAAAAAAAGCGGGCCTACCCCCGAGTTTGGAGAACCTGCGAGACTTGGGGGGGGCGATCACGCAGGGGAGCGGCCAACCAAGCTTGGGCCGGCGCAGGCCCTTGCCCTGGGCAGCCAAGAGAGCCACCCCTTACTCCCCGTCGCCCTGCATTGCCTCCTGGAGCTGGACGATCGGAATCCGTTGCGCTCCCTCGATTCTGGCCTGGGCCTTCAGCTTGCCCTCGGTGCGCTCAAGATACCTGTGACCGCGGGGGCTCGCGCCCCGCGACAGCATAAGAGGTGGTTTCCCCGGCGCAAGCGCCAGGGGGCGAGCGGGCTCAGGCAGGTTCGCCCTGGGCGACTTCAGCCGACTGGATCTTGGTGATACGCACCCGCGTGAAGAGCTGTCGATGCCCGGTCTTGGTCCGCGAATTCTTGCGGCGGCGGTACTTGCGGATCACGAGCTTCGGGCCCTGTTCGGCGGTGAGCACCTCGCCGATGACCGAGGCGCTGGGAAGCGTGGGCCGCCCGATCTTCAGGCCCTCTTGATCGCGCACGGCCAGGACCTGGTCAAAGCGGATCTCCTCGCCGGCCCCGGCCTGGCGGTAGTCGATCTGGAGCTCCTGGCCCTCTTCGACTCGAAACTGCTGCCCGCCGTCCTCGATGATCGCGTACATAGTGGTTCCTGCTTGAGCTGCTACCTACCCGGCCCCCAATAAGCCTCGTAGAACCCACCAGTTTACCGAATCGGCCCTGCGGGATTCAAGGCCCGGGGTTTGTCACGGCGGGAATTGGGGCTGGCCGGACGAATCGGAGGTGCGAAGCGCGAGCGCGGGATGCCAGGATGGTAGCTTCCCCCTCGTTGACGCATCGGGCTTTGATGCCAGGCGCGCTCCGAAATCCAGGCATGGGCCGAGCCCTAATCCGGCTGGAAATCGACCTGCCGCGATTCGCTGTCGCGGCACTCCATGAGCAGGTACTCGGGCAGAACTCCCTCGCGGCCAAGGACTTGGATGACCATGGCCCCCTCGTCCTCCAGCCGCGTCAGCTCGCGACGCTTCCTGTTGTTCAAATACGCCGCCACGTCCTCGGCGACCGTGACGGCAATCTGCGCGATCTGCGGATTCTGTGCAGCCAGGATCAACACCCGCACGACATCCAAGGCCATGCTCTCCGCCGTCTTGACCACGCCGGACCCACCGCAGGAAGGGCACTCCCGAAACACGCTGCGTTTCAGGCTCGGGCGCACGCGCTGCCGGGTCATCTCGACCAGGCCGAACGGGCTGGTTCGGAGGATCTTGGTGCGGGCGCGGTCGCGCTTGACCGCGTCGCGCAACGCCCTTTCGACGCCCCTGCGGTGCTTCTCCTTGCGCATGTCGATGAAGTCGTTGACGATCACCCCGCCGAGGTCCCGAAGACGGATCTGGCGGGCGATCTCCTTGGCGGCCAGGAGGTTCATCTGATAGGCGGTCTCCTCGGCCGAGTCGTCGGCGCGGAAGTTGCCGCTGTTCACGTCGATGGCCACCAGGGCCTCGGTCTGATCGATGACGATCGACCCGCCGGACCTCAAGGGCACGATCCGCTGGTGGATCTTGGTGATCTCCTCATCGAGGTGGTACTTGTGATACAGGGGCTCCTTGCCGTCGTAGAGCTTCAGGCGGCTGACGTTCCGCGGCATCACCAGTTGGAGGAACTCCCTCGCCCGATCGTGCGCCGACTGCTCGTCGATGTAGATCGCATCCACGTCCGAGGTGAAGATGTCGCGGATCGTGCGGATGATCATGTCGCTCTCTTCGTAGATCGTCGCCGGGGCGGAGAGCTTCTTGAGCCGGCGGACGATCACCTTCCAGAGCCGCACGAGGTAGGCCATGTCGCGGGAGAGCTCGCGCTTGGTCCGGTCCGAACCGGCCGTGCGGACGATGAACCCCAGCCCCTTGGGAGGATTCAGCTCCATCATGACCTCGCGGAGTCGCTTCCGGCAGTCGTCCCCTTCGATCTTGCGCGAGACCCCGACGCGACCGAGGGCGGGCATGAGCACGAGATAGCGCCCGGGGATGCTGATGTAGGTGGAGAGCGTGGGCCCCTTGGTGCCGATCCCCTCCTTGATCACCTGCACGAGGACCTCGTCGCCACGGCGAAGCACGTCCTGGATCGGCGGTTTGATGCGGGGCCGGGCGCCGGGACGCGGCCGGCGGTTGCGCGGCCCGCGGCGCGGGCCAGGGTTCTCCGCCTCCTCCTCGCGGCGAGCGGACGGCGCGGCGGCGCCCGGGTCGAACCCCCCCTGACGGAAATACTGCGGCTCGAGGTCGCTGATGTGGAGGAACCCGTTCCGCCCTACGCCGAAATCGACGAAGGCCGCCTGGATGCTCGGCTCCAGATTGACGACCACGCCCTTGTAGATGTTCCCAACGTAGCTGTCCTGGCCGGTTCGCTCGATGTAGAGCTCTTCGAGCAAGCCGTCCTCAATGATCGCGATTCGGCACTCCTCGGGCTGCGCGACATTGATCAGCATTTCCTGCTTCATGATTCAGCTTTCTGCGCCGGCAAGGTCGGCGTGCACGCAGTCGCATCGCAAGGGGAGAGGCGGGCGCGCGGCGGATTCGGTGGGTTGTCATGGCACCAGCTCCACTCGGGTTCGCGCTACGGTCCCTCCGCCCCGCTCGACGTCGTCCAGGCCCAGGACGGCCAGGACGTCGCGAGGCCCGGGCGACGCCCCGCGGCCGATCCGCAGGCGGAACTCGAGCGCCTGCCCGTCCAGCTCCATCGCCTCGAGGAACTCCTTCAGGTCGATCGGCTCGGTGCGCCCGGCGCGGAGGATCGGAACCTCCGCGGCGGCCCGCACCGCTTCGATTCGAAGGGCGGCCTCCTCCCGGCGGTCGGGGGGGACGGCGATTCGATACGTCGCCGATCGGAGCTGCGGCTTTCGGGACCCTTCCGGCACCGGATCGATACGCTCCAGCGCCAGGCCCGGGGGCACCAGGGGCGCCAGTCGCGCGGCGAGCTGATGGGCGGGCGTCGTTTCGGCCAACTCGATCTCCATCACCTCGTCCCGGCCCTCGATGCCCACCGGCAAGGCGGAAGGGAAGCTCATGCGGGGCTTGGGATGGAATCCTTCGCTCATGGCCAGCTTCAATCCCGCGCGACGCAGCAGACGCTCGACGGCGCGCACCAGATCGCGGTGCCCGATCCACCGCAGGTCTCCCTGCTTGCGAAAACGGATGCGTACTCGCTTTCGAACCATCGGTTCGAACTCCCCCGCCGCTGCCGTCGCGGCGGGGGACCTTCAAATGGCTTCGAAGAAACAACGAATCTCGGCCACCACGGCCGGTCCGCGGTCGCGGACCCGCCGTGAGGAAATACTCTCGCTGCCTGCCGGGCCTGCCCCACCGGGGCCCCGGCACGGCTCACGGTGCCAGTTCCGGCACGTGTTTTCTCAGTTCCTCCTTCAGGAAGGACTTGATGTCGCGGGCGTTCTCCATGACGAGCGCCCGCCGCGCGACCTCCTCGCAATGGGCGATGGTGACGCTGCGGCACACCTTCTTGATCTCCGGGATCACGCTGGGCGCGACACTCAGTTGCCGCAGCCCGAGCCCCAGCAGCAGCATCGTGAACGTGGCGCTGCCGCTCATCTGTCCGCACAGGTTGACGGCCACCGGTCTGGCCTTGGCCGCGGTGACCGTCATGGCGATCAGCTTCAGCACGGCCGGGTCGGAGGCGTTGTACAGGCCCACGACGTCCTTGTTGCTCCGATCCACGGCCAGGGTGTACTGGATCAGGTCGTTGGTGCCGATGCTGACGAAATCGACCTCGTCCACGAACCGGTCGATCATCATCACCGCCGAGGGGACCTCGACCATCATGCCCACCTGGATCTCGCGGTCGAACTCGACGCCATGCTCGTCCAGGTCCTCCATCACGTCGGCCAGCACCATCTTGGCCTGGCGCAGCTCGAGCAGCGTGGAGACCAGCGGGAACATGATCCGCACGTTGCCCAGCCGGCTGACGCGCAGGGCCGCGCGGAGTTGCGTGCGGAACATGGAGATGTTGCGCAGCGCCAGGCGGATGCTCCGCAGCCCCAGGAACGGGTTCCGCTCGTCCTCGACCTCCGCCAGATGCGGCACCTTGTCGGCCCCGATGTCGAAGGTGCGGATGGTCACGGGGCGGCCGCCCATCCGCTCGACGACCTGGGAGTACGCCTCGTAATGCACCTGTTCGTCGGGCACCTTGTCGGCCCCGAGGTAGAGGAACTCGGTGCGGTAAAGGCCCACCCCGTCGGCCCCGCGCTCCAGACAGTGATCGACTTCGTAGGGGAACTCGATGTTGCCCAGCAGCTCGACGCGGACGCCGTCGGCCGTCTCGGCCGGCAGGTCGCGGAGCGTCTGCAGGCGCACGGCCAGGTCGCGGGCCTGCTCGGCCTCGTGGCGGTAGCGGGCGATCGTCTCTTCGTCCGGGTGCACGACGACCAGCCCCTGGTCGCCGTCGATGATGATCAGGTCGCCCCCGGAGACCTCGGACAGGAACGGCCCGGTGCCGACGACCGCCGGGATCTCCAGGGCCGCCGCCACGATCGCCGTGTGGCTGCCCGGACCGCCCGTCTCCGTCACGAAGCCCTTGACGTACTGGCGGTGCAGGTTGGCCGTCTCGCTGGGCGTCAGATCGTGGGCCAGGACGAGCACCGGCGAGGTCAGGTGCGAGATCTGCTCGCGGCGCCGCCCCAGGAGATTGCGCAGCAGCCGCTTCTGGATGTCGAAGATGTCGTTGGCCCGCTCCGCCAGATGCCGGCTCTCCAGCTTCTGGAAGGCCTGCGTGTAGCGGCGGAGCACCCGGCTGACCGCGTACTCGGGCGAGTAGTGCCGCAGGCGGATCATCTCCTCCAGCTCGGCGCGGAGCTGCGCGTCGTTGAGCAGCTCCAGGTGCGCGGCGAAGATGGCGCCGTACTTGGGACCCAGCTCGCGGGCGATCGCGTCGCGATTCCGCGCGATCTCCTCGCCCGACGCGGTCACGGCCTTGTCCAGCCGCTCCAGCTCGTCCTCGACCGCATCGCGCGCGACGAACCGGCGAGGGATGCGAAAACCCTCGCTGTCCATGACCAGTGCCTCGCCGATTACCACCCCCGGCGAGACCGCTATCCCCTGCAGCTTCTGCATGTAAATCCTTGCCGGGGCGGCCGACCCGCCGCGGATCGCGCCGTCCCCCCGGCCTGCCGCCTATTCCTCGGTCAGGCCGCCACGGGACTCGGGCTCCATCGCGAACTTGCTGGCGAACAGGTCGGCCAGCGCCTGGAGGGCCTCCTCGGCGTCCGGGCCCGTGGCCTCCAGACGCAGCTCGTCGCCCTGCTGGGCCCCCAGCGCGGTCAACTGCAGCGGCATGTTCTTGCCGTCGGCCCGGTCGTGGTCCTTGACCACCTCGATGTGCGATTGGAATCGTCGTGCGCGCTGGACGAACTGGCTCGCCGCGCGAAGGTGCAGCCCCTCCTCGTTGATGACGGTGACCGTCCGCGATGCCGTCAGCCGATCGTCCATGTCCTGTTCGAGCCCTCCGCGCCGCCCCGGCGCCCGCGACACCCGTCCGAAGCGCCTCGCCGGCCGGCGGCGCGCGGACGGCGGCTTCGTTCGACGCGGTACGCTGCCCCCTCCCTAGGAACCGAACTGGTTGTTGTCCGCTTCATCCAGCAACTGCACGATGTCCTCGTTGGTCTTCGACTGCTTGAGGAACCGGCAGAACGTGTCGTCTCGAAGCTGGCGGGAGATGTTCTCCAGCGCCCGGAGGTGATCGCCGGGTCGATCGGGCGGTGAGATGAGCAGGAAGAACAGGTTGACCTTCTCCCCGTCGAGACTGTCGAAATCGACCCCCTCGGTGCTGACCGCAACCGTGCCCACCAGTTTCTCCACGCTGGGATGCTTGGTGTGCGGCACGGCGACGCCGCGGCCGATGCCGGTGCTGCCCAGCTCCTCGCGCTTGAGGATCGCCTTCACGATGCTCTCGAACTCGCCCGGCTCGATCCCGCCGGCGTCAAGCAAGGACTGGACCATCTCCCGGATGACCGCCTCCTTGTCGTCGGCGGCGAGCTCCGCCCGAACCGCCTCGCGAACCACGAAATCGGCAAACTTCATGCACCTGTTCTCCTTCTCGGTGATTCTCCGCAAGACGTCGGGCCGCCCGATGCGGCGGCGGCGCTATTCGACGGCCGGGCGCAAGTCCGCCGGCGCCGGCGCCTGCTTGTGAACCGCGGTGCGATGCCGGTCCACAACCTTCTCCTTGTGCTTGCGGAGCTGTTGTTCCAGTTTTCTTACCACGTCGTCGGTGGAGGCCAGAAGATCTTCCGACTGGCTGGTGGCCACGAAGTCGTGGCAGTGCTCGGCCGAGACGCGGACGTCGATGCCGGGCAGATCGCGATGCTCCAGGTCGATCGCTACTTCGATCAGCGTCAGACGATCGAAAAGCCGCGTGAGCCTTTCCAACTTCGCCGCGATCCAGGCCTGGGTCTCGTCGCTGATTTGGCCGTGGCGGGTCGAGATCTTGATCTCCACCGACTACCTCCATGGGATGGCGTGGAACGAGGGGCCGTATCCTCACCGGCATCAAAACGTGTCATTTTAGCCGACCTTTTGAGGTTGCACAAACCGCAATGCCGGGATCCGCAAGGCCCGCGTGATTTCGCTATCCCATTCTAGCTCGCCGCAGAGGGGGGGGAGACCTGCGACCGCGCGTCAGGACAAGTCCCCGAAGACGCTGAGTAACCGTGCACGATCCTGGGTGGGGAAACAGGGCAGGGGAGGCGGGAAGAGGTCAGGACGCTTTTGTGCGGAGCACCCTTCTGGCCGCTTGGGCACAAGGATCCTGACCGCATTTTCTCCAGAATCACGCAAGGCGAGCCAGCAGCGGCGCGGCGCGCCAAGGGATCCCACCCCCGCGGTGATCGGCGGCTGGCCCGCCCGACCCCACCGCCCGACCACCCCCCTAAGGCCGTGTCAGAGGCCCAGTGAGGGGCCATCGTGGGAAGGCTTCGCAGGCGGAAGCGACGACGGGGCGTCCGCGCCCGGGGTATCTGGCGAAGAAGGCACTGGTTTGCTGGCAGGAGGCTTGCTTGTGGACCCCTTCTTATCGGGACGCACGATCTCCCCCGCGGACAGGCGCTCGCGCCACTTCGCCACCGACTGCCTGCGGCGGGCCTCCGGGGCTTCCGGCTGATAGAACAGGCCCAGTCCCGTGATGCTCCGCAGGTTCCAGAAGCTTATCACGCGGAACGCAAGCTCGGAATGCTCCAGGTGATTGACCAGTTGCTCGGCTTCGCCGGCCCCGAGCCCCTCGTTGGAGTAGCCGAGCAGCATGCGGTAGAGGTCGGCCCCCTCCTGCCCGAACTGCCTGACCATGGCCTCGCGAACCGCGCCGGCAGCACCGGGCCCGCGCAGCACCGCCTCGCGCAACTGCTCGATGTAGTCGTTCCAGACCAAGCGCTCGTCCGGGCTGTTCAGCCCCGCAACCATCAACTGGTACTCGCCCAGGTATCCCAGGCTGCGCGCGGCCAACCACCGGACCTCGCGCTGGCGATGGTCCAACAGCTCGAGCAGGCCGATCCGTGCGGGCCGCTCCAGGGCCAGGGCGGCCTCGATCTCGGGCGAAGCGCGCCGATCCAACGGGGCAGCCGTGTCCTCGGTCAGCCACGCCGGCGCCTCTTCCATGCTCCGCGGCTGGGGCACCTCGGCGCCACCCAGCGTGAGCTGCTCGCCGACCTGCGCCATCAGCGCCTGCCCGCCCTCGGTCGGCGTCCAGGCGAATCGTCCGGTGCGGGCGTAGATCTCCAGCATCGTGGGGTCGGGCCGCGTCTCCGGGTCGCGCCCCGGGACATGGTCGCGGGATACCGCGACCGCCACGGCCGAGTCCTGATCGACCAGCGTGAGAACCCCGGAGACCTGGCCCGCGGTCAGACGCAGTCGCGTGTCCGCCTTGCCCACCGTGCTGATTAGCAGCTGGCCATAGACCACGCTCAGCCCTGGGGCGCCGTCCGCGTCCGTCTCCACGAGGTCGATCTCGGTGCCGCCAGTCATCCGAATCGTCAGGCCCACGGAAAGGCCGAGGATCGGACGGAAGGTCGGCAGGGCCAGAAACGTCTGCCCCGCGGCGATGCTGCCCTGCGACGGCACGCGCATCCAGGCCGCCTGTTTGGCGTCGTAGGTCAGCAGGACCTCCCGATCGGACACCAGTCGCCCGACCAGTTCGGGCGGCAAGGGCGCGGCGTCGGCCGGCTTGGGCTTCGGCGCTTCGGCCATGGCCTCGTCGGGCTTGGCGGTCGGGCCCGGCTGGGCGTCTTCCCCGCCGGGCTTCACGAGCGGACCGACCACGTCCGGCCCGGGCTTGGACGGGGGAATCGATTCGCCATTCGGCGGCGTCTTGGTATCGGGGCCGGA
This sequence comes from uncultured Pirellulales bacterium, assembly GCA_964434165.1. GTDB lineage: Bacteria > Planctomycetota > Planctomycetia > Pirellulales > Thermoguttaceae > CAYSUS01. The sequence continues at coordinate 51,314 of CAYSUS010000023.1, forward strand.
CTCGCCCCCGTTTTCGTCGGCCTTGGCGGCCGGCATGGGTCTCTCCTCGGCGGGGGCCGGCGGCCCGGCTCCCACGTCCTCGGGCAGCGGCGGCTGCTCCCCGTCCGGTGCACCGTCCTTCGGATCGGGGCCCGGCTTGACCCCCTCAGGCTGCTCCAGCTCGGTGCCTCCCTCTTCCTCGGACGCTTGGTTCGAAGGCTGTTCCGGGTCGGGGGACTCGGGCTGCTGGGCCACCTCGGGCTGTGGAATCCCCAGGAGCTTGCCCAGCGGCTTGTCCGGGGCGAACTGCCCCAGCAGCGCCAGCACCACCACCGTGAGGAACCCGGCCAGGAACAAGGCCGCGGCCACCGGCCAGAACCGACGCCGGGCAGGCGGCTCGCGCAGGTAGTCGGGGATCGCCGGCCGTTCGGGCTTGGGCTGCGCCGGCGACTGCTCCGTTCGCGCCGCCCCGTCCCCGCCCGGGGTCGGCGGCGGCGACGGCTTCTCCTCCGGCGGGGCGGCCGGCTGGGTCGCGGCCAGACTCGGAAGCTGATACATGCGCTGCCGGCTCTCGGGATCCACCTCCGCCGGCTCGCCCAGCACCAAGGTCAGAACCTGATGGCAGGCCGCAACCTCCGCCAGGTGCATGTCCGATTCCAGGCAGACCCGCTCGAAGTCCGGGACCCGGTCGCCAGCCAGCGTGTTGTCGAGGTACTCGGCCACGGTGTTCGGGTCGAACATGGCCCCGCGCTCGCCCACGTTCGGGGCTCCCAGCCGCAGACGCCGGGTGACGTCGCGAATCCGCACGAGCAGGTTGGCGGCCCGCTCGCTCTCCTCGATCCGCTTGCCCAGGGCCTGAGCGTGCTCCGGCTCGAGGATGTCGTCCATGTAGGCCAGCATGGTCCGAAGGGTCAGTCGCATGGTCGTACCTCGGCGGCGCGATGCTCTTCGCGGATTGGGGGTTCTGGGGATTCGATCCCGCCCCGGATTGGGCGGGTCGCCCAGTCCGCAGGCTCCAAGCAAGCGGAATCATTACCCCACTTGTATTAGTGCCGCGCGGAGCGTGCTGCCGTGCGAAAGGCGTCAGCGAATCGCGCGGAACAACGACACAAACAAATACTATGACGAGACTTGTGCGAAAGAGACGCCGGCGGCTGCGGGGCGGCGATCACGCCCTGTCACGGCAAAATGCGGCGAATCGGGAAAGCACCCGATCGCCCAGGGCCTGCACTCGCGGCAGCGCCTCCGGCAGTCGGGCAAGCACCCCCCGAGGGTCGATGTCGTCCAGCCCAGCGACCTCGTCCCGGTTCTCCGGGACCGCGAACCACGACTCGACCAGGTCTCGGGTCATCTCGACGTGGAATTGCAGCCCCCACGCCGACGTCCCGTATCGGAACGCCTGGTGAACGCACAGCTCGCTCCTGGCCAGGTGTACGGCGCGGTCGGGCAGCTCAAACGTGTCGCCGTGCCACTGAAACACAACCTGCGAGGGCGCCACGCCTTCGAAGAGCGGATCGGCTTCGGCCTCGGGCGTAAGCCGGATCTCGTACCAGCCGATCTCCTTGCGCGGGTTCGGAGACACCCGCGCGCCCAGGGCCTTGGCCAGGAGTTGAGACCCAAGACAGACGCCCAGGGTCGGCAGCTCCCGCTCAAGGGCCTCTCGGATCCAGTGCACTTCCAGATCCAGGCAGGGGAATCGCTCCACCTGATCGACGTTCATCGGGCCACCAAGAACCACCAGGCCTGCCGCGCCCCCCAGCGGAAGGGCCATCGGCGGATCGCGAGGCCGGCGATACAACTCCACGGTTTGCCAGCTCAGCCCCGCGGACTCAAGGCACGGGGCGAGCATGCCCAACGTCTCGTGAGGCACGTGCTGGAGGACGAGGACGGGCTTCATACCGAGTTACCCCAGCGGACCGCGCCGCGGAAACACATAACCCCATTGTGGGGGAACCCGGCGCACCCGGCAAGCCGCGAGCGGCCGGGGCGGGCGCGCGTAAACGACAACGTCATGTAGCTTTGCAACATTCGCCCGGGACTGGGCCCGCGCGCGTTGGTCAACGGAACCGCGCGGTTCCAGTTTGTGACACCACAATGAGGGGTAAGAAATCGCAAGTCTATATCAGGATTATGGTTGCGGGCAGAAGCGGCGAATAGGGGGAGCGCTGCCATCGTTCGCAATCCTCGGCGACGGTTCCGGGACAACAGGCCGCCACCTCCAGGCCGAATCTCCGCGGCCAACCCACGGCACACGATCGAGGTCGCCTCGACGCCATTTTTTCCCGACGGCTGCCAGGCGGCAATCGCGAGAATTGTGCCAGGTTCGACGGCGTGGGGGACCCGCGCGCGGCGACTGCACTCTGCTCTCGGGCGCCTCCCCAAGCATGGCGGGAACGCCGAGACGTGAGGCCGCCGCTCACACCCCCTCGGCGTGCGGAGTCTGGCCTTCTATCCCGCGGTTTGCTACGCTGGACGGCTGTACGCTTGTATCATGCCGCACCCGGCACGAACCGGGCGCACCGTCCCGGTGTCTGGCCGGGCAAGCCCGAACGGAGACCCCAGGGAGACCCAGGATGGCGACCGCCACGACGCAGCAGCCCACCCCGCAGCAGGCCCGGACCAAGCCGCGGCGCGAGGACCTCAGGCCGGGCGAGAACCTCTGCATGCACTGCACGGCGAAGTGCTGCCAGTATTTCGCCCTGCCCTTGGAGGAGCCCACCGAGTTGGAGGACTACGAGCACATGCGGTGGTTCCTCCTGCACGACCGGGCCTCGATCTTCACGGACGATGAGGACTGGTACCTGATGGTCCACACGACCTGCAAGAAGCTGCGGCCGGACAACATGTGCGGCATCTACGAGACCCGGCCGCAGATTTGCCGCAAGTACAGCACCACCGAGTGCGAGTACGAGGACGACTGGTGCTACGAGCGGTACTTCGAGACGGCCGAGCAGGTCGCCGAGTACACCGAGGCCGTGCTCGGCCCGCAGGGCAAGAAGCTAATGCGTTCGCCCAAGCCCAACCCGCTGAAGGTGGTCTAGGGGCAAATGGCGACTGGCCGCACGGGTTGTCGTTTCTTCGCCATTCGTCATTGGTTCTTCGTCTTTCCTTCGTCCTTCGTCATTCCCCACCGACCGTGTCCACGCCTCGCATCCAGCCCCGCACCCTGAAAGGCTTCCGCGACTACCTGCCGGAGGCGATGATCCCGCGCGAGAAGCTGATCGAGACGGCGCGGCGCGTGTATCGCAGCTACGGTTTCAGCCCCATCGACACCCCGGCCCTGGAGTACCTGGAGATCCTCGCCGGCAAGGGGGGCGAGGAGACCGACAAGCAGCTCTACAAGTTCCAGGACCACGGCGAGCGCTGGGTGGGCATGCGGTTCGACCTGACCGTGCCGCTGGCGCGGTTCGCCGCCCAGCACCTCGCCGAGCTGGGCACGCCCTTCAAGCGCTATCACATCGGCACGGTCTGGAGGGGGGAGAACACCCAGCGGGGCCGCTACCGCGAGTTCATGCAGTGCGACTTCGACACGATCGGCACGCGGAGCGCCGCCGCCGACGTGGAGACCGTGCTGGTGATCCACGATCTTCTCCGGGCGATCGGCTTCGACGCGTTCACCGTGCGCGTCAACAACCGCATGGTGCTCAACGGCCTGTTGGAGCGGCTCGACCTGGCCGCCGCGCAGGTGCCGATCCTCCGCGCCCTGGACAAGCTCGACAAGACCGGGCCCGACCAGGTGGCCGAGGAGATGCAGTCCGCCGCCGGCACCACGGCCGCGCAGGCCCGGGAGATCCTCCGCCTGGCCGCCATCTCGGGCACCAACGACGAGGTCCTCGCGCAGCTCGGCCCCCTGGTGGCCGCAAGCGAGAAGGGCCGCGAAGGGGCCGAACGCCTCAGGGAGGTCCTCGCCGGCGTGCGCGCGGCCGGCGTGCCCGACGACCGCGTGCAACTGAGCGTGTCGATCGCCCGGGGGCTCGACTATTACACCGGGGTGGTCTTCGAGACGTTCCTCGGGGCGCTGCCGGGCATCGGCAGCGTCTGCTCGGGCGGGCGTTACGACAACCTGGCCGAGCTGTACACCAACCAGGAGCTGCCGGGCATCGGGGCCTCGCTCGGGCTGGACCGCCTGCTGGCCGCCATGGAGGAGCTGGGCATGGTCGAGAAGGTGGCCACGCCCGCCCCGGTGTTCGTCCCGTATTTCGACAGGGGCCGGCTTGGCGACTACCTCGCCCTGGCCGCGGCGATTCGCCGCGCGGGAATCGGCGTGGAGGTCTATCCCGACGCCAGGAAGCTGGGGCAGCAACTGAAGTACGCCGACCGCCGGGGCTTCCGCATCGCGCTGATCGCCGGCGCCAGCGAGTTCGAGACCGGCACGATCCAGGTCAAGGACCTCGCGGAGAAGACCCAGCAGGACGTGCCTTTGGAGCCGGACGCGGCAAGCGTGATTGAGGCGCTGCACCGCATCCTGCAGTAGGAGCGCGGCGGACATGAAGAGCTCCAGCCCGACGAACAAGGTGCCCGGCCAGGGGCAGAACCTCTACCCGCAGAAACAGCAGGAAATGCTGGCTGCGGGCGCGAGTCTGGTGGAAATCGACGTGACGCGCGTGGGGCGCCGCGTGCTTTCCGTGCCGCAGCAGCGCGTGCCGCCCCGTTGCTGCGCCACCTGCCAGGCCATGGTGCGCCGGGCCCGGCAGCCGGAAAAGGCCGAGGTCGATCCCATGCCGCTGGATCGCACGCTGCCGTGGATTTGCGTGCCGCTGCGACAGACCGACGCCGACGTGGCTTTGGATCTTCAGGCCCTGGTCGAGCTGTGCTGCGCCAACGGGTGCTACGACGACCTGGAGCCCCGGTCCGAGCCCAGCCCCGCGCTCGACGCGGCCGACGCCGCGCGGGGCGACCAGTGGCTGCGGGAGAAGGGCGTGCGTCCAGGGGGGAGTTGATCTCGCGGCGGAGCATTGGCATCCGGCTGCGCGCCCATTGGTCGTTCCTCATTCGCCATTCGCCATTCGTCATTCGCCATTCGTCCTCGTCCCCATGGCCAATCGCGACAACCATTACGAGGCGGCCTTCGAGGAGTATCTCCGCATGCTCCGGCTGCCGTACGTGGCGGTGGACGAGGGGCGGCGGAGCCTGTTGGCCGAGGGGCGGTCGCTGAAGAGCCTCGACTTCATCGTCTCTTCGCCGGGCGGCCGCACGTGGCTGGTGGACGTCAAGGGCCGTCGGTTCCCGAGCGGCGACCAGACCTGCCAGTACTGGAAGAACTGGTCCACGCGTGACGACCTGGAGAGCCTCGCCCGGTGGGAGATCGTGTTCGGCGATTCGTTCCGCGGCCTTCTGGTGTTCGCGTTCAACGTGGCGGGCGATCGGGCGCCACTCTCCGCCGACTTGATGTTCGAGCACCGCGAGGCCCTGTACGGGTTCGTCGGCGTCGAGCTGGCCGACTACGCGGCCGCCTGCCGGCCGATCTCGCCGAGCTGGGACACGGTGGCCATGCCCACCGCCGCGTTCCGCCGCGTCGCCCGGCCCGCCGCGGAGCTGTTCGGGGCGGTCGCCGTGGCAAGCGCGGGGAGCGAGAAGCGCTGATCCGCCGTCCGGCCTTCGCCGTGACCGCACCGGTCAGCCTGGGGCCGAGGTCCCGGCCAGAAGCCGCTGGACAACGACGAAACGGTCGGGCAGGCGCGCGGCCAGGGTCGGATCGGACTGGATCAGCCACTGGCGGACCTGGTGGTAGTCGAACAGGCGCGGCTGCGTCCCCTGGCCGGCCACGACCGGCTCGGGGAACGACTCGCCGGTGAGGATCCGCTCGCGAAAGGCTCGCTTGTCTTCCTTCAGCAGCGCCGCGACCTGGGTCAGGGTCACGTGCGCAGGGGCCTTCTCGCCGGCCAAGGCGCCCTCGAGCTGGCGGCGGGCTTTCTGCCACACCGCCAGGGCGGTCGGCGGATCACCCCCGCACTCCAGGCACTGCACCAGACGGAGCAGGCCCATCGGGTCCTTGCCCGCCCGCTCCAGGGCCTTGGCGAAGTGGCGACCGGACTCGATGCAATCCTGCCGCGCCTGGCGCCTCGCGGTCTGCGCGTCGATCAGGGCCTGCGCGGCCGACTCCACCTCGCTGGAGCTGGCCAGCGCCATGCGGAGGATGTCCTCGGAGATGACCTCCAGTTGAACGCGGTCCCAGTAGTCGCGCACCCGCCGCGCGAAGTCCTGGAACACCGCTTGAAGACCCTCGCCAGCCATGTCGTGTGGTGCGTGCTTGCTGGTGTCGCGCGCAGGCCGGACGAGCAGGAGTACCCCAGAGCTGCCCCACCGCGCCGCATCCGCCGCGGAGGCGCGACGGGCTGCGCGCAGAAACGTCGTCCACCCCTGCTTTGTAGCCCGGCGCGGATCGCCGCGTCAACCGCCGGCTTTCCGAATCGCTCCTTCCCGCGGAGCTACCGTGAGCGTTCCGCAAGCGGCACTCACGGTCCGCTCACAATCCGGGGCATGCTCACCACGCCGCTTGGCATTTCACGGCGAGATCGGCGATCGAGACTTCCGAAGTCCTGGCGGCTTCGGAAGTCTGACCTCACGATCCCCTATCGCGGCGGGCTGAGAAACTCCACGCAGACCGGGCGGCCGACCTTCAACTCTTGACCCGTGGGGGCGAGCCTGCCGGTGTCCTGGTCGATGCGGAAGGCCACCACGTTGTCCGAGTCCTGGTTGGCGGCCAGGAGGTACGCGCCCGACGGATCGATGCCGAAGTTGCGCGGGGTCCTGCCCCCGGTGGACTGGTGGCCGACGGGCGTCAGACGGCCCGAGTCCCCGTCTACCGCGAAGATGGCAATGCTGTCGTGGCCGCGGTTCGAGCCGTACGCGAAACGTCCCGACGGGTGGACCTGGACCTCGGCCGTGGTGTTTTTTCCGTCGAAGCCCTCGGGCAGCGTGGAGAGGGTGTGGATCGCTTCAAGCGCGCCCTTTGACGCGTCGTACGAGAAGGCGGTGATCGTCGAGGCCAGCTCGTTGATCACGCAGGCGAACCTGCCTGAGGGGTGGAAGTCGAAGTGGCGCGGCCCCGAGCCGGGCTCCACGGAGGCGAACGCCGGATCATTGGCATGGAGCTTCCCGTTGGCCGCATCCAGGCGATAGATCATCACCTTGTCCAGGCCCAGGTCGGCCACGAAGGCGAACCGGCCGGCCGCATCGCAGTTGACCGAGTGGGCGTGCGGGCCCTTCTGTCTCCGCGGATCGACGCTGGAGCCCTCGTGCTGGATGAACGAGGCGGCCTCTTTGAGGCGCCCGTCCTCGCCGATCGGCAGGCAGGCCACGCTGCCGCCGCCGTAGTTGGCGACGAGCACGCACCGGCCCGAGGGATCGACCGTCACGTGGCACGGGCCCGGGCCGCCAGAGGACTGCTGGTTGAGCGGGTTGAGCCTGCCGGACTTCGGGTCGATGGCCAGGGCGCTGACGGCCCCGCCCTTGCCGCCGGGCCCGTACATCTCGCCCACCGCGTAAAGGAACCGCCGGTTGGGATGGATCGCCACGAACGACGGGTTCTTCAGCTCCGCGGCCAGCTCCGGCTCGCGGAGCTTGCCGTCGCGGCGGTCGAGCCGCGCCACGTAGATCCCCTTGCTCTTCTCGCCGCGCGTATAGGTGCCGAAGTACACCAGCAGCTCCGCCGGGGCGCCCCCCTCCTCGGCCGCTCGGGCCGAAACGGCACCGGGCAGCACCATTAGCCCCGTCAGAAGCAAAGCCACAAAGATCGGTCGATAGGCGCGGGACATGGCGGCGTCTCCAGGGACTGCTTCGCGAGATGGGGAGGATGTCGGCCCACAGGCCCCGCCATCATAGACGGGGCTCCGGGCCAGGGCAATTCCGCGGCGGGGCGGCGACCCGCGTCCCGGGGGCGCGGCGCCTTGCCGCGCCCCGCTCCGCGCATACACTGGAGGTTCATCCATCAACCGAGGAGATCGGACCCATGCCGGAGAAATCGCCCTGGATCGTCGAGACCACCGCCGAGCGGTTCGAAGAGGACGTCATCCAGCGCTCGCACAGCCTGCCGGTCGTGGTCGATTTCTGGGCGGCCTGGTGCCATCCCTGCCGCACGCTGGGCCCGGTGCTGGAGCGGCTGGCCCAGGAGCACGCCGGGGCGTTCATCCTGGTCAAGGCCGACACGGAGCAGATGCCCCAGGTGGCCGCGGCGTTCGGCGTGCAGGCGATTCCCGCCGTGTTCGCCGTGCGCGAGGGGGCCGTGGTCCACCAGTTCACCGGGCTCTTGCCCGAGCCGCAAATCCGCCAGTGGCTCGCGCAGGTGCTTCCCAGCCAGGCGGAGAAGCTGGCGGCCGAGGCCCGGGCGCTGGAGGTGGCCGACCCGCAGGCGGCCGAGGCCAGGTATCGCCAGGCCCTGGCCGAGTCGCCCAACGACGTGCGGGCCCGGGTGGGTCTTTCCCGGGTGCTCTTGCACCAGGACCGCGCGAACGAGGCCGAGGAGGCCTTGCGGCCGCTGGTGGAAGCCGACCTGTTGGACCAGGAGGGCCAGGCCGTGCACGCGGAGATCGCCATGCGCCGCGGGGCCGGCGAGACCGGCAGCCTCCACGAGTGCCGCCAGGCCGCGGAGGCCAACCCCGGCGACATGCAGCTCCAGCTGAACCTGGCCAAGGCCCTGGCCGCGGCGGGGCGCCATGAGGAGGCCATGCAGACCGCGCTGGCCGTGGTCGAGAGGGACCGGGCCAACTGGGGCGAGCCCGCGCGGGAGCTGATGGTCCAGCTCTTCCACCTTCTGGGCGACAGCGATCCGATGGTCAACGACTACCGCCGCAAGCTGGCCATGGCGCTGTATTGAGGCGAAGGGGGCTGGCAGCGTTTGCCGCGTAGCGGCCCGGAGGGTGCTTCGCACGAACGGTGCCTGCCCCCTTCCGGACGTTCAAGCAGCGTGCGGATGCTCCCACGGGCTGCGGTACTCGCGCTTCAGAAGCTTCGCCGCGGCCGGGTTGTCGAGGATCTCTTCCTTGCCCCCGTCCCAGGCCACGACCGAGCCGCTCTCGTAGGCGATCATGCCGAGCTGCACGGTGGCCGTCGAGCGGTGGGCGTCCTTCACGCTGCACACGGGCTGCTTGCGGCTGCGCACGCAGGCGAGGAAGTCGGCCATGTGCTCCTGGCCGGCCGGGGTCCTCACCTCGTGGACCTTGCGGTCCTTGTTCTTCCCCTTGGGGATCACGATCCACTGGTTGTCGCTGGCGAACACGGTGGCCTCATCGCCGTAGAGGAGCACGCCGTTGTTCACTTCGGGCGTGTACTCCTCGGCGCCCCACAGCCGGTGGCGCCAGACCACGGGGCAGCGGTCGAACTCGAAGTGGGCGGTCAGCGTGTCGGGCGTGGTGATGATCCCCTTGTACTTGTAGAGGCCACCGGCCGCCGTGATCCGCCTGGGCGTGCCGAGATCGAGGATCACGCGGCAGGCGTCGATGAGGTGGATGCCCCAATCCACCAGATGCCCGTGGCCGGTGGTCTTCTCCAGGCGCCAGCTCTTGTGGCCGACCTGGGGGCTGTAGGGGATTTCGGGCGCGGGGCCGCACCACAGGTCCCAGTCGAGCGAGGCGGGCGGCTTCTGCGGCGTGGGGTCCTTGGTGCCGGCGTGGTAGTGGATCTGGGCGTCGACCTGGACGATCTCGCCTGCCCCGCCGGCCGCCACGAACTCCTTGACCGCCTGGAACGCCTTGCTCTGGCGGCGCTGGAAGCCTACCTGCACAATCTGCTTGGGATGCTTCCCCGCGGCCTCGACCATCGCCCGGCCCTCGCGCACGTCGTAGGCCAGGGGCTTTTCGCAATACACGTCCAGGCCCCGCTCCAGGGCCGCGATGAACTGCAGGGCGTGCCACTGCGGCGGCGTGCCGATGATCAACGCGTCCAGGTTGTCGATGGCGAGGAGGTCCTCGTAGAGCTTGAACTCCTTGGGTCGCTTGCCCTGGAGCTTCTCCAGCTCGTCGGCGGCTTTCTTGAGGTGCTCGCTGTCCACGTCGCAGACCGCGACCAGCTCGACGCCGCCGACCTTCAGCGCCGCCTTGGCGTCGACCATGCCGTACCAGCCGGCCCCCACCAGGCCCATGCGGATCGGGCGGTCCGCGGCCGGCGCGGCGTGGACGCCCCGGGCAAGGGCCAGACTGCCGGCGGCCGCGGCCCCGAGAAACAAGCGGCGGTTGGTCTTCATCGGTGTTCTCCGAAGCGGATCGATGGGGGCGAGCAAAGCAAGAGTGGCCGACAGTCCAGGCGTTCGGAGCCATCGGGTGGTTTCCGCCGAGATTAGCCCGACGGGCAGGCCGGGTCAAGCGGCGGGCTGCGACCGGTGCGGCGAGGCTCTATGGCCGCGGGAAGATGCCGGGGAACGTCTCCCGTGCGCGGCTGCCTTTGGCGCAGGTCACGCTGCCGCCGGTTACGCGGCTTTGCGGTGGGTTGGGTGGCTGGTGGCAATGGCCCCGCTGGACGAGCCCCCCGCACGGTGTCGCGAAGTGCCTCTTCTTGTTCCACGCCTGACAGTCTGCCAGAAGGGAACACGGGCCGACAAGCAGCCCGTGCCCCACGGCCCTCAAGCGGTCTCTTGGCGTTGCGACGGGAGCAGGCTCAGGTACTCGCGGACTTCGAGTTGCATTCGGTCGATTTCCGCCAGAAACCCAGATGTCGAACGACGAAAGTCGGTGGGGTTGGTCTCGGTTTGCTCGGACTGGAGAACACGGACATCCAGCACGTGCGATGACCCAAGCCACAGAAGGATGACCCAAGCCACAGAAGATCGGCCCCCAACGGATGGGACGGGACGTGCGACTTCCGCACCGTCCAGCCCTGCTGTTCCGCGTAATGGAGGGCCTCTCGAACGTGCTTGCTGGGATGAAGAGCCAAACGGCGTCTCCCAATCAAGCCCCCCGGCCTCACAAGGATATGCCTCTGCTCCCGGATCCGCGATGCTCGGCTTGTCCGCCGCTGCCCGCCATGGCTCCCCGATCGCGAACCGCCCTGCCCCTGCCCGTGTCCCCTTCAGAACCATGTCGTTCCTCGCAACCTACCAGAGTGAGCTGCAGACCTACCTGGCCCGGGCGTCGGAGATGCTCGGCGGCAGCGCGGTGCCAGTCTGCCTCGACTGGAGCGTCCGGACTTGGATGGCGGAGCGCCTGAAGTTGGAAGCCCGACGGGGGCTGACCCACGAGCCGCCCATCCTCTGTTTCGACCGCTCGCGGCGCGGCCACGAGCTCGGCGGCGGCATGGAACGCTACCGTTGGGACACCGACCGCGGACCCATCCGCCTGGTCCGCGTGGAGATCCCCAGCCCCGACAGCCTCGTGCCGGACTTCTGGGCCGTGCGCCGCGACCAGGTGCGGGCGCTGTACCGCGCCATCCGCCAGGGCCTGCGCGAGGCGGGCGATCAGCCCCCGCCCGTGGTCGACGAGACCGATCTGAAGCGGCTTTTCGACAACACGGTGGGCTTCCTCCGCCGCGGCTGGTCCGCGATGCAGCGCTACGGCATCACGCCGAAGCGCGGGGTGCTGCTCTCCGGCTCACCCGGCAACGGCAAGACCATGGCCTGCCGCTGGCTGGCCGGCGAGTGCCGCCGGCGCAACCTGGAGTGGCGCGCGGTCACGCCCGAGGTGTACGACGAGGCCCGCTCCGACCGGGAGCTCGGCCGGCTGTTCCGCCTGGCCTCGCCGGGCATCGTGCTCTTCGACGACTTCGACGACGCGCTGCGCGACCGCCGCACGCACGGCGAGAGCGACCGCCAGACCACCTTCCTCAGCGAGCTGGACGGCGTGGACCAGAAGTCCGGGGTGGTGTACCTGTTCACCACCAACGCGGACCTGGACGAGCTGGACCCGGCCGCGCGGCGCCCCGGGCGGATCGACGTGGTGATCCGCTTCGCCGACCCCGACGGCTGGCTGCGGCGCCGGCTGATCGTCGAGCGGTGGCACGAGGAGATCCAGGCCGGCATCGACGTGGACCGGGCCGTGGCCGACACCGACGGCATGAGCTTCGCCGAGATGGAAGAGGCCAAGAAGCTCCTCGTGCTCCGCCGCCTGGACACCGGCACGTGGGACTGGGACTGGGTCCGCCGCGAGATGGCCGTGCGGGCCGCCGCCCCCCGCTCGCGCCGACCGATCGGGTTCCGCGCGCCGTCCAACGGGCGGCACAAGGTGCTGGCGGAGAACTGAGCTGGCCGAGACAGACTTCGGAAGTCTTCGAGACTTCGGGAATCTCGTTGCGCGCCGCTTGCCCGGCGGCGGCCGGGCCGCTATCCTGCTGCCCGGGGGGGAACCTGGTCAGAAGGCATCAGCCGTCGGGAGGAGGCCATCATGTCCGAGGTGAACCCTTACGCGTCGCCGATGGCGGTCGCGGCGCCGAGATTTGTTCTGCCGCAGTCGGCCACGGAGGTCGGCGCCTGGCGGCAGGGGAACGTGCTGGTGATGCACCAGGGGTTCCGCCTGGCTGACCGGTGCATCAAAAGCAACCAGCCGGCCGCGATCCGGCTGCGTCGCACGCTCTACTGGCACCACCCGGCCATCTACCTGTTGATCCTGGTCAGCCCGCTCCTCTACATCATCGTGGCGCTGGTATTGCGGAAGCAGGCCACGGTGTTCGTCGGGCTGAGCCGCGAAAGGGCGGAGCAGCGGCGCGTGGTGATCGCCACCGCGTGGGGGCTTGCCGCGCTGATGGTGGCCGCGTTCTTCCTCGGGATTGCGCTGTCCGAGCAGGGATACGGGCTGCTGATCCCGGTCGGCATCATCGGACTGCTGGGCGCCGCGATCTACGGACTGGTGGCCTCGCGGACCGTGCACGCCAAAAAGATCGTCGGCGACTACGTGTGGCTCAAGGGCGTGCAACCCGACTACCTGGCCGAGCTGCCGGTCCTGCCCTATCGCTGGAAATGACCCGGCGCGCGTCTTGGCCTGCCCCGAGGGGAAGGCACGCGCCGGTTGTCCCCTAGGCGCGGCGGCGCCGGTCGAGACGGCGCCACAGGACTGCGCCGGCGAGGGCCCATGCGGCCAGCAGCAGGCTGCTCGGCTCGGGCACGGGCAGGGCCTCCAGGGTGAATCCGCTGATCACGCCCCGATTGGTGTCGGGGCTCATGGACACGTACAGCGAGTCGCGCGTGGCCGTGAACTCGAGCGAGGCCAGCATGGCCGAGTCCACCGCGCCGACCTGGCCGTAGATGTCGATGTCTTCGGCCATGAGATAGGTGTCGAAGAACAGGTCGAACACGCGTTCTCCGGCCGCCTCGAACCAGGGCTCGTAGAGCAGAAGCTGTAGCTTGTAGGGATAGCCCGGCTTCAGACCGTCGAGGGTGAAGCCCAGCAGTCCCGACTCGCCGTCGTCCACCGTGGTGTTCATCACCGCGTTCAGCGCGTCGTCCCCCAGGTCGGCCTGCTTAGCGCCGCCGGCCGTGTACCGGCCGACGGTCCCGAGAAGGTCGAATCCGGCAGGGGCGTTCGCTTCGCTGGTGAACGCCAGGCCGCCGACCGTCTCATCGCCGCCCGTCATGTTCACGGCGTAGAGGAAGCTGCCCTCCAGGTCGATGTCCGCGATCGAGTTGATCTCCGAGATGGCCGGCGTTCCCTGCGGCAGGTTCGGCATGCCGGCGATCTGCACTCCGTTGACGGCCGCGTACTGGCTCTGGTCGGGAGCGAGGGTGAAACTGGCGGTCCCGGTCGCGCTGGTGGCGACGCCTCGGAACACCAGGTAGTCCTCGATCTCGGTCAACGCGGTCGTGGACGCGTCGGGGCCCGTGGTGGCTTTCACCACGCCGCCGACGTCGATCACGCCGTTCTGGTCCGGCTGATCCCCGCCGGCGTAGATGTAGAGATCGACCGTCGAGTTGGGCACCAGGCCGCGCAGCGTCACCGTGCCGGTCTTGTTGCTGACGAAGCTGTAGTCGCCCACCAGGGCCACGGCCTCGTGGTCCATGTTGACGTTTGCGGAGCCGTCGTGGGTGCCGGTGAATCCGGAAACCTGCATGGAGACCCCCGTGGTCGCCCCGGTCGAGGTCGCCAGGCGCGATGCGGTGCCGTCCTCCGTGGCGACCTGATTCCAGACCGTGCCGCCGTCCGGTGCCGCGGCCGTGCCGGAGTACTCCATCGAGCCCAGGCCGTCCACTTTGTTCAGGTCCACGTTGATCACCCCGGCCAGTGACGTTTGGGCGGCCAGCGCCGCCGCCAGCGACAGGATCAGACGAATCATGAAGCTCCCCTACGGCGCGTGCGTCGATGGACAGTGGCGTTCCGGGAATCGCGCACGCTGCCCCGAGCGGAAGCGTACGGGCGCCGCACAGCGTGCGCGGTTCCTCCCGGACGATGGGCCGGCCGTCCAAGCCGACCTTGGAGGCCCGCCACGGCGCCCCGCGTGCGGGAACCGGCCGAGCTCGGCCGAGCGACAGGCCTCTTGAAGGACTGCCTTCCAGGCTACTTGGAAGACTCCATCGGTGCAAGCGCCGCCGTGCCCCCCCGTCGAGATAGGACGATGCTCCCTATCCCGGCGTGTCCAGATACGGATCGAGGCCCATGCCGCGGAGGACCTTCGTGCGCTGCTTCTCGAAGTACATCAGGGCCCGGCGGTCGCGGAAATGGCGCTTTTCCACTTTGCGCTGGGCGCGGCGGAAGAGCCGCTCGTAGCCGCGGACCGGACCGGGGAGGCGGTCGCCGGTGCGGGCGTAGCGCGCGGCCCCCGACCTGCCGAAGGCCACCGCGAGCAACTCGTCGTCCAGGGCCAGGTACTGCCGGCCCGTGCCGGGGTCGCCCTGCCGGCCGGACCGCCCGAAAAGCTGCCGGTCGATCCGCGCGGCCTCGTGCATCTCGGTGGCGATCACGTGCAAACCCCCCAGCTCCGCCACGCCCGGGCCGAGCTTGATGTCCGTGCCGCGCCCGGCCATGTTCGTGGCCACGGTGACGCGGCCCGGCTCGCCGGCCTGGGCGACGATCTGGGCCTCGGCCGCCAGGTGCCGGGCGTTGAGCACCTGATGCTCGATACCGCGCTCCGAGAGCAGCTCGGAGAGCAGCTCCGACTTGTCGATCGACCGCGTTCCCACGAGCACGGGGCGGCCCTCGGCGACCCGCTCCGCGACCTCGTCGGCCACGGCCTGCCAGCGGGCCAGCGACGAGCCGAAGACGCGCGTGGGGAGCCGCTTGCGGATCAGCGGGCGGTTGGTGGGGATGGCCGTGACGCGGCAGCCGTAGATCCTGCGCAGCTCGCCGGCCGAGTCGGCGGCCGTGCCGGTCATGCCGGCCAGGTGCTCGTAGCGGCGGAAGAAGTCCTGGACCGTCACCCGGGCGGCCTGGCCGGTGGGCACGGTCACTTCGACGCCCTCCTTGGCTTCCACGGCCTGGTGGATCCCGTCGCGCCACTTGCGGCCCTCGCCCAGCCGGCCGGTGAACTCATCGACGATCACCACCTCGCCGTCGCGGACCACGTAGTGCTGCTCGCCGTGGTAGTTCCGGGCGACCTCGACGGCCCGCTCGGCGTACTGGTAGATCGTGTTCATGCCGACCGGGCTGAGCGGCTCGGGCTTGGGGAGCTTTCGGGCCTTGTAGCGGCCCTGGGCCGTGAGCGTGACCTTGCGCTTGCGCTCGTCGTACTCGTAGTCCTCCTCCTCGACGAACTCGCCGGCCGCCGAGGCGGCCCACTGGTAGCAGGCCACCTGCCGGGCCTCGGCCTCGCCGGGCGGGGCGCCGATGATCAGCGGGGTGCGGGCCTCGTCGATCAGGATGCTGTCGGCCTCGTCCACCAGGGCGAAATACGGCTCGCGCTGGAGCGGCAGCTCCGCGGCGCCCCAGCGCCCCTGGCCGAGCATCCCGCCCAGAAGATCGACCTGCCCCTCGCGCTGCCGCCGGAGCAGAAGCCGGTCGCGGAGGAAGTCGAAGCCGAATTCCTTGGCCGTGCCGTAGGTGACGTCGCAGGCGTAGGCCTCGCGCCGCGCGGCCGGGTCCATCTCCGACTCGATCACGCCCACCGAGAGCCCCACCGCGCGATAGACCGGCCCCATCCACTCGGCGTCGCGCCGTGCGAGATAATCGTTGACCGTGGCCAGGTGGCAGCCCTTGCCGGCCAGGGCGCGAAGGAACATGGGCAGGGTGGCGGTGAGCGTCTTCCCCTCGCCGGTCTGCATCTCCACGATCGAGCGGTGGAACATGGCGATTCCGCCCAGCACCTGGACGTCGAAGTGGCGCATGCCGATCGTGCGCCGCGCGGCCTCGCGCACCAGGGCGAAGGCCTCGGGCAACAGGCGGGCCAGGGGCTCGCCGCTGCGGGCCCGGTAGCGCAGCGAAAGCCCTTCCTTGCGGAGCCGGCCGCCGTCCAGGTCGCGATAGCCGGCCTCCAGCCCTTCGACGCGGGGGAGCAGACCCGACCAGCGCGCCAGGCGCCACCGCGACGGGCCGCCGAGGGCGGTCCACCGCGTGCGGGGTGGGCCTCGCGTCGCGCGGTTCGAGGAGTTGGTGGTCATTTCGGGGAGCCGGCTCACGTGCTTCCGCGTTGGCCGCGATCGGCGCATCGCTCTATAATGCCTTCTGCCGCCCCCGCTGCAAACCCCGCGCTCTCCACCGAGGTACGCCCCTTGCGCCTGAAGCTGATCGCCTGCGAGATCCTCTACCGCGAGTTGTGCGCCGCGGTCGCCCGATCAGTCAACCAGGTGGACCTCGAGTTCCTGCCCAAGGGACTGCACGACATCGGGCAGGAGGGCATGAGCCGCCGCCTGGCCGAAGTGCTCGACGCAGTGGACGATTCAAGCTATGACGCCGTGGTGTTCGGCTACGCCCTGTGTTCCAACGGCGTGGTCGGGATCCAAGCGAGGTCCGTGCCCGTCGTCATCCCCCGGGCCCACGACTGCATCACGCTCTTCTTCGGCAGCAAGGAGCGCTACCTGGAGTACTTCCAGGCCAACCCGGGCACGTACTTCAAGACCTCCGGCTGGGTCGAGCGGGGCGACCAGCTCGAGCAGGCCACCGGCGAATCGATCGCGCGCGAGAGCGGCATGACGCAGTCCTTCGAGGAGCTGGTCGCCAAGTACGGCGAGGACAATGCCAGGTTCCTCCACGAGCAGCTGTGCAACATGGTGCGGAACTACGGCCAGGTGACCTATATCGAGATGGGCATCGAGCCCGACGACCGATACGAACGCGAAAGCCGCCGCCTTGCGAGCCAGCGGGGATGGAAGTACGATCACGTGCGCGGCGACATGACGCTGGTCCGCGCGCTGGTCGATGGGCCGTGGGATGAGGAGCGGTTCCTGGTGCTTCAGCCGGGGCAGCGGGTGGCGGCGAGCTTCGACGACGGGATCATCAAGGCGGAATGACGGCCTGGAGGCATCATGAACGGCTACGAGCGGATCATCGCCATGATCGAGGGGCAGCCCACGGATTGCCTGCCCCTGATGCCCATCACGATGATGTTCGCCGGCGACCTGGCCGGGGTGAAGTACGGACAGTACGCCACCGACTACCGGTCCCTGGTCGAGGCCCAGATCCGCACGGCCGAGCGTTTCGACTTCGACTACGTCTCCTGCATCTCCGACCCCACGCGCGAGGCGGCCGACTGCGGCGCCCGCGTGCAGTTCTTCGACAACCAGCCCCCGGCCGTCGATGAGGTCAACGCCCTGTTGGCCGACAAGAAGTTGCTCGTGGGGCTGAAGGTGCCTGAGCCGGCCGCCGGCGGCCGGATGTACGACCGCATCAAGGCGGCCGCCCTGTTCCGCGAGCGCGTCGGCGGCGAGAAGCTCATCGAGGGATGGATCGAGGGGCCCTGCGCCGAGGCCGCCGACCTGCGGGGCATCAACCGCCTGATGCTCGACTTCTACGACGACCCGCCGTTCGTCACGGACCTGTTCGACTTCATTCTTGAGATGGAGATCCGCTTCGCGCGCGCCCAGGTCGAGGCGGGCGTCGATCTGATCGGCGTGGGCGACGCGGCCGCCTCGCTGGTCGGCCCGCAGATCTACGAGCAGTTCGTCTGGCCCTACGAGAAGAAGATGATCGACGCGCTCCACGCGATGGGCACGCGCGTGCGTTTGCACATCTGCGGCAACATCAGCCGCATCCTCGAACCGGCCGGCAAGCTCGGCTGCGACCTGGTCGATCTGGACTTCATGGTCCCGGTGGCCGCCGCGCGCCAGGCCATGGGCCCGGACCAGGTGCTCGCCGGCAACCTCGACCCGGTGAAGACGGTCCGGGCGGGCACGCCGGAGTCGATCGCCGCGGCCGTGGCGCAATGCCACCAGGAGGCCGGTACTCGCTACGTCGTGGCCGCCGGCTGCGAGATCCCCCGCGACACGCCGCCGGAGAACGTCGAGGCCCTGCGGGATTACGCGCGGGGGCACTGAGGCGAGGCGTCGGCGCGACGGCGAACGGGCCCCGGCGCGGCATCCCCGTTGGCCGCTGCCCGAGTTCGCGCCTCCGCCACGGATCGGAAGATCGCCGCGATCTGCCTCGTCAACGACGCCATGCTGTCGTCGAGGAGCCCGGCTGGCTTCCTCCGCGTTCCGGTTCGCGCGTTGAGGATGGGCTGGTTGGCCAGAGTCTTACAGCGGGACATGAGCGCGTGATGCGCGCGTGTTCGACCGAGCGACCAACGGGAGTGGTCCTATTGAGGGAGCTTCCTTCATTCGGTTGCGGTCGTACCGCATTACTCTATCGTTCGAGTGATTGACCGTACGCCGGCGATGGGGTATCCTCTCCCCAGTCCAAGCTGGCGGTTCGTGGGCCCTGCGCCTCCTCGGGGGGAGCGGCGTGCCGCGGCGCGCGTCCCGTTCTCGTTATCCCGCCATTTGTCTAGCGAGGGAGGTGACCATGAATCGGTTGCGGGTTCGGTCCCGAGGCGTGGCCGTCGGGCTCTTGGCAGCGTTCGCGCTGGGCGCGGGTTGCTCGTCGAACAACGAAGGGAAGATCGAAGGGACGGTTTGGAGCTCCCAGTCCACGATGGTGGACAAGCAGATGCTGCCGGCCGGTGCGTTGCAGTTGGAGTTCGCTAAGGACGGGGCCCCGACCTACATCGCCGGCCCGCAGACCTTCACGGGGAAGTACACGATCGGCTCCGGCGACTACGTCACCTTCAAGCTCAACCAGAGCCTTGCCGGGCGCAAGAACCACGTGCAACGCGTCTCGATCAAGGGCGACGTCCTCACCCTGAAGGATTCCGACGGGACGGCCGTCACGTTCAATCGGGCCGAATCGCTCCAGCGCGGTGGCATGGGCGCCGGCCCCCCCCGATCGTTCCAGCCGCCGCGCAAGGGCGGATTCGAGTAGTCTCGCTCGGGCGTTTTCCCAGGTGAGAAACCGGCCCCGCAACCGAGCCAGGGCCAGCAAGATCGCCCCGCATGGCCTCGTGGGCCTGGCCGGCCCCTACGCCGCGCGGGCTCGGGCGAAGTCGAGCTGACTGCGGGCCTCGGGCCAGCGGCGCAGGGCGATGGCCGCCTGATGCCCGCCAAAGGCCACGGAGAACTTCAGGGCGTGCTCGAAGCTGCCGCGGCGGCCGGTCAGGGGCACGCAGTCCAGATCGCACTCCGGGTCCTGGTGGGTAAGGTTCACGGTGGGCGGGGCGAATCCGTCGCGCAGGGCCAGGGCCGTGATCGCCAGCTCCACGCTCCCGGCCGCGTTGACGAGGTGTCCGAGCATCGACTTGGTCGAGCTGACGCAGGCCGAGTCGGCCGCGCGCCCCAGGGCCTTGCGGATGCCCCGGGCCTCCATGACGTCGTTCTGCTGCGTGCCCGTGCCGTGGGCGTTGATGTACGCGATGTCGCCGGGCGCCAGGTCGGCCGCGCGCAGCGTGGCCCCGATCAGGTAGGCCAGGGCCTCGCTGTCGGCATCCAGGCCGGTAACGTGGTAGGCGTCGGCGATCATCTTGCCGGCCAGGATTTGCGCATAGATGGAGGCGCCACGTCGCCGGGCGTGGCTGAGCCGCTCGAGCACGAACATGGCCCCGCCCTCGCCCATCACGAACCCGTTGCGGGCCGCGTCGAACGGCCGGCACGCCTGGCGCGGGTCGTCGTGGTGGGCCAGCACGCGCATCTTGTGGAAGCCCGCCGCGAACAGCGGGTGAAGGGCCTCGGCGCTGCCGGCCAGGGCCATGTCGCACTGGCCGTCGGCGATCGCGCGCACCGCGGCCAGCACGTCGATCAAACCGCTGGCGCAGGCCGTCGAGTGGCATATCCGCGGGCCGTAAAGGCCGAACTCGTGGGCCACCGACCAGCAGCCCGTGTTGGGAAGCCACTGCTGCCACCAGCGGACCTCGTTGCCGTTGACACGGGGGTTCTCCCACGGCACGTAGTTCACCGAGGACGTGTCGCCGATGTGGCCGCTGACCGCGCAGCCAAACCGGTCCGGGTTGATCCGCGCGGGATCGACCGCGGCGTCCTGGAGGGCCTCGCCGGCGGCTCGCCGGGCAAGGGTGATCACCTTCATCTCGCCCGAGCGGTCGGGCTCGATATCCACCGGGGCGCCGATCAACAGGCCGTCGGGCACGCCTTCGAGCCCTTCAAGTCGGCGCACGCCGCTACGCCCCTCGCGAACCGCCTGCCAAACCGACTCCCGGTCGAGTCCGACCGAGGCGATCATGCCGATTCCGGTGATCACAACCGGCTCGTGGTGCATGGCGGCGTAGAGCGAGTCTTCCGGCAGCGGGGAACGCTCCGCCCGCGGAATCGCGGCGGTCGGCGGAAAATAGCGAACCATTGCCGCCAACGCCAGCCCAGTTCAGCGGCGAGCGGGGAAGCGGCGCGACCCTGGCGCGTTGGCGATTCTGTGAAAAGCGATACTACGTCAGAGGCCTGGCCGTGGACCTTCCGAGTCAGCCCAGCGCGGGGGCACAGTTTGGCCCTGCGCGGGGAGGGCTGCGGCGATCTGGCTCGGCCAAAAAGAACAGAAAAAAAACCTGCTGGGGGAGTTGCCAGCAGGGAGACGTCTGATAAACTGCTGCGTGTGGGATGGATGCCCGCAATGACAGCATGATGAGATATTGATGTGGGAAAACTGCCCACAACGGAGTGAACAAGGCCGCAAGCCCATGCCGTCACGCGAAGCCGCCTCCCCCACCGATTTGAGGGCCCCAGGGGCAAGCGATGCCGGATCACCGCGAGTTCATCCTGGGCGAGTTCCGTCGCACCCTGGACGACCGCTTTCGCGTGGTCCTTCCCTCCGAGCTGGTCGAGCCTCTGGCCCAGGGCGAGGGAGGTTGCTTCCTGGCCAAGGAACGGCCCGGCTGCTTGAGCCTGTGGAGCGCGGACCGCTGGCAGGCCAAGCTCGACGAGGGGGTCGCCCTGATCGAGCAGAAGATGCGGGCCGGCAAGCTGGAGGGCCGCATCGGTCAGGTGCAGCTTCTCGGACGCCTGCTCTCCACCCGGCACCGCTCCGTTCACTTGGGCGACCGGGGGCGGCTGCTGATTCCCGAGGGTTTCCGCGAGTTCCTGGGCGTCGAGCCCGGCGGCGAGCTGCTCCTGGTCGGGGCGGCCGTGTGCGCGGAGATCTGGCAGCCCTCAGCCTGGGTCAAGTACGTGGGGGCACGGATGCCCAAGTTCCGCCGTCTCTTCGACCACCTCGCTCAATAAGCCCCGTTACCATGTCCGGTCCGGTGGACAACACCTTTTTCCGTACCCCCGGCGCGTGTCACCCTGCTGGGAATGCAAGTCACCAAGGAGAGGGCAAGGGCTCACGGATGGGCCATTCCGTTTGCCGGGCCGGGCATGGTTTCTTCTTCCACCTGCTTTGCGGGCACCTTCGCCCTGCGGCCTTCTGACGGTCGCGGTTCGGGTCGTCGCAAGCCACCTTACTGGGGCTTCTTTCCGCCGCCGTCCTGGACCGAGATGAAGCCCATGCGGAGCTCGTGGAGCACGTTGTCCATGAGCTGCGTCTCGTCGGGCGTGCGGTTGCCCTCGGTCTTCTCGTAGAGGACTTGCAGGGTGTCGATGAAGTGCTTGGCCTCATCCGGGCGCCGCTCGGCCTGGTTGGTGAGGGGATTGGGCACCAGACCCATCGCGACCATGGACTGCGTGGCCAGGGTGGTGACCAGGAAGCTCAGCGAGGCCGGGGGCAGCGATCCGGCCCGCGGCTGCGACGGGGCATCGGCCTGCCCCTCCTGCTCCCGCGCCCGTGCTGCGGCCTTCTCGGCCTCGACCTGCGACTTCCAGTCCTCGTCGATGATGATCTTCTTGCCCTGGTCCGGCGTCTCGCTCATGGCGCATTCCCTTGGGATTCCGGTCGCAACCTCAAGTGCCCGACGGCTCTTCTCCAACCTAGCAAGCGCCGCGCGACCTGGCAATCGCGGACGCGGGCCGCAGGACGCCCGCCGACCGGAGGCCGTGCCGGTCGGTCCGGACGGCCCGGAGATTTCGTGACGGGGCATCGCCGCCTGAGTATATTGTGAAGGTCGGCAGGCCGCCGGGCCTGCCCTGGCACCTCCCACCCGCGAGACAGGAGTCCCGCGCATGCCGACCGACGGCCCGGACGCGGCCCGACATCAGCGCATCGCCGACGACCACCGGGCCCTCAAGGCGCTGCTCGCCCGGATCGACGAGGCCCTCGACCAGCGGAACAAGTCGGTTGCCGAGGTCGGCGACCTGCTCGGCGAGCTGGGCGACCGGTTGATCCGACACTTCACCCTGGAAGAGGAGGGCGGCTACTTTGCCGAGGCCCTCACGCACGCCCCGCGCCTGGTGGCCAAGGCCAACGAGCTGCTCGCCCAGCACCCCAGGATGTGCACGCGGGCGAGCGAGCTTGTGCAGCTTGCCTCGGCCGAAAGCCCCACCGAAACCTGGTGGCGCCAGACCCGCGAGCGGTTCCTCGCCTTCCAGGAGGAGCTGCTCAAGCACGAGCGGGCCGAGGACGGCCTGTTGCAGGAGGCCTACCAGCGAGACCTCGGCGCCAACGACTGAAACGCCGCCAGGACGTTCGCCCCCATCACCAGCATCCCGAACAAGAAGTTCTCCGGGCCGGGCCGTGTCGGCCCGGCCCGGAATCCGAGAGAAGCCGCCGCACACCTTCGACCTTCCCCAAGCCCGGGAGACCACCCCATGAGACGATCGCACGCTTGGACCTGCCTCGCCCTGATCGCGCTATTCTGCCCGACCGCTCTGGCCGCCGCGCCATCGGCGGTCAACGAGTCGGCCCGCCAGATCCCCGTGGCCTACGACGTGGACGTGCTGGTCGTGGGCGGATCGACCGGCGCGGTCGAGGCCGCCGTGGCCGCGGCCGGCGAGGGGGCCAAGGTCTTCCTCGCCGCGCCGAATCCTTACCTGGGCGACGACATGACCGCCACGCTCCGCCTGTGGCTGGAGGAAGGCGAAGAGCCCAGCACCGAATTGTGCCGCAAGCTGTTCAGCGATCCCCTAATCAGCGCCGGTGGGCCCAGCCCGAACCGCATCGCCTGCACGTACGAGCCCGACATCGCGTCGGCCGATTATCACAAGGACAGCAAGTCGTCCCCCAAGCTCACCGACGGGCTCTGGGGCGCCGCCTCCAAGGACAGCGTGCAGTACGACGGCGACGTGAACCTCGTCGTCGATCTGGGCAAGGCGCACTCCGTCGATCGGGCCCGGGTGGTCTGCTATCAGCGTACGAACGGCGAGGACCGATCGCGCAACTTCAAGGTGGCCTCGATCACGTTCTTCACCAGCGACGACGGCGAGTCGTGGGAGAAGGCCGCCGAGGAGGTCAACCGGGCCAGGCCCGACCAGACGGGCGACTTCGGCACGGTGATCCTATCGGCGCCCCTGAAGACCAAGGCCCGCTACGTGAAGCTGGCCGTGAAGAAGGCCGAGGACGTGGACCGTATCCTGCTGGGCGAGATCGAGATCCTCGCCCCGGCCGACGACCAGCCGGCCCCGCCGCCCACATATCGCGCCCCGCGCCCGATGCACGTGAAGAAGACGCTCGACGAGGCCCTCCTGGAGGCCGACGTCACGTTCCTCTATAGCTGCTACCCGACCGACGTCCTGACCGACGGCCAGGGCTCGGTGTGCGGCATCGTGATGGCCAACCGGGCAGGGCGCCAGGCCGTGGTGGCCAAACGGATCATCGACGCCACGGACCGCGCCACGGTCGCGCGCCTGGCTGGCGCGGAATTCCGTCCCTATCCGGCCGGCACGCAGGCGTTCCAGCGCGTGATCATCGGCGGCCGCGTGCGGGAGGGCGAAGGCGTCCGCGCCCGCGTGATTCCCACACGGTTCCAGGGCCGCACGCCGAACCGGGTCGAGGGCTCCGGCGGCCTTTACGACGCCATCGAGTACACCCTGGAGCTGCCCATGGCCGACGCGAGCTACGCCTCGTGGGCCAAGGCCGACCAGATCGCCCGCACCAAGACCTACGATCCGGACCAGCAGTTCACCTCCGACGTGCTGTTCCAGGTGCCGCCCGACCCCGTCGAGGCCGATCCCGACCTGGCGCCCGCCGGCCACCGGCCCAAGGGACTGGAGCCGGTGTTCATCCTCGGCGGATGCGCCGACGTAGCGCGCGACCAGGCGGCCGCGCTGCTCCGCCCGGCCGCGCTGATGGAGCTGGGCCGCAAGATCGGCAGCGAGGCGGCCAGGGAAGCGAGCGCCGCCGCCCGTCCCAGCGGCGTGAAGCTCGCCGGCGAGCCCGTCGAGAAGCCCGCGGCGGCGGGCGACGTGAAGGAGTTCCTCAGCGGCGTGCGCCCGATCCAGGACCTGCCGACCATCCCGCAGGACGCCCGGGCCGTGCCCGTGCTGGGCGAGTACGACGTGGTGGTCGTGGGCGGCGGGACGGCGGGGGCCCCGGCCGGCATCGCCGCGGCCCGCCAAGGGGCGAAGACCCTGGTCGTCGAACTCCATTACGGACTGGGCGGCGTGGGCACGGTGGGCGCGATCTCCAAGTATTACTGGGGCAATCGCGTGGGCTTCACGGCCACCGTGCCCGAGGGCGGCTCCTGGCTCATCGAGCGCCGCATGGAATGGTGGCGGAGCGAGATCCTCAAGGCCGGCGGCGAGATCTGGTTCGGCACGATGGGCTGCGGGGCCTTCGTCGAAGGCGACGAGGTCCAGGGCGTGGTGGTCGCCACACCCGAGGGCCGCGGCGTGGTGCTGGCCAAGACGGTCATCGACGCCACGGGCAACTCGGACGTGGCCGCCGCGGCCGGAGCCAAGTGCTATTACACCGACGACTCCGAGCTGGCCATGCAGGGCACGGGCCTGCCGGGCCGCACCCTGGGCACGAGCTACACGAACACCGACTTCACCATCGCCGACGAGACCGACGTGGTCGATATCTGGCACCTCTACGTGTTCGCCAAGAACAAGTACGAGAAGGCCTTCGACCAGGGCCGGCTGGTGGATACGCGCGAGCGGCGCCGCATCGTGGGCGAAGCCACGATCACCCTGCTCGACCAGGTCAACGGCCGCACCTATCCCGACAGCGTCGTGGTGGCCTACAGCAACTTCGACACCCACGGCTACACGGTCGATCCGTACCTGGAGCTCGACCATCCCGAGAAGGGCGGCTTCCGCATCTACATCCCCTACCGCGCCATGCTGCCCAAGGGGCTCCAGGGGATCCTCGTCGTCGGGCTGGGCATCAGCGCCCATCGCGACGCCGTGCCGATGATCCGCATGCAGCCCGACATCCAGAACGGCGGCTACGCGGCCGGCGTGGCCTGCGCCATGGCGACCAGGGCCGGCGTGCCGCTCCGCTACATCGACCTCCGCAAGCTCCAGGAGCACCTCGTCGAGATCGACAACCTGCCCGAGACCGTGCTCGAGGACAAGGACTCCTACCCCTTCCCGGCGGAGGAGATCGCCAAGGCGGTCGAGAGCGTCAAGGACGATTTCAAGGGTGTATCGATCCTGCTGGCCCAGCCCGACGACGCCCTGCCGCTGGTCCGCAAGGCCTACGAGTCAGCCCAGACCGCCGAGGACAAGCTCACCTACGCCCGCATCCTGGCGGTGCTGGGCGACGGCGCGGGCGCGGAGACCTTGATCGAGGCGGTCCGAAAGCACGAGGAGTGGGACAAGGGCTGGGACTACCGGGGCATGGGCCAGTTCGGCTCGGCCCTCAGCCCCCTGGACCAGTTGATCGTCGCCCTGGGGCGCACCGGCGAGAAGCAGGCCGTGCCGGCGATCCTGGAGAAGGCCGAGAAGCTCGACGCCAGCAGCGAGTTTTCGCACCATCGCGCGGTAGCTTTGGCCCTGGAGATGATCGGCGACCGGTCGGCCGCCAAGCCGCTGGCCGACATCCTCACCCAGCCCGACATCGCGGGCTACGTGCACGATACGGTCGAGGAGGCGATCCGCCGCGACCAGGAGAGCCCCGGGGGCACCAACGCGGTGCAGACGCGGCGCAACTCGCTCCGCGAGCTGTCGCTCGCCCGGGCCCTGTTCCGCTGCGGCGACTACGGCGGCATCGGCCGGCAGATCCTCACGCGCTACACCAACGACCTCCGCGGCCACTTCGCCCGCCACGCCAAGGCGGTGCTCGACGAGGCGGCGAAGAAGGAGAAGCCCGAGACGCGGTAGCGGGCACCGAGGCGTCAGGAGCCAGAAGGATCGCCCGCCTGGGTGCGGGAACACCGCTTGCCGGGCAACTCCAAACCGAAGTGGACGGCACGCGGAGCGTGCCTACTAGTGCGCCTGGGTGCCACGCCCCGGCCTGGGACCGAGGGTGGGGGGGGGCACCCTCGCCCCGCCGCGGCTTCCGAGTGGACCATCTTTGCCAAGATGCTTATAATTCCCGGCCGGCTCCCAGCAGCCTTAGGCCGCTAATGTTCACTTTTCGGCTAACGTTAGACGGTGCCGGCCGCCTGAGCGCTTGATGACCCTCCGCGAAAGGATCGCCATGCCGTCCGTCAACTCCGGCCAGATCTTCAGCGACATCACCCACTGCGTCGGCAATACCCCGCTTGTCCAGCTTCGCCGCGTCGCGGCGGGCTGCGCGGCCACGGTGCTGGCCAAGCTGGAGAACTTCAATCCCCTGTGGAGCGTGAAGGACCGCATCGCCAAGTCGATGATCGACGCCGCGGAGCAGGACGGCCGGATCAAGGACGACACGGTCGTCATCGAGCCGACCAGCGGGAACACGGGGATCGGTCTGGCGTACGTCTGCGCCGCGCGGGGCTACAAGCTGATGGTGACCATGCCCGAGAGCATGAGCCTGGAGCGCCGCCGGCTGCTGAAGGCTTTCGGCGCGGAGCTCGTGCTCACGCCGGCGGCCGAGGGCATGCCCGGCGCGGTGCGCAAGGCCACGGAGCTGGTGTCCGATCACGCCCATCTCTTCATGCCGCAGCAGTTCAACAACCCGGCCAACCCCGAGATCCACCGCAAGACCACAGCCGAGGAGATCTGGCGCGACACCGGCGGCCAGGTCGACGTCTTCGTCGCCGGCGTGGGCACGGGCGGCACGATCACGGGCGTGGGCGAGGTGCTCAAACAGCGCAACCCCGCGGTCAGGATCGTGGCGGTCGAGCCGGCCAACAGCCCGGTCATCTCCCAGAAGCTCGCCGGCCAGGAGCTCAAGCCGGGCAAGCACACCATTCAGGGGATCGGGGCCGGATTCATCCCCCAGGTCCTCAACCTGGAGGTTATCGACGAGGTGATCCAGGTGCAGGACGAAGAGGCCATGGAAACCGCGCGCCGGCTGGCCAAGGAGGAGGGCTTCATGTGCGGCATCAGTTGCGGTGCGGCCACGGTGGCCGCGCTCCAGGTGGCGCGCCGCGAGGAGAACGCGGGCAAGCGGATCGTCGTGGTCCTGCCCGACCTTGGCGAGCGATACCTCTCCACGCGGCTGTTTCCCGAGTAGCCGGCGCCTGGGCAGGGCGGCGGAGATGCGTGTTGCAGGTTGAGCAGCACGTCCCCCTTGGTCGGGTGGAGGGAACGCCGCCGACCGATCCCTGGCGGCAAGGGACCCTACTGGATAGAATGGAAATTGTCGAGCCTGGGGCTCCGTTCGCAGTCTCTTGAGAAGGCGACCTTAGCGAACTGCTGGCCGGGCTCGTTGGGGACGGGCAGTCAAGGGCGTGCCCGTCCCCCACCCGGAACTATTCCCCGAAGAGGCTTCTCATGGCTCGCTCGAGTCGAGGCGCGGGCTTTACGCTCGTGGAACTGTTGGTCGTAATCACGATCATCGGCATTCTCATAGGCCTCCTGCTTCCGGCCGTTCAGGCCGCGCGTGAGGCCGCACGGCGGACCCAGTGCTCGAACAACCTGAAGCAGATCGGGCTGGCGGCACTGAACCACGAGTCGGCCATCGGGACGTTCCCGACCGGCGGGTGGGGTAACCGGTGGGTGGGCGATCCTGACCGCGGTCACCGCATCGATCAGCCTGGCGGTTTCTTCTACAACTGCCTGCCGTACATGGAACAGGCCGCCTTGCACGACCTGGGGCTCGGCGAGACCGACGAGAACACCAAGAGGCAGCTCGCCCAGCAGATGGCCGAGACGCCCCTGGAGCTCCTTACCTGCCCCAGCCGGCGCCGGCCCAGGCCCCTGCCCATCCGTTCCGGGCATCCGGGACTGCTGAACGCCACGGGCGGGACGCAGTGGTTCCACGCCGACTACTGCGCCAACGGCGGCTCGGTGTTCCGCGCCTGGGGCGACGGCCCTTCGGAGTGGCCGGAGGAGCGCGGCACGATCTTCAACAACCTCGCCGATTCGACGGGCGTCAGCTACCAGCAGAGCCGGGTGGCCATGTCCGACGTGTCCGACGGAGCGAGCAACACGTACCTCGTCGGCGAGAAGTACCTCCCCCGCAACGCCTACATGACGGGCACGGACGAAGCGGACGACGACCCGGCACTCAGCGGAGCCGACCTGGACCTGCACGCCTGGACGTTCTACGACCCGGACGACCTCACCGCCAGCGCCATGTATCAGCCCACGCAGGACAAGCAGGAGGGATCGCTGCCCCGCGCGTTCGGCAGCGCCCACGCGGCCGGGTTCCACGTGGTGCTCTGCGACGGATCGGTCCGGGCGATCAGCTTCTCCATCGACCGCAGGACGCACGAGTACCTGGGCAACCGCCGCGACCGCAAGCCGATCGACGCCAGCAAGCTGTAGCCGCCGCTCCCGACGCGCGGCTTTCGGCGGGCCGAAACGGCTCGGGCTCGGGCGTCCTCTCGGCTCGGAGTCGATTGCCGTCAGGGTGAGACGCCACGCTCGCGGAGCCACGCCTGGATGATCGGCTCGATCCGGCGGCGGAGCGAGCCGTTGGCGTAGGCACACCAGTGGACGGGCGTGTGGACATCCAGCGGAACGGAGAGCGCCCGCCCCAGTCCGTCGGTCATCTCGATGCCCGCCTGTTGCGCCACCAGCCAGCCGGCCATGTCGTAGGGATGGCAGGCCAACCCGGACTGGCTCCCCGTCCCCCGCAGCCGCATGATCTCGTGCAGCAGCGGGCGGAGGTCGGCCGTGAAGCGGTCGTGGCCGAGGATCAGCTCGGCCATTTGCCCGCCCGTCGAGATGTACTGGTCGTCGAAGACCAGACCCTCGCCCTCGCGGATCGCGCCCAGCGTGCGTCGCACGATCTCCTCCATCAGTTCGGCGGCCAACACCTTGGTGCCGGGGAAGAAGCTGGCCAACTGGGCGAAGCCGTGGGCCAGCGTCTCGGCGCGGCTGGGACGCAGCGCCAGGTCGTGCACTACGGACCCGTCGAGGCGCTCGCGCCGTCCCGTCGCGGGCCCATCGCGAACCGCCCGGAAGACGTCGGCCCAGCCCTGCTTGCTCGTGGGCAACTCGACCATCACGGCCGCCAGCGAGTCGGCCAGCGTGGTCGCTTCGCCGCGGTCCTCGCAGGCGGCGGCCAGGAACCAGGCCGAGCGCTTGTCGTACATCAGCCCGCGCGTGCCGTCGATGGGATCGACGATCAGGCGCAAACGGAACGGCCCGGCCCCCCTGCCAAAGGCCTCGCGCCCGTCGTCGCCGAACCCCTCGGCCACCAGCAGCAGGGGCCTGCACTCGTCGGGCCAGGACTCGAGGTCGGCGCGGATGGCGGCCTCGGCCTCCAGGTCGATCGGGTAGATGGCGTCGCCGGCCTGCTGCGCGGCGGGCTCGACCGGGCGCGCCGCCTCGACACGCCGCCCCGAGGCCAGGCGCTCGCGCACCGCCAGCCCCAGGCGCACCAGCAGGTCGGCCAGGAGGTCGGGACTCACAACGGCCTCCCGGGCTGGGCTACTTCTTGGGGCGCGCGGCCGGCTGGGCGCATCGCCGGCACCGAAGGCGCGAGGGGTGCAGCTTGGCGCCGCACTTGTTGCAGCGGCGATCCTTCAGCTTGAGCTTGAACTTGGAGCGCGGTCGGATGCCCATCGGCTCGTCCCCTCAGCAGGCTGGCCACGCGGCGGTCCACGTGGTCGGTGGCGGGCAGAAACTCGTTAATTTAGCGTGCGCGGCGCGCCGCTGCAATGACCGGTTCGTGCGGGGGG
>CAYSUS010000024.1:0-28341 GCA_964434165.1 uncultured Pirellulales bacterium
ATCTTCGCGTACTCCCCCAATCCAGGGAAGACCAGTTTTGAGACAAAGCCTAGGAGTTCAGACTTGGGGGGGACGATTACAGAGTGCTGCCGGGGCCGAGCGCCATGGATTTCACCAAGACGATAGCCTAAGAACGCGGCGCCCGTTTCCATCCGCGCACCCTGGCCAAGCGTGCCAAGACAACTCGCAAAGGTGGCACCTTTGGGTTTAATTGTCGCGTCGACCCCCCTGTTCCGCAAAGCCCTTCTTGAGTCGGTGGAGGTGCGCGTCAAGCATCCACGGCGGCTGCCGCGCCTTCACCTCCCCTCATGACCGAACACCAAATGACCTTCCTCGATCCCCACACGTTGCTTGCCCACCACGGCGTATCCGCCGCGGACCATGATCTTCGGCGGCTGTTCCGTGGTTGGAAAGTGGAAGGTGAGCGTCGCATCGCCGAGTTTGACCGAGGGGCCGTCGGCCTTGCCCGTGGTGACGAGCATCACGTCGGCGCCGCTGGCCCCGGTGAAATCGACGGCGAAGCTGGTCCCGTCGGCGAGGGTCAGCGAACTGGTCTGGCCCCGGGGCGAGGTCCGCCAGTGCGCGGTCGGTCCTTCCGTGACCGAGCCCCAAGTCTCGTGCCTGCCCATCAAGTTGAGCTTGAGCTGTCGGTCCGGTTTAGCCCCCATGTACCCGCGTGTGCGGTTGGAGAGCACGGTGATCACCGTGTCGTCCCCGTCGCGCCATCGGTTTCGCCAGCAGTAGAACCCGCAACTCGTGTCGCGATACACGTGCGGCAGGACCTCCTCGGGCTTCTTCTCGCGCACGTCGACCGGCCAGTTGACGAAGGAGCTGACCGTGTGGTGAGGATAGGGGCTGACCGTATCGTAGGGGCCGCCCTGCGCGGTGTCCTGTTCCAGCAGAAAGCGGTTGTAGCACCACTTCATGGCCGCTTGCTCCGCAGGCGTCACAGCCCCAATGCCGATTCCGTAGTAGCCGGCGCCACTGACGCCCTGGCGCGCCCAGACGTTGTGCCCGTAGGCCCCGCGGATCGGCCAGAAGTCGGGCTTGCCGTTCCGAAACACGGTCTGGTAGACCCACTTCAGCGTCAGCATCCGCGCATTGGGACGCTCCACGTCGATGAAGTCCTTGCCGGCCGCGTTCTTCCAAGCGATCAGGGCGGTGAGGTAGGCAATCTGTGAGGACATCGAGCCCGTGCCGTCTCCCTCGCGGAAGAACCCGCCGTCGCCGAAGCCCTCGCTCAAGTTGCGGATCGTGCTCTGCTCGGCGATCTTCAGCAGCTTGTCCATGCGCCTGGGATCGACAAACGCCTCGCCCTCGAGGGCCAGCAGCACGAGCGAGGCCCCGCCCACTTGCATGCCGAAGTGATTGCTGCCCGGCGGCATGGTTCCCCGCGCGAGCGCCTCCAGGTCGTAGGCCTTGTGGGCCTCGCCTTCCTCGAACTCGGCAAGGGCCCGGCCGAAGCGCTCGCGGGTCTTCTCGTCCCAACCGTCGTAGCAGAGGTCGTAACCCACCGCGTACCAGCCGATCACCGGTCCTGCGCGGAGCGCGCCGCCGGGAGTTCGGAAGCTGTAGCGGTCGTCGCGATCACGGACCCCGGCCAGCGCCTTCTCGAAACACTGCTTGCCGAGTTCCGCATACTTCTTCTCGCCCGTGAGCTGGTACAGGAGACCGTAGCCGGCCGCGTGCCCGAAGGTGTAGGCCCCCAGCGGCAGCGGGCTCTTCTTCGTGTTTCGCTCGTAGGCCTTCTTCGAGTCGTTGTAGACCGAGGGCATCGATTGGCCATCGCCGCCGTTGAGCTGCTCGCGCAACCGCGCGAGAATCGCCTTGCCCTCAGGCGTCTCGGCCTTCTTGCGGAGCGCGGGCAAGTCGCTGCGGCGGAACAGCAGCCGCGGGTGCTCGCCCGGCTTCGGCGGCGCGAAGTCTTTGACCCGTGCGAACCATGGCCGGTCGTCCTCCTCCGCGATGTGCGAGACTCCCTCGGCGAACCTGCCGTCGAAGCTGCCGTCGATTGTGACATCGGGTCTGCCGTCGATCTTCACACTGAGCTTGTAGGTGCCCACGATGTAGGTCTCCAGCGGGCGGCCGTCGATCTCGAACTCGTACGTGGCGCGCTCCATGTCGAGCGTGGTGAAGGGGACCACGACTCGGCCGGAAACGCGGTCCGGCGTGGCTTCCAGCGAGGACTTGCCGGAGTCAAAGGCCTTTTCCCCGTAGACCTCGAACTTCTTGCTCATTAGGCCGAAAATCCCGGACGTGAACTTGCCATCCTCGAAGCCCAGGCGCAGCACCATACAGCGGTCGCCGCATCTCGGGTCTCCGCCGACGAGGGCGCCTTGCATGTTGCAGGTGAAAGTCGTCTTCTCATGCAGCACGGGAGGTCCGGCCAGTTCGAGTTCTCCCTCGACCTTGCCCGACTTGCCGAAGTCGGCCGTTGGGTCGTCGGTATTCACCTCGAGCACTTTCCAGTTCCCCTGCATCTTGTCCTTGTCCTGGACCTCGGCGTCGATCTGGATGACGACGGTGTACTTCTTGTGATCGCGCGGCACCCAGAGGTCGGGCGTGACGTGAAGCGTGAAACGCCCCTTGAGCTTGCCGTCCGCGAGCGGCGCCTCGGAGAAATCCGCGCAATACCAGCTCCGGTTGTACGACTTCTTGTTGTGCCCGCGCTCGTCATCGCGCGAGCTGCCGGCCACACAGATCCACTGGCCATCGCGTGCGCGACCGTAGAGCCAGAGCGGCTTCTTCCCGCCTTGGAAAAAGCCCTGCAAGCGGAGGTCCCAGCGCTGTTCCTGCTCCGCGCCTGGAGCGGAACAGGTGGAGAGGAGCATCACGCCGAGAGCCGGCACGACCAGAAGGTGCCGAGGACCCATCGCACGTCTCTCCCGTGGCAAGCGGAGGGGGCGAACGCCGGGCGCCGACCGCCCGGCAGCCGCGACCTCGTCCGGAATGAATCGCCTTGCGTGATTCCGGGAAAAGGGTCAGGACCCTTTCGCCCAAGTGGCCCGAAGCTTGCTTCGCACACGAGCGTCCTGACACCTTTCCCCTCCCAGGATCCTGCATGGTTGTTTATAGCAGCTTCGGGAGCGGGAAGCGAGCGGGGCGCGGGCTGGTTTCCCTCTGGGAGACGGTCTGTGGGCCAGGGGTCGGGGGATGGGGTTCGGTGCCGCGGCCCGGGCACGGCCAAACCGTGCGGCGAAGGGCCGCGGCGACGGCGCGGGGCAGCCGATCGCCGATAGGCCGGTGTGAACGAGCTCACGCGGATCGAGCCCTTGCTTCGGCTACTCACCGGGTCGCGATTGGAGGCGACCGTGCGGCCTTGCGACCTCCTGGCACACGGCGCGAACGGCGACGTCGCCCCCCCGCGGTCCCGATTCTTACCGGTTGCTTCTGGCCGCTGGGGAGCGTAAGCTGCGACCAGTGAAAAGCTCCTGCGTCTCAACGCCGTTGGCCCTGGGCCCAATCAACTGCCGGGCGGGCGTGAAGCCGCGTGTTGCGGCACACCTAACCACCAGCTAACGACATCACGCCAGGAATCACCCTCCATGCCATCCAATCGCGTCACCGTCTGCCTGGCCTTGCTTGCCGCGCTTCTTTCGCACTGCCCGCTCACCGCTGCCGATGACGGGGGCTTCCAGGTCGACTTCAACCAGCCTGACGCCTTGGAAAGCTGGCAGGGCGCGGGCCAGGAGGGTACCGGCATCGCGGCCGGCAGGGACGGCTCGGCCTGCGTGCTCGTCGAAGTGCCCGCCGGCCGTTTGGGCCATCGCTCCATCCGCGCACGCCTGCCTTTGGACAAGCTCCGCGGCACGCTGGTCCGCGTCGAGTGCAGGGTGAAGGCCGAGAAAGTCGCCCAGCCGCCCCAGCCCTACAACGGCGTGAAGTGCATGCTCCACACGATTGCACCCGGGGGACAGAATTGGCGACAGAAGAACGGCGTCTGGGGCACGTTCGACTGGCGCGACGTGGCCTTCGTGGGCAACGTGCCGGAGGACGCCACCGAGGCATGGCTCGTGCTCGGGCTGGAAAACACCTCGGGCAAGGCGTGGTTCGACGACCTGAAGGTGACGGTGATCGCCCGCCGCCGCCGCGCGCCGGACGAGGCGCCGAAAGGACCGCTCTACAAGGGACACGACCTCGCGCGGCTCCGCGGCGCGATGATCGGGCGCCAAGTGGGCGAGGAGGATCTCCGCGTGCTTGGAGGCAAATGGAAGGCCAACCACGTGCGGTGGCAGCTCATCTGGGGCGGGTTTCCCAACGGCCCGGCCGACACGGCCACGGTCGAGGAGTACAACGCCTGGCTCGAGACCGAGCTTGCGCGGCTCGACGGCCTCCTGCCCGTGTGCAAGGAGCTGGGCATCCGCGTGCTCATCGACGTGCACACCCCACCCGGCGGTCGCAACAAGTCGTCCGAGTGCCGCATGTTCCACCAGAAGCGTTTCCAGGAGGCCTTTGTGGCCAACTGGGAGAAGATCGCCGCGCGGTACAAGGGCAAGCCGGCAGTTTGGGGCTACGACCTGGTGAACGAGCCGGTCGAAGGCGTCGTGGCCGAGAACCACTCGGACTGGCGCACGCTGGCCGAGGTGACGGCCAAGAAGATCCGCGCGATCGATCCCGACCACGCGATCATCGTCGAGCCGGCCCCCTGGGGCAGCCCCCAGTCGCTCGACTGGTTCGAGCCGCTCGACATCCCGGGCATCGTGTACAGCGTGCACATGTACCAGCCGCACCAGTTCACGCACCAGGGCATCCACGGCAACCCGGGCGGCGTTGACTATCCCGGCGAAGTGCACGGCAAGCACTGGGATAGGGACGCCTTGCGCCGGGCCCTGAAGCCGGCGATCGACTATCAGCGGGACTACAACGTCCACATCTACCTAGGCGAGTTCAGCGCCATTCGCTGGGCTCCGGGCGACAGCGCCTATCGTTATCTCCGCGACGTGATCGACATCTGCGAGGAGAACGGCTGGGACTGGGCCTATCACGCCTTCCGCGAGTGGGACGGCTGGAGCGTCGAGCACGGCCCGGACCCGAAGGACCGCAAGCCGGTCGACACACCCACGGAGCGCGAGAAGCTCCTTCGCTCGTGGTACGAGAAGAACGAGAGGGAATAGGGAATGGAGAATGGTGAGTTGTGAACGATGATTGGAGCGCGGCTCTGCGTTCATTATTCATCCTTCATCATTCGTTCTTGCTCCTTCCCTTCCCCCTCGCGCCCCGTTATCCTCGATAGGATTCAGCACCCAGCGGAGCCGACCATGTCGATTTGCCGGATTTGGGGCCTTGCCGCAATGGCGGCGCTGGCCGCGTCGCTGTGCGTCTCGGGGCCCGCCCAGGCGGGGGAGATTGCCAAGCCGAACGTCCTTTTCATCGTGATTGACGACCTCCGCACGGAACTTGGCTGCTACGGCGCGGAGCAAGTCGATTCGCCGAACATCGACGCCCTGGCCCGGCGGGGCGTGCGCTTCGATCGGGCGTGCTGCCAGTATCCGATCTGCAACCCCAGCCGCGTTTCGTTCCTCACCGGGCTGCGGCCCGAGACCACGCGGATCTTCGACAACCGCACGCACTTCCGCGGCCGGCTGTCCGAGGTGGTCACCCTGCCGCAGTGCTTCCGCGCGCAGGGCTACTTCACGGCCAGCCTGGGCAAGGTCTTTCACCGCGTCCTCCGCGGGGACAAGGGCCGCCCCGAGACGAGCGACCCCAGGTCATGGAACGAGTGCCTGTTCTTCCAAGCTACGCCCGAGGGGCAGCGAGGCGAAGGCCGCAACCTCACCGGCGGCAAGCTCCGCTGGTGCCACTGGCGCGCGGCCGAGGGGGGCGACGAGGACCAGGCCGACGGCCAGATCGCGGCGCGCGGCATCCGGCTGTTGGAGGAGAACCGCGACCGGCCGTTCTTCATCGCCCTGGGATTTCACAAGCCGCACGATCCCTTCATCGCCCCGAGGAAGTACTTCGACCGCTATCCGCCCGAAAAGCTGAAGCTGCACGACCCGCTTTCCGATTTGACCGGCGATCCGGAGCCGGCAATCCCCGCCGGGTGGAGGGATATCTTCGCCGAGTTCACCGACCAGGAGCGGATGGAGTTCTTCCGCGCCTACCTCGCCTGCATCTCGTTCACCGACGCGCAGATCGGCAAGGTCCTGGCCGCGCTCGACCGGCTGAAGCTGACGGACAGCACCGTGATCGTGCTGGTCGGCGACCACGGCTACCACCTGGGCGAGCGTGGCTGGTGGAACAAGAACACGGTGTTCGAGCTCTCCGCCCGGGCCCCGATGATCGTCGTGGCCCCGCAGTCCCAGGCCCGGGGCGCGTCGTGCGGCCGAGTGGTCGAGTTCCTTGACATCTACCCCACGCTGACCGACCTGTGCGGGCTGAAGACGCCCAAGCACGTCGAAGGAACGAGTCTGCGCCCTCTGCTCGACGATCCGCAGGCGGCGTGGGACCGGCCGGGCTACACCGTGGTCCAGCGCGGCCCGATCTTCGGGCGCTCGGTTCGCACCGCGCGGTGGCGGTACGTATCGTGGGACGAAGGCCGGCAGGGCGAGCAGCTCTACGACCACCGGAGCGACCCGCAAGAGAAGAGCAATCTGGCCTCCGACCCGCGGTACGCGGCAACGGTGGCCCAGATGAAACGGCACTTGGAGGCCATGCCCAGGCCGGTTCCGCCGCCGTTGCGAGAGGCCAAACCAATGCGTAAGCCGAAGGGGAGCCGGCCCCGGGGTGGCGGCCGTGAATAGCCCTGCGGCGCGAGCCCTTGGACGCCGTTGGATGGCGATTTCCCTGCCGCTGGACGCGGAGAAGACCTGCGGTCGATCGGATCGCGCGGTTGGAAGAGCGTGTTTTGTCGGGGAGTCGTGAGGGGAGGAAGCGGACGGCATTCGGAGAATGCCGGCTACGGGGTCACAACTTGAACAACGCAAGAAAGGGGATTTCGCATGCCCTCCACCCAACGCTGTCTCGCCGTCATTCTCACCGCGCTCGCGCTCCTTCTCGCCTTCGTCCTGCCCGCTGCCGCCTGGGAGAAGGCCAAGCCCAAGCCGAAGCCGAAGTCGAAGGCCAGGGCCGCGGCACGGCGCCATGCCGATCTGCTCAAGATTCCCGAAGTGCCGCGGGACAAGGTCATCGGCTTCACCCTCTACACGGTGGACGACGGCATCTTGAAGCTCACCGCCCAGCTCTATCCGCTCGAGGACGGCGAGCCCCGCACCGTGCGTCTGGAGGTCCAGCGCGACGGCCAGTGGAAGGAGATCGCCCAGACCGAGATCGTCAATCCCGGCTGGACCGCGCCCTTCCGCATCGAGAACTGGGACATGACCAAGGACGTGCCCTATCGCGTGCGCCACGGCGAGTCGGCCGTGTACGAAGGTCTGGTCCGCCATAACCCGGTGGAAAAGGACGAAATCGTGGTCGTGGCGTTCACGGGCAATTCGATCTACCCGGGCCACGGCGGCGACATCCCCCGCGACGACATCGTCGAGAACGTCAAGCGCATCGACCCGGACCTGCTGTTCTTCTCCGGCGACCAGGTTTACGACCACAACCGGCACTACGCCTACTGGCTGAAATTCGGCCGCGACTTCGGCGAGGTCCTCGGACGCTATCCCACCGTGACCATCCCCGACGACCACGACGTGGGCCATCCCAACCTATGGGGCGCCGGCGGCAAGAAGGGCGACAAGGCCAGCGGCGACGACGGCGGTTACTTCAAACCGGTCGAGTACGTCAAGGAAGTCGAGCGGGCGCAGACCAGCCACCTGCCCGACCCGTACGACCCCACGCCCATCCTCCGCGGCATCGGCGTCTACTACACCGAATACAACCTGGGCGGAGTCAGCTTCGCGATCATCGAGGACCGCAAGTTCAAGACGGGTCCGTTGGGCGTGGTGCCGAAGATGGGCCCTCGCCCCGATCACGTGACCAAGCCGGGCTATGATCCCGCGAAGTTGGACGTACCGGGCACGGTCTTGCTCGGGGAACGCCAATTGAAATTCCTTCGCGACTGGGCGGCCGATTGGCGCGGGGCAAAGATGAAGGCCGTCCTATCGCAGACCATCTTCTGCGGCGGGGCCCATTTGCACGGCTCGCGCAACAATCGCCTCTTGGCCGATCTCGACTCGAACGGGTGGCCGCAGACCGGGCGCAACAAGGCCTTGGCCGAAATCCGCAAGGCGTTCGCCGTGCATATCGCCGGCGACCAGCACCTGGCCACGATCATGCACCACGGCATCGACGACTGGAACGACGCCTGCTGGTCGCTGTGCGTGCCGTCGATCGCCAACCTCTATCTCCGCTGGTGGGCGCCGCAGGAGCCCGGCAAGAATCGTCAGCCCGGCATGCCCGAGTACACCGGCGAGTTCGTCGACGGGCTGGGCAACAAGGTCACCGTCTGGGCCGTGGCCAATCCTTCGCCCGAGGAGAACCACGACAAGCTCACCACGCGTGCCGCCGGCTTCGGGGTGGCCCGGTTCAACAAGAAGGACCGCACGATCACCTTCGAATGCTGGCCGCGGAACTGCGACGTTTCCGACCCAGCCACCAAGCAATACGAAGGCTGGCCCAAGACGATTAAGCAGGAGGATAACTACGCGCGCCAGGCCGTGGCGTACCTGCCCACGCTGAAGATCCGCGGCATGGACGAGCCGGTGGTCCAGGTCATCGACGAGTCGGACGGCCAGATCGTCTATACGCTGCGAATCCAGGGCAACGAGTACCGCCCCAAGGTATTCGCCAAGGGCACGTACACCATCAAGGTCGGCGATCAGGAGAATCGCACCAAGGAGATCAAGGGCGTCAAGGCCCTCGATCCGGAGGAGAAGGCCGAGCTGATCGTCGAACTCTAGCGCCCTTGGAGTGCGGCGATTGATCGCCGCTTTTTGCTGCCGCCGAGGCGAGTGCCATCCATCGGAACACAGATAGCGGCGATCAGTCGCCGCACTCTGAAGTGATGCAGCAGTCGGAGTTGGATGCCTGGCATATGCGGCGGGCCTTGGAGCTGGCCGCCGAAGGGCAGGGCCGCGTCGAGCCCAACCCGATGGTCGGCTGCGTGGTCGCGCGCGGGGCGGAGATCATCGGCGAGGGCTGGCACCGGCGCTACGGCGGCGACCATGCCGAGGTCGAGGCCTTGCGCCTGGCCGGCGACCGCGCCCGGGGCGGCACGCTCTACGTGACGCTCGAGCCCTGCTGCCACCAAGGCAAGACGCCGCCGTGCAGCCAGGCTATCGTCGCCGCGGGCGTGCGCCGCGTGGTGGCCGCCATGGCCGATCCGTTCCCGCAGGTCGCCGGCGGCGGGCTCGAGTCGCTGCGAGCCGAAGGGATCGAAGTGGAATCGGGCCTACTGGAGCACGAAGCCCGGCGTCTCAACGCCCCGTACCTGAAGCTGCTCCGCACCGGCCTCCCCTGGATCATCGCCAAGTGGGCCATGACCCTCGACGGCAAGATCGCCACGCACACGGGGCAAAGCCAGTGGATCTCCAGCCCGGCCTCGCGCGAGCTGGTGCACAAGCTCCGCGGGCGCGTGGACGCGATCATGGTAGGCAGCCGCACCGCTGACGTGGACGATCCGCTCCTGACCGCGCGCCCGCCGGGCCCTCGGACTGCCGCGCGCGTGGTCGTCGACCGCCGCGCGTCGCTTCGCAGCGGAAGCCAGCTCTTACAGACCGCGCGCGAGGCGCCCGTACTCGTGGCCGCCGGCAGCGACGCCCCGGAGGCTGATCGCCTACGCCTGACCGCGGCCGGCTGCGAGGTCCTGCTCTGCGAAGGGCTCACGCACCAGGAGCGGATCGACTCCCTCCTGCGCGAGTTGGGCCGCCGCCGCATGACCAACGTGTTGGTCGAGGGCGGGGCCGGGCTGCTGGGAGCGCTACTCGACGCCTGCCACATCGACGAGGTCCACGTCTTCATCGCCCCCAAGCTCTTCGGCGGAACCGAAGCCCCGGGCCCCATCGCCGGGCGGGGCTTCGCCGAAATGGCCGCGGCGTCGGAACTGGAGGACCTGGCCGTCGGGACCATCGGGCCCGACGTGTACCTCTCGGGTCGTGTGGGCCGCGAGCCGTAGCAGGTTCGCTCCGTGTGCCGTCCACTTGCATGGGGGGGCGGCCGGCCGGTCGGCGCGAGTTGAGAAGCGTAAGCGGCCGCATCCGAATTGCCAGGGCGACCGCCAGCGCCCGGAGCCGTGTGCCCTCGATCCCCAAGGGATGGGTGTGTGTAGCCCGGGCCGAGGCCGCCGCCCTCACCCCCGGCCCCTCGCGCAAGCGGGAGAGGGGAGGCCCGCATTCACCGCAGTGCCAATCGCTTGTATTTGCCGCGGCGGTGGGCCATGCGGTCCGGGGTGGTCGAGGAAACGAACTCTTCGTAGGCCGCGAAGTTACCCTCGAACCAGCGGGTGCGTCCGCCCCCTTCGAGGATCAACAGGTGCGTGCAGATTCGGTCGAGAAAGAAGCGGTCGTGGCTGATCACCAGCGCGGAGCCGGGGAAGTCGATCAGCCCCTGTTCGAGCACCCGCATGGTGGCCACGTCGAGGTCGTTGGTCGGCTCGTCGAGCAACAGCAGGTTGCCGCCCTGTCGGAGCATTTTGGCCAGGTGGATGCGGTTCCGCTCGCCGCCGGAGCACTCGCCCACCTTCTTCTGCTGCTGCGTGCCGCGGAAGTTGAAGCGGGCGACGTAGAGCCGGGAGTTGATCGTCACCTTGCCCAGCTCGAGCGAGTCGCGCCCGCCGGTGATCTCCTCAAACACGGTCTTCTCGTCGTCCAAGGCGTCGCGATGCTGATCGACGTAGGAAAGCACCACGCTCGGCCCGAGCTCCAGCGTGCCGCCGTCGGGCTTCTCTTCGCCCATCACCATCCGCATTAGCGTGGTCTTGCCCGTCCCGTTGGGGCCGAGGATGCCCACGATCGCCCCGCGTGGTACGTCAAACGAGCAGTCCTCCAGCAGCGCGAGGCGCTCGCCGTTCTGCTGGAATCCCTTGGTGAGCTTCTCGGCCGTGAGCACCTTCTCGCCGAGTCGCGGTCCATGGGCGATCTGGATGATCGTCTCGCTCTTCGAATCGATCTCCTGCGAGGCGAGCTGATCGTAGGCCTTGATTCGGGCCTGGTTCTTCTGCAGTCGCCCCTTGTGCGCGGTGTTGATCCAGTCGAGTTCCCGCTTGAGCGTCTTCTGGCGCTGGGTTTCCTTCTTCTCGATCCGCCGCAGCAGCTCGGCCTTCTGCGCAAGCCACGACGAGTAGTTGCCCTCGAACGGCAGCCCTCGCGCGCCGTCCAATTCGAGGATCCACCTGGTGATGTTGTCGAGGAAGTAGCGGTCGTGGGTGACGATGATCACCGTGCCCGGGTACTCGCGCAGGGCCTGCTCGAGCCACTCGACAGTCTCGGCGTCGAGGTGGTTGGTGGGCTCGTCCAACAGCAGCAGGTCGGGCTTCTCCAACAGGGCCATGGCCAGGGCCACGCGGCGCCGCTCACCGCCGGACAGCCGGTCGACCGGGGCATCGTCGGGCGGCAGCACCAGGGCGTCGGCCGCGATGTCCACCATCCGGTCGATCTCCCAGGCATTGGTGGCGTCGATCTGCTCCTGGAGCTTGCCCATCTCCTCGATGAGCTGGTCCATGTCGTCGTCTTCCCCGGGATCGGCGAGCAGGGCCGAGATCTCATTGAACCGGTCGAGCAGGTCCTGGATCGGCTGGACGGCCGTCATGAGGTTCTCGCGCACGGTGTTATCCAGGTCCAGCTCGGGCTCCTGGGCCACGTAGCGCACGCGCATGTCCTTGGCCAAGTTGGCCTCGCCGACGAAGTCCCGGTCGATGCTGGCCATGATCCGCAGGAGCGTGGACTTGCCGGCCCCGTTCTCGCCGACCACGCCGATTTTGGCCCCGTAGTAGAACGACAGGCTGATATCGCGCAAGACGACTTTCTCGCCGTACGACTTGGTCACGCCGCTCATCTCGAACACGAATCGGGGGGTCATCCTCGGGCTCCGTTTCGCGGGCGGCAGGGCCGATGCCAGACCGGTAGGTGGGTGAGGGCAGCGAAACCTACCATTTCGTAAGCGGGCGGCGCGCGGTGGGTCTCGCTGCGCTCTCCGACCGTACGTTTAAACATGGTGAGGGAATACCCCATTTTACCGCCCGCGCCCGGTAGCCAAAGGGGGCGCGGCGGGGCTGGAACCGTTCTCCTGAACCGACACCGCCGCGACGGGACTGCGATCGCGGTGCGCGGGTGGGGACGTGCCTCTTGCGTTCGGAGAAAGGCTCCTGTCCCGTTCTGCGTACGTCCTGCGCCGACAACGACGGGGCGCTCGCTCCGCTCCCTCACGGTCGCGGCTCGGGTTGCGCGCCCGGGGCGTCTTCTCAGACTTCGTGAACACGCGAACACGCCCTGCTGTGGTCCCGTAGAACGGGAAGAGCCACTCGGGTCCCGGCCGGTTGGGCCGGGGGAACGATACCGGGGGGAGGCCGCAGGGACCGCACGAGCCCCCTCCCCGCCACGACCCGGACCTCACTCTGCT
Source organism: uncultured Pirellulales bacterium (assembly GCA_964434165.1). GTDB lineage: Bacteria > Planctomycetota > Planctomycetia > Pirellulales > Thermoguttaceae > CAYSUS01. The sequence continues at coordinate 12,499 of CAYSUS010000024.1, forward strand.
CGTGCCGCTCCCCTTCTTTCCCGCCTTATCGGCAGAACAGGCCGATGGCGGTCCGTCTGTGCGGGGCATAGCGCATGTGCGGGCGGAAACTGCCGGGGGTCTTTTGACTACGCACGAATCGTGTCCTATAGTCTCCCAGGCCGTGAGATCCTGCGCAAGGAAGCCCCGCCCATGACGCGACCCCCGATGCGAGTGCCCCGCCTTCTCGTCCGAGCGGCCTTTCTGGCCGCGGTGGTGGCGAGCCTCTTCGAGCCGCTGGCCCTCGGCCAGCAGGCTCCCGCGCCCTGGGCGTCCGGCGTTTCGGTCCCCCGCGTGCAGGCGCCGGTCATTCCGGACAACTCGGCCGCGATCGGCGATCTGTTGCGCCAGGGCTATCAACTGGAGTCCGAGAAACGCTGGGGCGACGCGCTTTCGCACTACGAGGACGCGATCCGGGCGTTTCCCGGCGAAGCCAGCCTCGAGCGGCGCTACGACTTCGCCCGGCTCCATTACGACGTGGGCCGGCGCTACGCCGACCGCAGCTTCCTGCGGGCGGCCGATTCGCTCACCCGCGACGAGGCGCTGGAAGTGTTCGCCGACGTCCTCATTAAGCTTCAGAACCACTACGTCGAGGCGCCTAGCTGGAAGGCCCTGGTCGAGCGCGGGACCAACGGGCTGGAGGTCGCCTTGAGCGAGGAGGTGTTCCTCGCCCGCCACCTTCCCGACGCCGAGCCCAAGGTCCTGCTCGAGTTCCGCCGCGAGCTGCGTCGGTCGCTTGGCGCGCGGATGGTCGATTCCCGCGCGGCCGCCCGGCAGACCGTGGGCGTCGCCGCGGACCTGGCCGGGCAGCGACTGGGCATCGCCGCAGCTCCCGTCGTCCTCGAGTTCCTCTGCGGGGCGACCAACTCGCTCGATCCGTATTCGTCGTTCCTCACGCCCGACCAGCTCGACGAGGTCTACTCGCAGATCGAGGGGAATTTCGTCGGGCTGGGGATCGAGCTGAAGGCCGACAGCGGCTCGCTGCTGATCGTTCGCGTCATCCCGCACAGCCCGGCCGAGGAGGGCGGCATTCAGAGCGGCGACCGCATCCTGGCCGTGGACGGGCAATCCACGCGCAACCTCTCGACGGACGAGGCGGCCGACCTGCTGCAGGGACCCGCGGACAGCGTCGTGGAACTGACGCTCGCCCGGGCGGACGAACCGGCTCGCCGGCTCCGCGTGCGTCGGCGGCGCGTCGAGGTCCCCAGCATCGACGAGGCGCGCATCGCCGACGCGGAGTACGGCATCGGCTACATCAAGCTCTCCTGCTTCCAGAAGACCACTAACCGTGACCTGGACGGGGCCCTGTGGGACCTGCATCGCCGGGGCATGAAGAGCCTGGTGATCGATCTGCGTGGCAACCCGGGCGGACTGCTCTCCTCGGCGGTCGAGGTGGTGGACAAGTTCGTCGATCGCGGCGTGATCGTGGCAACGCGGGGCCGCAGCCCCCACGAGGACTTCACGTACTCGGCCCATGCTCCAGGCACGTGGCGGGTGCCGCTGGTGGTGATGATCGACGAGGACAGCGCCAGCGCCGCGGAGATCTTCGCCGGGGCCATCCGCGACCATCGGCGGGGGACCCTCGTCGGCCGGTCGAGTTACGGCAAGGGATCGGTGCAGGGCATCTTCCCGCTGAGCAGTTGCCAGGCAGGCGTGCGCCTGACGACCGCGAAGTTCTACTCGCCCAGCGGCCACCCGTTCAATCGTGTGGGCGTGCAACCCGACCTGGTCGTGCACCGAGCCGCCAAGGCGGCCGGCGGCGAGGCCTACGCCGGGCCGGCGTCGGCCCAGGACGATGCCGCACTGGCGGCGGCCATGCAAGCGGCCCGGCAGCACCTGGGCCGGCGTTAGCCCCGTAGATTGGGCGCGGGGGCGATCGGCCCCACGGGCGCGTGCTCGCATGGGAAACGCCGGCCTTGTTGACTCTTCCGGTGAGGAAGGCTGGGGGTAGTCGGACATCGCGGGCCTGGGCGCGGATTCCACGCGCCACCTTGGGGTCCCATCCCCGGTTTGGTATTGTAAAGGGTTACCCGGCAGCGGTCTGCCGGGCCTTCCTTTCGATCCACGCGGGGAGCGGGCCGCGGTGTTCAAACATCTCGGATCGCTGGTGGCGCGGCGCTGGGCGCTGGTGGTGCTCGGCTGGCTGACGCTGCTGGCGGCCATACAGATCGTCGCGCCTCGATGGGACGACATCACCGAGGACGGGGACTTCGCGTTCCTGCCGTCCGAGATGACGAGCGTCCAGGGTGAGAAGCTGCTGGAGGCGGCCTTTCCCCACGCCCCGTCGAAGAGTCAGTTGGCGATCGTGGTCGCCAGGCCCGACGACGAGCTCACCGCGTCCGACTTCCAGGTCGCCGACCGGCTGCTGGCGCTGTTCACGCCCGACGAGGGCGATCCCGGTCCGGTCACCAACGTGTGGAGCTACGAGAGCCAGATCGTGGGGCGGCGATTGATCCGCGATTCGAACGCCGGTGGCCAGGCCGTGCTGATCGTGCTCCACTTGGGGAACGAGTTCATGGCCGTCGGCAACATGGCCCTGTTGCGGACGGTCAATCGCGCGCTGGACGTGGTGCAGCTCGAAGAGGCCGTCGTCCGGGCGCTGGAAGCGCAACAGGCCGCGCGCCAGGATCTCGACGCCCTGGCGCGCCTGCCGGTCGATGCGGATCGCGAGGCGGCGGTGCGGCAGATCGCCGAGCGCCAAAGGGCGGTGCGCGAGGGGCTGCTTCCCTACGTGCAATGGTTCACCGGCACCACGCATCGCGAGCTGGGGCCGATCGAAACGGCCCTGGGGCGCTGCCGCGCCGCGCTGGCCGCGACGGCCGGGCAGCCGCTCTCCGAGGCCTCCCGTCTTTGCAGCGCGCTTTCCGAATCGCAGGGGGCCGCGGAGGATTTCCAGAAAGCGGTCGAGGCGGCCGGAGAGGCCCAACAGCAGGCCTTCGATCGATTGCAGGCTGCGCGTGGTGCAATCGCCGAGGTGCTCCAGATCATGCGCCGCGTGGCCCTGGCCGAGGAGCCCTCGCTCGACTTTTTGTCCAAGGAGACGGTCGAGGAGCTGGCGGCGGTAGGCTCCCGCCTCGATGCGGCGGTACCGCCCGGCGATCGGGCGTCCGCCGCGCCGCCGCGGGGCGCCGCCGGCGACCGCGTCTCTCCCGGGGGCTTGCAGATCGGGGTCACCGGCTCGGCCGCCGTGGGAAGCGACATGCTCTTCGCGGCGCGGGAGAGCATTCGCAACACAGAGCTGACGACCGTCATCCTGGTGGTGATCATCCTGCTGGCGGTGTATCGAGCGCCGGGTCTGGTGCTTGTGCCCCTGGTGACCATCGCGGCCTCCACGGCCGTGGCTATGGGCCTGGTGGCGCTGGTCTCGCAGGCGGGCCGGGAGCTGGGCTGGTTCGACTTCCACGTCTTCAAGACCACCAAGATCTTCATCGTGGTGTTGCTTTTCGGCGCGGGGACCGACTTCTGCCTGTTCCTCATCGCTCGCTATCGGGAGGAGCTGGAGCGCGGGCTCGAGGTGCCCCGGGCGACGGCTCACGCTCTGGCCCACGTGGGCGACGCTCTGGCCGCCAGCGCCCTGACCACGATCCTCGGCCTGACCATGATGGTGTTCGCGGACTTCGGCAAGTTCCGCAATAGCGGCCCGGTGATCGCCTTTTGCCTATTGGTCGCGCTGGCGGCCTCCGTGACGCTGGCCCCGGCGCTGCTTCGAGGCATGGGCCGCTACGTGTTCTGGCCGTTCCGGTTCAACGGGGGACCGGAGGCGACCCGTCACCCCCACGCGGCCGCAAACCCGCCCGAGCCCCGCTCGTGGTTCGGCTGGTTGTGGACCCGCGTGGCAGGGCAGGTCGTCACGCGCCCTGGACTGGTTCTGATCGCGTGCGTCTTGTTGCTGGCGCCGATGGCGGTCGAGGGCGTGCACGTGCCGGTGACCTACGATCTGCTCAGCGAGCTGCCACCCCATCGACCCAGCGTGCGCGGGACGCGTCTTCTGGAGAGGTTCTTCCTCCCGGGCGAGATAGGACCGGTCGCACTCCTGGCGCACGCCCCCGATCCTCGGTTCGCGACCGAGCGCGGGCGGGAGCAGATCGCGGTGTTGACGCGCCGGCTCTTCGACTTCGAATACACCGACAGCGCAGGCAACGAGGTCCATCCGATCTACCGCGTGCGGAGCCGTTCCGAGCCCCTCGGCGGGCCGCCGGGCAGTTTCCTTTCCCCGCATGGTTTTGAGAAGATGGTCGTGCTGAATCATCCCAAGACCAAGGCCCGTTTCCTGGCCCAATCGCCCGGCTACACCGGGCGCGTGACGCGACTGGACCTCGTGTTCCTGTACGATCCGTTCTCGCGGGAGAGCGTTCGTCTGCTCGACCGCGTCGAGACGTACCTGGACCGGATGGCGACCGATCCGGATTCCCCGTGGTTCGGCACGGTCTTCTACTTCGCAGGCACCACCGCCGCGGTGCGCGACCTGGCCGCGGTGACGACCAGCGACCGACGGGTGATTCAGCAGCTCGTGGTGATCGCCGTCCTGGGCGTGCTCATCGTCCTGCTCCGGCACGCGGTGCTGAGCATGTACATGATCGTCTCGGTGCTGTTCGGCTATTTCGTCAGCATCGGGGCCACGGAGTGGGTGTTCCGGGCGATCTACGGTCCGACCTTCGACGGCCTGGACTGGAAGGTGCCCGTGTTCCTGTTCGTGATCCTCATCGCCGTGGGCCAGGACTACAACATCTACCTGGCTACGCGGGTCTTCGAGGAACAGAAGCGCCGGGGCCGGAAAGAGGGGCTCCGGGCGGCGGTGATCCGCACCGGGGGGATCATTACCAGTTGCGGGATCATCATGGCCGGGACCTTCGCGTCCATGACCACGGGCACGCTCCGGGCGATGCAGGAACTCGGATTCGCCCTGGCTTTCGGGGTGCTGCTCGACACGCTGGTTATCCGCACTGTGCTTCTGCCGGCCTTCCTCGCCTTGTCTCAGCGGTGGGGCGAAGGCCATCGGTGGCCCGAGGACCAAGCGGAGGAAGGCGAGGTGGTGCCGGCCGCTCCGCATCGCATCCCGATCGCGGCCGAGCCCCTCTCCGAGGTGTCGCGGGCCCCGCGGTAGTCGCCGGGCTGGCGGGCGTGTTGCGCGAATAGTGGACACCGATTGCCCGACTTCGCGGCAATTTGAAGCCGTGTGCCAAATCTTCAGAAAACGCGCGGTCGGCTCCTAACCATAAACTTTGCAATGGTTTATGGGTGACGAGCTTCGGTCGCACCAGATAGTGCGGTACTTCGTTTGCGACTGGTGAGGCCCGCGAATTCGCCAGCGCGGCCGCCTGGGAGGCGGCTGCCTCAGGGACGGGGAAACCGGGGAGCGCCCCCCGAGTCCATGAATCCATCCATAGCCAACGAGGAGTGGTTAGATGACGCCCAAAGAAGTATTGGCCCTGTGTCGCGAGAAGGACGTGAAGGCCGTGGACCTGCGGTTCATGGATTTTCCCGGCCTCTGGCAGCACTTCACCATCCCGGTCGACAAACTGGACGAGGACGTGTTCGAGGACGGCCTGGGGTTCGACGGGTCGAGCATCCGTGGATGGCAGCGGATCAACGAAAGCGACATGCTCGTTGTGCCGCAGCCGGAGACGGCCAACCTGGACCCGTTCTGCGAGATCACGACCCTTTCGATGATCTGCAATATCCAGGACCCGATCACCCGCGAGGATTACTCCCGCGATCCGCGCAACGTCGCGCGCAAGGCTGCCAACTACCTGAAGAGCACCGGCATCGCCGACACGTGCTTCGTGGGTCCGGAGGCCGAGTTCTTCATCTTCGACGACATTCGTTACGACCAGACCTCGGACCACGGGTTCTACTTCGTCGATAGCGTCGAGGGCCAGTGGAACCGGGGCAAGGACGAGGGGCCCAACCTCGGCTACAAGCTCCGATACAAGGAAGGCTACTTCCCGGTGCCGCCCGCCGACAGCCTGATGGATCTCCGCAACGAGATGATGGTCATGATGATCGAATGCGGGATCGACATCGAGGCCCAGCACCACGAGGTAGCCACGGGTGGCCAGGCCGAAATCGACATGAAGTTCGATCAGCTCGTTTCCACGGCCGACAAGGTGATGCTCTACAAGTACATCGCCAAGAACGTCGCGCGCAAGCACAACAAGGTCGTGACCTTCATGCCCAAGCCGCTGTTCGCCGACAACGGGTCGGGCATGCACACGCACCTCTCCCTGTGGAAGGGCGGCGAGCCCCTTTTCGCCGGCAGCGGCTATGCCGGCCTCAGCGAGATGGCGCTGTACGCCATCGGCGGGCTGCTCAAGCACGCCCCGTCCGTTTGCGCTTTCTCCAATCCCACGACCAACAGCTACAAGCGCTTGGTCCCGGGGTTTGAAGCCCCGGTCAACCTCGCCTACTCGCAGCGCAACCGGTCGGCCTCGGTCCGCATCCCCATGTACAGCGCAAGCCCTAAAGCCAAGCGCCTGGAGTTCCGCTGCCCCGACCCGAGCTGCAATCCCTACCTGGCCTTCTCGGCCATGCTGATGGCGATGATCGACGGGATCCAGAACAAGGTTGATCCGGGCGAGCCGCTGGACAAGGATATCTACGATCTCTCGCCGGAGGAGATGAAAGACGTCCCCACGACCCCGGGCTCGCTCGACGAGGCGCTCCGCGCCCTGCGCGAGGACCACGAGTTCCTGCTCCGCGGCGACGTCTTCACGCCCGACGTAATCGACACGTGGATCTGGTACAAGTCGGAGAACGAGGTGGACGCCATCCGCCTGCGCCCGCACCCGTTCGAGTTCTGTCTGTACGCGGATATCTAGCGGTCAGTGGCTGGCGGTGAGTGGGTGGAGCCGTGCTTCGTGCTCGCGTGCGACGTACTCGATCTGGAGTGTTCAGCACGAGAGGACGTGGTACGGAGCACGGCGGCTCCACCATTCCGACCTCCGGCTTTCCTCACCGCCGGAAGACTACGACGAGCGGAATCGCAAGGCCCGGGACGACGTCCTCGCCGCTGCGCACGTCGGTTTTGGTCAACACGCGGATGTCGCTCAGGCTTCGGTAGACCGTCGCGGTGCGGCTTTCCGGTGAGGGCACCCACACCAGGCGGCAGCCGGCTTCGAGCCAGTCGCCCACGTTGGCCAGGACTCCGCTGGCCCGGTCCTCTGGAGCAAGCACCTCCACCGTCAGGTCCGGCGGGCCCTCGAAGTAGCCGCGCTGCGGCTCTTGCGTGGCCCGCTCCGCGCGGACAAAAGCCACATCTCGTGCCCTGACCGTGTCCGGGTCGCGGTCAATCCAGAAGCCCGTTCCGGCGAGATACGCGTTTCCGAGTCGCTTGTCGTGCACCCAGCTACCCAGCCGGCCCGCAAGACTCATCCCGATCCGGCCGTGCTTCGCTGCGGCTGGTGACCTGGTCTGGAGCAGACCGCGCGTCAACTCGCATCGTCCCAGGCCTGGGGCTTCAAGCAATTGGCCGGCAATCATGACGGGACTGGCGGCTGCCATGGCTCCAAGCGAGGCTAGCCCAACGACCGAATCCGCGTCAACACCCCCCTCTCGGCTGCCTCTCGCTCGGGTCCTGCAACGCCCTCCCCCGCGCGGACCGGCTTCGCTACAATACGCCTTTTCGTCTCCTGGTCCGGCCGTCGCGAGAAGCGAACCGTGCTCCCCGCGGGCGTGTCGCGCAGAAGATGCTGCGGAAATCTCGGCCCCGCATGGAGTCCGCATGAGTCAGCGAAAGATCCTCGTGACCAGCGCCCTGCCCTACGCCAACGGGCACATTCACATCGGGCACCTGGTCGAGTACATCCAGACCGACATCTGGGTCCGCTTCCAGAAGCTTCGCGGGCACCGGTGCATCTACCTCTGCGCCGACGACACTCACGGCACGGCGATCATGATCCGCGCCCGGCAAGAGGGGATCCGCGAGGAGGAGCTGATCGCCGAGATGCGCGAAGCCCACGTCCGCGACTTCAGCGGATTCGACATCGAGTTCGATAACTACGGCAGCACGAACAGCCCTGAGAACCGCTCGCTTTGCGGCGAGTTCTGGGCCGCGCTTCGCAAGGCCGACATGGTGCACGAGCAGGACGTGACCCAGCTTTACGACGTGGACGCGGGCACGTTCCTCGCCGACCGCTTCGTCAAGGGGACCTGCCCGGTTTGCGAGCTACCCAACCAGTACGGCGACAGCTGCGATAACGGGCATCACTACAGCCCCGTCGAGCTGATCTCGCCGATCAGCACGCTCTCGGGCACCACGCCCGAGGTCCGCACGGCCAAGCACCTGTTTGTCCAGATCGAGAAGCTGCATGGCTTCCTCGCCGAGTGGACCCAGTGCGGCGACCATCTCCAGCCGGAGATCGCCAACTACCTCAAGGGGCACTTCCTCGGCGAACCGCTCCGCGACTGGGACGTGTCGCGCCCCGCCCCCTACTTCGGTTTCGAGATCCCCGATTCGCCGGGCAACTACTGGTACGTCTGGTTCGATGCCCCGATCGGCTACATCGCCTCGACCCTCGAGTGGTGCAAGCGCTCGGGCGAGGACTTCGATTCTTGGTGGGCCTCGGACCAGACCGAGATCCACCACTTCATCGGCAAGGACATCACCTACTTCCACACGCTGTTCTGGCCCGCGATGCTCGAGGTCTCGCGGTTCAGCCTGCCGCGCAGCATCCGCATCCACGGGTTCCTCACCGTCGACGGCGAGAAGATGTCGAAGACCAAGGGGACGTTCATCCAGGCGGCCACCTACCTGGAGTACCTCGACCCGTCGTACCTGCGGTACTACTACGCCTCGAAGCTCACGCCCCGCGTGGACGACATCGACTTGAGCTTCGACGACTTGGCCGACAAGGCCGACGCCGACCTCGTAGGCAAAGTGGTTAACCTGGCCAGCCGCACGGCCAAGTTCGCTGTCAGGACCGGCCTGGCCGAGAGATACCCGGACGACGGCGGGCTGTTCGCCCAGACCGCCGCCGACGGCGACCAGATCGCCGAGGCCTACGAGGCCTGCGACTACAACCGCGCCGTGCGCCTGGTAATGGCGGCCGCGGACCGGGCGAACCAGTACGTCGAGCGGATGGAGCCCTGGAAGTTGCAGAACGATCCGGAAAAGGCCCTGCAGCTTCAGGACGTGTGCACCGTGGGCTTGAATCTGTTCCGGCAGATCGCGGTCTATCTCGCGCCGGTGCTCCCGCGTCTCGCGCGGCAGACCGGCGAGCTGCTGGGCCGGCCCATCGAGCGGTGGGACGAGTCGAAGACTCCCCTAACGGGGACGCCGGTCAGCAAGTTCAAGCACATGCTCCAGCGCGTGGATCGCAAGGGGATCGAGGCCATGATCGCGGCCAGCCGCGAGGCCCCGCCCTCGACGCCGCCCCAGGCGGCAGCCGTTTCGCAACAGGACGAGCTTGTGGCCGAGCCGCTGGCCGAGGAGTGCACGATCGACGACTTCGTGAAGGTCGACCTCCGCGTGGCCGAGGTGCTCGCCGCCGAGGACGTGCCCGAGGCCAAGAAGCTCCTCAAGCTCACGCTGAGCCTGGGCGGGGCGCATCGCCGCACCGTGTTCGCCGGGATCAAGGCGGCCTACGATCCGCAGCAGCTCGTCGGCCGGCTCGTCATCCTGGCCGCCAACCTCGCCCCGCGCAAGATGAAATTCGGCGTGAGCGAGGGCATGGTCTTGGCCGCCGGGCCGGGCGAGGCGGACGTGTTCCTGCTCCAGCCCGACGAGGGCGCCAAGCCGGGCCAGCGGGTGCACTAGGCCGCCGCCTCCAGAGCGCATCGCTCGGGAGGCGGAAGTGGTCGTCCGCCGGCATCGGAAAGGTTTGCGAAACTGGGCAAGTTGGGAAGATCGCCGATTTGGTCTAGAACGATTCCCCGCGATTCGTTACCATGCGCTGCCCTATTGGGGGACCGCAAGGCGGCGAGGTCATCCCGGCCGCGGTCACGGCGCGAGAAGCGAGAGGGCGAGGATCGTGGCGAGCACGCCTGCCACCCCCAGGATGATCCACCAGAGGGGACGACCGGACCAGGGCCGCGTGTCGGCTGTCACATAGGCGCCGCAGTATGGGCACCGGGGGGCGTCCTCGTACACTTCGGCGCCGCACTCCGGACAGGGAATCGTTTCGATCTCGTCGTCTCCCACGTCGGGCTCCGGGAACTCGTTGTCGTCCAGTTCGCGCCCGGAACGCTCGAACTCAAAATCGTCGTACCCCATTTTCGAATTCGTCTCGTCCCTTCCAGCCCCAGAAACGGCCCGCCCCATGCGACGTGCGAGGGATCGCTGCCGCGGTGGGATCAATCAAAGCGAGTTGAGCGCCCTGCCTCTGAGGGCATTGTCGGTGCCGAGGCGGTCTTTCGGAAGGGCTCCTCGCCCGGTCCCCCTCGGACAGGCCGCACCGGCTCGCCGGAGCCCGTGATCCATCAAGGAGGAGGATCATGAATTCCGTGAAGAATCTGGCCCTGATGGTGTTGCTGGCCGGGGCTGCGTACGTTGCCTATGAGCACATCTCGGGGGGGGGGGCGAGCGAGCCGCCGCCCGGGGCCCCATCCGAGGCGGCCGAGGTGCCCAAGGTCGAGGTGCCCGGGATGGACCGCGCGGGTCTTGCTCCACCCCGGGTGGCCGAGGGGGGGCGTACGATCGGTACCGAGGCGCCGCCTTTCATGCCCGGCAAAATGGACTCCGCGAGCGATCCCCTCCCTGCGCCGGGCCGCGAGATCGCAGTTCCATCCCGCGCGGCTGGATTCGACGCTCCCCGAAGCAACCTGGGGGCCGAAAGCCGCCCTTGGGCCGAGACGCTCTCGACGACCGGGCCGAGCCGGGAAGGGGCCGCGGACCGCGTGACGGCTTCGGCCGAGGCGCCGGCGGGTCCTGAGGACGACGTCATCCGCGAGCCGTTCATCCGGTGTATGGAGGCCGCCCACGCCAAGCTGGCCCGCGATGAGTTCACCGATGTGCTGACGCAACTGAGCGAATGGCACAACCATCCCGATTTGACCCCGGCAGAGGGCGAGAAACTGGTCGAGCTGCTTGATCAGCTGGCCGGCAGCGTGATCTACTCGCGGGAGCATCTGCTGGCGCCCGCCCACGTGGTCAAGCCGGGCGACACGCTGCCCGAGATCGCCCGTGCCAACGGCGTCCCCTGGGAGCTGTTGGCCAAGATCAACGGCGTTCGCGACCCGAACGCCCTGCGGCCCGAGGAGGAGATCAAGGTCGTGCCCGGGCCGTTCCACGCCGTGATTCGCCTGGCCGACCGGGAACTGACGTTGCTCCTGCAAGGCAAGCTCTACGCCGGCCGGTTCGCAATCGAGGCCGATTCCAGCCTGGAACGGTCGATCGGCAGTTATCAGGAGTACGAAGTCCTTCGCAAGTCGCCTGCCGAGCCGGATGCTCCTGGCGAGAAGGCCTTGGAACTGAGCGACGGCGTCACCCTCTGCGGCCCGGACAGCGGCACGCCCACCGCCGCCTCCCGCGGGACGATCCGCCTTGGGCGCCGCGACATCGGCGACGTTTGCGACATCCTCTCCGTCGGTTCCCGGGTAGTGATTGTACGCTAGCCTGACTCCGGTTTCGGCCCGGCGTACGGGGCGGCGCCCCTTTCGCGGAGCGGCGCAAGCTGCTATACACGTGCGCCGGGGGAGTGCGTGGACACACACCGGGATAAGGGGAGGACCGCATGTATGACAAAGAAGCCCTGGTGGCGCTGGTGCGTTTGAAGGCACTGAAGTTCGGGCATTTCACGTTGGCCTCGGGCAAAAAGGCCAGCTACTACCTGGACGGGAAACAGGTCACTCTCGATCCGGCGGGAGCGCGACTGGTGGCCGAGGGCATGCTCGACCTGCTCGATCCGGAGGAACTGCCCGACGCCGTCGGAGGCATGTCGATCGGCGCCGACCCGATCACGGCGGCGGTGGTGACGATGTCGGCGGTCCGCGGCACGCCGGTCCGCGGTTTCATGGTCCGCAAGGAGGCCAAAGGGCACGGCACGAACCAATACCTGGAAGGGCCTGTGCAGCCGGACGAGCGCGTCGTGGTGGTGGAGGACGTAGTGACCACTGGCGGGTCATCGCTGGTGGCTATCGAGCGGTGCGAGGCCTTCGGGCTGATGGTGGTGGGGGTGCTGGCCGTGGTGGATCGCATGGAGGGCGGAGCCAAGGCGTTTCGCGAGCGGGGTTATCCGTTCAAGAGCCTGCTGACGATCCGCGACTTCGGCATCGAGCCGCCTGAAGTCGCCGCCGAATCGGGGTGAAGGTTGACGGCCCCGCGGCCGACACCAGAGGAAGGCGCGATCCGCCCGACCGACGCGCGCCGTCCCCTGTCCTCCACCCTCGACGGCACACGGCCTTGGAAACCTCGCTGCACCGCGCCTTGAAGGAGCACTATGCGGAGCCCGGCGCCCGCTTCGAGGTGCCGCTGCAAGGGTTTCGCATCGACGTGGTCTGCGGTCGCCGCCTGATCGAGATCCAGCACGGCACGCTGTCGGCCATCCGCGACAAGGTCCGCCGCCTGCTCGTGTGCTACCGCGTGACCGTGGTCAAGCCGATCGTGGCTGGCAAGTTGCTGGTGAAGCTCGATCGCCGCGGCGGCACTCCGGTCGCGCGGCGCCGCAGCCCCAAGCGGGGCTCCGCGATCGACGTGTTCCAGGAATTGATCCACTTCACGCGGATATTTCCCCATCCGCGCCTCACGCTGGAGGTGCCCCTGGTCCAGATCGAGGAGCGTCGCTACCCGGGCCACGGACGGCGCCGGTGGCGACGGGCGACCGACCAGGTGGTTGAGGATCAGGCGCTGCTTGCCATCGACCGCGCCTACCGGCTTCGCACGCCGGCCGACGTAGCCCGGCTGATCGCCTGTCCCTTGCCCGACCCGTTCCACACCGCGCATCTGGCCGAGGGCCTGGGCGTCCCCCGCTGGTTCGCGCAGCAGATCGCCTACTGCCTGCGCAAGATCGGCGCGGCGAGTGTCGTCGGCAAGCAAGGCAACGCCCGGCTGTACGCGTGGGAGACGCGCGAGGGGCGAACGCCACTTGCCAAGGTGGCGTGACGGTGCGAGGAAACCAGGCCGGGACCCTTTGGCGCGCAAGCGCTTTGCCGGCGGCGGGCAGCGCGGGCACCGCAACGGGGTCCTCGAAGCCCGGCAGGTCGCCCCGGGGGCCCGAGAGGGAGGCACGATTCTGCTATAATAGGGTAGTGCGCGCCCCCGCCAGCCGCCATCACGCCGGTTGCCACGCCCGCTCGAAGCCGACCGACCGCTCTCATGTCCGGGATCAGCATCACCTGTTTCGCCGCCAGCTACGCCGTATCCCTCGGCCTGGAAGTCACGCGGCTTTGGTTCCGCAGCGGCATCCGCGGGGCGGTGATGCTGGGCTTCGCGGCGGCCGGCCTCTTGGCGCACACGCTTTTTCTGGTGCATCGCGCGCTGACCATGACCGGCTCGCCGCTGTCGAGCGAGATGGACTGGTACCTGCTGGCCGCCTGGCTCCTGGTGGCCGTGTATCTGGGCCTGGTGTGGTCGCGGCCGAAGACGCCGTTTGGGCTGGTGCTCCTGCCGCTGGCGCTGGGGCTGATCGGGGCGGCCACCTTCCTGGCTAACCACGAGCCGTTCGCCCGGGAGCCCGCCTCGCAGGTGTGGGGGCTGATCCACGCCGCCAGCCTGCTCGTGGCCGCGGTCTCGGTCCTGCTGGGGTTCGCGGCGGGCATGATGTATCTGTTCCAGTCCTGGCGTCTGAAGAGCAAGCAACCGCCCGCGCGCGGTCTGCGCCTGCCGAGCTTGGAGTGGTTACAGAAGCTCAACAGCCGCGCCCTGGTCGTCGCCATGATGGCGGTCGGCGTGGGCGTGCTGTCGGGCATGAACCTGAACTTGATCAACCATCGCCGCCACGAGTCGCCGCTGCCCTGGACCGATCCGCTCGTGCTGGCCACGCTGGGCATGTTCGTCTGGCTGACGGTGGCCGTCCTGGTTGGTGCCCTTTATCGACCTGCCCGTGCCGGACGCAAGGTGGCCTTGATGACCGTCGTGAGCTTCGTGTTCCTTGTGCTCGCCTTCTCGGCCATGCTCGTCATGGGCACCGAGCACGGCGGGGATAGAGGGCAGGGGTCAGGGGTCAGGAGTCAGGGGTCAGGAGGAAGGGATTGGGGATTGGGGATTGGGGATTGGCAACACGGGGCCGACATCGGCGCTGTATTCATCATTCATCATTCACCATTCCTCGTTCGCACTCAGCCCCCGCCACCGGCCACTCCCCACGGAGGCCCGCCATGAACCTTCGCGTGGTAGGGTGCAGCCATCACAACGCGTCGATTGCGGTCCGCGAGCGCCTGGCATTCAGCCCGGAACAGGCGACCGCCGCGCTGGCGCGGCTCCGCGCGGAGCGTCCCGAGCTGGAGGCGGTGCTGCTCTCCACCTGCAACCGCGTGGAGTTTTATCTTGCCGCGGAGGCTGGGCTGCTGCCGGCGCGGGCGGACGTGGCCGAACTGCTGGCCGTCTGGCGGGGGCTGAAGCCGGCGGAGTTGGTCCCGCACTTCTACCAGCACGACCAGCGCGAGGCCGCGCGCCATCTGTTCTGCGTGGCCGGCAGTCTCGACAGCATGGTGGTGGGCGAAGCTCAGATTCTCGCCCAGGTGAAGCAGGCCTACCAGCTCGCCACCAACCAGGGCACAACGGGCCCGCTGTTGCGCGCGGCGATTCAGGCCGCGGTCAAGGCCGCCCGCCGTGTGGCCACCGAGACCGGCATCCACCAACGCCGTGTGAGCGTGCCCAGCGTGGCCGTGGCCGACTTCGCCCGGCAGATCTTCGAGCGCTTCGACGACAAGCAGGCTTTGGTTCTCGGTGCCGGCGAGATGGCCGAGGAGACGCTCAAGTACCTCCGCGACGAGGGCGTGCGCGAGGTCGCCGTGGCGAATCGCAGCGTGGATCGGGCGGGGCAGCTCGCCGAGCGATGGCGCGGGCGGGTCGTGGTCTGGGAGCGGTTGGCGGACGCACTGACCGAGGCCGATCTGGTGATCAGCACCACGGGGTCGGAGGAGCCGGTGGTGACCGGGAGCCTGTTCGACCGGGTCGTGCACGCCCGCAGGCGCTGGCCGCTGTTCATCCTCGACCTGGCCGTGCCGCGGGATTTCGACCCGGCGGTCGGCGAGCGGTCGGGCGTGTATCTCTACTCCATCGACGACCTGAAGGCCGCCTGCGAGGCGAACCGCCGCGAACGCAACGGCGAGATGCCCGCCGCCATGAAGATCGTCGAGCAGGAGACCGACCGCTTCATGGCCGAGGTGCACCGCCGGGCGAGCGCCCCGGTGATCCAGCAACTGCGCGACGGGTGGCACCGACCCAAGGAGGAAGAGCTGGAGCGGCTGTTCCACAAGCTGCCGGGGCTGGACGAGCGGGCGAGGGACGAGATCCGGCAGTCGTTCGACCGCCTGGTCAACAAGCTGCTCCACCCGCCACTCGACACGCTCCGCGACGAATCGCGGCACGGCATCCCCAGCACGCTCCTGGAGGCCCTCGCAAAGCTCTTCCAGTTGAAGGATTGACGGCGCCCATACGGCTCGGACCGAAGGCCGGTCGCAACTCGTCCCCCGGACACCACCGAAGGATTGCCCCGGGATCGTGAAGGAGATCAACCCTTACCAGTCGCCCAGGGTCTCGGACCACGAGCAGGCGGGGGCCTCGGCATCGCGAATGGTCCCGGAGCGCCTGTTGATCATCCGCTCGGCGCGGCTCGGGGGGCAAATCGGGTGCATCGTGCCGGCCCTGCTGGGCGGCTCGCTCTTGCTCATCTGGTGGCTGGACCTGTTCGGGGACCCTTTCCTGTTCGCGCCCCGGCAGGCGGTGTG
>CAYSUS010000024.1:28441-79627 GCA_964434165.1 uncultured Pirellulales bacterium
GACGTTTCTGACCGTGATCGGACTGGTGATGCTCGGATCGGTCTCGGGGTTCGTGGTGCCGGCCCTGCTGGGCGGCTCGCTCCTGCTCATCCGGTGGCTGGACCTGTTCGGGGACCCTTTCCTGTTCGCGCCCCGGCAGGCGGTGTGGACGTTTCTGACCGTGATCGGACTGGTGATGCTCGGATCGGTCTCGGGGTTCGTGCTGGGCGGTGCCGTGGGACTGGCCCGCGTGAGGGTGCGGCGCCAACGCGACAGCGATGCGCCGCAAGGCGGCGGGGCGTAGCGGCGCCCGATCGCCGCGGAGCTTGACGCGTCGTGGGGACGCAGGTTATCGTCGCGGGAGTATCGGCCGGAAGCGAATCGGCGCATCCGAGCGGATCGACGCGTCCCTTCCTGACTCCGGAGCAGAGAATCGATGCTCGTGCTCGCGCGCTTCTCCGTCGGCGTGACGCGCCGGTTGATCCCGCGGCTTCTGGTGCTACTGATGACGGCCGCGGTGGCGCTCTCGGGCTGCGGCGGAGACACTAAGACGCCGCGCGGCGAGGACCGCGCGCGGCGAAGCCCGAAAGGCCGGTCCGCGGCGGAGCGATCCGGTGAGGCTCCCGGGGCGAGGGACACCACGAGCGGTGAGCAGACGGGCGAAGCCCCGGCGCCCGAGCCGCCTCCTCCAGCCCCGCTCACCGGACCGCTCGCCCGGGCCGACGAGTTGCTGCGGCAGAACCGGTTCGACGCGGCCGCCGCGGCGGTCGGCAAGGTCCTTCGCACACCGCGCGACGATGCGGAGCGGGGCCAGGCCCAGCAGTTGCAGGTTCGCATCGAGGACTGCCGCCGCGCTTGCGAGGATCTCAAGGGGCTGCTGCCGCAGCTCGCGGCCGACGACCCGCAGGCGGTCATCGACGCGCAGAACCGTTTCTTCGAGCGGGGCGACGTGGCCGTGCCGCTCCTGGCCGACGCGATCGAGTCGGGGGACGAATCGATCGCCCAGGCTGCCCTGAAGACGCTGCCCACGCTCCGTCGTCCGGGCCCGACGCTGCCGGTGCTCGTCGCACTGCTCCGCCGGCCGGAGCAGGAGTCCCTTTGGCCGGAGGCGATCCGGCAGATCAGCACCATGTGCGGCTCCGGGGCAGGCGGGCCGTTGCTGGAGCTGGCCCTCCGGGCCGGCGACGAGCCCCAGCGATGCGCGGCGCTCGCCGCCCTGGGACAAATCGACGACCCGCCTAAGCGCACTGTCGCCGCGGTCCTCCCATGGGTCTTCCAGGACGGGCCGGCCACGGCCCCGGCGCTGCGCGCGTTCGCCAGGGCGGTAAAAACGCATCAACTTCACGATCTGGCCACGCGGCGGGGATGGGACGTGCAGCTCTCGGCCGAGGCGGAGCAGGGACTTGCCGGCCTTCCCGGGCGGTTAGAGCAACTCGTTCGATCGCCCGCCGCCCCGGTGGCCGCGGCCGCCCGGCGCGTGGCCGTGCTGACGCGGCAAATGCCGGCCGAGCCGCTTTCGGGCGTGACGGTGCTGGCTTTCCACGCGGAGGAGGAGGACGGGCGGGCCGGGGCCGTCGTGGACGGGGAGTGGAACACCACCGAGAAGTCGAAGATGTGGCGCTACCGGACCGGCAAGCCGGGCTCGATGGTGCTCGATCTGGTCGAGGCCCGGACCGTGTGCGGGGTCCGGGTCTGGAACTATAACCTGCCCGACAAGACGCATCGCGGCTGGAAGGAGGTGGCCGTGTACGTCGGAAGCGATCCCTCCTCCCTTGGCGATCCGGTCGCGCGGGGCTGGCTTCCCGAGGCCCCGGGCGACGGCGACGCTCCGGATTACAGCGTGACGATTCCCGTCGATTTCCGCGCGGGGCGTTACGTGCGTCTCCGCGCATCGAGCCTGTGGCGCGAGGACTCGGAAAGCGGATTGACGGAAGTCGAGGTGTTGGGGTTCTGATGGGCGAGGGGCGGCTGTGCGTCATCGTACTTCCGTGCTCGCGTACTCGGCGTTGAGCATGAAGTGAACGTGGGAACCAACCTGCCTGCAAGTTCCTGAATACTTGCTCCTGCCCCCTGACTCCCGATGCCTTCAAGCGGCGGGTAGGCCCGCCGGCCAAATGGTGGTGGTTTCCGAGTTCCGACCTCCAACAGTCGCGTTCTGTACCTTTCCGCAACCCCCAAGGAGCCTGTCATGTCCGATCGTGGGTTGGTGTTTCGCGCGGCGCTCGGTCTGTTCGCGTTGAGGATTGTCGGGCTGGTCGGGCCAGATGCGGCGAAGGCGGAGGAGGGCGGCGTGCGGTTCTCGGCCCGCTGCCTGATGGTCAGTCCCAACGAGGGCTGCGCGGTGGGCGACGTGGACCGCGACGGGCGGCCCGACGTGGTCGCGGGAACCCACTGGTTCCGGGCGCCCGCCTTCGTCCCCCGACCCGTCCGCGACATCCCGCAGGTGATGGGCGAGTACTACGCCAACAACGGCGACCATCTCCACGACGTGGACGGCGACGGCTGGCTCGACGTGATCTCCGGCGGATGGATGGAGGCCGAGCAGTGCTGGTACAAGAACCCCGGCAAGCTCGGCCTGGAGCGGGGCTACAAGTGGCCGCGCCATCTGCTCAAGGAGACCCGGGGGCAGAACGAGTGCTTCGAGCTGAAGGACTTCGACGGCGACGGCACGCCCGAGCTGCTGGTCAACTGCTGGAAGAAGAAGGACCCCGTTGTGGTCTGGAAGCTGACCAAGACCGACGGCAGGCCTGACCTGGAGCGGGTCGTGCTGGGGGCCGACGGGGGAGGGCACGGTTTCGCCTTCGGCGACATCAACGGCGACGGGCGCGAGGATCTGGCCGTGGAGACCGGCTGGTACGAGCGGCCCGAGGGCGATCCGCTCGCCCGGCCGTGGGAGTTCCATCCGGAGACGGCCTTGCCGCACCCAAGCTGCCCGTTCGTCATCTACGACGTCAACGGCGACGGCCGCTCAGACCTGTTGTGGGGCAAAGCCCACGACTACGGCCTGTTCTGGTGGGAGCAGGACGAGCCCAAGCCGGACGGGACGACCACCTGGACCGAGCACGTCATCGACAAGTCGTGGTCGCAGGTGCACGTCGTGGTGCGGGCCGATCTGGACGGGGACGGCACGCGGGAGATCGTCACCGGCAAGCGCGTCCGCGGGCACGCCGGCAAGGATCCCGGCGGCGACGGGCCGGCCGTGATGTATTACTACCAGTGGAACGCGCGGGCCAAGGACTTCGATCGGTTCACGATCTCCGCCCCCGGGGCCGGCGTCGGCACAGGCATGCAGATCGCCGCGGCCGACCTGAACGGTGATGGCCGCATTGACCTGGCCGTGTCGGGAAAGACCGGCACCTACGTGCTGATCAACGAGGGTCGTTCCACTCCGTAAGACGGAGGGCTACGCCGCCCGGTTACCCACCCGTCTTCTCCGCCCCGCCCTCGTAGAATTCGCGGTTGTTGGGCCAGATGGCGCCGGTGCGGACGTCGTACTGCCACCCGCTCGGCTTGCCCACCACGCCGGTCGGCTTCTTGCCGGGCTGGGCCACCGGCACCACGAGATCGCTCTGCGTGTAGGGGTTGACGGGCAGCACGCCGAAGTAGGGGCCGTAGGGAAAGGCCGGACTCGGAGGGCCCATGTCGCCATAGGCGTTGGTCGCCCGGACCAGCTGCGGCAATCCGCCGTCCGCCAGCTTCGGATATTGCCCCAGGTGGTTGACGTGGTATAGCTCGATCTGCGACTGGTACACGTGGAGGTTGTGGGTCAGCACGCTCTCCATGGCGTCGGTCGTGGTGCCCTGGAGGTGCGTAAGCACTGCTCCCGACATGATCGCGATGATCGTGACCACGATCATGGTCTCGATGAGCGTGAAAGCCCGACGAGATCGAATTCGACGGTGGCGCGCGTGCCGATTGGAAGCCATGGGCGAGGCCAACCCGGCTGGACCCGAATGCGCGGCAGCAAGGCCCCCCTCGCCGCCTCTGAAATATGGAACACTGTGGCCGCGGAGGGGCGGTCGTCGCGCCGACTTCTACCGCTTTCCGGGGGGCTGCACAAACCGCACAACCTGTCGCGGGCCCGTGCGAGTCCGGCCCCGAGCCCGTGTGGCCGCGGCAGGGCACGGGCAGCTCACGCCGGATCGACCGCGGCGTCCAGCAACGGCCTGAGCCGCTCGTGCGTCGCCGAGGCGTGAAGGTCGCCCTTGCCGAAGCCCGGCTCGGCCCCCAGGGCTTCGGCCGCCTGTTGGGCCTCGGGGTAGTCGCTCAGCAGCATGCAGGGGATCGCCTTCAGGGACGGGTCGCTCTTGATCTGTCGGATCAGTTCGATCCCCTCAGACGCGTCCTTGCCGCGGAGCTTGCGGTTGACGAGGACCAGATCGAAGCGGCCCTGGCGGAGCATCGCCAAGGCATCGTGGACGGCCCGGGCAGAGACTACCTCGGCGCCGAGCTCGCGCTCGATGAGCCCTCGGACCTCTTCCTGATCGATCCGGCAGTTCCCCACTTGAAGGACGCGCTTGGGCATGGTATTGCGGGCGGGGTAAGCGGCGGTCTCCATCGACTTCCGACGTCTCGAGGAGTTCGAGAGTCTGGAGAAAGGGCTCTGTCGGATCGTATCGGGCGAGGCAATCCCCGTCACGCAGCGACGGAGCCATTTTGCATTTGGGGGCCGAGCGCGGCGATCGCACGTCGCGCTCCAGGGCCGCCTCCCCTTACTCCACTCGCTCCACGCGCAAGTCGTGGCTTCCGTCGGGGAGGCACAGTTCGTAGAAAAAGAGGGTCGCCTCGGGCAGATTCAGAACGTCGAAGTACCTTGCTGCCGGGGCCGTCTCACCGTCCCCGAGCGGCCCGACGCGTGTGACGCGATGGAAGCGCCGCAGGTCGAGGCTGAAGGCCAGCCCCGCGCGCTCCTGGTCGTTCTGCTCGACCGACGCCGCACCGTCGTAAAGGGCCAGCCATGCCGGGCCGCGGTGCCAGAGCGTGGTCACCCGGGCGCAGAACCCGTCCCACGCCCCCGGCTTGGGGCTGAGGATCGGGCCTTCCCAGTGCCAGGTCAGCCCGTCGTTGCTCGTCGCCAGTCCCGAGCCGGTCCGCACCAGGCCGGTGCCGAACACGTCCTGGGTGCCGTGCAGTTCCTCGTGCGAGGCGGTGGGATGGCGGCCGGCGAAGGCGACGCTCATGTGCCACAATCCGCCCACCCGGAACACGAACGGATCCTTCACGCCCTCGGCCGCGATGCTCGTGGGGTTGAGCACCGTCCGCATGGCCGTGGGATCGAGCCGGTCGGGCCGGTCCGCCTCGAGGAGCCCGACCTGCCAGCGCCCGTCCACCGGGCTGACGTAGCTGACGTACAAGCGCCACGTGCCTGCGGGGGTCCAGGCCAGCGCACACCTCCCAATGCTCGCCGCTCGGAGGTCCTCGCGGCTGGCCGACCATATGTCGTCGACGGACTCGCCATCGGCTGCGAAGGCGATGCGGACTTCGAAGCCACGGTCGAGCCCTTTGCCGCGAGGCCGCCGCAAGCGGTAAGCGAGGTAGACGGCGCCGGTCCGCGGGTCGAGAGCCGCGGCGGGCGCGCCGGCCCAGTGACCCTCGCCGCGCCCCGGCGCGGGGCGGATAACCTGGCCCGCTGCCGGGTCCAGTTGCGGAAGCGGAGACCAGTCCCGGGGATCCTGCTGCATGGGGGCAACGGTGGGCCGACGGAATCGAGCGGCGTGGTCGCGACGTTCGTACGCGATCATACCCCGACCGTCCGTGGGGCGACAAGACGCGATCGCAGTCGCTTCGGCGCGCCCGAACACCGCGGATAGCATCGATACACGGGGCCGCGCGGCCTCCTCGATCGGTCCACCCCCCTTCTTCGGCTGCAGGTTCCGGCCGCGCGCGACTGGGGACGCGAAGCGTCCCGCCCTTATCGATTTCGCCTTTTCGGCTTCCAGGCGTGTCGCTCACGTTGGGCTGATCGAGCGATCGCCGCCTGCGCCGACCTCGCGCCGACGACCCGCGGGTCATGCGTGGACAGGTACCGTAGCGTCCCGTACGCTACGTGTGGGGCGGGACCCGGCTTTGCCCAAGCCGGGCTTCCGGTCCCTTCTTCGCGGACCTCCTTGGGGATCGCCCGGCAATCCTCCGCGGCGCGGGTCATGGCCGACGAGCACGTGCAGCAGCGACACAAGCCGCCCGCGGAGCTGGACCGGCCGCGCCCGCTGATCGTGGCCTGCCCGCCCATGCGGAGCAACGTGAACCTCTCGCGGATCGTGCGCGCGGCAGGCTGCTGCGGCGTGCGGCGGATGATCTGTACGGGAAGTGCGCGGGTCATCGGCAAGATCGCCCGCGACGCGGCCGGCGCGCTGGAGGTCGAAGTCCATCGCACGCTGGCCCCCGTTCTGGGCAGGCTCCGCGAGCAGGGGTTCGAGCTGGTGGGCCTGGAGCAGACCAGCGACTCCAGGCCCCTGCCCGAGTTCCCCTTCCGCCGCGAGACCGTGCTGGTGGTGGGCAACGAGCGGGCGGGGATCGAGCCCGACATCCTGCGGCTCGTGGATCACGTGGTGGAGATCCCGGTTTACGGGCTCCCGTATGCCCACAACGCGGCCACGGCCACGGCGATCGCCCTTTACGAGTACTGCCGGCAGTATCCCCGCGGATAGAGGGGGTGTCGCCGATTCCGGTGCCGAAGAGCGTGTTGACGCTTCTCCGATGCCCGGAATAGACTTATTGGTTTGGGAGCACCTCGGCCTGGTGGTCCGGGGTCGGAGTATGCGCGAGCGAGGGGACCGGAAGTGTCGGCAACCTGCGTGGTGGGCCTCCAGTGGGGCGACGAGGCCAAGGGGAAGATCGTGGACCTCCTCACCGAGAGCCACGACATCGTCGTCCGTTACCAGGGCGGGGCCAACGCCGGCCACACCGTGGTCTTCGGCGGCGAGAAGTACAAACTCTCCCTGGTCCCCAGCGGGATCTTCCGGCCCCAGGTCCGCTGCGTCATCGCCAACGGCGTGGTGCTCAACCCGGGCGGTCTGCTCGAAGAGATCGACGGCCTCGTGGCCCGGGGCGTGAGCGTGGGCCAGAACCTGCTCGTCAGCGATCGGGCCCACGTGATCCTGCCGTGGCACTTCGAGGAGGACCGCCTCCTGGACGGTGCCGGCGGCGGCGAGGCCATCGGCACCACGATGCGGGGCATCGGGCCGTGTTACCGCGACAAGGTCGGGCGCTCGCTGGCCGTGCGCCTGGGCGACATGTACCGCGACAGCTTCCGTGCGCGGATCGCCCAGATCACCGAGGCCAAGCGCCGCACCTTCGCCACGTTGATCGGCGGCGAGTGCAGCTTCCAACTCGACGCCGACGCGATCTACGAGCAGTACGGCGGGTTCGCCGAGCGCCTCCGTCCGCACGTCGGCGACACCACGGCCTACCTGCTCGACGCGGTCGAATCGGGCAAGCGGATCCTCTTCGAGGGTGCCCAAGGGGCGCTCTTGGACATCGACCACGGGACGTTCCCCTTCGTCACCAGCAGCAACAGCTCGGGGGTCGGCGTGTCGAGCGGTTCCGGCGTGCCGGGCCGCTACCTGAGCAGGGTGATCGGGATCATCAAGGCCTACAGCACGCGCGTCGGCGGCGGACCGTTCCCCACCGAGCAGGACAACCCGACCGGCCAATACATCCGCGACCGCGGCAACGAATACGGCACGGTCACGCGCCGCCCTCGGCGCTGCGGCTGGTTCGACGCCGTGGCCGCGCGGTACACGGCGCGGCTCAGCGGCGTGGACGTCCTGGCCGTGATGCTGCTCGACGTGCTCAGCGGGCTTGAGGAGCTGAGGATCTGCACGGCCTACGAACTGGACGGGCGTCGGGTGACCGACTTCCCAGCCCACGTGGACGACCTGCGCCGCGTGGTGCCGGTTTACGAAACGCTGTCCGGGTGGAAGGAGGAGGTCTCCGGCATCCGCCGTCTGGCCGAATTGCCGACGGCTGCGCGCGTGTACCTCGGGCGGATCAGTGAGCTGTTGGGGCGGCCCTTCGAGGTCGTCTCGGTGGGCCCGGATCGCGAGCAGACCATCTTGACCCATGGTTCAGACCTCTAGCCAACCGGCTGCCGCCGGATTCGACGTCGCGCCCGATCGGCGCCCGCGCCACATTGCCGCGATCATGGACGGCAATGGGCGCTGGGCACAGCGCCGCGGGCTGCCGCGGATCGAGGGGCACCGCCACGGCGTGGCCAGCGTGCGCCGTACCACCGAGGAGTGCACGCGCCTGGGGATCGAGCAGCTCACGCTGTACTGCCTGTCGAGCGAGAACTGGAAGCGCCCGCCCGAAGAGCTTTCGTTTCTCTTGCAGCTTCTGGGCCAGTACATGGTTGAGGAGCGGCGCACGATCCTGGAGCAGAACATCCGCCTGGCCGTGATCGGCCGCCGCGAGGGCATCCCGGCCGAGGTGCTTCGTGAGGTGGATCGCACCATCGCCATGAGCGCCGAGAACACGGGGCTGTGCCTGTGCCTGGCGATCAACTACGGCGGCCGGAGCGAGCTGGTCGACGCGGTGCAAGGGCTTGCCCGCGAGGTCCGGGCCGGCCGGCTGGAGCCCAGCGAAGTGACCGAGGAGACGCTCGCCGAACGCCTCTACACGGCCGGCATGCCGGAACTGGACCTTCTGATCCGCACGGCCGGCGAGATGCGGGTGAGCAACTTCCTGCTCTGGCAGATCAGCTACGCTGAGATCTGGGTAACCGACCGCTGCTGGCCGGAGTTCGACGAGGAACTGCTCCGCCAGGCGATCCGCGACTACGCCTCGCGCGACCGGCGGTTCGGCGGTCTGGCCAATCGGTAGGCCCCGAGCGGGACGGCAGGGCTAACGCGGGAACTGCTTGTCGCGGGAGAGGACGTCCCGGCCGAAGCGGTTGGCAATGGCCCGACTCTGGCGGTCGCCCAGATGCCGGGGCTCTCCAGTGCGCGGAACGCGACGCGCGATGCGATCGGCTTCCTCCGAATCCTGCTGAAGGAGGTTCCAGCCATCGATACCATCGAATTCTACCCAGCCGAGGGGTCGGCTTCAATCCTGGCTCCTGCGCGCGATTGGACCTCCTGGGAGCGGCCGCGAAACCATGCTATTATCGTCACTTCAATCCCTGTCCAGGGGGCGCCAGCGAGAACCGACTGCGAACCGGACCCAACTGCACTATGCTCCACTGGCGAGTCATTTTCGGCACGCTGCTCATCGCGGCGATGGTTGGGCTCTGCTGGCTGGACTACGCGGTGACCGGAGTCCCGGGGATCGGCCTGATGCCTCTGGCCTTGCTGGTCACCTCGTTGGCCACGGGCGAGGTGCTGGACCTGGCCGCCGAGGGCGAGCACCGGCCGCCGGCCTCCCTCGTCCATCTGGCCAACTTGCTCATCGTCGGCTCGGGATGGGCGCCGCACCTTTTGGCCGCCTGCGGCGGGCAGTGGCTCCTTGGCCCTACGACGGAGCCCAACGAGGTGGCCTGGGAATGGACCGGGGTCGCGATGGCTGCCGGCCTGGCCATGGCGCTGGTCAACGAGATGTGGCGCTACGCCCGGCCCGGCAACGTACGCCAGAGCCTGGCCGCTTCGGCCCTGGCCCTGGTGTACGTCGGCTTGCTTCTAAGCTTCGCGGTCCACCTCCGGTTCGCGATCGGACTGGGGGGACTGCTCTCGCTGGTGATCGTCGCCAAGGCGTGCGATACTGGGGCCTACACGGTGGGGCGGCTTCTGGGGCGGAACAAGATGGCGCCCGTTCTCAGCCCCGGCAAGACCATCGAGGGAGCCGCTGGCGGGCTGGCCTTCGCCTGCGCGGGGGCGTGGCTGAGCTTCACCTGGCTGGTGCCTGCTCTGACGCCGGCCAGCGAAAGCCAGACCTTCTCCGCCAGTACCCCCTGGTGGGCGTGGCTGGTCTTCGGGCTCGCCGTGGGCACCGCCGCCACGGCCGGCGACCTGGCCGAGTCGTTGTTGAAGCGCGACGCCGGGCGCAAGGACTCCGCCCGCTGGTTGCCGGGTTTCGGCGGGCTCTTGGACGTCGTCGACTCCTTCCTTCTTGCTGCGCCGGTGGCCTACGTCTGTTGGCGGATCGGGTTGGTGCCGTAGGGTTTGCAGGCTTCCGGAGTCTTCGAGACTCCGGAAGTCTGCGAAGTCGGCTCGCCGGGTCCTTGCTTCCCCTGCCGGCCAGAGCCTCTAATAGGCGGCGGCCCTCCGGCCTCTTCCCTTCCCGCCATCGGCAAAGGAGCCCGAAATGAAACCGTCGATGTTTCCCGTGGTACTCCTCATCGCGCTCGCCCAAGCCGCACACTCGGGCGGCGCGACGCTCCAGGTCGGTCCCGGCAAACGCTTCGAGAAGCCGTCCCAGGCCATGGCCCAGGCCCGCGACGGCGACACGGTGGAGATCGACGCCGCCGGCAACTACGACGGCGACGTGTGCTACGTGCGGGCGAGCGACCTCACCATCCGCGGCGTGGGCGAGGGCCGGGCCCGGCTCGACAGCAAGGGCAAGACCGCCGGCGGCAAGGCGATCTTCGTCACCACCGGCAAGGACATCACGATCGAGAACGTCGAATTCGTCGGCGCCCGGTGCCCCGACCGCAACGGGGCCGGCATCCGTCCTGAGGGCGAAGACCTTACGCTGCGCAACTGCAAGTTCCACGACTGCGAGAACGGCATCCTCGGCGGCTCCGGCGTGGTGACCATCGAGCACTGCGAGTTCTCGCACTGCGGCCTCGCGGCCAGCCCGGCCGCTACGCATAACCTCTACATGGGCCGGGGCGTCAAGAAGCTCGTGTTCCGTTTCAACTACTCGCACCACGTCAAGGTGGGACACCTCCTGAAGTCCCGCGCCGCAGTGAACCACATCTTCTACAACCGGCTCAGCGACGAGAAGGACGGCACGGGCAGCTACGTGATCAACCTGCCCAACGGCGGGCGCGGCGTCATCGTCGGCAACGTCCTCCACAAGGGCCCCAAGGGCAGCAACCAGGTGATCGTGGCCTACGGCGAGGAAGGGGTGAAATACCCGGGCTCCGAGCTGTACGTGGCCAGCAACACGATGATCCACGACCGCCACCGGGGCTCGTTCCTCCGCGTGCAGCGCGTGCCCGACGACTTCGAGCTCGTCGTGGTCAACAACATCTTCGTGGGCGAGAAGGAGCTCTGCAGCGCGACGCCGACGCTGATGGAGGGCAACTTCACCGGCGATCCGCTCTTCGTCGATCGCGCGAAATGGGACCTGCGCCTGCGCGCCGGCTCGCCATGCATCGATTCCGGCGTAGGGCCCGCCATGGCGGGCGACGTCACTCTGGTGCCCGAGTTCCACTACGTGCACCCGGCGGGCAAGGAGAAACGCCCCGAGAGCGGCAAGCTCGACGTCGGGGCGTTTGAGCTCGCGGAGTGAGGGAGCCAATCGCAGACTTCCGAAGTCTTCAAGACTTAGGAAGTCTATTGTGAGCCCGTCCCCGGCCGCCCGTCACGCCTCGCTCTCTCGCGACTCGACGTTTTCCCTGGGCCGTGCGGCCAACTCCGGGGCAAGGCGCCTTCGTCGATCAGTCCGACCCCGAAAAGGTCGAGAAGATAGACCTTGTCCTTCAGGCGGAACGAAGTCAGCTTCATGCGCACCAGGGCGTCGAGCGTGGGCACAGGGAAGTCCGGTCCGGCGACCGCCTCGTCCACTCCGGGCGCGGGCGCCAAATAGTCGGGACGTACCGTCTCGCCCGCGAAGACGACGTGGATCGCGCTGCGAACCGAGCCCTCCGGCCGTCCGAGAACAGGTCCACGTCCTAGGCGTTGCGCACGGCCTCCTTGTCCACGTGGGCAACCCAGGACGCCACGGCGTGCGCCATTCCGGCCTCGCGGAGCGCCGCCGCGCGGCAAGCTCTCTCGCGTACGGCTTCCACGGCGGCGATCACCCTTTCCCGGGAGAAGTCCTTCAGCGCAACTCCTGTCATACGATGTGTCTCGAAGGCGGACGCCAGTGACGCGGACTGTCTATTGATGGTCAGTTCAACAACGCGGTCTCGGGTTGACGATCTGATCCGGGAAGCTGGGTTCCCGCTGGTCGCCCTCCCTGCATTGGCTTCCTGAGGGTCAATCGTCGAGTATTCCCCTCGGGATCGCGGCTAGCCAAGGGTTGAGGCTCGCGGCATCCGGCGCCCCGGCGTATCATGGTGTCCGACCGGGGAGGGTCGGATCGGCGAGCCGAAACCACGCCCGAGGAGCCCACCATGAGAACCATCACCGCTCTCAGAATCCTCTCCCTCGCGGCCGCCTGGCTCGGCTGGACGTTGGACGCCGCGTCGGCCGTGCGGGCAGGCACGGGTAGCCCCTTCGCCGCTGGACCGAAGGCCGCGGCGACGGGTGAGGCTGTGACGATCACCTTCACGCTGGCCGAACCGACCGACGTCGAAGTGGCGGTGCTCGACGCACGCGGCCGCGTCGTTCGGCACCTGGGGGCCGCGCGGCTGGGTGGGGAGTCGGCTCCGCCCGCACCGTTCCGCAAGGGGCTCGCGCAATCGCTTGCCTGGGACCGCCTGGACGATTCCTGCCGGCCGGCGCGCGGCGGCCCCTTTGAGGTCCGCTTGCGCACCGGGCTGTCTGCCACGTTCGAAAGGATCATCGGCTGGTCGGGCCAGTCGCTCGCGTGGCCCAAGGGCCTGGCCTGTGGGCCGTGTGGCACGCTCTACGTGATCGACGCCGATCACCTCTACGCCCATCGCCAGACATGGCTCGTTCTGGCCTTCGATCGCCAGGGCAAGTACCTCCGCCAGGCCTTCCCCGGGCCGGCCGGGCTGCCGCCGGAGAAGCGACCAGGCTGGCCGCGGGTCGCGCTCGACGGCGGCCACGAGGTGCCCGTGGTGTTTCAGGCCCTGTCCCGGTGCACCTATCCCGGCTCCGTGATGGCCAATCGCATGTTTCCCGTGGTCACCGGCGACGGCCGGCTGATCCTGCTCAGCGGTCCCGGCGCGACGACCATCAAGCACGACG
This sequence comes from uncultured Pirellulales bacterium, assembly GCA_964434165.1. GTDB lineage: Bacteria > Planctomycetota > Planctomycetia > Pirellulales > Thermoguttaceae > CAYSUS01. Next base: position 41,395 of record CAYSUS010000024.1, read on the forward strand.
ACTTCCGAGGAGGCCGCCGCCTTCTGATCCTGGGGACCGACGGGAGCGTGCCTGGGAATTGGCTGGGACCGGAGGTCTGTGCCCAGGTGGGCGGCGCAGGGCACCTCGCCCTTTCGCCCGACGAGCGGTTCGTGTACGTCACCGGACTGGTCGACACGGGCCGCAAGGGAAAGGGGCCGGTCAACGTCGTCTATCGCGTGCCGCTGGATGGGGCAGGCGCGAGCGAGATCTTCCTCGGGCGGCCCTATGAGACGCTCGAGGGCGAGGCCGGGCTGGACGATCCGCAGGGGATCGACGTCGATGCCCGGGGCAATCTCTACGTGGCCGACTACGCCCACGATCGCATCGCCGTGTTTCGGCCCGACGGCTCCTACCTCGACGAAATCCCCATCGCATGCCCGGACACGGTCCGCGTCAGCCGTAAGACCGGCGCGGTGTACGTGGTGCAGCTCGAGAAGCGGACCAAGGCTCATACGCACCAGCACTACTACGTGCCGGCCCACAACTGGAAGCTGCGGCGGGTCGTCAAGCTCGGAGGCCTGGAGGACAAGACCGAGAAGGCCTTCCTGGAGAGCCCCGCACGAGCGCGGTCGCGCCTGGGCGGAGGGTCGTTCCTGTCGCTGGACGAGTCGGGCGAGGAGCCGATCCTCTGGGTCTCCGGTCTGGCCTTCGGCAGCCCGGACGTGCTGAGGACTGTCGATCGCGGAGACCGCCTGGAGTCGCTGGGCGATCCGATCGCCGAGCGGATCGAGAAGGGGCAGACGCCGCTTCCGTTCGTCGGCGACGTGGCCGTGGTCGAGGGGAAGGTGGTGACCGGCTATCCGACGTTTCGTCGTCGCACGAGTCCTGAGTCGCTCGTCTTCGACGCGGCCACCGGTGCCCCGCTCGAGCCGTTCGTGCCCAAGACGGCCGACCGATCCAGGCGCGAGAACTACTGGAACCTGGTGTACGGCGAGATGACCTCGGGCAAGGACGGCCGGATCTACTTCCACGCCGACGAGAACGTGTTGCGCTACGATCCGTCGGGCGATCCTGCGCCCTTCGAGTCCACCGGAAGCCATATCCTCGGCGGCCTGCCGTTCGACCGCCACACCCACATCTCTTCGATGTTCATCAACCGAGCGGGCGACATCTACGTGGCCGTGCGCGAGGAGGGCAAGGGTCAGGCCCGGGACGAAGACGTTATGTGCATTCGTGTGATCGGGGCCGACGGCAAGGTCAAACACGATGCGCTGATTCAGGCTCAGGGGACGCGCCTGGGTGGATTGGCCGTCGACCCGCAAGGCAACGTATTGCTCGGGGCACAGGTCTCGCGCCCGGAGGAGCGGGTTCCGCCCTGGTTCGAAGGGAAGCTGCCGCCCGACGGTCCGGCCCATCACCCGAGCATCGATTACGCGCAGTACGGCTCGGTGATCAAGTTCCCGCCGTCCGGCGGCCGGATCGTGCTTGATCGGAACGGACCGCTCGTGGCGCATCGCCAGAAGGTCTCCGCGGTCCGCATCGAAGACGGGCGGCTTATCGCCCGGGCCGGACTGGTTCCGGGCAAGTACGACAAGACGGGCCTGGGCTGCGCGTGCGAGGTGACGCGCCTGGACGTGGACGACTTCGGCCGGCTCTACGTGCCCGACGTGTTCCGCTTCTGCGTCCTGGTGCTCGACGGCGAGGGCAACGAGATCACCCGCTTCGGCGGCTTCGGCAACATGGACAGCCGTGGCCCGTCCAGTCCGGTCTCGCAGCCGCAAGTCCCTTTGGGCTGGCCGCTTGCGGTGCGGCTTCTGGGCGAGCGGGCGGTCGTCGCCGATCTGGTCAATCGCCGCATCGTGGCCGTGAAGATGGCTTGCGCGAAGGAGGCCGTGTGCCCGGTGCCATAGGACCGCTCGGCAGCGCCAGCTACGGCCATTCGCGGAGAAGCGCAAGCGAACGCCCCCCTGACAGGGTGCGTTTCGACGATTGCCGCGGAATCGCGCTATACACCGATCCTCCACACGGCTATCATGGGCGGCTTAGTCGGCCGGTTCAACCAGACACTCGGCCGGCGTGCCTGCGGATCGGCGAACGAGGCGCCCCGGCGCGACAGAGAAGGCATCGGTCCCCGTGTTACGTGGTCGGCGGAGGGACCTGCGATGTCGATCCGCGTGGAGTGCCCCAACGGGCATGTCTTGTCGGTCCGCGACTGCTGCGCCGGTCGGTTCGGTCCGTGCCCGGTGTGCGGGGCCCAGGTGCGCGTTCCTGCCCCCGCCGCGTCTTCTCTTTCGGACGAGGCCATTGTGGAGATTCTCGGGCCCCACGACCCGAATCGACCTCGGGGTTTCGCGGAGCCAGCGCCCCGCGTTCCTCGCGCGCCGCTCGGGGCAGCGCGCGTGGCGAGGAAGCGTCCTCCAGAAGGGGTCCCGACCAAAAGCTGCAACAAGTGCGGGGAGGAGATCCTCACCGCCACCCACATCTGCCCGCATTGCCACACATACGTGGGCGGTCGTTGAGCGGGCCATGGGCGTGGGCAAGGCAAGGCAGAACGCCGGAGGTTGCCTCGCGGCAGACGGCGGCCACGGCCTGGCGTGGCCGAGGATCAGGCCGCCCGGCCCGTCGCCATCGGGTCCCGGCGGAGCGGGGTGTACGGGCGGACCGCTTGTTGGCGAATTTCCTAACGGTATTCTGCAGAAGGATTTGCGCAGGGCTTACGGGTCTCGTTGGCCGCCGGGGGGGCAGTTGATATAGTAAACTGTTTGAAGAACCCAAGGGTGTTGGGTTGTGCCGGCGCCAAGGCCGGCTCGTTTTTTGATGATCGAATCAACCATCTCGGTGGTCAGTTCGAAGGCGCTGCTGGCCGTATTCGGAACCTGCGATCAGCACCTTCGCAAGATCCGCAGTGCCCTGGGCGTGAACGTGTCGGCGCGTGACGGCCGCATTCACGTGCGCGGGGAGGAGCAGGCGGTCGCTTCGGCCACGAAGGTCCTGGAAGCGCTTCAGGCCCATGTCCAGCGCCACGGCGGCGTTTCGTCGGATGACGTGGATCGCATCCTCGACCGGGTTCATCATGGGGAGGGTTTCCGCGACGTTCCGCCGGTGGAGGTGATGGCCGGGCGGCAGATCCGGGCGCGGACGGCGGGCCAGGCACGCTACCTCCAGGCCATCCGGGAGAACGACGTCGTTCTCTGCGCGGGGCCGGCGGGGACGGGCAAGACGTATCTGGCGGTGGCGATGGCCGTGTCGGCGCTGCGCGAGGGGACGATCCGCAAGATCGTGCTCGTGCGCCCGGCCGTAGAGGCCGGCGAGAGCCTTGGCTTTCTGCCCGGTGACTTGCAGGCGAAGATTAACCCCTACCTGCGCCCGTTGCTCGACGCCCTGCAGGAAATGATGGAATTCGAACTGATACAGCGGTATAAGGAGCAGGACCTGATCGAGGTGCTGCCGCTGGCCTACATGCGGGGCCGGACGCTCAACCAGGCGTTCATGATCCTGGACGAGGCGCAAAACACGACCGTGGGACAGATGAAGATGTTTCTCACGCGCATGGGCACCGGCTCGAAGGTCGTCGTGTCGGGCGACACGACTCAGATGGATCTTCCGCCGCAGACGCGAAGCGGGATGATCGACGCCCTCGCCCGGCTCACCGCGATTCCGGGCGTGGGGGCCGTGCAGCTTTCGGGCGCCGACATCGTCCGCCACCCGCTGGTGCAGAAGATCGTCGATGCCTACGAAGAACCGTCGCGGAAGCGGGGCAGGGGATGAGGCGACCGGTGGACTCCCGATGTCCCGTGGGCTTCGGAGGTCTTCAGCGTCGGAACATGAAGAGCTGACCGATGTCTTCAGGCGGAAAGAAGCGAACCCGATCGGAGCGCGTGGCGGCGCTTGAGCTCGCGCCGACCCACTGGAAGCGGGTGATGGGCTCGCTTCGCCGCCAGGACGTGCTCGCCCGCATCGCCTTGGCGGCGGCGGCGTCGCTGGCGCTCTGCGTTGTGGTCCGGGGCTGGGCCCCGCCGTTCACGTACCGTGTAGGCTATGCCCCGTCGCGCGACCTGATCGCCCGGGTCGCGTTTTCCGACCCGGTGGCCACGCAGCGGCAGCGCGACTTGATCGCCGGGCAGGTGCGGTATGTGTACTGCCATGATCCCGAGCCGCTGGCTCGAATCCGTTCGGAGCTGGCCGACCTGCTACCCGCCCTGCTCGCCGACGAATCGCTACCCGACGAGCCGCTGGCGGTGTGGCAGGAATTCCTGGGACCGGACGAGCGCAAGGCCTCGGCGGAGAGCATGCGCCGGAGCCTCCGGCGGTTTCACGAGGCCTTGGAAGGGTCGCGAGGGGCGGACGCCTTGCTTCGGCACGTGGCCGAGACCCTGGCGCCCTACGAGCGCCGGGGATTCTCCGTCCGGCTGTTGCAGAAGCCGGGGGAGGGGCACCAGGGAGAGATCGCCATCTACTCGGCGGGCCGTCCGGAGCAGCGCGAGACGGTCAAGGTCCGCGAGATCATTCTCCGCGATCGGCGGACCCTTGAGGAGAGCCTCGTCGATAAGGGCCAGTCCGAACCCGTGGCCGAGGCGGTCTCCCACTGGCTCTGGTCCCGCCTGGCGAAGCTGGGCACGACGCTCACCCGGGACGAGGCGGCCATTGAGCTGACCAGCCAGGAGGCCGCCGAGGCGGCGGCCGACTCGGAGGTCGTGCGGATCGAGCCGGGGCGTCCGCTCGCCGACGCCAGTCAGCTCTTGTCCGAGGAGGACGTGCGCGTGCTCCGCCTGGAGCACGAGGCGTTCGTCGCCGAGATCAGCCCGCAGTGGATGGCCGGCCGGGCCGCGGCCGTCACCCTCCTGATCTTCGCCACGTTGTGTGTTTGCGGGGTGTATCTCCACTTCCGCGAGCGAAGCCTGATGCTCGATCTGCGGCGGCTGGCGACGCTGGTAGGCATGGTGGTCGTGACCGTGGTCCTGATGCGCTGGCTGGCCGGCAGTTCGCTTCACGCCGAGCTGGTGCCGCTGCTGCTTTTCGGCCAGACCGTTGCGATCGCCTACCGCCAGGAGCTGGCGTTGTTGCTCTGCGGCACCGCCTCGCTGGTGCTCGTGCTGGGGATGGGGCACGCGCTGGCTCAGTTTCTGGTGTTGATGGGGGCTGCGGCCACGGCCATCGCCCAGATGGGGCGGGTCCGCAGCCGAAGCAAGCTGATCTACGTGGGCCTGTCCGCCGGGGCCGTGGCCGCTGCGCTCTCCGCCGTGGCCGGGGTGCTCGACAACCAGCCGCTCTCGCGCAGCCTGCTCTGGTCGGCCGCCACGGTGGGCGTGTGGGGCGTGGCGGCGGGCTTCCTGATGAGCGGGCTCCTGCCGTTCGTGGAGAAGGCGTTCGGCGTGCTCACCGACATCAGCCTCTTGGAGTTGGGCGACGTGGCGCATCCCTTGCTTCAGGAGTTGATCCGCCGCGCGCCGAGTACCTACAACCACTCGGTCACCGTAGGCTCGATCGCCGAGGCCGCCGCGGAGTCGATCGGCGCACGGGGGCTGCTGGTCCGCGTGGGGGCGTACTTCCACGACATCGGCAAGATGCTCAAACCGGGGTATTTCATAGAGAACCAGTCGCCCGACTGCAACCAGCACGCCACCTTGCTTCCGGCTATGAGTACGCTGGTAATTATCGCCCACGTCAAGGACGGGGCGGACCTCGCCCGACAGCATCACCTTCCCGAGCCGATCATCGACTTCATCCGCCAGCACCACGGCACGACGCTGGTCGAGTACTTTTTCGCCCTGGCCAGCGAGCAAAGCCAGTCCGATCCCAACGGCAGCGAGATCGAGGAGAGCAACTACCGCTATCCGGGACCCCGGCCGCAGACGCGCGAAGCCTGCGTGCTGATGCTGGCCGACGCCGTCGAGGGGGCCAGTCGCACGCTGGTCGATCCCACCCCGGCGCGGATCGAGAGCCTGGTCCGCCAGGTGACCGAGCGGCGCCTTGAGGACGGCCAGTTCGACGAGAGCAACCTGACGCTCCGCGAGCTCCGCACCGTCCAGAACAGCCTCGTCAAATCGCTGATCGCCATCTATCATGGAAGGGTCAAGTACCCCGAACAGAAGACCGCATGATCTCCGTTCAGGTCACCAGCCGACAGCAGTGCCTCCGGGTCGATCCGGGGCGGATTGCCGCGGCGGTCCGCACCGCGCTGGAGGGCGAGGGCGAGGAGTCGGCCGAGGTGAGCGTGGCGGTGGTCGATGACGCGGCGATCCAGGAGTTGAACCGCCGGTATCTCGACCACGACTTCCCGACCGACGTGCTCAGCTTCGCGCTCGGCGACGACGAGGGCCCCCTGGAGGGCGAGATCGTGATGAGCGCGGAGACGGCCGCCAGGGCGGCGCCCCGCTACGGTTGGTCGGCCGAGGAGGAGCTGCTCCTTTACGCGGTGCATGGGGCCCTGCACCTGGCCGGCCTCGACGATCAATCGCCCTCGGATCGGGCGCGGATGCGGCGCCGGGAGCGCGCAAGCCTGGAGCGGCTGGGCCTGGCCCCGCCCGCACGGACGCGCCGACCCGGCGAAACGCCGCGCCGAAGCCACGGCCCGCCGTCAAGGCGGGGAAGGGGGAGCCCGTGACCCCGTGGCTTCTGTTCGGGCTCGCGGTCGGCGCCTTTTCGATCGCCGCCCTCGCGGCGATCGGGGCCCGCTCGCTGGTCGAGTTCTCGCGGAGCGAGCTCGAGGAGATCTGCAAGCGCCGCAACTCGCCGGAGCGCCTGGGCCAGGTCCTCCGCGGCTACGAGACGGCCGGGTTGGGCGCGGAAACGCTCCAGGTGATCGCCTCGGCCGTGGCGGTGGGCGCGTTTGCCCTCTGGTTGTCGGGTTGGCCAGATCAGGCCGCCGCGCCGCTTGCCGCGCGGTTCGCGATCGGCGCCGCGATCGGCGCGGTTCTGTTGCTGGCCGTGGAGACCTGGATTCCCAGGGCCGTGGCCGAGCTCTGGGCGGCATGGCTGGTGTATTACACGTTTCCGTTCTGGCGCGGTCTGAGCGCGGTCATGACTCCGACGGTTCTCGGCGTGCGGTTCGCGGACGGGCTCCTGCACCGGCTCGCGGGAAGAACTCCGGAGCCCGACGACGAGGACACGATCGAGGAGGAGATCCGCACGATCGTCACCGAGGGGCACCGCGAGGGCCTGCTGGAGGAAGACGCCCGGGAGATGATCGAGGGGGTGATCGAGCTGGCCGACGTGGACGTTTCGGAGATCATGGTCCCGCGGACCGACATGGTCACCGTGCCCGTCACGATGTCCTGGTCCGACCTGATTCCCTTCGTGGTCGGCGCAGGCCACACGCGAATCCCCGTGTACGAGAAGAGCCGCGACGACATCGTCGGCATCCTCTACGCCAAGGACCTCCTTCCGGAGCTGGCCAAGGGCGCGGACGAGCCGGTGACCCCCTGGACGACGCTGCTCCGCGAGCCGTACTTCGTGCCCGAGACCAAGCCGGTGGACGTGCTGTTGCAGGAGTTCCAGCGCACGCGCAATCACATGGCCGTGGTGCTCGACGAATACGGCGGGGTGGCCGGGCTGGTGACCCTGGAGGACGTGTTGGAGGAGATCGTCGGCGAGATCGAGGACGAGTACGACAAGGTGCTGATGGCCGGGATCCGCGACGTCTCGCCTGGGGTGATCGAGGCCGCCGGCCGGGTCCACATCGACGAGATCAACGAACACCTGGGGCTCGACCTGCCCGACGACGAGGACTACGACACGATCGGCGGCTTCGTGTTCAGCCAGTTGGGGCACGTGCCGGTGGCCGGGGAGAAGACCCTATGGAAGAACGCCCGGGTGACCGTGCTCGAGGCCACCCGGCGCCGCGTGGAGCGGGTGCGGATCGAGAATCTCAACGAGGCCCGCAAGGTGACGGCGTGAGGGAAGGGGCGAGTGGCGGTTGTTGGGTTACTCGGTTATTGGTCGCTGGTGGATCGGTGAGTAGGGGCCTTCGGGCTTCCGTACTTCGTGCTCGGTGTCGAGCATCGACTGGGAGTATGACCAACCTACACGCCACTTCCTGTCCCTTGACTCCTGCTCCCTACCCCCTCCGTGCCCGCCGAAAAAGCCACCGCCATCGTCCTGCGGAGCTTCGATTTCAGCGAGAGCAGCCTCGTCGTCACGCTGTTCACCCGCGAGCTGGGCAAAGTGCGGGCACTGGCGAAAGGGGGGAGGCGGCTGAAAGGCCCTTTCGAGTCTGCTCTTGACCTGTTGTCGGTCTGTCGAATAGTCTTCCTCCGCAAGTCGTCCGACGCGCTCGACTTGCTGACCGAGGCCAGGCTCCTCCGGCGGTTTCGCATTCCCGGTCGGGACCTCGCACCGCTGTACGCGGGGTTCTATGCGGCCGAGCTGCTGGCGGACCTGACTGACGACCACGACCCTCATCCGGAGCTTTTCGACCTGATCGACGCGACCCTCCGGGCCTGCGCCGCGGGGGAGCCGGTGTGGCACCTGGTGCTCAGGTACGAACTCGGCCTGTTGCGGGAGTTGGGTCACCTGCCGTCGCTCGACACCTGCGTCCAGTGCGGCGCGGGCGTGCCGAGCGGGGGGCGCGTGCCTTTCGGCCTGCTGGACGGCGGTGTCTTGTGCCCCAGGTGCCGGCCCGGCCGACGCCAGGTGGCGACCGTGCACGGCGGCGTGCTGCGGGCGATCGCCGAACTGGCCGACCCCGGCAGCCGTAGCTGGCAGAGGATCTCGCTACAGCCGGCGGGGCGGGGCGAAATCCGCGGCCTGTTGAATCAGTACCTCGCCAACCTCCTGGGACGAAGACCCCGGATGCACGAATACCTCGGGCTGCTCTCGGGCTGAGCGCTGCGGAGCGGCCCTCTTTGGGCGACAAGGATGTCGAGCATGTCCGGCCTGCGATGGATCGCGCGGCTCGCTTTGGGCCTGGTGGTGGCCGTCACGGTCGGGTGCCAGGTCCCCTCCGTGCCCGACCACGTGCGCAGCAATCCGTACTTCCAGCACACCGAGGAGGAAGAGGGCGGCTGGCTGTTCGACCGGCTGATGGGACGACAGGAGGCCCGCCGCCAGCCCGCCTCCGGAGTGCGCCAGGCATCCGCCGAGGAGCCGATCTATCCCACGCAGGCCCCCCTGCGCGAGAACATCACGCAGGCGCTCGCGGCGTCCGAGAAGCCCGAGAAGGAGGGCTTCCAGCTTTCGGACCTCGCCCCAGAGCGGCTCTTCGGCAAGGCCAAGGAGATCGCCGGGTTCGGGCCGGACGAAGACCTTGCGCGGCAGCTCTTCGACGAGGGCCAGGAGCTCTACCGCGAGAAGAAGTACGCCCAGGCGGTGGAGAAGTTCAAGTCGGCCGCGTTCCGCTGGCCCGACTCGCCCCTGGAGGAGGATGCCCTGTTCTACCGGGCGGAGAGCCTGTACTTTGCCCAGCAGTACGCCGCGGCGCGCGACGCCTTCGACGAGCTGATGAAGAAGTACGAGAACTCGCGCTATCTCGACCGCGCCGTGCGGCGGCAGTTCGCCATCGGGCGGTACTGGGAGCAGGCACACCGGGCCAGCCCCACCTGGCCGATCGTCCCCAACGTGACCGACGACCGCAGGCCCGCTTTCGACACCTGGGGCCACGCCATCAAGGCCTACGAGAGCGTTCGCATGAACGACCCCACCGGACCGCTGGCCGACGACGCGATCATGGCCACGGCGAACGCCTATTTCGTGCAGAAGCGGTACGAGGACGCGGCCTATCATTACGACCTGGTCCGCAAGGAGTATCCTAGGAGCGAGCACCAGTACGACGCCCACCGGCTGGGCATGAAAGCCAAACAGCTCATGTACCAGGGGCCGATGTACGACGGCACGCCGCTGGAAGAAGCCGCCGAGGTCGCCGACCAGACGCTCCGCCAGTTCCGCGGCGAGCTGGGACCGGACCGCCGGCGGATCATCGAGGAGAAGAACCGCATCGTCGCGCAACAGGCCGAGCGGGAGTGGGCGATGGGCCAGTACTACGAGAAGAAAGGATACAACGCGGCCGCGCGATTCTACTACCAGTCCCTGGTGGACAACGCCTCGTTCGCGCGCACCGGCTACGTGGAGAAGGCCCGTGAGCGCTTGGCCGCCATCCAGGGCAAGCCGGACCGCCCGCCCGACTACTTCCAGTGGCTCGATCGACTCTTCGAGCCCGGCGAGGGTTAGCCCCGTGCAGCGCATCCCGAGAGCCACGTTCCGCGCCCCGAGGGATGGCACGGGCTGCTTGCCAGCCCGTGGCGCGACGCGGTTTGTCGCGATCCTCCTTCTGCTCGTCGCGGCCGCATCCGGCTGTGCGGGCTACCACGTGGGCACGCCATCGCTCTACGACTGCCGCTTTCGAACCGTGTACGTCCCCATCTTCGACTCGGTCAGTTACCGCCGCAACCTGGGGGAGCGCCTCACGGAGGCGGTGATCAAGGAGATCGAGCTGAAGACGACGTACAAGGTCGTGGGTCGCCCTCCGGCCGACACCATCCTCACAGGCCGTATCGTGGACGAGGGTCGCAGCACCGTCATCCCGAGCCCGGTTGGAGGGCCGCGCGACGCCGATCTGCGCCTGGCGGTCGAGGTCGCCTGGATCGACAGCCGCGGTCAGGTAATACGCGAGAGCGGCCCGATCGACCTGCCCACCGCCACCGAGAGGGTGACCGACTCGGCCGACGTGCTGCCCGAATACGGCCAGTCGATCGCGACGGGTCAGCAGCAGGCGATCCATCGTGTGGCCGAGCAGATCGTGGCCATGATGGAGGTGCCGTGGTAGGTTAATCGGCGCTGCCGCCTCGGTATCACCCCGGCCCCGACAATGCATCCCGACAGCCCATCCCGTGCGACACGTTGGACGCTCCGGACCCGATCGATGGAGTTCGGCCCGCTGCCGGCCCTGATGGGCATCGTCAACGTGACCCCGGACAGCTTCTCCGACGGGGGGCGGTTCTTCCATGTCCAGGCTGCCGTGGACCACGGCCTGCGCCTGGTCGACCGGGGCGCGGACCTGCTCGACGTGGGCGGCGAGAGCACGCGTCCGTACTCCCAGCCTGTTGATGTGGAGGAAGAGCTGCGGCGGGTGATGCCCGTCGTGAAGGAGCTCTGCCGGCGGACGGACGTGCCCATCTCCATCGACACCTCCAAGGCCCGGGTAGCGCGGGAGGCCCTGGACGTCGGCGCGGAGATCGTCAACGACGTGACCGGGTTGGCCGGCGACCCGGAGATGATCTCGGCCGTGGCGGAGAGCGGGGCCGGCGCGTGCGCGATGCACATGCAGGGCAGGCCGCAAACCATGCAGGACGATCCGACCTACCGCGACGTGGTGGCCGAGGTGCTCGACTTCCTCCGCGCGCGGCGCGACGACCTGGAGCGGGCGGGGATCGGGCGGGCGCGAATCGTCCTGGACCCGGGCATCGGATTCGGCAAGACCACCGAGCACAATCTCCGGCTGCTTCGCGCGGCAGGCTGGCTGCACGCGCTGGGATGCCCGATCCTGGTGGGGCATTCGCGCAAGGGCTTCATCGGCAAGGTGCTCGGCGACCGGGCGGCCGACCCACTGGCCGGGACGATCGGCGTGGCCCTGGCCTTGGCGGGCGCGGGCGTCCAGATCCTGCGTGTCCACGACGTGGCGGCGGTGCGCCAGGCCCTGCGGCTCTTCCAGGCGGCCGGGGGCCTGCGCGACTCGCGAGCCGTTTTATAGCGCAAGCTGATGAATCGCCGATGTTTGCGCCGATAGCGCCCCGGTCGCTGAGCCCCCTTTCTCCGTTGACTTGGAGGCCCCAGTAGGAGATACTTGCGCGCTTGAGTCGCGAGGGGTTGCCTACTCCAGCTAGATTCTCCACGCTAACACGAGGGGTATTGATGGCGTCGGCCACCGAAGACCCTATCCTGAACTACTGCCTTGCGGTGGCGCGGCGGGCCCGCGCGGCGTCGGAAGAGCTCACGCGCGTCAGCGGGGCCCAGAAGCAGGCCTGGCTGCGCGCGGCCGCACGTCTGTTGGGCGAGCGCTCGGTGGCACTGGCCGAGGCCAATCATCGCGACCTGGCCGCGGCGCCGGGCTTCGGCCTGACCGAGGCCCAGATCGACCGGCTTCGGCTCACGCCCAAGCGGATCGATGACATGGCCGAGGCCCTGTGCGAGGTGGCCGCCCTGCCCGACCCGATCGGACAGGTGATCTGGTCGTCCGTCCGGCCCAACGGGCTGGACGTGCAGAAGGTCCGCGTGCCGTTGGGGGTGATCTTCTTCATCTACGAGTCGCGGCCCAACGTGACGGCCGACGCGGCATCGCTTTGCGTGAAGGCGGGCAACGCCGTGATCCTCCGCGGAGGCAAGGAGGCCATGCACTCCAACACGGCGATCGCCGAGATCCTGGCCGAGGCGGCGTCCGAGGCGGCGCTGCCGCCCGACGCCGTGCAGTTGATCGACACGCCCGACCGCGCCGTGGTCGGACACCTGCTCCACATGCCCGAGCTGATCAACGTGGTCATTCCCCGCGGCGGCGAGAGCCTGATTCGCCGCGTCGGCGAGGAGGCCCGCATGCCGGTGATCAAGCACTACGCCGGCAACTGCCACGTGTACCTGGACCAGTGGGCCGATCCCGAGTTGGCCGAGCGCTTGACGGTCAACGCCAAATGCCAGCGCATGGGGGTCTGCAATGCGGCCGAGTCGCTGGTGGTACACGCCGAGGCGGCCGAAACGCTCCTTCCCCGCGTGTGCGCCGCGCTGGCCGAGCGGGGCGTCGAGATCCGCGGCGACGAGCGGACACGCCAGCTTTTTCCCCAGGCCGTGGAGGCCACGGAAGAGGACTACGCGGCCGAGTACCTCGGGCCGATTCTCTCCGTGCGGGTGGTCGGTTCGCTGGACGAAGCGATCCGCCACATCAACCGATACGGCTCACAGCATACCGAGGCGATCGTCACCCGCGACTTCGATTCCGCCCGCGAGTTCCTGGCGCGGATCGACAGCTCGGCGGTGATGGTCAACGCGAGCACGCGGTTCAACGACGGGGGGCAGTTCGGGCTGGGCGCCGAGATCGGCATCAGCACCGACAAGTTCCACGCCCGAGGTCCTTGCGGCATCGAGGAACTGACCAGCTACAAGTACGTGGTGCTGGGGCAGGGGCAGATCAGGGAATGAAGGGAAGTCGGAAGCCGGAGGTCGCAGCGCTGGCAATGGCAAGACACTCGAACTGGCATTGGGCTTTCGACCTCCGACCTCCGACCTCCGACTTCCGACCTCATGACGGGATGGATCGATGAGCGGAGAAGTCCTTTCTCAAGCGGAGGTCGAGAACCTCCTCAGCGCGATGGCGGCCGGGGCGCAGGAGGCGACGGCCGCGGTCGGCACGCCCGCACCGAGCCCCGGAGGGCTGGGCGACATGGCGACGGGCCCGGCCAAGCCGCGCGAGAAGATCACGCCGTACGACTTCAAGCGCCCGGAGCGCGTCGGCAAGGAGCAGATGCGGGCCTTGCAGACTCTGCACGAGGGCTTCGGCCGCAACTTCGCGGCCGGGCTGTCGGCACTGTTGCGGAGCATGGTCGAGGTCAAGCTCACCAGCGTCGATCAGCTCACCTACAGCGAATTCGTGTTCAGCCTGGAGAACCCCACCTGCTTCAACCTTCTTAGCGCCGAGCCGCTCGAAGGCAATCTGATCCTCGATATCAACCCCTCGATCCTCTACCCGATCATCGACCGCCTGCTGGGCGGAGGGCGCGAGGGCGGTCCCCTGGCGCGGCGCCCGCTGACCGAGATCGAGCTCCGCCTGGTCTCGCGGATCACGTCGCTGTTTCTCCGCGAGCTGGCCCACGCCTGGGAGAACGTGCTGCCACTGAAGCTGGAAGTCGTCCAGGTGGAGAGCAACCCGCAGTTGGTGCAGATCGTGCCGCCCAACGAAGTCGTGGTCCTGATCAGCTTTGAGATCACCATCGGCGACGTGCGGGGGATGGTCAACCTGTGCATCCCATACAACTCGATCGAGCGGATCGGCGGGCGGCTGACGGCCAATAGCTGGGTGAGCTACGCACGCCGCGAACCCTCGTCGGAGAATATTGAGCAGATCAGCCGCACGCTGCGCGGCTCGCTGGTGGAGCTGAGCGTCTTGCTGGCGAGCACGCGAGTGACGACGGGCGAGCTGGTGGGCCTTCGCGTGGGGGATATCATCACCACGGACAAGGACGTGCACAGCCCTCTGCTCGTCAAGGTCGAGGGCGTGCCCAAGTTCCGTGCCAGCCCTGGTGCCTTCAAGGGCCACAAGGCGATCCGCATCGAGACCACGATCAACGACCCCATCGAGGCGATCGGGGATTGACTTCGGATCCGGGCGACGGCGTTGCCGTGACGTCGTTTCTGGAACACCGCAACCGGATCCGCGACCGTCAGGAAGCGGCCGACGCTCACCGCGCAGGAAGGGGCTCGGCGCCGCGCGCCGACAAGCACGGCCCCCTCAACAGAGCGGCGCGCCGCCCAAGGTGTCGCAATTTGCGGGAGGCGTGGCGGGTCCCACGGCCTGTTGGCGGTTGATCCAGCAGCGGCGGGCGCGTTTTCGTGAGCGCCAGGCGGGTTCCCATTCGGGCAGGTTCTCACGGCGCAACTCGTCGGCGGGGTTTTGTCACCACTGCTCCTTCCGCACCGGAGAGACGCCATGATTCGACTGCCGCTCGTGCCCTTGACGATCTTAGCGGCCGTGGTTGCCGTCTTCACCCTCGCCACCCCCTGTAGAGCCGACCTCGTGGTGTTCGGCGACAGCCTGTCGGACACGGGAAACCTGTATCTTTACCTGACGTCCCAAGGCGCGGCAGATCCTGTGTTCTCGCCCGTCCTGCTCGACCCGTACGTGCCGCCCCCCCCGCGGTTCCCCACCCCGCCGTACTCGGGAGGGCGGGCCTCCAACGGTCCGCTCTGGATTGAGCGTTTCGCCCAGGGTCGCGGCGAGCCCACGCCGCTACCCCACGGGCTGGGCGGAACCAGCTTCGCCTACATCGGCGCCACGAGTGGCCCCCAGACCGTCTCGCCTTACGGCGTGCCCGACCTCGGGATGCAGGTGCAATTCTACCTGGCCAGCCTGGGGGGGGCGGGCGTGCCGGCCGACCACATGATGGTGCTTCTCGGCGGGGCCAACGACTTCGTGTTCGGCCAGACCAACTCGAGTGTTCCCGCCGATAACATGCAGGCGCTGATCACCACGCTGCATGGGGCCGGCGCCGAGGAGTTCCTCGTCGTGAACCTCCCGCGCCTGGGCGACACCCCGTACGGGGCCGCCCTCGATGCGCAGGGGTTCAACGACCTCACCGAGCAGTACAATGATCTGCTCCACGAGCGGGTCGTTTCGCTGCGCGACGATCTCGGGGTGACCATCTACGAGTTCGACTTGGAAACGGCCTTCGCCGACCTGCTTGTGGACCCGGCCGCCTACGGCCTGACCAACGCGAGCGACCCCGCCCTGGCCGTGGACCTCAATCCCCTTTCGCCGCTGATTGGGTTTCCGGCCTTTCCGACATCGCTGGACCCGGACGTGGCGAATTTCCTGTTCTTCGACGGCATACACCCGACCGCGACCGGCCACGCCCTGATCGCTCAAGAGGCCCTCAAGGCCGTGCCCGAGCCAGGTAGTGGGGTGATCCTGCTGACGGGCGCGGCGGCCCTGCTTGCGGCAGGCGGTCTAGGGCTCTTTCGCCGCGCGCCGGGTACCCGAGCCAAGGCAGGTAGCTGACAGTCGCGGCTGGGAAGCAACATCACACGAGCCGCGACCGCGAGGGAGCGGCAATGGTGTCCGAGTCTCATCTGTTTCACGATTCAGGGCAACGCCCTGGCAAGCCAGGCAAGCGCCCCCCGCTGCCGGTAGGGTGAACGCGGCAGGGGGTTTCTTGCGGACACACAGCGGTTGAACCAAGTGTCGAGTTGGGCGTTGGGCAGCCGGGGCTGAGCGGGGTGACTCATTCTC
Source organism: uncultured Pirellulales bacterium (assembly GCA_964434165.1). Taxonomy (GTDB): domain Bacteria; phylum Planctomycetota; class Planctomycetia; order Pirellulales; family Thermoguttaceae; genus CAYSUS01. Next base: position 57,278 of record CAYSUS010000024.1, read on the forward strand.
GTGGGAATGCGCATTTGGGGGCGTCCTCCGCACTGCCAGATGCGGTCGGTGCAAGACCGCATCATCCCCTCTTTAGCACGCGGCCTGCCCGCGTTGGGGCCGCTCGTGTTCCCACCTTTCCCCCTTCGTGCGGCGAAACGCCGCGTCCTTTCGCGCCTCGTCTTTCGCGTCGAGCCGCGCGTCCAGGCTCAGTCTCCGCCGTGCCCGAGGTTGACGCGATCCCTAGGGTTCGAGAGGGACTAGATCGGTCCCTGCCACGGTGTGCCCGGCGGGGGCCGATCGCCGCGTCGGGCCGCAAGGGCGGGTGTATTGCCCAGCAAAGGCCTACCAGAGTGCAGTCGTCCTCTGACCGTGCACCGTCATCGGTGCCGCCACCAACTACTCGAAAGCACCAGCGGCGGTTTCCAGTACGATCTTCTTCGCTCGGCATCGATCAGTGCTCGAAGAGCACGGGGGTTCCGTCGTGGAAGCTCGTGGTGGGCGACCTTTTCTCATACACGGCAAGAACTCGGCAACTCGGCACCAGACAATCGGCCAAGGAACCCGAATACGGACTCCGATCGAAGGAGTCGGCCCCATGTGGTCCAGAAACTCTCACCGATTCAGTGAATCACCAGGGGAGAGATCATCACGTCTCTTTCCTGGCACGTCAGCAAAAGACTTCCACAGACCAAAGGGAGTATATCGACATGAGAGCTATCCTGAGCGCAACGACTGCTGTGGTCCTCGCCACGTTGGTGTGGTTGCCAGCGGGGACTGCGGAAGCCCAGAACGAAAAGGGCAAACGAACACCCCGCCAGGTCGTGGCCGATGCCAGGGCGGCGATTGAGGCCAAGAAGGAGAAGTTGAAGAAGCGAACACCCCGCCAGGTCGTGGCCGCTTTCAGGGCGGCGATTGAGGCCAAGAGAGAGAAGAGCAAGCTGAAGAAGCGAACGCCCGATCAGGTCGTGGCCGCTCTCAGGGCGGCGATTGAGGCTCAGGACTGGGACGCCGTCGCGAGCAACTACGCGGAGGATGCGTACATGATCGATGACCAAGGTGTCCTCTTGGGCCAAGACGATATCCTGAGCAGATACCAGGCGTACGCGGAGCTCTTCAACGGCGTGTCGCCTACGGTAATCCAGGAGGATGTCTTTCGAGACACGGTTCGCGTTCTCTATCGCCTCGATGGCGGATGGATTGTTGTCCCTGATGCTGCCGATACGTTCGTGATTGAAAAGGGCCTGATCCAAGTCCAGACCAGTCACGGCTTGATTGAGTTCACCGGGCCGCCGCCGGACGAGCAATGATCGGCGCTCCGCGTCCCCTGGCCAACAGAGGAACGATCCGCTCCTTCCCGTAGTTGGCGCCTGGGGCCGAATCCTGCTGGAGTCCGCTGCGGGCTTCCCCCCGCCCGCAGCCGTCCGCAGGGCCGAGTGCGGGCTTCGTCATTCACTCCACGAAGCAGTATCCCGTCGCCTTGCACCGGCCGCGGGAGTGCAATCGATGATCCGGTCGTACGCCAGCCGACCCAGGCACCGCCAGGCCCGCACGCCGGGCAGCGGACCGCCCTTTGGCCCGGTAGCGATTGCGCTCCCCGGCATTGCTTCGGCAAGACAGGCAAGCAGTGCCGCGTTGACGATAGGGTGAACGCGGAAGCGGGTGTCTTTCTCATGCGCGGCGGTTGAACCAGGTGTCGAGTTGTGCTTTAGGCTGCTGCGGCTGAGCCGGCTGGCTCGTCTTGGAAAGAACGCGCGTCTCGATCGTCCTCCGCACTGACAGATGCGGACTGCGAAAGACCGCACCACCCCCTCTTCGGGTCGCGGCTTACCCGGCTTTGAGCCGCTCCTGTTCGAATTCTCACTTCTTTGTGCGACAAATCGTCGCGGCCTGCCGCGCTTCGTCTTGCGCGTCGAGCCGTGCGTCCCGCCCCGGCCTCTCCTAGGCCCGAGGTTGACGCGATCCCTAGGGTTGGGAAGGTACCCGACCGTTCCCGACCGGCGGTACGCCTCGTGAAAGCTGGCCGCCGCGCGAGGCCGCTCGGGGATGGAACGGCGAAACGCCAGATCCTCTATGGATGAGGAACCATCCGTGATGACTCTCCGACGCCATGCTTCCCTGCTGCTCGCGGTAGTACTTGTGGCCGCCGTCTGTGGACCTGCCCAGGGACAGGTGATCTTCAACGGGATCAGCGGCGAGAGCCACCTGAGCATCCTCGGTTTCTCCGACACCGACGTCGTGATCGACGAGGAGGTCGCCCTCTGGCCCCTGTCGCTGCCGATCGACCGTACGATCGAGGGGAGCAGCGGCAGCGGCAGCGCGAAGGCGTCGATTCACGTCACGCCCGTCTTCGACCTGGACGGCTACCTTCGCGAGATCACGATCGGGGGCGAGGTGTCCGCCTCCGGGGCGTCCGATGCTGGGCATCCCGATCCGCAAGACGTGCAGGCCGAGTTCCAGCTCGACGTGCCCCTCATAACGCTCGGTCCGACTGAGATCACTGCGAACGGCAGCCTCGACTTCGCCGATGGAGCCTCATTCGGCGAAATGGAGGTTCTGGTCGATAGCAGCTTCCCCAATCAGGAGGTGTTCTCTTTTCTGGCGGACGGCTCAATGTCCAGCCTAACCATCAGCAACGAGATGGAAACGACCGAGTCCGCCTCGATGTTCCTCAGCGTTCTCGGTTACGCCAGCTCAAACGTCGGACGCCCCGACGAATCGGGTGAGCTGGACATCACCCTGACGTTCGACGCTCAGATCGAGCCCCCGCCGGACGTGGACGAGCTTCGTTGGGATAGTCCCAGCGGCGGCTCGTTCGGCACCGCGGCCAACTGGGACCCTGAGCAGGTGCCGGAGGGGGACGACACGGCGATCTTCGACGCGGTCGGGACGTACACTGTCTCGCTGAGCGAAGACCGCACGCATCATACGGCGGAAGTGCGGACTGGGTCGGTGACGTTCGCCACCGGCAGCAATCGGTACCTTCTCAGGAAGCTCCAGGTCGGAGGCAGCGGCCCGGCTTCTGTCACGGTACCGCCCAACCCGGCACACGACAGCGGCGTCGACGCCGACGAGATCATCGTGGCCGGCCAAAGCCAGCTCTTCACCAACGGCATGGTGTACGTGGGCGACGTGGACCTGCCCCCGACGGGAATGAACGGCGTTGACGTGGTCACCAATGTTCAAGCCGGGCACCTCGTCCGCGTGGAAGGCGGTTCGATCCTGTCGTCCGCGACCGGCTGGGTCAACGGCCCGGGCGCGGACGGCTCGCGCGCTCTGGTGGAGGTGCTCGGGGAAGGTTCATCATGGATGATCAGTACCCGGCTGACCGTGGGGCATCACCCACAAGGCGGCTCCGGGATGCCCGGCGAGATCTACTCCAGCGGCCGAGTTCGCGTGGCCGGCGGAGGTCGCCTCGAGGCGACGTTCGGCATGATCATCGATTCCGGCGAAGAGGGCACCGAGAGCCTCGTCGAAGTCCTCGGCACTGCGGACGGCGGCAACGGCCAGCCGAGTGAGCTGTTGGCCACGACGTTGACCGTAGGCAATCATGGCCGGGCCATGTTGACGGCCAGCGACGGTGCGCTCGTGAAGGCCGACGTGGTGAACATCGGCGTGCACAGTGCGACAAACGGCGACCCGCCTTCCCACGGCACCGTGGTGTTCGAGGGGCCCGACACGCGGCTCGCCGAATTCCTGGCCGTTGCCCCTGCGATCAACGTGGGAGGTCGAGGCGACGCGGTACTGATCTTGCGGGACGGGGCTTCCATCACGGGCCTGCTGACGGTTGGGCTGGCCAACGGCTCGGAGGACGCCGAGGCGATCGTCCGCATCGAGGGCCGAGGGTCGACAACGCCGGCCGAGCAGCAGACCTCGGCCTTCCTCCCGGCGATCGCCATCGGCACTGGCGACGGCTCGACCCCGGGCCGGGGCGAGCTGCACATCACGGCCGGCGCGCAGGTGCAGGCCTTCGACGTCGACCTGGCCACGGGAAGCCCGACCGGCGGTCGCGCGGAGCTCTCGGTTGACGGACACCAGACGCGGCTCGACGTCGGCAACAGGATCCTCGTCGGCGGCGGCAGCCCGGGGCACCTCTCCGTGACCGACTCGGCGATCGTGCACATGCCGGTTGGCGTGCTCACAGTTGAGGAGAACGGCACCCTCGAGCTGCGCTCGGGGGCCGAGTTCACGGCCGGCGGCGTGAACATCCACCCGGGCGGCACGGTGATCGGCGATGAGGGGACGCTCCATGTGGACGAAAGCCTGGTCGTCAACAACGGCACCCTGCAAATCGGCTCATCGCCTGGGCGGTTCACCATCGACGGCGAGTACGAGCAGGGCCCCGACGGCGTGCTGGAGATGGAGATCGCCGGCCCCACGCCCGGCATGGAGCACGACCAGCTCGTCATTACCGGCGACGCCGTGCTCGACGGCACACTGGAGTTGTGGTTCCTCGACGGCTATGCGCCTGTGCCCGGCGACGCGTTCGAGCTGATTGCCATCGGCGGGACCATAAGCGGGGCGTTCGACACGGTGAACGTCTTCAACCTCGATCCCAGTTTCCAGTACGCTCTCTCCACCGCCGGCGGCGGCCTGGAGCTGACCGCGCTCTCCGACGGGGCTCTGATTCCCGAGCCGGGCACGTTCACCCTGGCGATTCTCGCGCTGGGGGGAATTGCGGGCTGCGGATGGCGACGCAGCAAGAAGCGGATCGGCCATCGCTGATCGGCACCGGCCGCTCCCTCACGGTCGCGGTTCCGGTTGGATTGCACCTGCACGCTGCGACGCCTCGGAGCCGCGACCCTGAGGGAGCGGAACACCACACCTCACCGCGCCAAGAGGCTCACGGCCCGCACCGTCCGGGTCCGCTCCTCGATCTCGGCGGGCAGGTGACCCTTGAACCAGGCCTTGGCCCGGTAAGTGAACTCGCCGCCGGTGGGGAGGAAGTCCAGCGGCCGGTAGTGCGAGGCCAGCCCGGTGATCTCCGGCGGAGTCGAGTTGGGCTTCTCGTGGCAGCCCGCGCAGGACTTGGTCTCGCCGGGCCGAGGGTAGATCCACGTAAGCTGGTTGCCCAGCACGCGGCGGTCGCTGTCGAGCACCTGGAAGTGCAGGAGCCGGTCGGCCGGCACCTCGACGTAGAACGAGCCGTCCGGGGCCAAGGGGGCCATGCCCAGCACCCGGGCGAAGGTGCCGCCGTGGTTCTTCCACACCGGCTCGGGATTCGTGTGCGTGCTGTGGCGGCCGACCTCGGGCACGCCCTCGATCAAACGCACCAGGCGGCCCCGCTCCGGTACGTCCTTCTCCTGCGTGTTGAACACCGTGGCGCAGAAGAACCGCCCACTGTACGCCCCGCGCCTGGCCTGCGGCGGCTGAATCCGCGGCCGCTGCCGGGGGGCCAGCGGCCGGGCCTCGAAGTCCGCACGATTCGGGTCGTTGTAGACCAGCTCCAGCCCACCGGACTCCGGATCGAACACGTACAGCCCCAGATCGACCTTCGCGCGGTCGGGCGTCTTGAGAGAAGTGGCGCACAGGATCCGGCCGTCGGCAAGCGGCCACGGCGTGGTGTAGGCCCGCTCCTTGTAGTCCGGGCAGATCAACCGCTCGGTGAGCCGATCCGGGCCGATCAGCACCAGGCCGCCCTGCGTGGCCACGACGACATGCCGGCCGTCGGGCATGGGTTGGGCCTGCGTCATGCGCAGCACGCGGTGCGTCAGCGGGGCCTCCTGGCCGTCGGCCGGCGTGCGCGGGCCATGGTCCAGGCCCCGCCAAAACCGCCGCCGCTCCGGGCCGTAGAGCACCACGTCCTGCGTCCCGTCGGCGTGGGCCGCGTGCAGCGTCAGCTCGGTCTTGTTCCGCGAGTAGAAGACCTCCAGCCGGCTGAAGGCGAGCCGGCCGTCGGCGAGCAGCGACGGCTCGTTATCGCGCCCGATGTTCGCCGCGATCGGATGCAGGTCGCTGCCGTCGGCGTTCATCACGTACAGCGACGTGCAGGGGTAGCCGTGGTACTCGTCGCGGATGCCCAACCGGCTCGTGGCCACGGCGATCCGGCCGTCGGCCAGCCATGTCGGTCCCACGTGGTGGTAGGGGCCCCGTGTGATTTGCCTAAGGCCCGAGCCGTCGCGGTTGACGATCCACACGTGCCACCAGGGATCGTCCTGCCCGCGATGGGTGAAAATTACCTGACTGCCATCCCAGGAGACCTCGGGCGAGGCCACGTAACCGTCGGCGAAGCGGGTCAGGGGCCGGGCCTTTCCGTCGGGCCTAGACGGCGAGAGTACGAAGAGGTTTCGCCCGGGCCGGTACTCGGGGCCGGAGTCGGTCACCACGTAGGTCTGGCGCCAGCGGTCGGCCTGCTCGACCGTGCCGATCGTGTTGGGGATGCTGTTGTCGCCCTGGATGAACAAGAGTTCGGGGAGAAAGCCGTCCGAGGTCGTTTCGGACGGAGCCAAGGCGCAGGCCGTGGCTGCTACGTCAGGCTTGCGCGGCCCGACCGGCTCCGGGCGGAGCTCGATCCCGCGTGCCCGCAGCGCGTCCCTAGCCACGTGCTGCACGCTGCGGAAGTCGTGCGAGGTGGCCGCTTCGCGGAGCGCGGCCAGGGACTCCTCGTGGCCCAGGTCGGCCAGGGCCCTGGCCGCGGCGCGGCGGACCTCGAGCACCGAGCCCTGATCGTTGAGGATTCTCGCGATCAGGGCGGTGTGCTCCCTGGCCTCGAGGATGCCCAGCGCGCGGATCAGGCCCTCGCGCCATCGCGGGGCCGGGTCGTCGTACTCCTCGTCCTTGAACGTGCCGCTGTAGCCGTAGTCGGCCTCGCTCTTGGCTTGGGCCAGGAGCCGAGCAATGGGCTCGATCGCCCGGCGGTCGCCGATCCATGCCAGCGTCTTGGCCGCATTCAGCCGCACCCAGCCGTCCTTGTGCTCCAGGAGGGCCAACAGTCGCGGCAGGTCCTCCGCCTCGGTGCAGACGGCCGGGAGCCAGGCCGAAATGCGGTGCGGCGGGAAGCTGGGCCACTCCATCGCTTCGTCGGGCGGCGGTACACGGCGCGACTGGCCCAGGCGCAGCATGGCCTGCTCGCAGGCCTCCTGCCGCATGCCGCACTTGTCGAGAAGATGGCGGGTGAGGAGGTGGCCCGGCTCGGGCTCGTAGAGCATGAAGGTGTCGTGATCGCCCTGCATGTTGGCCATGATCCGTGGGGCCAGGCGGCGGAGCTCAGCGAGGTCCTCGGGTCGCTCGATAGGCAGCCGACACAGGGCGTACTCGATGAAGTACGGCGTTTCCAGCATCCGGTCTTCGCTGGGAAAGGTCATGCGGTCATCGGCCGGCACGTCAGGGGGGTTCGCGCCATTGAGGAGTTTGGCGTACTTGGGATACGCCGCCAGCAAGGCCGGCACCGCGGGGGGATCCCCGAAGTCGCCCAGCGCGTCGGCCGCAGCCCGGGCCCACATCGTGTTGTCGAGGTACTCAACGAGAGCCTGAAATCCGGCCTCTTCGCGCAATCGCCCCAGGCTGCGGATCCCCGCGCGGACTGCGGGACGGAAGGCCGGCGCCGCGGTCGGCGTGGGCCCGAGGGCCTCGACGACCGCCTGGCTCGCCCCGCGCCCTCCCAGGGCCCCCAGCGCGCGCAGGCCCCGCTCAAGGCGCCAGGCCGCCGATCCGCCCGGCAGCACGGTGGCCTGGCCCGGGTCGAGGACCTCGATCTCGAAGAAGGTCGTGGGGTAGATCGGCCGCTCCGAGCCGAAGCTTGTGATCCGCACGTATCGGGCCTTGCGCACCGGAAACCGCACGGCCAGTCGGACCGGCGTAATGCCCTTCTCGCGCTCCACGGGCTGGAACTCCTGGCCGTCGAGACTGGTGGCCAGCTCGTATTCGGTCATGCAATAGCCTTCGCCGTACTGGTGGACGACGACCTGCTCGATTTCTCTGGCGCGTCCCAGGTCGATGGTGCACCACTGCGGCGGCTTGACGTTCTTGGTCTGCCAGTACTGGGGGCCGAGCTGGCCGTCGATGAGCACGTCGGCCGGGCCCTTGTAGGTCGTGGAGGCCGAGGCCCCGGCCGCGCCCCCGCGCCCGCCCGCGGTGGCCACCAGGTCGAGCACCTCCTTGGGCGGCCGATCGGCGGGGACCGCGGCCCACCACTCGCGCCACGCACGGGCCTGCGAGGCGCGCGGATCCGGCGAGGCCGTCGATTCGAAGGGGATCTCCATGCCTGTCAGATTCGTGAGCGCTACGTGGGCGCTTTGGCGCACGGTCCAGTCCTCGTCGGCCAGGGCGTCCAGCAGCGGCACGATCGACGGGCGCCCGCCGCACCAGGCCAGGGCCAGGGCCGCGCGCCGGCGGACCTCGGCGGTCTCATCGCTGAGGGCTTCCAGCAGGGCGGGCTCGGCCGTGTAGGCCCGCAGGAAGCCCAAGGCTTCGGCGGCGTCGGCCCGCTCGGCGGGGTCGGCGCTATGCAGCGCTGCGATGTGCTCGGCAACCTGGCGGTCGAAGGGATTCCCCGTCGCGGCGGCGGGCAGGCAAATCGCCGCGCCGGCGATCAGGAGAGTCGCAAAGCGAAGGGGAGAGAGCATGATCGGCTCGCAAGGCGGGAGTTCTGTGGGAGCGCGGCGGCGTCCCGGCCCTTATTCAAACCGTCGTGCCGCCCGCAATCCACCAGCCTAAGCCAGACCCCCAATCGAGGCAAGTCGATGACGTCACCCAACACGCTGCAGCAGCCCCTCGAAGACCACGCGGAGGCTCGGCTCATCGACCTTGCGGGGATTGAAGCGCAAGGCCGCGGCCGTGCTCGCCGAGGCGTTCTCCGCGAGCCGGGCGGCAAGGTCCGGCGGGGCGTCGGCCGGCGCCTCCACGCGATCCGGCAGCCCCACGCCGCGGAGCAAGTCGATGATCCGCTCGACGAATGCCTCGGCCAGGTGCTCCTCGGTGTCGGCCGCCAGTTCGCACGCCCGAGCCAGTCGGGCGTAGACCGGGCTGCACACCTCCATGTTGTAGCGGAGGTTGACCGGCGTGCCGATCGCCACGGCCACGGCGTGCGGCACGTGGAGGACTGCGCCCAGGGCGTGCGCGATGGCGTGCGTCATGGTCACCCCGGCCTGGTCGAACGCCGCGCCGGCCAGCGTGGCGGCCAGGGCCAGCGGCTCGCGTGGCTCCGGATCGTCGGGCTCGTCCACCGACCTGGTGAGGTTCTCCACGATCAAGGCCACGGCCCGCTGGGCGAGGACTGTGGAGACCGGGTTGGCGCGGCGGCTCATGCACGACTCGATGGCGTGGCCCAGCGCGTCGGCCGCGCAGGCCGCCGTGACGAAAGGCGGCGTGCCGACCGCCAGATCGGGATCGACGATGGCCGCCCTCGGCGCGACCGCCGGGCCGTAGAGCGTGGCCTTCAGCGGCGTCTCGTCCTCCGGCGTCCGGTGCTCGAACACCGCCAGAGCCGTCACCTCGCTGCCGGTGCCGGCCGTGGTGGGGACGGCCAACACCGGAAGCGATTCGGTCACCGGGCGGGAGCGTCGGTTGGCGTCGGTGAAACCCCAAGCGCGCCCGTCCATGCGCGCCAGGGCGGCGATCCCCTTGGCCGCATCGAGCACGCTGCCGCCGCCCAGTCCGACGACGGCTTCGACGCCCTGATCGCGAGCCAGGGCCGCGCCGCGCTCGGCCGTGGTCGCGTCAGGCTCAGGAGCGATCTCGAAGTACTCGATAGCCTGGAGCTTCGCGGCCTGAAGCGCCTCGGCTGCCTTCGTGTAGACGTCCTCCAGCCCGGCCCGGTCGCGATAACCGACGAGCATGACGCGCGACCCGAAGGCGGCCGTCGTCTGGCCGATCCTGCGCAACGTCCCGCGCCCGAAGCGGACGCGGGTCGGCATGCAGAATTCCCAGAAGGGCGGCATGGCGATCGGCGTCCTTTCCGCACTTTCTTGGGTGCCACTGGCTGCTTGTCAGCCAGTGCTCGCAAGCTGCTCGTGGCACCCGATTCGCGTTTCACCTGGACTACTTCGCCTTCTCCCCGCGCTTGCACCGCGAGAGCGCCATCAGTGCGAAGCCCGTCCCGTAGGACTGATGGTAGTCGTAGAAGGGAAAGTCCCACCACGAGCCATCGCGCTCCTGGAGGTCCAGGAGGACCGTGGCCATCTGGTCCTGGTGGCGGGCTTGCTCGTCGGCCGGGAGTAGCTCGATGCAGCGGGCCGCGTAGTAGTGGCCGTAGTAGAAGAAGTAGGCCGCCACGGCGAAATGCGACTCGTGCGGGATCGGGCGCTTGCGCCCCATGTCGAGCCAGCCGTTGCGAGCGAACAGCCGATCGAGCCAGGTGTGCAGCACCTCGTCGTTGACCTGAGGGTCGCCCCAGAGGCGCATGGCCAGGTTGCAGACCTGCGAGCGGCCCAGGCTCCCGCCGGGACGGTTGATCGGGTGCATGGGCACCATCTTCAGATACTCGCCGTAGGCGTAGGTGAAGTCCGGCTTGCGCTGCCGTCGGATTGACGCCACGGCCCGGTCGGTCAAGCGCTTGGGGATCTCCACGCCGATCCGCCGGGCCTCGTCGAAGGCCACCAGCACGGTGCCGGTCACGAAGCTGATCGACGAGCCGCTCGGCTTCTGCGTGTGGGCCTCGAAATCGTAGTAGCACCACCCGCCGTCCACGCACTCGTAGCGCCCCAGCATCTCCACCTGCTGGCGCAGGAGGCGGAGGATCTCGCGGCGCCGGGCCTCGTCCTTGGGCATGCGATCGTACATCCGCACCAGGGCCTGGATCGAGTAGGCGTGCCCCCAACTGTTGTAGATCGCCACGGGGGTGGCCCGGCGGAGGAGCGGCAGATGCACGAACAGCCACTTCTCGCCCCGTTCGACGGCCTTGCGAACCTCGGGCGAGTCGCCGCCGGTCTCGATCAGCGCGGCCAGGCAAAGGGACGTGGTGCCGGTGCGAAACGCGTGGTGCGCGCCCGGCACCGGGGCGAAGATGTTCAGGCCCTTGGTCCTCCGCGCCGAGCCCCACGAGCCGTCCTGGTTCTGATAGCCCAACAGGAACTCCACGCCCCGCTCGATCGCCGCGTCGATCCTCTCCGCCCCAGGCGGCGGGACGGGGCGCGGCCTGGGTCCCTGGACCGCGAGCGGCGGCGGCTCGGTCCGGGCCGGTTCGGCGGCACACCGCTCCGCGGGAAACACGGCCGCCAGCGCGCCGATCAGAAATATCCACCGAGATCGGTTCTGGATCACGCTTCCGTGCCCGAGCACTGCCAGCCAAACTGCCGGTGGCACCGGGCGAGCAAGACTCAACATCGGCTTTCTCCAGCGACCGGGCTCAGTCCTTGGGGACTTCCTTGAGGATCTCCTCACCGTCCTTCAGCCCGCTGAGGATTTCGACTTTTTTCTCGGCTTTCTTGCCGATCTCGACCGGCTGCCTCTTCGGCTCCTCGTCCTTTTTGACGACATAGACGTAGTGCTTCGCATCGTCAAGGGGATCGGCCTGGACGGCCGCTTCGGGGACCAAGAGGGCGTCGGCCTTCAGGTAGGGAACCAGCGTGGCCTTGCAGGACATGCCGGGCACCACGGCCTCGGCCTCGTCGTCGAGCGTGACGGTCAGCCGGGCGTGGAACTTGCCCTCTCCGGCCGGCACGCCGTCCACTTCCGCGACCACGGCCGAGAGCTTCAGATCGGGGTAGCCTTTGGGCTTCACCTTGGCCTGCATGCCGGGCCGCACCGCGTACAGCTTGTCTTCGGGCACCGCGGCGACGATCTTCACGGGCCGCGGCTTGACCACGGTCATGAACACCTGATTGGCCGGGACCTTGTCGCCACGGAGCATGGGCTTGCCGTCGGAGCCGGTGAACTTGCCGTCCACGGCGCGCCCGTAATAGAGGATGCCCTCGCCCGGGGCCTCGACCACCAGGGCCTTGCGATCGGCCTTCAGCTCATCGAGCTTCTCGCGGCTGCGGTCCAGCGCCAGCCGGGCCTTTGCCAGTTCGGCCTTGGCCTTCTCCAGGGTCAGCGGCAGGGCTTCCTTGTTCTGCTGGTAGCGGAGGTCTTCCAAGCGATTACCGGTCTCGCGGGTCTCGACCTGCCGCGGGATCATCATCTTCATCGCCTCTTCGTGCTGGAGCTTCGCCTGCTCGTACTGCAACTCGGCGGACTCCACGTAGAGCCGCTGTCGGCGGAGGATGATCTCCTCGGTCTCCTCGGTGAGGTCGTCGGCCTCGTACATCTTCTCAAGCTGTCGGAGCTCCTCCTTTTCCTGGTCGAGCCACGACTTGGCCATGCGGAGGCTGAAGTCCGTGACCTTCTTCGTCATGGGGAGATCGACCTCCTTGAACCGCTCGTAATCCTGCTCCTCCCACTTGTGGTTGCGGTCGGTTAGGGCGACGTTGATCGGAGTGAGCGACTCGAGAAGCTCCACCTCGATCGCGGCCGCCCGAACCGCCAGATCGCCGAGTCGGACCTCGGTCTGGGCGTCGGCGATGACCTTGTCGATCTTCTCCGTGTCGAACTCCACCAGCACGTCGCCCTCGTTGACCCGGGCGCCGTGCTTGAGGGCCTCCTGGACTTCCAGGTCGCTCCAGGTCTTGGTGCGAACCATGATCTCCATGGCGTCCTGGGCGGCGAAGTGCCCGTCGAGCTCGACTTCGATCTTGATGGGGCCCTTCTTGACCGTGAGCGTTTTGCCGTCGGTGTCGGGCTTCTTCTTCGCGTCGGGCTTGGCCTCGGGCTTCTGGTTGTCGTCCTTGTCGGAGGCGGCCTTCTTGGATTCGGGCTTCGAAGCGGCCTTCTTGGCGGCGGGCTCGGGCTTCGCGCCGTTCTTCTCTCTCGGGGCGGCCACGGCCGCGGCCAGCAGCCCGGTGCCAAGCAGGAGCGATACGAGCAGTGCAGGAGCGGTTCTCATGAAAGGGGACTCCGATTGACAGAAGCAGGGGGTGGGGCGGGGCGTCGGCGCGTCGCCGGATCGCCCGCGATCGAGGGGCACGAAGAGCCCGATACCCCCTCGTCGGTATTATCCCTACATTTTGACCGGGCCGGGCAGGGAATGCAAGGATCGGGCGGGAGGGCGGACCAGGAGGCGCAGACTTCCGAAGTCTCGAGGACTTCGGAAGCCTCGGCCTGCCGGACGTTCGTGGACCGAGGTCGGTCTGTAACCTTGCCCCTTGCGCCTGGCACCTGCCTTTCGAACGACCTGGTCTTCGGCCGAAGCAGGAACGTCAATCTCGACACTGGTGAAAGCGAAATACCCTCCAAGGAGAAAACGATGCTTCAAGGCAAGATTTTCGCCTGCCTCTTGGCGGGCACCCTCGGTACGGTGGCGGTCGGGGCCCCGCTGGGCGCGGCCGCCGGCCGCAACATGGACGGGCGCTGGGCCCACACACCCCTGGGTCGCCTGGTCTCCGGCCACGTGGGCCGGCTCCTCGTTTTGCGGTCGGAGATGAACCTCTCCGAGGAGCAGCGGGCTAGAATCAAGGAGGTGCTCGTCGGGCACAAGCCCGAGATCACCAAGGCCGCCAAGGGGGTCTGGGAGAAGCGGACCTCGCTGCGCGAGGCGGTGCTCGACGAGACGGCCGACGAGGCGGCGATCCGCAAGGCGGCCGACGACCTCTCCAAGGCCATCGGCGACGCCGCGGTCCTGGCCGCCCGGATCCGCGGCCAGGTCGCCCCGGTGCTCAACGAGGAGCAGAAGAAGCTGGTCAAGCAGTGCCGCATGGACTGCCAGCAGGCCACGGAGGAGTTCTTCGAAAAAGCCGTCCAGGCCCCATGACGTCCACATCCCTGTTGATGGGCTTCGAGACGCGCGAAGGCCCTGCCGCTTTGGTAGGGCTTTCGGCGTTGGCCGCGCTGCTCCGCGAGGCGGTGGCGCCGGCGGCCTCGTCGGCCACCGCTGCAAAGCCGCTTGCGGCGGCCGATCGAGCCGACCTGGTGGACGTGTCGGCCGCGGTCGGGGGCGACGGCGAGGCGTACGAGCGGATCGTGCGCCGCTACCAGGGCCCGATCTCGGCCTACATGTGGCGGTTCACGCGCGACCGGCTCCAGTGGGAGGAATTGGTGCAGGACGTGTTCGTCGAGGCCTACCTGAGCCTTCCCGGCTATCGGGCCGAGGCGCCGCTTCTGCATTGGCTGCGGCGGATCGCCACGCGGGTTGGGTTCCGCCTGTGGAGAACGCGGGGCAAGGCCGCGGCCCAGCCGACCCTCCCGTTGGCCGCCTGGGAGGCCGCTTCGGACGCGGACGCGCGCCAGGCCGACGCCCGGGAGGCCGCCGAGGTGGTTCACGCGGTCCTCGCCCGGTTGGCTCCCCGCGACCGGCTCGTGCTGACGCTGATGTACCTGGAGGAGTGCTCCGTGGCCGAGGCCGCTCGGCTGTGCGGCTGGTCGCAGACGATGGTCAAGGTACAGGCGCATCGGGCGAGGAAACGACTCAAACGCATGCTGGATAGCGAGGAGATCCTGTCATGAGCACGATGGACAGGTTCAAGCGTCTTGCGGGGATCGCCCGAGAGGAGAGGCCGCCGGCCATCGACGTGACCGATCGCGTAATGAGCGCGATCGCCCTGCCCGGGCGGAATCGAGCCGTGGACGTCCCCCTGGCCGTGCTGTCCGGGCTGTCGCTGCTGGCGGCGAGCGTGGCGGTGGCGGTCGCTATCCAGTCGTGGGGCGCCGTGGCCGATCCGATGGCCGTGTTCTTCAGCCCGCTGACGGGGGTGATGCCATGAGCATGACCGAAACGCCTCAGACTGTCGAGCAGACCCCCATCGTGACGCCGCCCCGCCGACGCCGCTGGTGGGTCTCGCTCGTGCTGGGTCTGTTGATCTTCGCGGGCGGATTCACCGTGGGCGGGGTGACCTCGCTCGTGGTGGCGCGGAACCAGATCCTCCACGCGATTCATCATCCCGAGGAGAACCCGAAGCGGATCACGGCGCAACTGCGCCGCCAGCTCGATCTGAGCGACGAGCAGACCCGTCGGGTCCGGGCGATTGTCCAGCGGCGCCTGGCGGCCTTCGCCGCTATCCGGCGAGAGGTCCTGCCCGAGGTCCGCGCGCAGCTTGACCTGGTGGAGAAGGAGATCGCCGAGGTGCTCCATGAGGATCAGAAGGCCCGGTGGCACGCGCGGTTCCAGCAGCTTCGCGGCACATGGATGCCGCACAGTGTGGAGGGGGAAGCGGCGTCGGGGGCGGAGTGAGTCCCGCCCCGCCGCCGCGCTCCGCCATTCCGCGATCCACGTTTCCCGGGCAGGCAGACTCCGCGCGATTACCGCTTCGAGAACTGCGTGCCGCGGCGGGCGCCGTGCAGGCCGTACTTCTTCCGCTCTTTCATGCGCCCGTCGCGCGTCAGGAGCCCTTCGTCGCGGAGCGCGTGCTCGAAGGCGTCGTTGTAGCGTTTCATGGCCCGGGCGATGCCCAATTTGCACGCGTCGGCCTGGCCGGTGATCCCGCCGCCGGTGACGCGGATCTTCACGTCGATCTGCCCTCGCGTCTCCGTGGCCTGGAGCGGGGCGAGCACCGCGTTGCGCTGCTGGTCCAGCGGGAAGTACTCCTCCAACGGCCGCCCGTTGATGGAGATGTTCCCCTCGCCGGCCTTGACGCGCACGCGGGCGACTGACGTCTTGCGCCGCCCGGTGCCCAGGAACTCGCCCTGCGGGGTCGTCGGCGTGCTAGGGGTGAGGGTCGCTTCGGACATGGGACTGCCTCGTATCGTGTTGGCTTGTCGGCGGGGCGGTGCGCCTGCCCCGGGGCGCGGCGTGCGAATGGTTACTACTTGACGGCCACCTCGAGCGGCTCAGGCTGCTGGGCCTGGTGCGGGTGCTGATCGCCCACGTAAACCTTCAGTTTCTGCAGCATCTTCGCGGCCAGCTTGTTCTTGGGCAGCATGCGCCGCACGGCTTCGATGATGATCCGCTCCGGCGCCCTCTGCCGACGCTTGGCCGCGGTCTCGGTGCGCTGGCGCGTGTAACCGGTGTACCAGGAGTACTCCTTCTGCCCCCACTTCTTGCCGGTCATCGCCACCTTCTCCGCGTTGACCACGACGACGAAGTCGCCCGTATCCACGTGCGGCGTGTAAGTGGGACGATGCTTGCCCATCAGAACCACGGCAACGTCGCTGGCCAAGCGGCCGAGGACCTTATCGCGGGCATCGACCAGCCACCAATTGGTTTCGACTTCGCCCGGCTTGGCCATGTACGTCTTGCTCATCGCGCTTGCTCGCTGGTAGGTCTCGGTCGATCGACGCCCCCGTCGCCGTCGAGTGCTGCGAGGCCAGCCAGACACGGCCGCACACACCCCACTCGGTTGGCATACGGGAAACTCGTAATTTAAACCTTAATCGGCCAAGTGGCAAGGGCCGCACCTCGGCGAATCGCGCTGCCGCCCGCACAAAGTCCCTGCGGCCCGATCGGGGTATTTCCCGTCCGGCAGGACCGACCATAATGCCCATTTCGCCTACCCAACAGGCATCCATTACAGCCATCGCGAACCACCCGAACGAGGTCCGGGCGCGACCGCGTGCGAACCGGCCTGCCTCGAGCCTGACCGTTCCCGTCGGGTCGCTTTCGACGGGTGCGGATCAACGCGGCCGGAGGATTTCCGAGAACCCGTTCGCCTTCACGCCCCAAGGCACGACGCATCATGATCATCGGCGTTCCCAGAGAGACCGCCCCCGGGGAGAGCCGCGTGGCCCTGATTCCCACCGCCCTGCCCGCGCTCACCAAGGCGGGCCTGGAGGTCCACGTGGAATCGGGGGCCGGCGCGGCGGCCGGGTTCCCCGACCCGCAGTACTCGGACAAGGCTGCCAGACTCGTCTCGCGCGACGAGGCGTTTGCCGCCGAGGTCCTCCTCACCGTACGCACGGCTGGGGCCCATCCGGGCTTTGCCAACGACGCCTCGAAGCTCCGCAAGGGACAGGTCGTCATCGGGATGACCGATCCGCTGGGCAGCCCCCAGGCCAACCAGGAGGCGGCCGATACGGGGGCCACGCTCTTCGCCCTGGAGCTGCTCCCCCGCATCACCCGGGCGCAGAGCATGGACGTGCTCTCCAGCATGGCCACCGTGGCCGGCTACCGCGCGGTGCTGCTGGCGGCCGCCCGCCTGCCCAGGATGTTCCCCATGCTGATGACGGCGGCCGGCACGGTCGTCCCGGCCAAGGTGTTCATCGTCGGGGCCGGGGTGGCGGGCTTGCAGGCCATCTCCACGGCGCGGCGGCTAGGCGGCGTCGTGCACGCCTACGACGTGCGCCCGGCGGTCAAGGAGCAGGTGCAGAGCTTGGGGGCCAAGTTCGTCGAGCTCCAGCTCGACACGGCCGCCGCCGAGGACCAGGGCGGCTACGCCCAGCAGCTCGGCGAGGAATTCTATCGGAAGCAGCGCGAGATGATGGATCGGGTGGTGGCCGAGAGCGACGTGGTGATCACCACCGCCGCGATCCCCGGCAAGAAGGCCCCCGTGCTCGTGACCGGCGAGATGGTGGCCCGGATGCAGCCCGGCTCCGTGATCGTCGACCTGGCGGCCGAGCGGGGCGGCAACTGCGAGCTGACCCAGGCCGGCCAGACGGTCGTGGAGCACGGCGTGACGATCCTCGGTCCGGTCAACCTGCCGTCGGAGGTACCGTATCACGCCAGCCAGATGTACGCTAAGAACCTCTCGACGTTCCTGCTCAACCTGCTCGACAAGGAGGGCCGGCTCGAGATGGACCTGGAAGACGAGATCGTCCAAGACACGCTCGTGGCCCGCGACGGCGAGGTCGTCCATGCCCGCGTGCGGGAAGCCCTCGGCATGCCGCCCCTGGAGAAACCGGCGGGGGAGCCGGCGGAGTAGAGAAGGAATACGAAGCGCGAAGCACGAAATCCGAGACAGACTCGAAGCTCGAATGGGCAATTGACATAAACAACGACTCAACGCCAACGACGGTCCGTTTCAAGCATTCGGGTTTTGTGCTTTGGATTGGATTCGAATTTCGTGCCTCACAGTGCGGATTTCCCTCCTGCAGCGTGAACAACTGACCTGATCGGGAGACCCCTTGATGGATATCGCCTCACTCGCGGGGAGCCTCGTGTTGCTGGCCGCCGATGGCGCGGACGTGGCGGCCGAAGGGGCCAAGATCCCCATCGTGGTGAACCTGACCATCTTCGCCCTGGCCTGCTTCGTGGGCTACGAGGTGATCACCAAGATCCCCCCGCTGTTGCACACGCCGCTGATGTCCGGGTCGAACGCCATCTCGGGCATCACCCTGGTCGGCTCGCTGGTGGCCGCCGGAAGCGGGTTCGCCGCCCTGTTCTCGCTCGACGGATTCATCTCCATCCTGGGGTTCCTGGCCGTGGTATTCGCCACGATCAACGTGGTGGGCGGCTTCCTGGTGACCAACCGCATGCTCGACATGTTCAAGAGGAAAGACTGACGTGTCCGCCATCCCACTCGATCTGATCAACCTCGTGTATCTTCTGGCGGCCGTGCTGTTCATCTTCTGCCTGAAGATGCTCTGCCACCCGCGGACCGCCGTGCGCGGCAACCTCACCGGCGCCGTGGGCATGCTCATCGCCGTGGTGGCCACGGTGCCCCTGGTGATCCGCGAAGGGTCCGGCATGGGGCCAGGTACGACTCTCGTCGTGGTGCTCGCCGGCATCATCGTCGGCGCCGCAATCGGCGCCACGCTGGCCCTGCGCGTCCGCATGACGGGCATGCCGCAGATGGTCGCCCTGCTCAACGGGTTCGGCGGCGGGGCTTCGGTGCTGGTGGCCGGGGCCGAGCTCTTGCAGCGCAACGCCAAGGGACTCGACGCCACGCCCGACGTGGCCGTGGCCACGGTCCTCTCCGCGGTGATCGGTGCGGTCACTTTCTTCGGCAGCTTGGTGGCCTTCGCCAAGCTCGAGGAGCTCAAGTGGTTCAAGAAGCCGATCGCCTACCCGGGCCAGCAGCCGATCAACGCGGTGTTGGGCCTGATCGCCCTGGGTCTTGCCGTGGCCAGCGTGATGAATCCGGCCAGTGCGTGGATCTACTTCGGCCTGGTGCTCGTCTGCTCGGTGCTGGGGCTGACGCTGGTCAACCCGATCGGCGGGGCCGACATGCCCGTGGTCATTGCCGTGCTCAACAGCTACTCCGGGCTGGCCGCGGCGGCGACGGGCTTCGTGATCAACAACACGGTGCTGATCGTGGCCGGGGCCCTGGTGGGGGCGTCGGGCGTGATCCTCTCGCAGCTGATGTGCAAGGCCATGAACCGCTCGCTGGTCAATGTGATCTTCGGCGTGTTCACGGTGGAGGAGGACACGACCAAGGCCGACGAGGTCTACGGCGGCCGCGTGAAGTCGACCTCGGCCGAAGAGATCGCCATGCTCTTCGACAGCGCGCGGCGCGTGGTCGTGGTACCCGGCTACGGCATGGCCGTGGCCCAGGCCCAGCACGCGGTGAGCGAGATGGCGGATTTGTTGGAGTCCAGGGGCGTGGAAGTGGAATTCGCCATCCACCCGGTCGCCGGGCGCATGCCGGGCCACATGAACGTGCTATTGGCCGAGGCCGAGGTGGACTACGACAAGCTCAAGGAGATGGACGAGGTCAACCCGACCTTCTCGCAGACCGACGTCGCCGTGGTGATCGGGGCCAACGACGTGGTCAATCCGGTCGCGCGGACCGATCCGAAGAGCCCCATCGCCGGCATGCCGATCCTCGACGTGGACAAGGCCCGCACGGTGATCGTCATCAAGCGAAGCCTCAGCCCGGGCTTCGCCGGCATCCCCAACCCACTGTTCGCCGCCGACAACACGCTGATGTTCTTCTCCGACGGCAAGAAGGCGATTCTGGATATCGTCGCCGCGGTGAAGGAGGGCTAGCGCCCGCCCCCTTCAACCGGCGCCTCTGCCAGGCCCTCAGCCCTGTGGCTTGCGAGGCCGACTTGCGGTAAGCTGACCGCAAATCGCCAAGACGGGTGCCTGGCCGTTCACACTCGCCACTCGAAGCCATGTC
Source organism: uncultured Pirellulales bacterium (assembly GCA_964434165.1). Lineage (GTDB taxonomy): Bacteria > Planctomycetota > Planctomycetia > Pirellulales > Thermoguttaceae > CAYSUS01. The sequence continues at coordinate 77,158 of CAYSUS010000024.1, forward strand.
CCTCCTCCGCTGGCTCGGACTGAACCGAACCCTCACGTACGAGACGGACAGTATCTGGCTTTCGCGCAAGTCGGCGCTGGCCGGGCTTGCCCGCGACGCCGCGCAGTGGCTCGGCGAAGACGCGGCCGTGCTCGTGGTCGCCCACTTTCCAGCCGCGCTGGCAGCAGTGCAAGCGGCTCTGGACGAGGCGTCCGTCCCCTGGCGCCTGCACGAGGAGAAGCTGGCCGGGCCGGACGTGATCCGCATGTTCCGCGAGGTCGGCGAAGGGGCGCTACTGCTCGTGCCGGCCGTGGCCCTGCGTTCGGACCTCCCCTTGGCCTCCGGCGTGCACGACCGCACCACGCCCGTGGCGATCCTCGGCGCCGAGCGCCACCCGCTCCGCGCGCCCGACGAGCGGATCGAACAGTTCGCCGCCACGATCCCGTACCGCACGCGCCTGACCTTCTACGTGGCCCTGGAGGACCCGTTGCTCGCGCGGTTCACGGGCGACTGGGTGAAGTCGGTGCTCCGCAACCTGGGCATGAAGGAGGACCAGTCGATCAACAGCCCGATGGTCACCAAGCGCATCAAGGCCGCCCAGCTTAAGCTCGCGCAGGACCCGCTGATCCGCGATCTGCCGTCCGACAGCGTCGAGGAGTGGTGCCGGAATAACCTGCGCGACGAGGTGTGAGGGAAGGCAGGGGTCGGAAGTCGGAGGAGTTAGGGGGCAGGGTTCAGGAATCAGGGGCGAGGAGCCGGCAGGCCGGTTGGTCTGCACTCTCACCCCATGCTCGACACCGAGTACGAAGTACGGAAGTACAAAACCCCGCAGCGACCCCCCACCTTCTAACCACCCCCCCCATGCCCACCGGCGTCCATGCACTGCTCGACCTGCTCGCCTCCTGCGGAGTGCGATACCTGTTCGGCAACCCGGGCACCACAGAGCTGCCGCTCTCCGACGCCCTCGTGCGCCACCCGCAAATCCGCTACGTGCTCGCGCTGCAGGAGGTGCCGGCCGTGGCTATCGCCGACGGCTATGCCCAGGCCTCCGGCGCGCCGGGCGTGATCAACGTCCACATCTGCTGCGGGCTGGGCAACGCGATGGGCATGCTCTACAACGCCTTTCGCGAGGGAACGCCCTTGGTGCTCACCGCGGGCCAGCAGGACCAGCGCCTCCTGCTCGAGGAGCCGATCCTCTGGGGTGAGATGGTCGATGCCGTGCGACCGTGGACCCGGTGGGCCCACGAGGTCCGACGCGTCGAGGACCTGCCCAGCGCCGTGCGCCGCGCGGTGCAGACGGCCATGACGCCGCCCACCGGGCCGGTCTTCCTGTCCCTGCCGCTCGACGTGCAAATGGCCGCGGCCGACGGGCTCGACATGACGCCGCCGCAGGTGCCCGACCTCCTGGTCCGTCCCCCGGCCCACGCGCTGCGCCGCGCGGCCGAGGTGCTGGCCGCGGCCAAGGCCCCGGCGATCCTCGTGGGCAGCCGCATCTGCGAGGCCGGCGCCATCGACCAGCTCGTGGCCGTGGCCGAGCGCCTGGGCGCACCCGTGATCCACGAGGCGACTACCTCGCACGGCCGCGCGGGCTTCCCCTCGGAGCACCCGCTCTTCGCCGCGCCGCTGCCGTTCTGGTCGCCCGACGTACGGGAAAGGCTCGGCGCCTTCGACGTCCTGCTCGTGGCCGGCATGAAGCTCCTTCAGCAGTACATCTGGCACGCGCCGCGGGCCGTGCCCGAGCATGTCCGCCTGGTGCAGATCGACGACGACCCGTGGGAGCTGGGCAAGAACTATCCGGTCGAGGTCGGCCTGATCGGCCATCCCAGGCCGGCGCTGGCCGAGCTGGCCGGGCGTCTCGAGGCGATCATGACCGCGGAACAGTCCGAGTTGGCCGCCCGGCGCCTTGCTCACTGGACTGCCGAGCACCGACGCCAGCGCGAGGCCCTTCAGGCGAAGGCCGCCGGCCAGTACGACGCCCGGCCCGTGACGCCGCTCTGCCTGATGGACGTGCTGGCCAGGGTATTGCCCCCAAACGTGGCCGTCGTCGAGGAGTCGCCGACCACGACGATGGGGAGCTACTTCGAGCGGGTCGGGGCCCTGGCCGATCCGACGGGCTACTTCGCGCAGCGGGGCTGGTCCCTGGGATGGGGGCTGAACTGCGCCATCGGGGTCCAGCTTGCCTGGCCCGATCGCCCCGTCCTGGCGGTGATCGGCGACGGCTCGGCCATGTACGGCATCCAGGGCCTGTGGACTGCCGCGCGGTACCGCATCCCCGTCACGTTCGTGATCACCAACAACCGCGAGTACAAGATCCTCAAGGACTGCGCGGGCGTGCTGAAGCTGCCCGAGGCCTTGGCCGGGCGTTACGAAGGGCTGGACCTGGACCGGCCGGAGGTCGATTTCGTGGGCCTGGCCCGATCGCTGGGCGTGGCCGCCCGCCGCGTCTCGGAGCCCGACGATCTGGCCGAGGCTGTGCGCGAGTCCCTCGCCG
>CAYSUS010000025.1:0-78661 GCA_964434165.1 uncultured Pirellulales bacterium
CGTCTGGCACCATTTAGCCGGCGGGCTCGCCGGCCGCGCACGCAGGTCCCCGCGCAGGGCGTGGCAACCGGTCCTTTCTCACTTCTTCGCAACATCCAGACACGCCATCCGGGTCAAGTCCCGCAGGATCAGCCGGCCGGCCACCAGGGCCATCGGGGCCCAGGCGTCGTGGGCCTCCTCGAACACCTGGAATCGCGCCAAGGGACGGTATCCGGCCGGCGTGGCCTCGATCATGGCCAGAAGTCCGTCGTCGTTCATCACGTAGATCTTCCCATCGGCGATCAGGTACGGACCGCGGCCGTACTCGTCGCGCCCGCTGTTCCACACCTCGCTGCCTTCCAGGTCGAGACACACCAGGCGCTCGGCCCCGGGCTTGGTGCGCACGGCGTAGAGGTGCCCCTCGTAAGGGATCGGCGTCTGCTGCTCCGAGCCGAACTGGCGCGACGAGAGCTTAAACGCGGCCCCGGCCGTGATCTGCCCCCCTTGCTGTACCATCCGAAGCATCACGCTGCCGGCCCCGTAGCCGCCCGAGCAGAACAGGCGCCCGCCGCCGACCGGCACGGGCGTGGGGCAGGTGGCCATCTTGCCGATCCAGTCGCGCGTCTCCCAGAGGAGCGATCCGTCCGCGGCGTCCACGGCCGCCACCCCCCGCGATCCGCAGCAGACGTACATCCGCCGCCCGGCCAGCTCGACCGGGGCGATCGAAACGTGGGTCATCTCCCAGTCGCGGACCTTGGGGGTCTTCCACACGATCTCGCCGGACCGGCAGTCGACGGCCAGCATGAACGCCGACCCGACCGGGGCCAGGATCGCCCGGCCCTCCTCGACCAAGGGGCACTGGGCCGCATACCACGGCGGCACCTTCGATCCGTACTCCGCCACCAGGTCGATCAGCCAGCGGCACTCGCCGGTCTTCGCGTCCCAGCAGGCCACGTGGCACTTGGGCCCAAAGGACACGACGCAGTCTTCCCACACCGCCGGCACCGTGCGCGACATGCCGTGGTTCTCGGGCACCTCGACCGGATAGCTGTTGCGCCAGATCTCGCGTCCGTCGTCGAGCGACAGGCACCGCATGGTGTCGGCCAGGGCCTCGACGTCGTAGTCCAGTAGATACGCGCACCCGTCGGCCACGGCCACGCCGGCGTGCCCCGGGCCGACCTCGCGGCGCCAACGGACCGGCGGCCCGCTCTCGGGCCAGGAGTCGGCCAGGGCCACGCCATCCTTGCAGATCCCGTCGCGGTCGGGACCGCGGAAGCAGGGCCAGGAGCCGGCGATCGTCGAGGGCTCGACGCCGGAGCGCACCGGCTGGCCCGGCTCGGGCTTCTCGATCGGCTCGACCGGCAGCGTCCGGGCGCCCTCGGGGCGATCGAGCCCCGGCACGCGCAGCGCCAGGTCGCCCGAGCTGGGCCGGGCAAGCCACACCGCGATCAGCGCCGCGCCGAACGCGGCGAGAACGGCGGGCACCAGGATTTCCAGCGCGCGGGACTTCATAGTCCCTCGATTGTAGCCGAGACAGGACGCGAAAGGAAACGGACCGTCGGGCTGCATGGCGGGCGAGGGTTCCTTGCCCGCGGCCGGCGGGGGCGGAAGAATGGAATCGTTCGGCCGGCGGAAGTCCCCGCCGCTGATGAGCCAACCGTTAGCCGAGACGTCCGCGACTCCTTTTCGAAAGCCTGCGCTTATGAAAACCGCCGGTTCGTACATCGCGGCGACGCTTCTAGCCGCCTCGTTCGCCGTCTTCGCGGCTCCCTGCCCCGGGCGCACGTGGACCGACGCTTCGGGAGAGCACACGTTCGAGGCCCGGCTCCTCGACTTGAACGGGGGGCGCGTCTGGCTGCGGCATGCGTCGCGAGGGTCGTTCTCCGTCCCGCTCCAAGCGCTGAGCCGGGCCGACCAGCAGTACGTGCGCGAGGAGATCCGGCGCCGCGACGCGGCCATCAAGGTCCGGCCCACGGGGGAAGGCGACGTGGCGTACGGCCCGGGGCGGGAATTGTGCAAGCTGGCCAGCGAGGCGGTGGACGAGAGCAGCGGACTGGCCTGTTCGCGCCGCGCGGCGGGGGTGTTCTGGACGCACAACGACTCGGGCGACGACTCGCGGATCTACGCCTTCGATGCAACGGGGCGCGACCTGGGCTCCTGCCTGCTGCCGGACGTGAGGGCCTACGACTGGGAAGACATGGCCTCCTTCCGCCTGGGAGAGAAGTGCTACCTGCTCGTCTGCGACACCGGCAACAACGGGCGCGCGGCCGCCGTGCAGATGCTTCACGTGGTCGAGGAGCCGCGCGTCGATCCCAGGGCGGGGGTGACCGCCGCGGAGGTCCCGATCGCCCGGACCATCCATTACTCCTACGAGGACGACCACCGCGATTGCGAGGCCGTGGCCCTCGACCCCACTGAGAAGGCCTTCTACATGGTCACGCGCGAGCGGGGCGGGCAGGAGTGCTACGTCTATCGCCTGCCGTGGCCGGAGAAGGACGCGGACAAGGCGTTTGTCGCGCGCAAGACCGCGACGCTGGGCTTGCCCGAGGTCACGGCGATGGACATCGCGCCCGACGGGCGGCGCGCGATCGTGCTCACCTACCGCGATGCCTATGAATACCGCCGCGGCGCGGAGGAGACGTGGCGCGATGCCTTCTCCCGCGCGCCGCGGCGCATCGCCCTGCCCCAGCGGGCCCAGGGCGAATCGGTCTGCTACGGCCCGGACGGCAAGACCCTGTATCTCACCAGCGAGCAACGGCCCACGCCGCTGCTTGAGGTGCCGGTGCGATAGCGGTCCGCCGTCGGTCGGCCGCGGTCGCCAGCGCATCCGCGCCGCGGTTACCAGCGGAAGTAGATCCCGCCCCGCGGGCCGTAGTAGTGGAAACCGCCCCGCGGACCGAAGTAGTGGTGGCGGTACGGCGGGTAGTACCGGTAGCGGTGCAGGCCACGCGGATACGGGTGGTGGTAAAGGTGCCGCCCGTGGTGCCGCTTGAAGTGCGGATGGTGCCCGCGGTAGTGGCCAGGATGCCCGGGCCCGCGGCGGGCGAGAATCACGTTGGCCTTGCCGTCGTGGATCACTTTCGGGGCATCCGCCTTCTTCGGGGCATCGGCCAGGGCCGTGCCGGCCGAGAGGCTCAGGGCCGCAAACGCGGCGATCGCTGCAATCAAACTGCGCATCGTGGTCTCCTTTCCCAGTCGAGGGGAGCTACGGAAACGACTCTCCGTCGGCCAAGAGGCGACCGTCGCCCCTCGGCCCGCAGGAACAGGATGCAAGATTTATGCCAGATATAACAGGAAAAAACATAACGCCTTGGCGCGAAGCGGCTTAAACGAATCGGTCGCGGCCCGCCTCGCCGGCCCACGGGCCGCGACCGTGTCGCGCACGCGACGCGGTGTCGTCGTGTTGACCGGTCGCCGCGGCTGAAGCCTGGTGTCGCAGTGCGGGCGGGCTCCCTTCGCGCGCGGGGCCGCGCGGCGCGCCGGAGAGGCCATCGGCCGGCCCACCGCCCCGCTTGTTGGCCCCCGGGCGTTCGCCTAGACTGGGGTCGCTTCCCCGCAGGGGCGCCTCGGGGTGTTGCGCACCCCTGCGCCCCGGGGCGGACTCGCTTCATCCTGTCCGGGAGTACGAACATGCGAAACGAGGTTGCCGCGGCCGTCGTCGCGGGTTGGCTTGGGATGGCGGCCGGCGCGGCGGCCCAGACGCTCTACCAGGAGGAGGACGGCGTAGTGGCCATGGAGGTCGAGTCCGCCCCGCCGACCGGCTCCTGGAAGCCCGAGACCGCCATGGAGGGCTTCACCGGCAAGTGCTATTACACCTGGCGCGGCGGAAACCAGTTCCGCTCGCCGGGCAGCGGAGTGCTCAGCTACACCTTCCTGGTCACCCAGTCGGGCGAGTACCGGCTGGCGATCCGCAACCGCCACGACTTCCACGATTCGACCGAGCAGAACGACTGTTTCACGTCGATGGACGGCGGCAAGTGGACCAAGACCTTCTCCTCGCAGCGCGGGCAGTGGACTTGGCGCTCGAACCACGAGTTCAACCACTCCGACAAGCCGCCGGCCAAGTATCACCTCACGGCCGGCGCTCACACCCTGCGGCTTTCGGGCCGCTCGTCCGGCTTCAGCATCGACCGCATCCACCTCTATCGCGAGGGCGCCCGGGGCGCGACCGATGAGAACCGCCCGGAATCGGCCGGCCTGCCCGTCCCGCCCCAGATCGAGCACCTGGAGAAGGTCCTCGCCGCCTGGCAGGCGGGCCATCTCGGATCGGCCCTGCAGCTTGCCGAGAGGAGCCTCCAGTCTGAGGACGCCGCCGCAGCCGCCGAGGCCGAGAAGTGCGTCGCGGCCCTGAAGGCCTTTGCCGAACAGCAGAAGGCGAAGATCGAGGACATCGGCGCGCAGGACCCGGTGATGGCGGCCGACCTTCTGGCTCTGTTGGCCCGGCGGTATCAGCCCTCGACGCTGGGCAAAGAGCTGGCCGCCGAGGCCGGACGGCGGGCCCGCGATCCGGCCGTGGCCAAGGAGCGCAAAGCCCGGGCCATGCTCCAGCAGATCCAGGCCGTGGCGGGACCGCTGGTGGGCAAGGGCAAGGCCGACGACCCCAAGTTCGCGCGCCGGCACTACCGGCAGCTCAGCTTCATCGCCGCGGGGGTGGCCGCCCTCAAGAAAAAGTACCCCGAGAGCAAGGCCTGCGCCCAGGCCGAAGCGTTGGCCGAAGAACTGGGGATCCCGCTGGACCGGTGAAACACCTTGTGGCGGGGCCGGGACGCTCTCCCCGATCGGGGCCTGCCCCTTGCGCGCAGCGTCTTTCGGAAAGACACTCTCCGCCCCTGGGAACGACTCGGGAACGGCTTCGCCGCAGTGACTTCCCCTCGGGCTCGCGGGAACATGAGCGAACCGCGGCCACGGAGAGATCGACTCCGCTGCTCCCCGCGGACTGCCGCTGAGTCCTCCGCGCCAAACCCGTCACCGCACGACGAGCCGGATGCTCTCAAACAGGCAGACCACGGTGCGCCCGTCGTCGGCCCGGTGGCCTGAGAGCGCGGTGATCGCGTCGATTACGTGCTCGTAGTGGAGTTGGGAGTCGCAGTCGAGCACGACCTCCGGCGGCGGGCTTCCGGGGCCGGGTTGCAGGGCGAGCAGGTCCCGGGCGCGACGGCGCAGCGCGCCGAAGTCCTTCACCTCCTGCCCGCTCCAGCAAACGCCCGCCAGACGGCCGTCGGGGCTCGCGGCCAGGTGCACCGTGACGGGCAGGGCGACGGCGTCGCTTTCTCCGGCGGCCGCAGCCGGCATCTTGATCTCGAAGTCGCCCTCCGGGCTGAACACCTTGAGCGTCAAGAGGAAGAACACCAGGAGCTGGAACACGACGTCGATCATGGGCGTCATCGACGCGCGGGGGCTCTCCTCGCGGGCGCGAAATCGGCTCGGTCGCATGGCGGCTCTCCACGGGCGTTAGATCGGCTTCGCCCCCGTTTGAGAGAATCGCCGCGCGGGCCGCAAGCTATTCCGGGCGCGTCGATCGCGACCTCCCCGCCGCGCGACCCAGCAAAAAAGAACGGCCCCGTTTAGCCGGGGCCGTCCTGGGAGGTTGCGTTGCGGTGAGAGGATCAGGCGTTGTCGCCGCCGCGGGCCGGGGAGAACTTGATCTTCTCGATCAGCTTGACGATCGTCCGCCCGTCGTCGGCCTTGTAGCCGGAGACCGCCGTGATCGCGTCCACCACGTACTCGTAGCGCAGGGCGTAGTCGCAGTCCAACTCGACCTCCATGCTCTCGGCCGCGGTGCCGGGCCCGCCCTGGCCGCCGGTGATGTCGATGATCTCGTCGCGAAGCTCCTTGAAGTTCTTCAACGAGCGATCGCCCATGCGGATCTGCGCGAGCTTGCCGCCGGTACCGGCCACCAGGCGGACCTTGATCGGCGGGATCGTGTCCTCGGGCTTGCCCTCGCTGGGGGCCGCGATGGGCATCTTGATGTCGAAGTCTCCCTCCGGCGTGAGGATCTTCAGCGTGAGCATGAAGAAGATGAGCAACTGGAAGCAGACGTCGATCATCGGCATCATGTTCAGATCGATGCGCTCGGGTTCTTCCTTACCGTTGCCGATTTTCATGTCGAAAGCTCCGTAGGCCGCTCAGGTGTCCTGTTCCTTGGCGCGCAGCACGAACCGCTCGAAGCGGAGGTCCTGGCACGTCTTGATCATCTTCTGCACGACGCCCGTCTTGGCCGCGCGGTCGGCCCGGATGATGACCGTGGCGTTGGCGATGCTCTTGTTCTGCTCCCTGAGGTACTCCTTCTCGCGCTCGAGCATCGTCCGCAACTGGGACAGCTCCACCATGTCGCCGCCGACGATGATCCGGGGCGGGACGCTGTCGGTGAGCTGGAGCGTGATCGGCGCTTCCCAGGGCGTGTCGGGCGGCTTGGCCAGCTCGCTCCCCGGCAGCTTGATCAGCTCGCTCTGATCGTCGCTCATGAAGTTCAGGGTGAGCATGAAAAAGATGATCAACTGGAACGTGACGTCGATCATCGGCGTCATGTCGGGATTCAGGGCGATGCCTGTGCCCAGCGGTTTGCCCATTTTCATGATGCAGGTCTCTCCTTGCGCCGTCGCGACGGTTCGTCCGATCAGGCCTTCTTGCCGCCAGCCGGGACGTTCTCGAAGCGCTTCATCAGCTCGCTCGTGACGATGCCCACCTCGAGCACCAGGCGATTGAGGCGGTTGCGCACGATCTGGTAGTAGACCAGCGCGGGAATGGCCACGCACAGCCCGATCAGCGTCGTCATCAGGGCGCGGCTGATGCCTCCGGCCAGGACCGAAGGCTTGGGCGTGGTGTTGGCCGCGGCGATCTTGGTGAACGCGGTGACCATGCCGTCCACCGTGCCCAGCAGCCCGAACATCGGGCCGATCTGGGCGATCAGGGCCACGTAGCCCAGCCGGTGCTCCATCTTCATGTTCTCTTCCTCGCCCGCCTCCTGCATGGCCTCGATGGCCGAGCTATACCCGGACGAAAGCTGCTGCATGCCGGCGGCCAGGACGCGGCCCAGGAACGAGTCGTCGTTCTTGGCCAGCTCGTAGGCCTCCTGGTAGCGCTTCTCGTTGAGGTGCCCCTCGAAACCCTGCAGCAGGATCGAGGGCATGATGTTCTCGCGACGGACCGCCAGGACGTTCATCACGAACAGGGCCACGAGGTTGAACGTGAGGAACAGGAACACGACCACGTAGCGGATGCCGAGTGCGTTGTAGAGCCAGACCAAGGCGCTCTGACCCTCCTCGTCACTCCCCGACTCCGTGGTTTCCTCGTCGCCCTCGGCGACTCCCTCTTCCTCCTCCTGGGCCTGGGCCCAGTTGGCGGTGCCCACCGTGGCCGAGGAGAAGACGGCCATCTGCACCCCGAGGAGAAACACCGCGAAAAGACTGATGCCCCAAAAACGCCGTGTGTACCGACTCTGCATGTCAAGCAACCTCCACCTTTTGAGCAAAACGAGCCCAGAGGGCGACTCCGTCCCGCGGCCCGGGCCGGGCGTACCTCGTCCCGCTTGCCCAGCGCCTACCTAACGCGAAGCTTCCATTCTAATTACAAGACGTTGCAAGCGTAAACCCCCTGCCAAGGCCGCACCTGGCGCCGGGCCCGGGCCGAAGGGGGCAGCGGCTCCACGCTCGCGAAGCCCTCACCGCGCCAACGCAATCGCCTCCCCGCTCGAAGCAGCCAGCCCCGTCCCTCGGCGGGACGGACCAACCGGCGTTTCCGTTCTCAGAGTCGTCCGCCGCGGCGGGGGTTATTCCCGGGGCGGTCCGACGCCGGGGGGCTGCATTCGTCGCGGATCGCCGCGGTGCCGGCCAGCGGCGGCGGGGGGCGCGCCTGGAATAAGTCCCGCAGGGAGGGCCGAATGGCTTGCAGCCCGACGAGCATCCGTTCGAGGCCCCACACGAAGACCTGCGGGCGACGAAGACGCCCCGTGCGGCCGTGATGACGCCGTCCGGCCACGATGAGATCGAGTACAATGGATGGAGGAGACGGGCCGCGACGCGGGCCGCTCCCTCCTGGCGCCGGAACACCTTGCGTGATCCGCTGTTTCGAGCCGCTCCCTCCTCATGTTTGCGCTGAGCTCCGTTCCGTGTTGGACTACCGTACCGCATCCGAGAAGCCCCGCCGCGCCCGTCCCCACGAGCGCCCGCGCGTGATCTGGCTGGTGTTCCTGGCCGGGGTGATCCTGGTTCTCGCCGCGCAAGTACTCAATCCCGATCTATGGAAGGGCTTGGCCCGGCTCTCCGCGGGAGCCGATGCCGACGGCCTCGGCCAAACCGACTGGCCGCCGGCGCGACGTCCATTCGGCCTGGCGCAGGGCGACGCGGCCCCCGGCGGCGAGGACGGCGCAGCCGCTTCGCCGAAGGAGTCGGAGCTCCGGGCCGTGTCGGGCCTCACGCCCGAGCAGGTCGAGCTGGTCAAGGACAACCGGCCGTTCCGCCAGGCGGAGAGCGGCGTCTGGCTCCAGCTCCTCCAGGTGTTGCACGAGACTGACGTGGCCGAGCTGGAGCGCCAGTCGCTCGGACTGGCCCGACGCGACGAGCTGGTCCGGCAGTCGAGCGCCTATCGCGGAGAGCTGGTCACGCTGCGCGGCACCTTGCGCAGGGCCGTGCGCGTGGCGGCCCCGAGCAACCCCTGGGGCCAGGAGCATTACTACCAGACGTGGCTCCAGCCGGCCGACGACCCGTCCTCGCCGGTGGTCGTCTATTGCCTGGGCCTGCCGGAGGGCTTCCCCCTCGGCATGGACATCTCGGAGAAGGTCCAGCTCACCGGTTTTCATTTCAAGCTCTCGGCGTACAAGGGGGCCAAGTCGCTTCACACGGCGCCCACGCTGGCCGCCAGGACGGTACAGTGGGTCCCGAAGCCACCCATCGCGGAGGAGAGCGAACCACCCAGCCTCTCGCAGTTCGCGCTGATCGTCGTCGGCGTGCTGGTGCTGGGCGTAGGCACGGCCGTGATCTTGTACACGCGGGCCCGGTCAAACCGCCGCCGCGCGACGGCCGGCCCCGTGGATTTCGCCGCGGTGGAGGAAGCCGAGGGCGGCGGGCAGGGGCCGCCGGGCGACTCCGACACGTCGCCGTGACCGCCGCCGCGCGGCGGTCTTCGCATCGCCGACCCCGCACTCCGGCCGGCCCGCCGCCGCCGCCGCGTGAGGAATACTTGCGTGGATCGGGGCATCCACCATAATGGGTCGCTTTGGGAACAACGTCACAGGAGAGGAGTAGCGATGTTGCGGAAAACCGCGGTGCTTCTGGGGCTGGGCGCGTGCCTGGTGGTCGCGTGGGGATGCGGATCGGGCGGGTCGAAGGACGGCCCCACGGTGGAGCAGAAGAAGACTGAGGCCTTGAAGGAGAAGGAGCCCGAGATCCGCGCCGTCAAGCTCCGCGACATCGCGGTCTCGCAGGCCAAGGCCCAGGACCTCCGTGGGGCCGAGGAGACCTTCGACCTGGCGACCAACGCGTGCCGGGAGATCGAGGACGCGGTGCTGCGCGCCCAGACCTTCGCCAAGATCGCCGAAGGCTACGTGAAGATCGACCGGCGGTCCGACGCCCGTCGGACCCTGAAGAGCGCGCGCGAGGCGGCCACCGAGGTCGAGCGGGCCGAGCCCAAGGCCAAGGCCTTCGTGTCCGTGGCGCGGGCCCAGGCGGCGATGAACGACACCGCGGGGGCCGCCGAGACGCTCAAGGAGGCCGAGGCCATCTGCGAGAACATCGAGGACGTGGTGGGCAGGATCAACGTGCTGACCGCGGCGGCGGCCACCTACAAGAAGGCCGGCGCGGACGAGGAGTCGAGCCGCACGCTCAAGGCGGCGCGCTTAGCGGCGGAGACGGCCGACGACCCGCGCGGGCGGACCGACGGCCTGGCGGTCGTCGCCCTGGCCCAGGCCAGGATGAAGGACCAGGAGGCCGCGGAGAAGACGTTCGACGAGGCGCTGGCCGCTTCGGCGAAGGTCGAGCCGCCCTACAGCCGGGTCCAGGCCGTGATCGAGATCGCCCGCAAGATGAAGGACGCCGGCATGAAGAAGCGGGCGGAGAAGACGCTGGAGGATGCGGAGAAGGCCGCCGTGAGCATCCCCGAAGTCGATCTGCAGAAGCAGACGATCGACAGGATCCGCAGCCTCATGGACGAGATCTGATCGGCACGCCAGGGCACGGTCCATGCTAGGATTCGGATGCGCTTGGCATCGAAGCCCGAAGCGTCAGCGCGGGGGAGTGAACATCCGGGGCATCCCTCGCGCACGCTTCGGGCTTGGACCGGCGTGCCGACAACGGCAGGTCGTTCCCGCGTGGGTTCGGGCGTGCGCTACTTCTTCTGGGCCCAGCGGCTGTTCTTGTAGCGGTCGTCGAGGATCTGCCGGGCCTTGATCGCCCGCTCCGGCTTGTGGACCTCGTTCCACAGCTCCTCGAGGTTGGCCAGGGCCTCGGCGTGCTGTTCGGGCTCGGCGAAGTAGAGCAGATCGACGTGGAGGTAGGCCAGGATCGCCGCCTTGGGGTTGTCGGCCTTGCGCTCGATCATGCCCAGCGTGTTGTAAGCCCGGGCGTGGAGGTCCACGTGCTCGGGATCGGCCTTGGCGATGATCTCCTCGACCGTGGCCTTGGCCTTCTGGGCGTTGCCCTTCTCGGCCACGCAACGGGCCTTGCCCAGTTGGGCGTTCATCCGCTGGAACTCGGCCTGCGGGCCCTCGGCCGTGACGGCCAGGACCTTGTCGAACTCCTTCTCGGCGGCATCGAGGTCGCCCTGGGCGAGCTTGCCGCGGGCGATGGCCACGCCGGCCCGCATCTTGTAGTCGTCCCAGGGGGCCTGCTCCAGCTTGCGGTAGAAGGGCTCGGCCGCGGCGTACTTTCCGTCGGCCACGAGCAGGTCGCCGACCAGCTCGTTCGCCTGGAGGTAGTGGTAGTTGCCGGGGTTGCTGTTGATGAAGTCGATCAGCCGTTTGCCGGCCGCGCCGATCTCGCCCTGGCCTGCCAGCGCCAGCTTGGCCGTGCAGAGGGCCTTGTAGAACTCTACGTCCTGCTTGATCACGGCCCGCTCGTTGACCTGGGCGGCGGGGAGCTTCTGCGGGTCGTTGAGGATGTCCAGGGCGTCCTGGAACCGCCCGCCGCTGATGGCCATCCGCGCCGTGTTCAGCGAGCTGGGCTCGCCCTCGTAGATGATCCACTGGATCTCGTTGACCGCGACCTTCTTGGGGATGGCGGCCTGCTGGACGGTCACCTGGACCGGGCTCATCTCCTTGATCTCGCCGGCGACCGGGCCGGAGAGGGTCCTCACCGTGTCCAGCGCCTGCGCGGCGGCGGAAAGGGCCATCCACAAGGCCGTCGCGAGCACCAACCAACGCGTCTTCATCATCGTCTCCTCACTGAGCATCGAACGGGATTCGGTCTTGTCGAAACGGGCAGGGGCTTGCGGGCCGCGCCGCGGCGGGCGTCGCGCCCGAGCCTACGGAGAGGAATCGGAGGGCCTCTCCAGCCCCGTGGGAGTCTTGTTCAGCGCCCTCTGGACCTTCACGAGCAGATCGTCGTACTTCTCGAACCACTCGCCGCCCCCCAAGTCCGGGAAGAGCTTCTGGAGCACCACGATCGACTTCTCCGCGTCCTGGAGGTACTTCTTCCGCTCCTCGCTGCCGAGGGTCTTCGCGTACTCGAAGTAGCACAGGGCCAGGTTGTACCGCGCCTCGTGGAACACGTCGCGGTGCGAGGCGCTCCGCATCACCAGCCGGGCCAGCTTGCCCCAGCCCCACACGAGATACACGATCTGGTTGTCCTCCTTGCGGCGGGCCTTGCGGCCTCCCTGCACGGCGTACTTGTAGTACCCGGCCTTCCCCTCCTGGGTCGCCCACTCCTGGTACGTGTACGCGGCCTCGATCTGCACATCGACCATCATCGGGTTCTCCTTGATGACCTCGACGAGCTGGTCCATGGCCGCGTCGTATTCCCCCAGGCGCCGCATGCAGCGGGCCTGGCGGATCATCAACCCGTACTTCGCCCCCGACGAGGCCTCCAGCGAGCCGTCGGCCAGGCCGGCGAGGATCTTCTCGAACGTGTCGCGGGCCTTCTCATAGTACTTTCGCGCCTGGGCCGGGGGCTCGCGCGTTCCCGGGTCGAGCCCCGCGCCGAGGCTGTAGAAGGTCTCCGCCACCCAGTGCAGCGAATTGAAGGAGTTGCCCGGCCGGTTGGAGATGCGGGTGAGGAACAGCTCGAAGCCGTTCTGCACCGCGTTGGCCAGCTCGGTCTTGCCCTGCTCGCGGAGCCGCTTGAGCTGCTTCTCCAGCTCCAGGCCCAGGCTGATGTAGATCTGCGTGAGCTTGGCGTCGGCCTCGGCGTCGCCCCCCTCGGACATCAGCTCCTCCAGGGAGTTCATCGCCGCCTCGGCCTTGTCCATCTGCTGGTCGGCCACGTAGGCCCGCAGCGCCGCCTTGTAGGTCTGCGTGCGGAAGGTGCCGCGATCGGTGGCCGAGTGCTTGGAGGCGACCAGCGTCAACGGGCCGATCTTCTCGTCCTCCAGCTTCTCCAGGGCCTTCTTCGGGGCGCCGGCGTCCACGTAGATCTGCGCCAGCGAGAGGACCGCGCTGAGCAGCGTGTAGTCGATCGCGCCGGTGTCTTCCGCGTCCTGGCGAAGCCGCGCGATGCCCTCCTCCAGCAGCTTCTGCGCCTTGGACACCATGGCGTCCAGCTCTTCCTGCTTGGGGCGCTCGTCGGCGGGCCGGAGCCCCGCGCGGATGTAGGCCGACCACAGCGACTGGCCCACGAGGACCTCGGCCTCGGCCCGCTTCATCGACTTCTCGGGCAGGCGCTGGAGATACTGCATGGCCCGCTGCGGATCCTGGTCGGCCACGGCGCTGCGCACCAGCATCACCGTGGCCTCCTCGGCCTCGGGGCGCCCGGTCCATCGCCCGGCGATGAACTCCGCCAGGTCGGTAAGCTTCTTGGTCTCGAAGGAGCGGTCCTCCGACTTGGCAATCCCCGCGCGGAGCTTCACCCAGGCCGCCATGGCCACCTTGGCCGCGGAGCGGGCGCCCGCGCTGTCGGGATAGCGTCGGGTGAGGAACTCGCCCAACACCGCCGCCTCGTACAGGTCGCCCGACGTCCAGTACAGGTAGGTGAGGTAGTAGCGGATGTTGTTCAGGTCGTTGACCAGCTCCTCCGACGTGGGCCCGCGCGCCGCCAGCTCCAGCGCCTTGTGGAAGTAGCTCACGGCCTCCTCCCGGGCCAGTCGCATCCGCGACTCGTATTGCTCGCGGGTCTTGTCATCGACGGGCCCCTGCGATTCCTTGATCCGCAGCTCGACGTCGGCCGCCTGCATCTCGTCCAGCGCCGCCTTGCCGTAGTCGCGGGCCTCGGCGAACGTCCTCGCCTCCAGGCGCTTGCCGCCCGTCAGCTCGCGCAGGCGGTTGCGGGCCTCGAGCTGGTGCTTGCCGTCGAAGCGGCTGACGAACTCGTAGTTGCGCCGGGCCTCGCGGAAGGCCTCGCGGTACCCGTCGTCGTTCTCCTTCAGGCCCTTGAGGGTCTCCCGGGCCGCCTCCGCGGCCAGGAAGCGGATCGCCAGCCCGTCGGGGCTGCTCTCCTCGTTGGGCCGCGCCGACTTCTCCCACTCCTGGGCCAGTTTCAGGGCCTCCTGGTGCTTCTTGAGCTTGGGCAGGCACAGCGTCTCCATGTACAGGATCAGCGACTTGTTCTTCATGTCGCGGAAGGCCTGGGGCTCGTCGGGCTGGAGGAGGATCTCCTTGAAGATCGCCTCGGCCGTCTCCAGGCTCTTCTTGTCGCCCAGCTCCTTGTAGCACCGGCCCTCCCACATCCGCGCGTACAGACCGGCCAGCCACGTCTTGTACCTGTTGTACAGCTCGTTGAACTGCTTGGCGGCCGCGCCCATCTCCTCCTTGAACTCCTTGCTGTCCGGCGGATGGGTCTTGGCGATCTCGAAGGCCACCGTCGCCAGCAGGAGCCTCGCGTTGAGCATGTTCTTGCGGACTTCCTCGCGCTCGGCGAGCTTTTTCGTCTCCTTCGGGTCGATCACCTTGGGGAACTTCTTGTGCTCCTGGGTGAAGAACCGCTCCAGCTCCACGAAGACCTTCTGGGCCTCCTGGAAGAGCTTGCGCGCGTCGCTTTGCAGCTTCCCCTTGTCCTCGTCCGACACGCCGGGCTTATCCGCCTGCTCCATCTTGAAGCGGCCGCGCTCGACCAGCACGTTGGCCAGTTGCATCCGCGCGTTGGGGGCGAGGGCGTGACGCGGATTGAGCCGCAGGAAGGCCTCGAACTTGTCTCGAGCCTGGTCGAGGAACCCGATCCGCATCTTCGAGTCGCGCGAGGCCAGCGATCCGGACATCAAGGTGATCGCGGCCTCGTAGTCGAGCGACTCCTTCAAATCCTCGGGACAGTGAGGGCTTTCGCGGAGCTGCTCGATGTAGTCCAGCGCCGTGTCGTAGTAGCCCTGCTCCCGCAGCGCGTCGAGGAACCTCCTCGCCTGTTCCGCCGCGTGCCCCGTCCCTGCGGTGGCCAGGGCCAGACCCACGGCCGCAAACAACAACCCTCGGAACCTCGCAGATCTCATCGTCCAAGTCCTCGTTCTGCCTGCGCCCCCGATCGGGCGCCAGGGGTGCACCCCCCGGGCTCGATGGGCCCGAGGTACGAACATGCCCATGGAATTATGGAATTGCGGTAGCTCAAGCGGCCCGCCCCGCTCCAGACGGCGGGGCCGCCGCCCTTACGGGTCGGCCGACGGGTTCCGGCACCGTCGCTTCGCAAACCGCCCCCGTAACAGGTTATCCTCTCCCTTGCCGTGCCACAAGGATGCCGCGCGCGGCGCGATGGCTTTTCCCCTTGTGGCCGCAGGCCTTTTCTGCGCTTGCGGCCCAACCGGACCGCACGCTCTTCTGAGTCCGTAGCGGGTCATCGCCGCCCTCCCGCGCGGTAGGGTCGCGCCGTGGCCGCCTTCTTCATCAGGTCGATCAGCTCGCGGAACGAGGGACGCAAGAGCAATCGGCTATCGATCCGCTCGGCGTACTCCGTCAGCCTCTCGATGCCGCCCGCGCTGAAGGGCGGCTGCGCGAAGGGGCTCCCGCGCAGCAGCTCGGCGCTCTGCGCGGCCGCCGCCGCCGCCTGGAGCGGAAGCGGCATCTTGTCCACCGACGGAGCGAAGTCCTTGCGGCGCACCTTGCGCTGCACCGAGGTCCTCGCGCCCGTCTCCGCATCCACCCAGCTCACTTCCGCCACGGCGAGGTCGTCGCCGCCGCCGGAGAGAAGCTCCAGCTCGTACAGCGCGGTCGCGGCCTGCCCGGAGCGGAAGTCCGCCTCCAACTGCGGCGGTCCCAGGCCGATGATCGCCTTGGACTCGTGCCCCAGCAGTCGGTAGCGATAGACCGTGCCGGGATTGAAGACCACGCGAAGCTGAACGTCGGCGGCCACCAACTGCGACCGGCCCGTCACGGCTTCCATCAGGGCCCAGCGCACCTCGTCCGCCTTGGTCGCGCGGTGGACCGTGCCGCCGCCGGCCGCGGCGAAGCGGGCCAGTTGGCCGTCGGGCTGCTCGCCGGCCCGCTCCTGCCCCAGATCGACCGCATGCAGCACGATTCCCCGGCCGGCGGCCTCCTCGAGCAGCGCCTCGACCCGTCCGACCGCCGAGGGATCGAGCTCGGCCAGGCCGTCGGAGAGGAGCACCACGCGGCTAAGAAGCCTGTCGGAGCCGGCGTACCGGGCGGCCAGGGCGTACGCCCGGCGCAGTCCGTCGTGGATGTTCGTGGACCCCGACGCCGTCATGCCGCGAAGGACCTCGACCAGCTCGTCCAGCTCGTCGCGCGCGAGGTCCTCGCAAAGCACGTCTGCCCGGTCGCAGAACACGACCATCGACAGGCGGTCGCGATGGCCCAAGCGCCGCTCGAGCTGCTCGATCGCCCGCACCACCATCTCCAGGCGTCCGCCCCACCGCATGCTGGCCGAGATGTCCACCGCGAGCGTCAGTCGCGTGCCCGGCCGGTCGCTGCTGGTCACGTCCCTGGCCTGGACGCCGACCTGCAGCAGCCGCTGGTCGCCGAAGCGAAACGGCGAGGGCCCGCCCGCCGAAAACAGGCCGATGTCCTCCCCGCGCTTGGGGCGCGGATACCGGTAATCCACCGCGGCAAGGAACTCCTCGGTCCGCACCGCGTCGCGGGGCGGAAGCATTCCCTCGCCCAGGTACTTCCGGGCGAGCACGTAGCTCGACCGGTCGATGTCCAGCGGCACCCGGCTGGTGTGCAGCTCCTGGTGAAGCGCCGGCATGACGAACGGGTGGATGCCGAACTCACGGAGCCAGCGGAGATTGAAGCCGGGCACGATGGGCGGCTCGATCCCGCGCGGCGCCGGCAGGGGCACCATGTCGATGTCGGCCTGGTCGAGCAGACCCCGCGGCGCCCCCAGCGCGCCCTTCCAATCGGGATACGTCGAGTCGGACGTCAAGTCCATGCCCGACAGCGGGGCCAGCGGGTAGAGCAGAAAACCCACCGGCCTGGCCGACGGAGACTCGAGCTCTGCGAGCGGCAAGTCCGGCGAGGCCACGTCGCGGACCCGCGCCAGCTCCGCTTCCAGTTCCGGATCCGAGCCGGGCGGGAGGGCCGGCAGCTCGATCTCGACCCGGGCCGCGCGGTCGATCGGCTCAGCCTCGATCATCGGATCGAACGGACCCTCGCCCCCGGGCCGCGCGGCCACGGTCGATACGACCATCGAAAGCACGAAGGCGAAATACCACGTTCCCACGGCCAGCATGATCGACGCCGCCGTGGCCCAGCGGGCCATGCGCAGGCGGCGCGTCCGCCCCGAGATCGTGCGCCGCAGGCGCCGGAGCAGGCCTTCCGGCAGCGGGACGTCACGCAGCCGGGCGTCCAACTCGTGGTCGTCCGGCGCGGCCACGCGGACCAGCCGGTCGAGCAGGCCCTGCGGAACCGGAACCTCCCGCAAGCGGGCGTCCAGCCAGGCGTCGGTCGGGTAGTCAGGACTGCTCATGCCACTCGAAAACTGACGGAGAGCGGAAGGGCAAAGGCACCCATGGCAGCGGGAGAAGCGACGCAGGCCGAAACAACCCGCGGCGGCTCCGCCTCCAAAGCTCCCGTCCCTTCGTCTCCCCTTTCTTCCTTCCTTCTGTCTTCCCCTCTTGCCTCCGATTCCCTACTGCGACCCCGCCTCCGCCGCCAGCAAGGCCTCGCGCAGCCGCCGTCGGGCCCGGCTGACTCTCGAGAGCACCGTCCCCAACGGGACCTCCAGAAGATCGGCGGCCTCCTGGTGGGTAAGCTCGCCCACGACCACCAGAAGCAGCGTCTCGCGCAGCTCACTCGGTAGCTGGTCCAGCGCCTGCTGCATCGGACCGGTCAACTCGTCGCGAAGCGGGTCCTCCGCGGGGGACTCCGCCTCGGGCATGCCGTCGCCCCCGAGCACGGTTGGCGGCCGGCGGCGACGATAACGATCCGCAACGCGGCGGCGCAGGATGGCGGCCAGCCATGCCCTCTCCCCCTGTCCCGCCTGGAATAGCCGCCGGCTCTTCCATGCCGAACGGAAGGTCTCCTGAACCATGTCCTCCGCCTCTTGAACGTCCCCCACCAATCGGTAGGCCACGCGGTACAGGGCCGGTCCATGGTCGGCGACCAGTCGGTTGAACTCGGCATGCGAGAGCGCCAAGGTCGGCTCCCCTTCCTGCCACCGCGCGCGGGCAGCCATGCCCCTGAGCGTGCGATGCGCCTGACGAAAAGCGAATCGAAAATGCCCCCTCGAACTATTCCCCTGCCCGCACCAACGGGGGCCATCGCTGCCACTGCCCAATTATAGTCGCGACCCGCTTCATTCGGGGCCGGCCCGACGCCCGGGGATCCAGGCCCCGGCAAGGATGCCAGCCCCTCGCAAGTTGGCCTATTTCGCGGTTTGATGACGCGAGAGAGAAGAGAGATAATGGGGTGCAGCAAAGGTGCGCGCGGCAGTCGCTCGGCCGTGCGCTTTGGTCGCACCGCCGTTGGCGGCGCGTCGGGCACATCGCCGCGCGCCGCCGCAGACCGTGAACGCAGGATCCTGGCCGAGCTTGCTGTGCAAAGGCCCCCCAACCTAGTAAACATCCCCATGCTTCTCTTCCACCCCAAACCACTATCCGGCTCGCAACTCACCAATGGAGGAGGATTCGGACTGCTGTCCCTCAGTCAGGGGGCGTGCGTCTGGAAAAACTCGTCTCTGTTGACCAACAACCGCACGGCGATCTCCGCCGCGATTCGTAACTCCAAGATCATGCGAAGCTTGTGGAACGCCGCCGGATCACGGGCGCGTTTCGCCGTGTCGCTGCGTACCCCACTTTGGAGTTGTATTTTGGCCGTGGAGAGCCTCCCGACGAACTGACTTCGCTCCCCTCCGATGGCGTATATGCGATGAGGTTTGAGGAATAGACCGCCCGTTCCTCCCCGACTGTCCTGAAAGGAAGAGGGCGGACCGCAACTCTCGACTCCGGAACTGGCCGTTACGAAGACACTCCAACCGATCGTCACCGGTCCCATGCTCCAGCGGCTTGTCTGCCCGTGGATTCGAAGTGCTGATCCCACTCCGGAGGGGTCGCGAGGGACTTCCTCGGATGTCGGCCGGGGGAGGGCCTTTCTGAACCGAACGGAGAAGCGGCAGCTTGTGGGCATGCTTTTCGCGCTGGTCCTGGTCGGCCTGCTCATGAACGAGGCCCGCAAGCCGGAGAATTACGCCTGGCTGTGGGCCGGCCAGCCGCCGGGTGAGGCTGGCGCGGGCGATGCCGCGGCGAGCGAGGCGCCGATGGGCGATGCCGGCAACGACCCTTCTTCGGGCGCCGGTCCCGCCGCCGCGGAGACCGGGAAGGAGGAGCGGCACGAGGAGGGCGAGGCCGACCCGATCACCGGTCCGCAGGACATGCTCCGCCGGTACGGCATTGACGAGAGCCGACTGGCGGCCATCGAGGACGGCCATCCGGTGGACACGAGCGAGGAGGAGACCCTGCTGAAGATACTCTTCCGCTCCAAGGAATTCCGGCTGGAGGACCTGGAGCGCTGGGCCCACGCGCACCTCGACCCACGCGCTCTGGCCGAGAGCACGTCGGCTCGGCGGGGCGAGGTCTATCATGTCCGCGGCCGGTTGAAGTCCTTGGAGACGCACGAGCCCTGGCCCGAAACCGCCGAGCGCTTTCTCATGCCGCGGTTCTACCGGTGCGAGATCGAGCTGGACCAGGCGGGGCAGGAGGCGGTGGTGTACGCCGACGCCGTCCCCGAGGCATGGCGCGCGTCGCCGCCGTCGGGCGACCGGGTCGGGGCGCTGGGGTTCTTTCTCAAGCTGGCCAGCGAGGACCCGGAGCACCCCAAGCCGGTCGTTGCCGCGCACCGGATGGCCTGGTACCCGCCGGGACTGCCGGGCGGGTTGGGGATGGACGTGGGGCTGCTGGACGAGGTCAAGGACAAGGAGCCGCTGCTTCCCGAGGAGCGGGAGGCCTTCTACCAACTGCTGGCCGCCGTGAAACGGGCCGAGCCAGGGCGCATCCACGGGGCGGCCGATCAGGCGCTTCAGGAGCGCGGCGAGGAGAGCGACAGTGTGGTCCCCCTGTTCCTCCGGCCGGAGCAGAACCGCGGGCGCCTGGTGGCCGTCAGCGGCGCGGCCCGCAAGGCCGTTTACGTGCGCGTCACCGATCCGGACATCCGCGCCCGGTTCGGGATCGACCATTACTACGAGGTCTCGGTGTTTCCGGACAACGCGGGCGGCAACCCGATCTTCCTCTGCACGCCGAGCCTGCCGGAAGGGATGCCCATGGGCGAAGGCCCCGACTACCGCGAGGCGGTGCGCGTGGCCGGGTTCTTCATGAAGAAGTGGAAGTATCGCGTGCCCACCCCGTCCGCCGAGGAGCCGGACGATGCAAACGTCTGGTATGCGGGGGCCCCGCTTCTGATCGGTCCCGCCCCGATCTGGTACCCGTGGGAGAAACGCGAGTCCAGCAACGTGGCCGGGCTGATTGCCGGGGGCTTGTTCGTGCTGGCCGTGGTGGGCATCTGGATCGCCGTCTGGAGGGCGGGACGCGGCGACCGGCGTTTCCGCGAGACGGTCCGGGTGGGAGCCCATCGGTCCACGACGCTCGGCGCCGCGCGCGGCGCCGCGGAGGGCCCGCCCGACTTCAGCGCCCTGGAGGAGCCCGGCCCCGAAGGCCCGCCCGACCGCCCGGACGACGCCTGAGGCGCGGGGCGGATTGTCCATCGCCCCGGCGGGGGCGCGTCGGGCATGCGGGGTTCTGGTGTTCGGGCCGCTCCCTGGCGGCCTGGCTGCACGGCCTTATAATGTCGCCGGGATCGGCCCGGCGGGTCGTCGGTCTCGCTGGGACGGCCGGGCGAGCACTGCGGCGGGGCGCGGTTCTGCGCGATCCGCCGGTCGTCAACTTGAGAGAGCGAGGTAAGCCGATGAAGCGGGCGAAGATCGCGATTGTCGGGGCGGGCAACGTGGGGGCGACGACTGCACTATGGTGCGCCTCGGCCGAGCTGGGCGACGTCGTCCTGGTCGATATCCCTCAGACCGAGGGCATGCCCCGCGGCAAGGCCCTCGATCTGATGCAGGCCTCGCCGATCGTCGGCTTCGACAGCCGGATCGTGGGCACGACCCGCTACGAGGAGACGGCCGACAGCGACGTGGTCGTGATCACCGCGGGCGTGCCGCGCAAGCCGGGCATGAGCCGCGACGACCTGCTGGCCACCAACGCGCGGATCGTGGGCGACGTGGCCGACCAGGTCAAGCGGACCAGCCCCGAAGCCATCGTGATCGTGGTCAGCAATCCGCTCGATGCCATGGTCCAGCGGGCGTGGCAGGTGACCGGGCTGCCGCCCGAGCGCGTCATGGGACAGGCCGGCGTGCTCGACACCGCGCGTTTCCGGACGTTCCTGGCCATGGAGGTCGGCGTCAGCGTCGAGGACGTGTCGGCCATGCTGCTGGGCGGCCACGGCGACACGATGGTCCCGCTGCCGAGTTGCGCATCGGTGGGCGGCATTCCGATCTCGCAGTTGATCTCGCCGGCGCGAATCGAGGAGATCGTGCAGCGGACGCGCGACGGCGGTGCGGAGATCGTGGGGCTCTTGAAGACCGGCAGCGCCTATTACGCCCCCGCCGCGGCGACCGCGCAAATGGTGGAGGCCGTCGTCCGCGACAAAAAGCGGCTCATCCCCTGCGCCGCCTACTGCGATCGGGAGTACGGCGTGGGCGGCTACTACGTGGGCGTGCCCGCCATTCTCGGGGCCTCGGGGGTGGAGCGCGTCGTTGAGCTGCGATTGACCGAGTCGGAGCAGGAGGCGCTGAACAAGAGCGTCGCGGCTGTCAAGAGCCTGGTGGAGGCCATGGAGCGGCTGGCCGGCTGAGCGGGTCGCGGCGCAACTGCCAGCAGTGACAGCATTCGGCAGGCGCGGGATCCGCTTCGCCAGACCCTGCGTCTTTCGCATTTTGAGATCGCGATTGCGTGCGGTTGACAGGCCCAAGTTCGATGCGGTAGAGTCTTCCGAGGTTGCCAAGCGGACTTGTTCTCTGGGACGGCCGCGGCGGGGAGGTTGTCCGTTGGGCTTCCGCGCGGTCGTACGACGTGGGGGCGTTCGTCGCGAACCGGGAAGTCCGGTTCCCAGCCGTTTCCTCATCGAAGACCTTCCACTTCGCCATACTCCCATGAACCGCACGCACGACCTCCCGGTGCCGCCTCGCGCGGCAGCCGGCGAGTCTGAGTTCTCTATTGATTCGGCCCTCTTCTCGCCTTCCTCGAAGGAAGCGCCGTGCGCCCTGTTCGCGCCGCTCCATTACGAGCCGAACTATCGCTATCCGTTGATTGTCTGGCTCCACGGCAACGGGGACGACGAGCGGCAGCTCGTGCGGATCATGCCCACGCTCAGCCTTCGTAACTACGTGGCCGTGGCCCCGCGGGGGTTTCCGCTGGCAGGCGATGCTCCCGACTCGTGCGGCTGGGCGCAGACGGAGCCGCAGATCCGGGAAGCGGAGCAGCGCGTGCTGGACGGGATCGAGCACGCGCGGGGGAAGATGAGCGTCGCCCCGGATCGCGTGTTTCTCGCGGGGCACGACAGCGGCGGGACCATGGCCGTGCGCGTGGCCATGAGCCATCCGCATCGTTTCGCGGGGGTGCTCACCCTGGGCGGGCCCCTCCCCACGGGCCACGCACCGCTGGGAAGGCTCGTCGAAGCGCGGCGCCTGCCGATCTTCCTGGCGGTGGGACGCGACAGCGCCACGTATCCTTCGTCGCTGGTGTGCGACAATCTCCGTCTGCTTCACGCCGCCGGCATGTCCATTACGCTGCGCCAGTATCCGTGCGGCCACGAGCTGACCCCGCAAATGCTTCGCGACGTGGACCGCTGGGTCATCGAGCAGGTCACGCAGCAGCCGCTCTCCTCCCGCGAGCCGGGAAACGTCCATTGACACCCGGCCGGGCTTTTCGGTACAAGCGGCCCACCTTTTCCTCAAGTCTCCTTCGCGACTCGTCCTGCTCCCGCCGACCGGCGGCAGGACCGTCCCGGGGCAAGGTCTAGTCGCTCGCACCTGGTGCGGAGCGTTTGGCCTCCGCGGCGGACTTGCCGGCGCCTCGCGGCTGGCGATCGTTCTGCGCCAGCGCCGTGCCCGATCGGCATCAGGACTCGCAGGTGGCCATGTCCCCCGAAGACGCCAGCGCGCTGGACCCCGACTCGTTCGATTCGTCGCCCGACGAACCGTCTCCGTCGCGACGCTCGCGCTGGCGGCGCGCGCTCGACTGGGCCAAAGCGAATCGGCGCAAGGCGCTCCTGCTGGTCGGCGCCTCGGTCGCCTCCGTGGTCGGGGTCGTCGTGCTGACGGTGGTTCTCTGGCTTGCCGCCCAGGATGAGCCGGAGCTCGTGACGCTGGAGATGGCGCTGGCAGCGCTCGACCGCGGCTCGCTGGTCCAAGCCCAGGAGTACGCGGAGAAGCTCCGCGAGCAGGAGACGCTGGCCCCGACCGAGTGGGGCGGACCGGCGTTCGTCCTCGGAGCCGCCGCCGCGTACGAGGCCCGCGAGACCTGGGCCAAGGACCGCGCCAACCGGTATCTTCTCGCGGCGGGCTACCTGGACGAGGCCCGGACGCGCGGCTTCCCGCCCGGCCGCAGGGCCGTCGGACTGCTGCTGCTGGGTGAGGGCCTCTACCACAGCGGCCAGATCGCCGCATGTCGTCCCGTGCTCCTGGAGGCGCTCGCCGCGAATCCGGACAAGCAGTCCCGTATCGACGAGATGCTGGCCTCGGCGTACCTGGAGGACGCCAATCCCAAGCTGGAGGAAGCCCTGAAGTACAACTCGCGCCTTCTGGAAGACCGGTACCTGACCGAAGCGCAGCGCGAGACGGGCCTGCTGCGCCAGGCCGAGATCCAGCTTCGCATGGGAAAGGTCGCCGAGTGCCGCAAGACGCTCGAGCGGATCCCGTCCCACTCGCGCTGCCATGCCGGCGCGGTCGTCCTGGAAGGGCGGATCCTGATGCGCCAGGCGGAGCACCTGGCCGACGGCGGCGGGACCCCGCACGGGCTGAGCCAGGAAGCCCTTCAGACGTACGACAAGGCGATCAAGCTTCTGCGATCCGCTCAGGGACAAGACACGCTGAGCATTCAGGCGACGCGCAAGGCCCAGTACCTGATCGGGGTGTGTTTCCTCCAGATGGGCGACTACCGGGCCGCCATGAACCAGTTCGAGCGGACGCGCATCACCTACGCCGGCACGCCGGAGGCTCAGGCTGCAAGCTTCGAGGAGGCCGAGCTGGCCCGACTGTTGGGACAGGACAACGAGGCCTTGGCCGCGTACCGCCGCGCCCTGCGTAGCGTGCGCGATCCGAAGTCGTTCAGCAATCCGTGGATATCGCTCGACGACCTCAGAGCGAAGGTCTTCGAGGCTTACGAGAGCTACCTGGACCGGGAGAGATTCGATCTGGCCTTGCACCTGCTGGACGACTTCTGCCCCCTCTTCCCAGCCGCCAAGAAGGCCTTGTGGACCGCCGAGACGTGCGAGCGGTGGGGCAAGAGCCTCGCCGCACGCGCCGAGCACCTCCCCTACGAACAGCGGCAACCCCTGCTGAAGAAGGCCCGTTCCCAGTTCCGCCGTGCAGGCCGGGCATACCAGGAGTTGGCCGCCCTGGAGACCACCACGCGTCGCTACACCGAGCACCTTTGGAACAGCGCCGAAGACTACCTCGCCGGACACGACTTCCGGGACGCCGCGGTCGTGCTCAAGGAGCACCTGAAGAACGAGACGAAACTCCGCCACTCCCTGGCGCTGCTCAAACTGGGCGAGGCCCTGTTGGCCCTGGACCGCGTGGAAGAAGCGCTGACGGCCCTGAAGGACTGCGTGGACTTCCATCCCAAGGACGCCGCCGCCTATCGCGCCAGGTTGCTGGCGAGCCGGGCCTACGTGGAGAAGGGCGAACTGGAGAAGGCCGAGAAGCTCCTCGCGGACAACCTCAACGGCGTGCTCAGCCCGGCGAGCCAGGAGTGGCGCCAGTCGCTCTTCGAGGTCGGGCACCTGAAGCATATCCAGGGCGAGTACGCCGAGGCCGTCAACCGCCTCGGCGAGGCGATCCGCCGATACCCGGACGCGCCGGAGGCCCTGGAAGCCCGCTACCTCATCGCCGATTCGCATCGGCGCATGGCGGAGCAGTCACAACGGGAGCTTAGGGCGTCGCTCGTCCGGAACGTGCGCCTGAGCAGGTCGAAGCAGATCCAGGCGCTGCTGCTGAAGGCGCTGGAGGAATACCGCGAGATTCAGGAGATCCTCGCCGAGCGCCAGCAGGTCGCCTCGCTGACACCGGAGGAGAAGGCGATCCTCCGCAACACGTTCTTCGCGGCGGGCGAGACGCAGTTCGACCTGGGCAAATACGGCGAGGCGGTGCGCACCTACACCACGGCGGCCTATCGGTACCAGAGCGATCCGGCCGCCCTGCTGGCGTATCTCCAGATCGCCGCGGCCTACGAGCGACTTCAGAAGACCGAGGACGCACGGAACACCTTGAAGCAGGCCAAGGTCGTGCTGGGACGCATCCAGGCGGACGACTCCTTCACGCGATCCACGCCGTTCACCCGCAGCCAGTGGGAACAGTTGCTTGACGAAAGGCTTCGCGAGCTCTGACACGATGCAACACGACACCGATCTTCTCGCTCAACTCATCGCCCAGAAGCGACAGTGCCTCGGCCGACTCCAGGAGATGGGGGGCCGGCAACTGGACCTGGTCCGCGCGGGGGAGCTTGCGTCGCTGCTCGACCTGCTCGCCGTCAAACAGGGGATGCTCGCGGAGCTCCAGCGGATCGAGCGCGGGCTCGATCGGTTCCGCGGCGAGGACCCCGATTCGCGTCAGTGGCGGTCCCCGGACCTTCGTCGCCGTTGTGCCGACCTGCTCGCCGAGTGCGAGGCCCTGCTCGGGGAGATCGTGAAGGGGGAGAAGGAGAGCGAAAGCCTGCTCACGCTCCGCCGCGACGAAGCGGCCCAACGCCTGCACGGCATGCACTGCGCCCGCGAGGCGCGCGGAGCCTACCACGCCGCCTCCGAGCCACATGGGTGCCAGCTCGACCTGCGGTCGGAGACGTAGACCCGCCGCGCTGATCGGAGTTCCGTTGCCCGAGGACAATCCGCCGAATCGGTGTTGCGACAAGAACCCCAACCACCCGCGCGAACGCCCGATCGATGAACCACGCTGCCCAGCCGACCGACATCCCGCTTCCCAGCCCCACGGCGGACCTGGAGACCGTGCTCGCCGCATGGCATTCGGCCACGGTCCGTCTGGAGAAGACGCACGAATCGCTTCGTGCCGAGGTTCACCGGCTCACCGAGGAACTGGCGCTGAAGAACCGCGAGCTTGCCCGCAAGAACCGTCTGGCCGACCTGGGCCAGATGGCTTCGCACGTCGCCCACGAGGTGCGCAACAACCTCGTCCCGGTGACTCTTTACCTGAGTCTTCTCCGCAGGCGGATCGGGGGGGACCGGGGAAGCCGGGAGGTCCTCGACAAGATCGAGGCGGGATTCACCGCCCTCGACGCCACGGTCAACGACCTACTGCACTTCACGTCGGATCGCGACCCGCAGATCCAGGCGTTTCCCATGAGCGATCTGATCGGGGAGGTGCTGGCTTCGCTCTCCCCCCAGCTTGAGGCGCAGTCGATCGATCTGGCGGTGGACGTCCCGGCCGGCCGGATCGTGACCGCCGATCGGGAGATGCTTCGCCGCGTGGTGCTGAACCTCGTGCTGAACGCCTTGGACGCCATGCCCGACGGAGGCAGGCTCGCCGTCGCGATGGCCGACGACGGGACGAGCACGGAGCTGGAGATCGCCGACTCCGGGCCGGGGCTTCCGGAAGAGGCGAAGCGACGTGCGTTCGAGCCGTTTTATACGACGAAGCGAAACGGCACCGGCCTCGGGCTGGCCATCGTCAGTCGCATCGCCGACGTGCACCACGGCGAGGTGTCGGCGAAGAACCGTCCGGCAGGCGGCGCCGCCTTTACGCTTCGCATCCCCCGTCTGAACAGAGAGGCCGCCGCATGAACACCGCCTGCACCCGACCTCCCGCCCCGCGCGCGGATCACGCCGTGGGCACCGTCCTGGTGGTCGATGACCACCGGGCGGCCCGCGAGTCGATCGCCGACATCCTCAGCCAAGCGGGCCACCGCGTGGACTGCTGCTCCTCCGCCGCCGAAGCGCTCCGGCAGGCCGAGCGCAAGGGCTACGACTGCATCGTCACCGACCTGATGATGCCCGGCATGAGCGGGCTGGAGTTCATCGTGCAGCTCGACGCGTTGCGCTATCCGGCCCAGGTGGTGATGGTTACGGCGCACGCCACGGTCAGCTCCGCGGTCGAGGCCATGCGTCACGGGGCCTTCGACTACATCGAGAAGCCGTTCGACGCCGATCGGCTGGAGGAGCTTGTCGCCCAGGCCGTCCGGCACGGCCGGCTGGTCGCGCGCTCGACCGGTTCCCCTGGGCAGGACGCCGCCGACGAGCCGGTCATGATCGGCTCCAGCCCGGCGATGACGGCCTTGCGCGCTCGCATTGCGCAGGTCGCCCCCACGCCCGAGACCGTGCTCATCGTGGGACAGAGCGGGACCGGCAAGGAGCTCGTGGCGCGGGCCATCCACGCGGCCAGCGACCGCGCGCAAGGCCCGCTGGTGAGCCTCAACTGCCCGGTCCTGTCGGCCCACCTCATGGAGAGCGAGCTGTTCGGCCACGAGAAGGGGGCGTTCACGGGGGCCGACGCAGCCCGAGCCGGACGATTCGCGCTGGCCGACGGCGGATCGATCCTGCTCGACGAGGTGACGGAGATCGAGCTGGCGCTTCAGGCCAAGCTGCTCCGCGTCCTTCAGGAGAAGTGCTTCGAGCGGGTCGGCTCCAGCCAGACCATCGCCGTGGACGTCCGTGTGCTGGCCACGACCAACCGCGACCTGGAAAACGAAGTGGCCGAGGGACGGTTCCGGCAGGACCTGTACTACCGGCTGAACGTGGTGCCGCTCCACGTACCGCCCCTGAAAGACCGCCGCGAGGACATCCCCGCGCTGATCGAGCACTTCCTCCACCGCGTCGCAAGACGTCTGGGCCGCGACCCGTGTACGGTGGCCCCCGACGCCATGGACTTGATGGTCCGATACGATTGGCCGGGCAATATCCGAGAGCTGGAGAACATCGTCACCCGCGCGAGCGTTCTCAACGGCGGCCAGGCGGTCTCGGCCGACACGCTGCGTCGCTGGCTCATCGCCGGCCCCGACGCGCGGGCGGAGAGGGGCACCGCAGACGTGCCGGTCGGGCTGAGCCTGCACGAGATGGAGCGCAAGCTGATCGAAGCCACCCTGGATCACTTCGGGGGCCACCGCGCCAAGACCGCGGAAGCCCTGGGGATCGGCCTGCGCACACTCACCGGCAAGCTCCGCGAATACGGTTACGCACCCAGGGAGAAAAGCTATCGCAAGGCGGGCTAGATCGCCTTGCGTGATTCTGGGAAGAGGGGTCAGCACCCTTCGGGCCGCTGGGGGCAAGAGGGTCCTGATCCTTTTCCTCCCGGGATCGTGCAAGACGATTGAGAACCACGGCAGGACTTCGCGCGGCCACCGGCAGTTCCTGCCGATTCCAACCGGCGGAACCTGCCACACGACCACGCGACCGAGGAACTGCACCCCATCGCGGAAGGCTCGCAACGACCGACCGGGACCGGCGCAAGCCCAGCAGCGACCCCGGGGAATCGACGGCACATGACATCCCACGGAGACTCGGAAGGCGACCGCCACGGCCTGCCGGCACGCCAGTTGCTTGACCAAACAACTTCGGGCCGACTGGGCAAGAACCGCAAGATAGCCAACGGCTGAACCCCATGTATCAGGCGCTGTTCAACGCGACGACGGTCCCGGTTCTCGAGAAGGTGACGAACTTCTCGCAGACCCGGCACACGATTCTCGCGGGCAACATCGCCAACCTGGATGTCCCCGGCTATCGGGCGAGGGACCTCTCGGTCACGGAATTCCAGGAGCGGCTGTCCGAGGCCATCGCGGCGCGCGACGAGCCGCCCGTCTTCCGGTCGCCCGGCGAGCCGACGGCCCAGCCGCGCAACCTGGAGCTCCAGGAGTGCGAGAAGCTCCCCGAAATGATCCTCTACCACGACGACGGGACCAAAGGCCTGGAGTACCAGGTCACTGAGATGGCGAAGAACCAGATGCAGCACAACCTGGCCCTGACGATCATGATCAGCCAGTTCAGCCTGCTCCAGGCGGCCATTACCGAGCGCGCGTAGGCGGCTGGCCGTGCTGGCGCCGGCATGACGCACGCGCCGAACGGAGGAACGCGACCATGTTTCCTTCTCTCGACATCAGCACCAGCGCCCTGGTGGCGCAGCGGGTTCGCATGAACGCGATCTCCGGCAACCTGGCCAACGTCTCTACAACGCACAACGAAGCCGGTGAGCCGATGCCGTACCAGGAGCGGTTTTGCATCTTCCGCACCGACGACGAGGTGGGCGCCCACGGGGCGCCAGGGGTGTGCGTCGAGTCGGTCGAGATCGAGGACTCCGAGCCCCTCTGGAAGTACCAGCCTGGCCACCCCGACGCCATCCCCGAGGGCCCGCACGCGGGCTACGTGGCCTACCCCAGCATCAACATGATGACCGAGATGACGGACGCGATCGAGGCGGCGCGGGCATACGAGGCCAACCTCGGCGCCATCGAGATCGCCAAAGACCTCCAGCACCAGACCCTGAGGATTCTGGCGTGATCAATCCCGTTCAGAACCTGCCCATGCCGTTGACGCTTTCCCCCGGGACGGGCACCGTGCCCCTGGTGGGCGCATCCGAGCCCTCGTCCTTCAAGGACTTCCTGCTCGACTCGATCCAGGAAGTCAACGCCATGCAACAGGACGCCGATCGGGCGGTCGAGAACCTGATGACCGGCGGCGACGTCAACCCGGCCGAAGTCCTCACCGCCGTGCAGAAGGCCGACCTGGCCTTTCGCATGATGATGCAGATCCGGAACAAGATGGTCCAGGCCTATCAAGAGGTGCAGGATATCCGCGTGTGACGCGATCCGCGACGCGGGGGCGGCGACCGCCCACGTCGCGCGGACGTAAACCGCGACCGCCTCCTCCTTCGGGATTCCACGGATGGATTTCCTCAATCGAGCCTTCGCCCAGGTCCGCGACCTGTTCCAATCGATGACCCCGGGCGGCCGGATCGTCTCCGGCCTGCTCTTGACGGTGATCGTGGTCAGTCTCGCGTACCTCTTCACCCATCAGGTCTCGGGTTCGGACGAGTACTTGATGGGCGGCGAATCGTTCACCGTCGGCGAGCTTCAGGCCATGCAGGCCGCGTTCGGCAAAGCGGGACTGACGAACTACCGCCCGGACGGCGCTCGAATCCGCATCCCGCACGGCAAGCACGCGGAGTACATGGCCGCGCTGGCGGACAACGACGCTCTGCCCGCCCATTTCGGCAAGTTCCTATCCGACACCATCCAGGGCGACAGCCCGTTCCTGACCAGGCAGCAGCGGGCCGAGCGGAGGAAGATCGCCACCGAGAAGGAGCTCTCGCTGATCATCCGCAAGATGCCCGGGATCGAGGAAGCCTCGGTGCTCTCCGACATGCAGTCCGAGGGCGGCCTGCAAGGGACGATCATCAAGTCGGCTTCCGTGGCCGTCAAGCCGCTGGGAACGGGGCAGCTCGACCAGGATCAGGTCCGCAAGGTGCGCCACCTGGTGGCGGCGGCCTTCGCGGGCATGAAACCCGAAGACGTCACGGTGGCCGACATCAACGGCCAGGTCTACACCGGATCGGGCGACGTGGACAGCGGGGGAAGCGCCGCGGAAGACGCCTACATCGCGCGCAAGCGGGAGCATGAAAAGGACTGGCAGGCCAAGATCCTCAAGGCCCTGTCGTACGTGCCGGGGGTGAACGTCTCGGTCAATGTCGAGCTCGACCGGCAGAAGTTCCTCCAGACCGAAGACGTCAAACACGACCCGAAGACGGTAGCCTTCCGCACCACGGAGAAAGAGAAGACCGCCACTCGTGAAGGCGGCGGTCCCGGCGGCCGGCCCGGTTACGTCGCCCAGCAGCCCAAGGCCAACGCGGCCACCACGGTCCAGAGCCGAAGGGCGGGCATGTCGGAGCAAGAGGAGGAGTCCGAGGCCGACACCATCAACGCGGTTTCGAGCACGCGCACGCGGAGCGAAGACATCGGGCTGACGCCCAAGATGGTCAAGGCGGCGATCGGTGTCCCGGCCAGCTACTTCGTCAAGGTCTGGCAGAAAGAGAACCCCCCCGCGCCCGGCGAGGAGCCGAAGATGCCCGACAAGGCGGAGCTGACCAAGATCAAAGACGCGGAGATGAAGCGCATCCGGGTTCACGCGGCCACGGTCTTGCCGGCCGTGGTGGGCATGGCCGATGCCACGGAACTGGTCACAGTCACCGACTTCCAGGATATCCCTGCCGCGGTGATCCCGGACCCCTCAATGACGGAGAAGGCGCTGACCTTTCTCGGTCAGTACTGGGCCACACTGGGAATGCTGGCACTGGCCGGCTTCAGCTTGCTGATGCTTCGCTCGATGACCCGCGCGGCGCTGCCGCCGCTGCCCAAGCCCTACGTCAAGCCGGGCGACATCAGCGATCAGGCGGAAGAGACCGCCGCCCAAGCGGCGCACCTGGGGCGGTTCGCGACGGGCGCGGCGTCGCTTCGCGACGAGCTCTCCGAACTGGTCGCCGAAGACCCGGATGCCGCGGCCAACATCCTGCGCGCATGGATCGGTGCCCCGTAAGAGCCTATGAAATCGCCTGAAGACGGAATCCGAAAAGCCGCCATCCTGGTTGCCTCGCTGGAGCCGAAGGCGGCCGCGATGATGCTCCGGCGCATCGATCCCAGACAGGCCGAAAAAGTCAAGAGCCTCCTCGCACGGATCGGTCCCATCGACCCCCGCGAGCAGCGCCGGGTGATCGACGAGTTTTTTCGCATCGGACCAATGGTGCCGGAGAAGGAGCCGGCGGGCCTGGACCTGGACGACGGTCCCACGCGCAATCCCGGCCGGCCATCACAGGACCGGCATCCCAGCACCGACGCCAGTTCCGGCACGCACATCCCCCCCTTCGAGTTCCTCCGCGAGGCCGAAACGGAGAAGCTGTCGCGGGCCCTGGCGGCCGAGCATCCCCAGACCGTGGCCCTGGTGCTCTCCCACTTGACTTCGGCCCAGGCGGGAGCCGTGCTCGCGAGCTTGCCCCCAACAGCGCAGGTCGAGGTGGTCCGCCGACTGGTCCATCTGGAGGAGACCTCGCCCGAGATCCTTCGCGAAGTGGAGGTGGGCCTTCAATCCAAGCTGGCCAAGGAAGTGCTCGTGCGCCGGCCGCAACGCGCCGGGGTCGAGGCCGTCAGCGAGATGCTCAAGGCGGCCGGTGCGCAAGCCGGCATGCAAATCCTCGGAAACCTGGCCGACCAGGACCACCAGTTGGCGGAGCGACTCGGTCCGATTCGGCTGGAGTTCGGAGACCTCAACCTCCTGGACTCCGCGTCGCTGGGCACCCTGTTCGAGTCGGCCGACTTCGAGCTGGTCCTTCTGGCACTGATGGGGGCGGAGCCGACCCTGGTGCGCCGCGCCGGCGCGGCGCTGGCCCCGGCCGAGGCGCGGCTGCTCCGCGAGCGCCTGGACAACCCGGGACCGGTCCGCCTCAGCGACGTGGAAGAGGCGCGGCGCCGGCTTGCGGCCTTGGCCCGCCGCCTCCTCTCCGACGGCCGCCTGGCCCCACCCCGCGACCGCCCACGATCGACCCTGACCGTCACCGCGTGAGACCTTGCCTGGAGCCGCAACGAACGACCGACGCCGCCACGATGCCTTCGATCATCAAAGCCACCGATCACAACGCCGCGATTCATGGCGTCGCATTCAATTTCGACGACATGGCCGCCAAGGCGAACCAGTATCTGGACAAGGTCCGCACCGACGCGGCGCAGATCGTCGCCAAGGCGCAGAAAGAGGCGGAGGCCGTCCGCCGCCAGGCGGAAGCCGAGGGGCGCAAGGCCGGGCAGCAGGCCGTCGAGAAGATGGTCGAAGACAAGCTCGGGCAGCAACTGGCCACGCTGCTGCCGGC
Organism: uncultured Pirellulales bacterium; assembly: GCA_964434165.1. GTDB lineage: Bacteria > Planctomycetota > Planctomycetia > Pirellulales > Thermoguttaceae > CAYSUS01. The sequence continues at coordinate 32,556 of CAYSUS010000025.1, forward strand.
CCTGAAGAAGTCGATCGAGGAGGTCTCCCACGCCAGGCAGGCATGGCTCACGCACTGGGAGAAAAGCGCCGTTCACGTCGCCGCCGCAATCGCCGAGCGCCTCATCCGCCGTCAACTGCCGTCCCACCCCGAGATCACGGTGACCCTCGTTCGCGAGGCCCTGGAGCTTGCCGCGGGGAGCGCCCAGGTGCGCCTGCACTTGCACCCTGCCGACGTCGAGGCCCTCCGCCCTCAGATGGAAGCGCTCACCAGCCAGTTCACGCGGCTGGGCGAAGCGGAGATCGTCGCCGACGAAGGGGTCAGTCAGGGCGGATGTCGGGTCGAGACCCGGTTTGGCACGATCGATCAGCAGATCGAAGCCCAACTGAAACGGATTGAGGAAGAACTCACCTGACCCGCGGGGCCGCCACCCCAACGCGCCGGCCCCGCCTGGTTCCTGTTTGCCCGCCGGATCTTCATGCTCATTACCGAACAGCTCTCCGCCGCCATGCCCACCGCGCTGACCGGGAGCGTCGTGCGCACCGTGGGCATTACGGCGTCGGTGGCCGGCTTTCCGGCGCCCGTGGGAGCCCTGGCGGAGATCGAGCGTCAAAGCGGGCCGCCGCTGCTGGCTGAGGTAATCGGGTTCCGCGACGACGTGACCCTGCTGTACCCGATGCGCCCTTTGACGGGCGTCCGGCGGGGCAACCGCGTGCGCCTGGTGCGCACCACCCGCTGGCTCCGCGTCGGCGACGAGCTTCTCGGGCGCGTAATCAATGCGGGCGGCGACGCCGTCGATGGCCGCCCCCAGCCGGCCGTGCCCGACCGCACTCCGTTCGAGCGCCGTCCGCCCGACCCGTGCAGCCGTCCGCGCATCGATACGCCGCTGGCCACCGGGATTCGCGCCCTGGACGGCATGCTGACGTGTGGCCGGGGACAGCGGATGGGCATCTTCTCCGGAGCCGGCGTGGGCAAGAGCGTCACCCTGGGGATGATGGCCCGCTATGCGGCCGCGGACGTGATCGTCATTGCCCTGGTCGGCGAGCGCGGACGCGAGGTGAACGACTTCATTCACCGGGACCTGGGCCCGGAGGGCCTGGCCAAGAGCGTGGTCGTGGTGGCCACCAGCGACGAACCGGCAATCGTACGCGTCCAGGCGGCCTCGACCGCCACCGCGGTGGCCGAGTACTTCCGCGATCAGGGCAAGGACGTGCTCCTGCTGATGGATTCCCTGACCCGCTTCGCCCTAGCGCAGCGCGAGATCGGCCTGGCGGCCGGCGAGCCGCCCACCACCCGCGGCTACACGCCCTCGGTCTTCGCCCTGCTGCCGAAGCTCGTGGAGCGGGCCGGGCGGGCGCCGCGCGGCAGCATCACGGCCTTCTACTCGGTTCTCGTCGAGGGGGACGACCCGAACGAACCGGTGGGCGACGCCGTGCGCGGCCTGCTGGACGGTCATGTCTGGCTCTCGCGAAGTCTCGCCTCGCGCGGCCATTACCCGGCCATCGACGTGCTCGAAAGCCTCAGCCGGCTGATGCCGGACATCACCCCGCCCGACCACCTCGAAGCGGCCCGACAGATCCGCGAGCTGCTGGCCGCGTACCGCGATCACGAGGACCTGATCTCCATCGGCGCCTATCGCCGCGGCGCCAACCCGACCGTCGATGCCGCCATCGACAGCCGGGACGACATCCACGCGTACCTTCGGCAGCGCATCGAGGAGCCGGCCGGGATGGAGGATTCGCAGACCGCGCTTCGGCAATTGGCGGAGCGCGCGGCGCAGCGGCGCCCGACCGGGAAGCTCCCACCGGCGTCCCCCGAAAGCAAGGGCCAATTGACCTAGCGTCACAGGCAAGACCCGTTCCGCAGCATGGCCAGGTTCAAGTTCCGACTAGCGACGTTGAAGAAGCTCCGCGAGGCGGTGCGCGATCAGCGCCGCGCGTCGCTGGCCGAGGCGCAGCGAGCGGGGGCCCTCCTGGGCGAGCAGATCGAAGCCCTCCAAAGGACGATCGACACCGCCAGGGAGGGCTGCCGCGAGGCTTCGAGGCCGGGCCAGGTCGATGTGGACCGCGTGGCGCAGGCCCGCGTCCACGAGATCGTGCTTCGTTCGCAGCAGCACCGCGCGTCGGAAAGCCGCAAGGCGATCGCCGCAGAGGCCGAGGTCCGCCGCGAGGCGCTGGTCGAGGCCGACCGCGAGGTCCGCGTGCTGGAGAAGCTGGAGGAGAAGCTCTCCGCCCGGCACCGCCGCGAGGAGGAGCGCCGGTTGAACCGGCAGCTCGACGAGGCCGCGGGGCGGCGCGCTTCGCCTGAAGAGGAGACGCCGTGATGCGCCGAGTGCTGGCCCTGGCAGCGTCGATCGTCGCGTACTTCTGCGTGGCCACGTGCATCGCAGAGGCGATCATGGTGGGCTACGTGGTCTCTCAGAAGAACATCGACCGCGAGAAGCTGATGCAGATCATGGCGGTGCTGCACGGGATCGACCTGACGCGCGTGCAAGGCGCGCCCGAAACCGCGCCGGACGCGCCGCAGGAGCAGGTCTCCCTGGAGCAGATCGCCCAGGCCCGCGCGATCCACGTGCGGCATCTCGAACTCCGCGAGCAGGCCCTGAAGGCGGGGCTTGAGCAGCTCCTTTTCGACGAACAGAAGCTGGCCGAGGAGAAGAAGCGGTACGACCGCCAGCGGGAGGAGTTCGAAGCCCGGCTCCTGGCTCTCCAGCAGGAAGCCGAGGGAGCCGGCATCTCCGAGCTCACGGCCATCATGGAGAAGATCAAGTCGCGCCAGGCCAAGGAGCAGATCATGCGCATGCTGGCCGACGACGAGATCGAGGAAGTCGTCACCTTGCTGGCAGGCATGCAGGACACGAAGCGGGCGAAGATCATCGGGGAGTTCAAGACGCCCGAGGAATCCGCCAAGCTCGCCGAGGTGCTGCGCCGCATTCGGGAGGGCGACCCGTTGTCCGGCCTGGCTGAAGGCACTCAGGAACAACTGACCCCCGAACCGCCGGCCGTGGGCCCGTGACGGGCCGGGGGCCGCCCGAACAACCCCATTTCCAACCGCAAACCCATCGCAAATCCGGAACCGCCCTTTCGGGCAAGCCGACCGAGGAGGCATCGTTCATGTCCCAAGTCAACACCGTGGACGGGTCTGTCAGCCCCGCTCCGATTCTTGGAAACAGGCCGCCGGTCCTGGCTCCCGCCCGCATGGGCATGTTCGAGGAGCAGTTGGACCTGGCCCGCCTGATCGCCGAGAACTCCGCCCGGGCGCAGGCCCGTTGCGCCGCCCGAGACCGCGACGCGAAAGAGGAACCCCAGGGCAGCTCTGCCGTCTCCGAATCCTCGCGCGCGCCGGAGCTCGAGTCGTCGGACACGCGTCCGGCCGAAGACGGGCCGGCGGAGCGAGAAGAAGCGGCCGACACGGAGGACCGCGCCACAAGCGATCCGGCGGAGTCCGAGGACGGCGATCGTGGACCGTCAGGCGACGGTTCGCCGGAGAAGCCCGAGGCGGCCAACGAGTGCGATGACAAGGCGGCCGAATCGCCCCACGTTGAGGCCGCGGAAGTCGAGCAGAGCGGCGACGCTCGCGACGAGACGGCGGAGGCCCGCGCTCCCGCGCAGCCGACGGAGGATGAGGCCGTCCGTGCCGTTGACGCGCAGGCGGGCGATCCAACGGCCAAGTCCGAGGATGGCTCGGAGCGGCGCGGGGATTCGTCCGGCAAGGAACCAGCGGCGGCCCAGGGCAAGACGCCTCAGAGCGCGGCGACGACCGGCGAAACCCCGGCGGACGTCGCCAACGAGGGTCGCAACGGACGGCAACAGCAACCGGCCGAGCGTGAGGTGGCCGCCCGACCCGACGAATCCTCCCACGCCCAGGCGAGCGAAGCGGCCGAGGAGGAGCAGGTCGAGCTCAAGTTGGGGAAACCGCGCAACGAGGGCCGCCGAGAGAGCAACGCCCGAGTCGGGCAGGACGGCAATCAAGCCCGCGTCCCACGGCCGGCTTCCACCCCGACCGAAACGACCGCGCCGTCCAAAGGCCCCGCGCAGCCCGCCGCCACGAGTCAAGCCCCTCAGGCGGGGCCAGTCGCGGCAGCCGCCGGTCCGCCCGGCGGTGTGTCGGACAACGCCAACCAGGCGAAGTCCGGCCAGCCGAGCACCGCGGTGCAGGAGGGAGCGGCGCCCCAGTCTCGCGGCGCGCGACCGGGGCCGCGCCAGTCGGCGGCGAACGGGCCGGCGGATCAGCAGGGCGGAATCGATCGCGTGCGCTTCGTGCAGCGCGTCAGCCGGGCCTTCCAATCGATGCGCGACGGCGGCGGCACGGTGCGGCTGCGCCTGAGCCCTCCCGAGCTTGGCTCGGTTCGCATCGAGCTCAACGTTCGGCAGGGCGTGATGACGGCGCGCATGGAGGTCGAAAACGCCGCGGCGCGCAACGCGGTCCTCGACAGCCTGCCCCAGCTGCGCGAGCGCCTCGCCCAGCAGGACATCCGCGTCGAGCGGTTCGACATCGACCTGGCCGGCGGTTCCACCGAGGAGGGACTGCCGCAACGTCCGGGCGACGACACCCCGCGGCAACCGCGCTTCGCTTCCAGGGCGCGGCAGGCGCCTGCCCGCGGTACGGCACGGGAGGCGCCCGGGACCGCCGAGGCCCCCCAACGCACTGGGGACGCCTCCCAGTTGAACGTCATCGTTTAGACCCGCTTGCCCATCCAACGCGCAACCGCTTACGCCCCTCACCGCCCACGGGAGCCAGGATCATGGAATCCACCACAATCAGCGGCATCCAGAGCCAGCAGTCCACCGAGGTCCCGGGCGCCAGCGGCGGCCTAGCCGATCTGGACCTGGATGCATTTCTCAGTCTGCTCATCACCGAGCTCCAGAACCAGGATCCGCTGAACCCCATGGAGAACACGGAGATTCTCCAGCAGGTGAGTCAGATCCGCGAAATCCAGACGAACATGAGCATGACCGAGACGTTCGAGTCGGTCACTCTCGCCCAGAACACGGCGACGGCGGCCAGGCTTCTCGGGCAGACGGTCAAGGCCCTGGACGACCAGGCCGAGGAAGTGACCGGACGCGTGGATCGCGTGACCATTTCGGACGGCGAGTCGCCCAAGCTCCACGTGGGCGAGCACGTGATCAGCCTGAAGAACGTATCCGAAATCACGACACCGTGAGGCATGGGGCGGGATCCTCCCGCGGGTCCGTCCGCCCCGACGTTCGACAACCGGAACCTTCAAGAGAGAGGAGAGACGAGATGGGTCTAGCATCCGCACTGAGCACGGCGCTCACCGGGCTGACGGCGGCGGAAACCACAATCGACGTAGTTGGCAACAACCTCGCCAACTCGAACACGGTGGGGTTCAAGGCGTCCGAGGCGTCGTTCGCCACACAGTTCCTTCAGACGCGCAGCCTGGGGGCCGCGCCCACCGACAACACCGGTGGTACGAACCCCCGGCAGACCGGCCTGGGCACCATGGTCGCCGACATCACCCCCAACTTCAACCAGGGCACGATCGAGATCAGCTCCAGCCCCACCGATCTGGCCATCCAGGGCAAGGGGTTCTTCATCGTCCAAGGGACGTCGGGGGAAAACCTCTTCACTCGGAACGGCATCTTCAAGATGAACTCCGACAACGAGATGGTCACGATCACCGGCAACCGCCTGCTGGGGTACACCGTGGACGAGAATTTCGAGATCCAGTCCACGACGCTCGAGCCGATCACCATTCCGCTGGGGGCCGCGGCCGTGGCCGAGGCGACGGAGAACGTTTACATGGAGGGGACCCTCTCCCCGACGGGCGATATCGCCGACACCTCCGAGATCATCCAGACGCAGGTTCTCGGCGACGCGGCGTGGGACGCCCCCGATACGGCGGGCGCCGGCACCACGGGCGTGCAATCGGCGGTGCCTGCCGGCTCCACGACGCCGGCGCCCGGCGCACCTGCCGGTGGGCTCAACCCGGCGGGAACGTACACCTACCGCATCGTCTTCGCGAACGGTCCGATCGGGTCCGACTTCGACACGGAAAGCGCCCCCTCGGTCACCACCGCTCCGCTTACCTTGGCGGGGGCCACCTCGATCGACCTGGCCAACATCCCCACGGATCCCGGTGGGGATTACACAACACGCCGCATTTACCGGACCGACGCCTCGGGGGCGGGAGACTGGATGTTCGTCGCGGAGATCCCCGACAACGTCACCACCGCCTACAACGACACCACGGCCGACGCAGCCCTCGGCGCCGCGCTGGACGTCACGACCGCCACGGGCAACTACAGCTACTACGTAACGTTCGCCACGGCGCCGGGCGGCCCGGGCAACGGGGACGAGAGCCGTCCCGCTCCGGTCCTCGGTCCGGTCAACGTGGCCAACGGCCGCGCGCAGCTCCGGGACCTGCCCATTCCAGCGGCGCCTTACGATTACATCCGCATCTACCGCAACCTGGCCACCGATGAGAACTCGTTCCACTTCGTGGAGGAGATCGACACGCCCACGATCAGCGGCGGATGGACCGACCGCTATGTGGACGCCGACATCAGCGGCAACCCGCCCATCAACCTGGACGGCCCGCCCATCAACTACAACACCCTGCTGACGAACCTGCTCCGCCGCGATGGGGCCAACTACCTCAACGTCTTCGAGCTCGGGACGCTCGAGTTCACTGGACGCAAGGGAGGCCGGTCCCTGGAGATGAAGGAATTCGAGATCACGGCGACGTCCACCGTCCAGGATCTGCTCACGTTCATGGAGGACGCGATGGGCATTCAGAGGCCGCCCGGACCGGACGCGTCCAACCCGATCCCCAGCGACAGCGTCACCGGATGGCCTCCGGGCGGACGCATCGACGGCAGCCAGATCACGCTGGTGTCCAACACGGGCGACCCGAACGCCATCGACATCGGTCTTTCCGGGATGCAACTGGTCACCGCCTCGGGGCAGGAGAACGTCAACATGCCGTTCAGCTCCTCGCAGACCGCCGTCGGCGAGGGCGCCGTGGCCGACTTCATCGCCTATGACACGCTGGGCATCCCGATCAGCGTGCGAATCACGGCCGCGCTCGAGTCCCGCACCAGCACCACCACCGTCTATCGGTGGTACGCCGACTCGCCCGACAACGACCCGACCTCGGGCGTGGAAATCGCGGTGGGAACCGGTCTGATCACCTTCGACGGGGAGGGGAACTACGTCTCGTCCACGGAAGAAACGGTCTCCATCGACCGTCGCAGCGTGGCCTCGCAGTCGCCGCTGGAGTTCGAACTCGACTTCACCCAGATCTCCGGGCTATCGACCGACGACAGTTGGATCGCCGTTTCGCGACAGGACGGGTCCGCGCCGGGCGTGCTGACGAGCTTCATCGTGGGCGAGGACGGCGGCGTCCGCGGCGTGTTCAGCAACGGGATCACCCGCGACCTGGGCCAGCTCATCCTCGCCCGCTTCGGCAACCCGGCTGGCCTGGAGCAGCGTGGGCAGAACCTCTACGCCGCGGGCGTCAACTCGGGGCTTCCCGTCCAGGGCATCCCCGGCTCGCAGGGGATCGGCGAGATCATCGCGGGCGCCACGGAGCTTTCCAACACCGACATCGGCAGCAACCTGATCGACCTGATTCTGGCCTCCACGATGTACCGCGGGAACACCCGGGTCATCACCACGTCGCAACAGATGCTCGACGAGCTGCTTTCGATCCGGCGGTAGTTGCCGCGACGAGAGCGTCTCGACAAGTCCGCAGAACTACCGTCAATCCTTCACCACGGCCGCGCCGCCCGGCGCGATGCGCGAACCATGATTCGACTGACGCGCCTGGGCGGCGAGCCGTTCCTGCTCAACGCCGACCTGATCTGCTACGTCGAGGCCCGGCCCGACACGTTTGTTACCTTGTCCAACGGCGATCGCATCGTGGTCGCGGAATCGATGGACGAGGTCCTCCGTCGGGCGGTCACCTACCAGCAGGCCAAGCACATGGTCCCTGCCCCCCGCGGAGAGAGACCGTCGCGGCGGGCCGTCGACAAGATGTGCTGCGACCCCGCCGCCGCAACAGGAGAGGACTGACCCATGGATCTTGCAACGGTGATCGGCGTCCTCGCCGGGTTCGCGGTGATGTTGATTGCCATCCTCATCTCGCCCGGCGCCACGGTCAAGGGCTTCATCGACTACCCGTCGATCATGGTCGTCCTCGGGGGCGCCACGGCCGCGGTGCTGACTTCTTCGCCCGTGCGGCAGTTCTTCAGCGTCTTTCGCGTCACCAAGAACGTCTTCTTCAACCGGCAGGAGGATTTCTCCACGATCATCGAGCTGATCGTATCCCTTGCCGAAACGGCCCGCCGCGACGGCCTTCTGGCCCTGGAGGGGCGCCTGGAGGAGATCGACAACCCGTTCATCGTCCTCGGCATCCAGATGGCGGTGGACGGCACGCGCCCCGAGGTCATCGAGGACATCATGCGCACGGAGATGGAAGCCGTCGCCACGCGGCATCGCAACGGGAAGACCGTCCTCGACCAGTTCGGCAAGTACGGACCCGCCTTCGGGATGATCGGCACGCTGATCGGCCTGATCATCATGCTGGGCAACATGGATGATCCGGCGGCGATCGGGCCGGGGATGGCCGTCGCGCTTCTGACCACGCTCTACGGGGCCATCATGGCCAACCTGGTGTGCCTGCCGTTCGCCGACAAGCTCGGGTTCATCAACAAGCACGAGCTGCTGTGCATGGAAATCATCATTCGCGGCATCATGGGGATCCAGTCCGGCGATAACCCCCGCATCATCGAACAGAAGCTGAATACTTTCGTACCCCCCAACGCCCGCGCCGACTCCGGAAAGGCGGCCTGACCTCATGGCCATCTCCGACGACGACGATGCCCCCGCTGGAGCCCCCATGTGGGTTCTTACCTACGGCGACATGATGTCGTTGCTGCTGACCTTCTTCATCCTCCTGGTCTCGATGAGCGAGATCCGAACGGAGAGGAAGTTCCAGGCCATGATCGAGTCGCTGCGGAGGCGATTCGGTCACGACCTGACGATCATCAGCCCCATCCCGGGGCCGGTGCGACCCCATCAAAACACCACGAAGCTCTCCCAGGTGGCGGCGATGGGGCGCGCCCGCCGCCTCGACACGATGAACGGCGGCGACCGCGTCCGTGCGCCCGTGGGAGACCATGCCCGCGTCCAGCTCGTGCGGTCGGGCGGCGACCGGACGCTGGGCGGCCGCGTGGTCTTCTCCGAGGGCAAAGCCGACCTGTCCGCCGAGGACCGCCGCCGCTTGCAGGCGATCGCCAAAGAGCTGCAGGGCAAGCCCCAGAAGGTCGAAATCCGCGGCCACACGACTCCAAAGCCGCTGCCCCCGGATTCCCCTTTCCGCGATCACTGGGACCTCGCCTACGCCCGATGTCACGCCACAATGGAGTTCCTCGTGAAGGACCTCGAAATAAACCGCAAACGCATTACGATCGGAATCGCGGCGGACAACGAGCCGATCGAGAAGGGCGAGGATCCCGAAAAGCTCAAGGAAAACGCCCGCGTTGAGGTCTTCATGCTCAGCGAACTGGCGGAGGGCATGTCTCCAGGCTCCGCCACGAATCCAACGCCGGCGGCCGCAAGCCCCTGATCCTGTGGGCTATTCTAGAAATGGAGTGAAACGGTGACCTTTTGCCCCCCCGCGGGGTCCGAGGAGGCACCACCTCGCTCCTGTCGTGCGCGGACAACCCGTACTTGTTCCGACGGCGCGGACCAAAGCCCGCCGCCGAACCTCAATCCTCATTCTGGGCCATGGCAGACAAAACCACCACCGCAGGCAGCGGCCCGGCCCCGGGAGTTGCGCAGCCCGGATCTGGCGGCCTCCTCACCAAAGCGGCGGTCGTCCTGTTTCTAGCGGCCGTCGTTGGCGCGGAGTGTCTCGTCGTTTATCTGTTCCTTCCGAGCCAGGCGGAGACGGCGGCCATGGCGGGAGTCAATCCCGAAGCAAAACCCACCAAGACCGCCCCGGATACGCCTCTTGTGCATTTTAGCGAGACCGAAAGCGATGTCCCGCAGGTTGAAGTGGACCTGGGCGAGTTCGCCGTGACCTCGTATCAGCCCGTCTCCAACACCACGTTGCGTATCGACTTCCATCTTTACGGCACGGTTGCCACCGAACATGAGCAGGAATTCCAGGAGGCCTTGGTGGCCAATGCCCACCGTTTCCGCGACCAGGTGATCATCACGTTGCGAAGCTCGGAGATCACCGACCTGACCGACGCCGGGTTGGGCTTGATTAAGAGGAAGATTTTAGAGAAAACTAACACGATGCTCGGGAAGCGGTACCTCAAGGCCGTGATCTTCAGCGACTTCTCGTTCATCGAGCAGTGAACGGGGCGAGCCCACCCCCCGTTAGCCCGCCCTTCACTCCTCACCCGTAATACTCTCTGGCTGGCAGGGATGCCGCTTCGGGGAATGGATTCCGATGGCTGACGAGAACCAACTCAACCAGGACGAGATCGAGCGACTTCTGTCGCAGGCCAGCCCCAAGCCAGCGCCGGCACCACCGAAGGCTGAACCGCCGGCGGAGCAAAGCGCCGCGATGGCCCTGGATCAAAACGAGATCGAGGCGCTAATGGGCGGCGGAGGGGCACCGGCAGCCTCGAAGTCGCCCCAGCCTGCCGAAACTGGCTCGTCGCCACCGGCGCCCGCGTCGGCCGACGACGACAAACTCCTCGCGCAGGACGACATCGAGAAGCTCCTCAGTCAGGCCGGACGGGCGACGCCTCAAGCGCAAGCGGCGGGCCCCAAACAAGCCGCCCAGGAATCGCACCCCGCAGGCGACGACATGGCCGAAGGCGACATCGCCTACCTGCTGACCCAGGCCCAGGAGGCGCTGGAATCGATCGACGCCCCTGCCGACGACCCGCAGCCGCAGGGGGTGGCCGCGTTTCGTCTGGAGGAGTTCCCCGGTGCCCCGGCCTCGTCGGAGGCCGCCACGCTCGACCTGATCCGCGATGTCGAGCTCGACCTGCGGATCGAGCTCGGACGGACCCACATGTACCTGGAGGACGTGCTTCGCCTGAAGCGCGGTTCCGTCGTGCCGCTCGACAAGCTCGCGGGCGACCCGGTGGATATCTTCGTCAACGGCCGCCTCGTCGCACGCGGGGAAGTGCTCGTGCTCAACGACAACTTCTGCGTCCGGGTAGCGGAATTGCTGGCGGGAGTGGGCCCCGGCCCGTAAACGGCTCGGGCTGTTGCGGCACGGCTCGAGCCCGCCGGAGGCGGGCCGCCGCAAAATCGGCCACGGAGGGCAAGGATGCCCACGCTCTCTCGAACGCTTGTTCTGATCCTCTTCGGGGTCGGTTCTCTCAGCCTGGGGGCGGAGGATTTCTGGCCGGAGCACCCGGCAGGGCAGCCGCCGAGCCGCGCTGCCTCCGTGGAGCCTGCCGCCGCCCGTCTCCCCCCTCTTGCGGCTCCGGCCGCCAGGTGGCGGACCAAAGACGTTGCTCCCGCCGCTTACGAGTCCCCTGCGGAGGGACCCAGCGCGAGCGACTCGAAGCCGCGAGAAATGCCCCAAGAAAGCGACCTCGCCCTGGCGCCCGATTCCCCGACCTCCAAACCGATCGACCCGGGAGAGGACACGGCGGAGATCCCGACCGGCCGCGCTCCCTCCATCCCGTTCGGTCCATCACGGGAGGAGAAGGACGCGGGCGACCGCCGCGGCCCCAGGACGGGAGTGGGCTCGGTCTTGACCGTGGTCGGCAGTCTCGCCGTGGTGCTGGGGCTTTTCGCGGTCTTCGTCTGGGCCCTGCGTCGAACGGCCCCCCGCGGCTCGTTGCTGTTGCCGACCGAGGTGGTTGAGACGCTCGGCCGGGCCCCCCTTGCCGGGCGCCAGCAGGTCCTGTTGATCCGCGTCGGGAAGAGACTGCTGCTCCTCTCGGTCACGCCCGACGGCGCGGAGACCCTCACGGAGATCGACGATCCGGACGAGGTGACGCGGCTTGCCGGACTGTGCCGCCAATCGCACCCCGACAGCGCCTCCGCCACGTTCCGCCAGGTGTTTTCGCAACTCTCGGCACCGGGGGCCCTGTCGGGCTTGCGCGGGCGCCGCCAGAAGCAGCCAGCTTACGAGGCCAGCGACCTCGAATCCTGGAAGGGGGGCCACCATGCGTAGACCGCCTTCTCCCGCGGCGAGGCGGCGGCCCCTGACGGCCCCCCTGGTCCTGATCCTCGTCTGCTTCAGCCTGGGGGACTCCGTCTCCGGGCAGGAAGCCACTTCGGGACCTGCGAACGGGCCCTTGACGCTCGAGGTTCCGCAGGAGCTCGCGGGCGGCCCCGAGGAGTGGACCAGTCCCGAGGGGCTGAGCTCGACGATCCAGGTGATGCTCCTCCTGACGGTGTTGAGCCTGGCGCCGGCGATCCTGTTGATGACGACCTGCTTCGTGCGCGTGGTGGTGGTCCTGGGACTTCTTCGCCAGGCGATCGGCACCCAGAGCCTGCCGCCGAGCCAGGTCATCACGGCCCTCTCGCTATTCATCACCCTGCTCATCATGGCGCCCGTCTGGCAGGAGACGTACGACCGCGCGATCGTCCCCTACACAAATCGGGAGATCGGCCTGGAGCAGGCGTGGAACGCTGGCATCCACCCCATCCGTACGTTCATGAGCCTGCAGATCGAGCGGACCGGAAACCGCGAGGACGTCTATCTGTTCCTCCGATACCTCCCCGATCAGCCCGAGCCCGAGGATTACGCCGACGTCCCGCTGACGGCGCTCGTGCCCGCGTTCATGCTCAGCGAGTTGAAGACGGCCTTCCTGATTGGGTTCCAGATCTACCTGCCGTTCGTGATCATCGACATGGTGATCGCGAGCGTGATGGTCTCCATGGGGATGCTCATGCTCCCGCCTGTGCTCATCTCGATGCCCTTCAAGCTTCTCCTGTTCGTGCTGGTGGACGGGTGGCACCTGGTGGTCGGCATGCTGATGGAGAGCTTCCAGTTGTACACGTAGCGGGAGAACGGAGCGCATGCCCGGTCTCCGCCCCACGCATCCGAGGACGAGATGGATCCCCAACAAGCCGTCGATCTGGGCCGCCAGGCCGTGTGGACCGCGCTGATGATCGGCGCGCCGGTCCTGCTGGCGGGCATGCTCATGGGCCTGCTGGTCGGACTGCTCCAGGCGCTCACCCAAATCCAGGAGCAGAGTATCGCCTTCGTCCCCAAGATCCTCGTCATGGCCCTGACGCTGACCCTTGCGCTTCCCTGGCTGATACTCCGCATGATGGAGTACTCGATCGACCTGATCTCCGAGATACCCAACCACCTGTAGCGCCACATGGACTGGTTGACCCAGTTGGACACGGGACGGTTTCTGGTCTTCACTCTGGTCCTGGTGCGGGTCAGTGGGCTGGTCGTGACCGCGCCCATTTACGGTGGCACCGAGGTTCCGGCACGGGTCCGCGCGCTATTGGCCTTTTCCCTGGCCGTGCTGATCTTTCCCTCCCAGTGGTCGGCAACCGCCCCGGATCCCGTCGGCCTGGTCGATTACGCCCTGATCATCGGCGCCGAGTTGCTCATTGGCCTGGCGCTGGGGCTGGGGGTCACCATCTTCTTCTCCGGCATCCAACTCGCCGGGGAGACGATCGGAAGGGTGGGGGGATTGATGGTGGCCGATGTGTTCGATCCCACCTTGGAGAGCAACGTGCCGCTGCTCTCCCGCTTTCTGTTCCTGGTGGCGATGGCCGTCTTCGTGTGCATCGGGGGGCACCGCATGGTCATGGCCGGCCTCCTCGACACGTTCCAGACGATCCCGCTGGGCAGCGGGGCCCCGGCCGGATCGATCGGCGAGGCCCTTCTGATGCTGCTCGCGCAGAGCTTCTCCCTGGCGGTGCGCGCGGCGCTTCCGGTCGTCACGGCCCTGCTCCTGGCCACCGTGGTGATGGGACTGATCGGTCGCACGCTGCCGCAGTTGAACGTGCTCGTGGTCGGGTTCAGCCTGAATTCGATGCTGACCTTCGGGGGCGTCGCGCTCACGCTCGGGGCGTCGGTGTGGGTCTTCCGCCAACAGCTCGAGACGGCTGTGGAGACGATGCTCGAGGCACTACATGCCCCGCTCCGAGACGGGCTGCTGTCTTAACGGCCCCGAAGGACCCGGGCCGGCGCCGGGCCCAGTGCCCGACCCATCCCTGCAACTGATCGCGTCCTGCCATGCCCGACCAGTCCGGCGAGAAATCGCAGGAACCTACCCATCATCGCCGGCAAAAGGCTCGGGAACAGGGACAGGTCGCCCGCAGCCAGGACCTCGGCTCGGCGCTGTTACTGCTGGCGGGGCTGCTTCTGATGATGATGCTCGGCAGCCGGATGATCGAATACGTAACCGGATACACGCGACTGCACCTGGGCGGCGAGGCGTGGCTGTCGGCCGACCCCGATTTCGCGCTGGCCCACTGGAACGAGACGCTCGTGGGGCTGGGCCGCGCCGTGCTGCCGCTGCTGGGGATGATCATGCTCGCCGCCATCCTGGTGAATCTCGTCCAGGTGGGCGTCCTCTTCGTTCCCGAGAAGGTCATGCCGGACCTGACGCGCCTCGATCCGATCAAGGGCTTCGGACGCGTCTTCTCGATCACCGGCGTGGCTCGACTCCTGTTCGGCCTCTTCAAGATCGCCGTGATCGGCGCCGTCACTTACGGCGTGCTGAACCAGGAGTACGAGACCATCCTCGGCCTTGCAGCCCTGGAGATCGAGCAGTCCGCGGTGTACGTTGTGGAGATCCTCCTCTGGACATCGCTGAAGATCGGGCTGGCTCTTCTCGTTCTGGCCATCCTCGACTACGCGTTTCAGTGGTGGAAACGCGAGCGCGATTTGAAGATGACGCCGCAGGAAGTCCGCGAGGAGATGAAGAACCTGGAGGGGGACCCCCAGGTGATTGCCAGGCGCAAGGCCGTGCAGCGGCAACTGGCGCTCAGTCGGCTCTCCAACGCCGTGCCCGCCGCCGACGTCGTGATTACCAACCCCACCGAGCTGGCCGTGGCCATCCAGTACGACCCGGAGGAGATGGCCGCCCCCATCGTGTCGGCCAAGGGCGCAGGCGTGATCGCGCAGCGAATCCGTCAGCTTGCCCTGGAGAACGGCATCCCCGTTATCGAGAAAAAGCCCCTCGCCCAGGCGTTGTACCGTGAAGTCGAAGTCGGGGAGCCGATCCCCGAGGATAAGTATGCTGCCGTGGCGGAAGTCCTGGCCTACGTTTACCAGCTCAAGGGCAAGGAGATGCCTCAGCAGCCGCGTGGGGCCGCCTAGCCAGCCGGCGTTTCGGCGCCAGCCTCCGACCGCGGGCCCTACCGCGTCCCGCCTGCCGGTCGAACCGCTACAAGGCTTTGCTGCGCTGATGGTTGAGGCGCGAGGCGGTCGCCTGGAGGGCCGCCTGCATCTGAAGCAGCACGTCGTCGCCGGGCGACTTCCCCGTGAGACGGTTCAGGGGGACACCGCGGGGGGAGAGGAACTGGATGGTTGGGAAACCGCGGATGTCGAACTCCCGGCAGACTTCCGGCTCCCGGTCGGCGTCCACCAGGATGCAGACGAAGCGCTCGGAGAGGTGGACGACCTGCCTCTCGGTAAAGGCCTCGACGAGCATCTGGTGGCAGTAGTTGCACCAGCGCGCGGTGAAGAGCACCAGCATCGGCTTTCCCGCCGCCTGGGCCTTGCGGTACCCCTGGGAGTAGCCTTCCACGAACTGAACGGCGGGCCCTCCCGCGGGTGCCTCGGCGTGGCCGCTGCGGCTGCCCTGCGCGGCGGTCGTGCTAGCACTCTCGCCGGAGCAGCCGACCACAAGGGCCAGACTGCCCACCGCAGCGAAACGCGACAAGATCGGGAAGATGCGCATTTGAAGAGGCCTGCCCTAGATCGCGGTGCGTGGATAAGTCGATGTTCCCACAGCCGCAGAAGAGGCCCGGGGAACCAGCCGCGTCTGGACTCTGTTATCGCCTCACGGCGCACGGAACTTGAAGCGAACGGGCCGGCACGCACTGCATGCCTGACCGAACGACGGCCGGGGAAGGCATGCCGCGATCACCCCTCCCATCACGGGCGACGAGGAGCGACCCGGCCCAAGACCGACCCCGAGACCGAGGGCTCTTGGTCGCTCGACCGCGGGGGACCGCAAATCGGGGTGGACTTTCGCCGCGCTTTTGGCTACTTTCCGCCCGCTTCACTTCTACCTTGTTCTCCTCGCCAGTCCCCCTTTGCGTCCGGAGTCCCGGATGGCGGAAGCAGCCCCGCTGCGCGCCGGTGTGAAATCGCCCCTGGCTCGGATGACGGACTTCATCCTGCCGGTGGGCATCGTGTGCAGCGTGCTGGTGATCCTCGTGCCCCTCCCGCCGGGGCTGATGGATCTGCTCCTGGCGGCGAATATCACGATCGCCGTCATTATGCTCCTGACGACGATCTACGTGCGGACTCCGCTGGAGTTCAACATCTTTCCCTCCCTCCTCCTGGCCACGACCCTATTTCGCCTGGTGCTCAACGTGGCCACGACGCGCCTGATCCTGACGCGCGCCGGCACGGTCGGCGAGCGGGCAGCCGGCGACGTGGTGCTCACCTTCGGCAAGTTCGTGGCCGGCAACCAGATCGTGGTGGGGATCATCATCTTCGCCATCGTCGTCATCATCCAGTTCGTCGTCATCACCAAGGGTGCGACGCGAATCAGCGAGGTGGCGGCCCGGTTCGCTTTGGATGGCATGCCCGGCCGCCAGATGGCCATCGACGCCGACCTGAACGCCGGGATTATCGACGAGCGAGAAGCCCAGCGGCGCCGGGAAGAGATCACCCAGCAGGCCGACTTCTTCGGGGCCATGGACGGTGCCAGCAAGTTCGTGCGAGGCGATGCGATCGCGGGCATCGTGATCGCGCTCATCAACATCGTCGGCGGACTGCTGATCGGGATGTTCGAGGCGGGCATGCCGCTGGGCGAGGCCGCCAGCGTGTTCACCACCTTGACCATCGGCGACGGTCTGGTGAGCCAGGTGCCGGCCTTCCTCATCTCCGTGGCGGCCGGCCTCTTGGTCACGCGGAGCAGCCAGTCGAGCGACCTGCCGGTTGAGTTCGTCAAGCAGCTCTTCTCGCGCCCGCAGGCCCTGGCCGTGGCAGGGGGGTTCCTCGGCGTGCTCGTGTTCACCAGTCTGCCGAAGATCCCCCTCGTGACGATCGGGGGCGGCTGTATGGCGCTGGCATGGACTCTGCGCCGGCAATCGTCCCAGCAGCGGGCGAGCGAGGAAGCGAAGAAGCAGGCCGAGGCAGCCAAGCCCGCGGAAGAGCGTGTCGAGGATTACCTCGCCGTCGATCCGATGGAGATCGAGATCGGCGTGGGGCTGATTCGGCTGGCCGACCCGGATCGCGGCGGCGATCTGTTGGAGCGCATCCAGCGCGTCCGGCAGAAGGTGGCCTCGGAGATCGGCATCATTCTGCCCAAGGTCCGCCTGCGGGACAACATGCGGCTCGACCAGCATCAGTACCGCATCAAGGTCTCCGACATGCCCGTGGCCGAGGGGACGGTCCATCCGAACCTCCTGCTGGCCATGGATTCCGGGATGACCACCGGAAAGATCGAAGGACTCTCGACGCGCGACCCTGCCTTCGACACGCCGGCCCTCTGGATCGACCCGGCGGTCCGCGACCAGGCCGAGATGAAGGGTTACACGGTGGTCGAGCCCGGCAGCGTGATCGCCACGCACCTGACGGAGACCGTGCGCAAGCACGCCGACGAGATCCTCACGCGCGACGCCACCAAGCACCTGATCGACGAGTTGAGGCAGACGTCGCCCGCCGTCGCCGACGAGTTGATCCCCGGCGTGATGAAGCTGGCGGAGGTCCAGCAGATCCTCCAGTTGCTTCTGCGCGAGGAGGTCTCCATCCGGCAGCTCGGCCCGATCCTGGAGACCCTCGGCGACTACGCGCCCCGCTCGAAGGACCCGATTCTGCTCACGGAATACGTGCGGCATCGCCTCGCCCGCACGATATGCAGCCGCTACCGCGACAAGGACGGCCGGATGTTCGTGGTCACCCTCGATCCGGCCCTCGAGGACCGGATCCGCGCGGGCTTCGACCATAACGAGCACGGGCTGTTCATCCGGATGTCGCCGCAGGCCGTGGAGGCCATCGGCCGCGCGGTCGCCGCCGAGGTGGAGAAGCTGACCGTGGCCAATCATCCTCCAGTGGTGCTGGTCAGCCCGCAGATCCGCGCGGCCTTGAAGAGAATGACGGCAGCCAGCCTGCCGAAGCTCGTCGTCCTGAGCTTCAACGAAATCACGCGCGACACGCGCATCGAGAGCGTGGCCATGGTGGCGGAGCCTCGATGAGACGCCCTTCCGCCTGCCAAGGGTAACGAACCGCCGAACCCCTTTCCCCTCCCAGCCCCAACGGATGTGCCATGGACGTGAAGACCTACCGTGCCGCAACCTTGCACGAAGCCCTGAGCCTGGTGCGGCGTGACCTGGGACCGGACGCGGCCGTGCTGCACACCCGGGAGGTGAGGCTCCAGCGGCTTTTCGGCCTGCTCGGCGGCCAGCGCGTGATCGAAGTCACGGCCTCCTCCCACGTCAACGTGCCCAGCCGCTTCCCTTCCCCGCAACCGGCGGCCGCCGCGCCACGGGCGGCGGAGCCGGAGCCGGCCGCCATCGCCGCCAGCGCCGAAACGCTCCCTTCCGGCGTGCACGGCCAGTTGCAGGACCTTCAGCAAATGGTCCGCGAGCTCTGCCGGCAGAGCCGGAGCGATCGGCCGCGGGACCTGCCCGATTCGCTGTTCCGGCTGTTCGCCGAGTTGATTGACGCCGACCTCAGCGAGGAGCTGGCCCGGGAGCTGGTCGAGCGCGTGCGCGACGAGGCGTCCGACGCCGAGCAGCACGATCGCGTCCTGATCCGGGCGCGGATCCTGCGCATGGTGGAGTCCGAGATCCCCATCAGCGGCCCCATCCACTTCACCGCGGGCCAGCGGCGGATCGTCGCCCTGGTCGGTCCCACCGGCGTCGGCAAGACTACCACGATCGCCAAGCTGGCCGCCCACTACCGCCTCAAGGAGAAGCGCAAAGTGGGGTTGATCACGGTCGATACGTACCGCATCGCCGCGGTCGAGCAGCTGCGAACCTACGCCGACATCATCGACCTGCCCATGCAGGTCGTCTCCACGCCTCGCGAGATGCGTGAAGCCTGTCGGCAACTGGACGGGCTCGATCTGGTGCTGATGGACACCGCCGGTCGCAGCCCGCGCGACGAGATCAAGATCCAGGAGCTCAAGGCGCTGCTGACCGAATCGCGGACCGATGAGGTTCACCTCGTGCTCAGCAGCGGAGCGGGGGCCCGGGCTCTCGTGCAGACGGCCCAGCAATTCGCGGCCGTGGGGACGACGGCCCTCATCCTCACCAAACTGGACGAGTCTCCGTCCTTGGGCAATCTCCTCCCCCTGATTCGAGGCAGCGGACTGCCGGTGAGCTACCTGACCAACGGCCAGAACGTGCCGGACGACTTCGAGACCGCCGAGTCCGGCCGCCTGGCCCGCCTGATGCTCGGGATGGAGCCGGCGGAGGGCGGCTGAGCGGAGTCGCGTTGGGGTCTACCTTCCGTTTCCTGAAATCGTTTCGGCCAGCCTGAGCCATGCACGACCAAGCCAGCGAGCTCCGTCAACTCGTGCGCCGCGAGGCCCGTCACGATCTGGGCGAGTCGGGCACGCAACCCGGCCTGGTCGTGGTGGCCGGCGGAAAAGGGGGCGTGGGCACCACTACGGTAGCCGTCAATCTGGCGGTCTGCCTGGCCGGGCAGGGGCACCGTACCGTGCTGGTCGATGCCGATCTGCCCGGCGGCGACGCCTCGCTGCTGTGTCGTCTTGAGCAGCGAGACGGTCTGGCCGACGTCCTGTCCGCCCGGCGGACCGTGCGCGAGGTGCTTCAGCCCGGCCCCGGCGGCATCCGCGTCCTGCCCGGCGTCTGGGGCCGCGTCGCGGCGACCGACGAGTCCTCGGTCGCGCGGCAGCGACTGGTGGACGGGCTGCTGGGGCTAGGCAATCTGGCCGACGTCGTGGTGGCCGACGCGGGTAACTCCGGGAGCCGGCTGAGTCGGGATCTCTGGAAGACCGCCGAGACCGTGCTGGCCGTGACCACACCCGAGCTGCCCGCCGTCATGGACACCTACGCGATCATCAAGAGCTTCACCACGGAGAACCTCCTGGTTCCGATTCACCTGGTCGTCAACCAGGCAGTGGACGAACAGGCCGCCCGAGAAGTCCACGACCGCCTCGCGCGGACCTGCCTTCGATTCCTTGCCGTCCCGATCACGCCGGCCGGGCATGTTCCCAGCGATCCGACAGTGGCCGAAGCGGCCGGGCAGGGGCGGGCCTTTGCCACGGCCTCGCCCGACTGCCCCGCGGCAGGGCGGATCCGGCACCTGGCGAGCTACGTGGCGTCGACGCTTCCGACCCTTCGGACCGTCGCGCCCCGCATCGTGGCCCGCCGCGTGCCTGCGCGTTCCGTTCCGCTCGAACTGTAAAACCTGAACACGGGAGGTGCGCTTAGCAAGAAAGCCAGAAAAACGATTCAACCGTGGACCCGAGGAAGGTCGATAAAAGAAGCGGTGTTGTCAGCCCACGGGCCGTCAAGATACACCGGTTAGGTTGACTTTTCGGCCGGTCGAGGGAAACGGCAATGGCTCGCATCTATGCCGGGATTCTCGGCCCCTTGGCCTTCCTCACGGCGGTGGCCCGCGGTCTGGTGCATGGCGGGACCGTCGAGCACACGCTCCTGGAGGCATGGATCGGTCTAGTGGTGTTTTCGATCGTCGGCTTCTTCATCGGCTGGATCGCCGGAGCGACGATCGACGAATCGGTCAACGCCCAGATCGCCCGGGAGGTCGCGGCCCAGGAGAGCGCCGAGTCGCCGGAGCCCGCGGAGAACGAAGCAGCCGGTTAGGCCCCCCTTACAATTCAACCTCACCCGCGCGCCTTGACGCGCAAGGGCCGCCCCGCGCGGCCGCCATGCCAGCCGCCGATCGTCAGGAAGACGTCGCGAAGGACTTCGAGAGCCGGTGCAACGAGGCACCATCAGGGAGGAGTTCATGACGACCACCGTCGCTCCGGAAGATGTGGAGCAGCTCTGGATTGAATTCAAGAAGGACCCGTCGAACAACGCCCTGCGCAACCGCCTGGTCGAGATCTACCTCCCGCTGGTGAAGTACAACGGGGAGCGCATCTGGGCGCGGCTCCCCGAGGGCGTGGAGCTGGATGACCTGATCTCGGCGGGCGTGTTCGGCTTGATGGACGCCATCGACGCCTTCGATCTCTCGCGCGGCGTCAAGTTCGAGACCTACTGCGTTCCGCGGATCCGCGGCGCCATGCTCGACGAGCTGCGGACCATGGACTGGGTGCCGCGCCTGGTCCGCTCCAAAGCCAGCAAGCTCAACGAGGCCATCAAGAACCTCGAGGCCCGCCTCGGCCGGCCGCCCAGCGAGACGGAGCTGGCCGAGGAGCTCGGGATCTCCGTGGCCGAGCTGGAGAAGATGGTCCTCGACGCCAACGCGGTGAACCTCATCAGCCTCAACAAGAAGTGGTACGAGACGGACAGTTACAAGGACGTCCGCGAGATCGACATCCTTGAAGACAAGAAGGGCGAGGATCCCACGCGGCGGATTCAGAAGAACGACCTGATGCGCCTGGTGACCAAGGGCCTGAACCGCAACGAACGCCTGATCATCATCCTCTACTACTACGAGGAACTGACGATGAAGGAGATCGGCGCCACGCTCGATCTCTCGGAAAGCCGCGTCAGCCAGATGCACAGCTCCATCGTGCAGCGCCTCAAGGGACAGCTTCAACGGCGCCGGCCGGAATTCGGCAGTTGAATCTCCTGTCAGAACGCCGGCGTCTTCGACGCATCGCGTCGACTGCGCCCCACCTGCGGCGGCACGTGGGGCGTCCTCGTTTGGCTCGACCCGGCCAGGTTGCCGCGGAAACCGCGTGCCCCGTAGAATGGGCTCGGAGCACCGCGGCTCTCGCGGCCCGCCCGGAGAACCTCGCGTGAAGAGCCCTTTCCCCGGCAAGGACCCCTTCCTGGAGCCGCACTGGGGAGACGTCCACCAAAGCCTCGTCACGTGCTCCAGGGACATGATCGACTACTCCCTCGAGCCCGATCCGGCCCTCTCCCAGGGCGACGCCCTCGGGGCCGATCCACTACTCCGCGAGCAGGGGAAGCGATAGGCTAACCCCCGTTCCCTGCTCACTACTCCCTGCCCCCTACTCCCCGAAAAACACCTTGTTGTCGTACGTCCGGCGGTCGGCCCGCTTCTTCTGGTGCTCCTGGAGCGGACCGTCGTATTCGCAGTGGAAGAACCGGGCGTCGAGCACCGGCTGCGGCACGGCGTCCCGCCTGCCCTCGATGGCCGCGGCCAGGTGCAGAAGCGCCAGGGGCGCTTCATCACCTGTCCTCGCGTATTCGCGACGCGCGCGAGGAAACAGGCCGCTGGGCGCCTGGCGGCGGAGGAGGTTGTCCGCAAGGCGCCCGGCGAGCCTCAGGAAGGCCCGATCCCCGGTGGCATGGTGGAGGTCGATCAACGCGTGGATCGCCCGCCAGTCGGCCCGGGCGGTCTCCAGCGCCAGCCTCCTCCCCTCTCCTCCGGGAGAGCCGAGATCGCCCAGCTCCAGCGAGGAGAACAGCGCCCTGAGCATGCGCCAGTGCTCCTCGTCGCGGGTCAGGCGCCAGGCCATGGCGCATCCCCAGAGGAGGTTTCCGTCGGGCCTTCGCGGGGCGAAGGAGGACGGCACGTAGTAGCCCTCGCGCGCCTGCTCGCCTCGGATCCGCGTGCCGTCGATCGTGCGGGCTTCGAAGACCTGCTTGTCCGCGTCGTAGCACTGCCGGAAGTAGGTCTTCAGGTCGTCGGAGGCCCAGGCGATCAGCTCCCGGCCGAGCTTCTCGGTCTCGCCGCCGGCCCCCCGCAGCTTCTGGGCCGCCTGCATCTGGGCCAGCGGCAGGTTGTGGTAGCGGCTCGTCTGGTGGTAGCCGGCCACCATCTTGGCCTCGTTGATCGCGGGGTGGACGTGGCCCAGGGCCTCCTGGGCGCGGTCATTCTTGCGGTAGCTGAGCTGTCCGCCGCACAGGCCGGTCGTCGGGTGCCGGGCCTGCTGCCAGCGCCGGGCAAGACGGCGCGTCCACACCAAGGCATCCCGGTCCTCGCCCAGAACCGCCAGGGCCGCGCCGCTGCGGATCAAAGGCGGCGTGACGTTGCAGAACGAGAGGTTCCCGCCCACGGAAGGGAACGGCACCTCGATCTCCTCCCGGAACGCCGCATCCCATTTCGGCTTCCCGTCCTTGCGCACGCTGGCGTGGCGGTTGTAGTCGAGGCGCGACCAGTCGAGCACGTGCCCCGCCCAGATCGCCTCGGCCAGGCGACGGGCGCGCTTCGGGTCCACGCGCCACATCAGCTCGAAGTACGGCTGGTGCGTCTTCAGCTCGTGGACGTCGGCGTACTGGCCGACCATCGCGTCCTGCTCCAGGTCCCAGGCCAGGTGCCCGCCCCAGGCCAGCAGCCCTCCCGGCTGCTGCAAGTGCTCCAGGGCATAGCGGGCCGCGTCCTCGGCCGCCCTGCGATACTGGGGATCGCCCGAGAGGCCGGTCAGCCCGTCCAGCAGGCGCATGAGCGACTGCTGGCTGGCGAAATTCGAGAGGACCCAGTCCTGCCCCTTGCGCTTCCAGACCGCCGGCCGGAGCGTCTCGGCGTGCAGCCCGTCGACGAACAGGGGCGAGTGCTGCTCGCCGTACCTGTCGCGGCCGTCGGCCAGCACGCGGTCGGCGAACCGCCTCGCGGCGCTCCGATAACGCGCGCTGTCCGCGGACTGGCCGGGGCAGGCTGCGGGAAGCCCGCAGAAGACCACCACGACCGCGGCGATGATGGGGCAGGGGAGGGGGCGGCGGAGCATGCGGGTCCTTTCAGCACGCGGACATTGCAGGCAAGCGGCCTATCGGTGGCCCAAACTCCCAATCCCCGGCCAGCCCCGTCTCCGTGTTGTACAACAGACTGGAGTTTTTCCAGGCCATCCCCCCCGATTGGCCTAACCCCGAAAGGCTGGCCGGGTCGCGGTCGCGCGGCCCCCGGCCCCCAAGCCGTCGAGAAGCCCCATCTGGCGAGCCCCGCGGCCGGCGCGGCGGGGCCTGCCACGGGGGTTGCCGGGGCGAAGGGCCGTGGATGTGCGCAGGGATCGGAAGGCCGGGAATCATGGCTCTGATGACGTCCACGACGAGGGAACAAGAACGGCCGGCCATCGGAGTCGGCGATCACGCTCCTTTTGTATCCCGCCGCGACGCAGGGTGCAAACCGCTTTTTTGGACAGGCTTCCTCCGCCCGATTCCAGCGGACCCAACAGCGATGGCGCTGTCACTCTGTGCGGTGGGACGAGGGCCGAAAACACCCGGCTGAAGTGGGGAAGGAAGGGGTGTTGTGCGCACGACTTCGCGCATCGCTTCCAGCCGCGATACCGGAGCGCAACGTCCCGAATCTGCTGCCACGGATGCTTCCGCGGCGAGGTGAGAGTACACTGGACGGCCGTGGACCCCGCGCCCGCCTCCGCCGCGACGGTCGATCCGCGTGGCGGTCGCAGCACGCCCCCGTTCGGGAGATTGTTATGAACCGTCCCCCCGTTGTCCGTCTGCTGATGGCCTGCGGTCTGCTGTTGGCGGCGGTCCTGTCCGCTCCCCGCCGCGGCGCGGCCGAGGCGGACTCGTCGGTCTCGACCGACCCGGCCCGCCCGATCCGCTGGTACATCCCGCCGGAGGAAGGACCGCTGGTGGGCAACCAGAACGGCTGGTTCGTCACGCACGAGGACATCCTGCCGGGCCACTTCACGTTCAGCGGGAAGGTCCGGGACGTGCGCGACGACGGGTTCCGCATCACGCCCAACTGCGTATGGGGCCATTACACTTACCGGGTCACGTGCCTGGAGCCGGCGGTGGGGAAGACCGGGGATTTCAGGGCCCGCAAGGTGATGGGCACCCGGGACCTGCACCTGGCCGACCTCGGCGCGCTGGACGATACGACCACCGTGCTCGTGCAGGGGGAGGTGAGCGAAGTCTTCGAGGACCGCAAGGGGTTTCTGGCGAAGGTCACGCTGAAGGGCGGCCCGCTGCCGTGCCGCTTCGATCTGGTCAAGATCGAGGACCGCGAGCCCAAGCCCGACGTGCGCTCGCGCCATTACGGGCCGCACTGGCAGCACACGTTCGACGTGTACTACCCGAAGGAGCAGGGGCCGGGCCCGTTTCCCGTGCTGATGTACATTCACGGCGGGGGCTGGGGCGCCCTGGACAAGGCGGGCGTCAGCCGCGGCGCGTCCCGCTGGACCCGCGACGGAATCGCCGTCGTGTCGGTGAACTACCGGTTCGTGAGCAACGCGCACGAGTATCCGGCCATGTCGCCGCCGGTGGCCGCGCCGCTGCGCGACGCCGCGCGGGCGCTTCAGTTTGTGCGCTATCACGCCGAGGAGCTGCGGATCGATCCGGAGCGGATCGCGCTGACCGGCGGCAGCGCGGGCGGGGCCTCGAGCTGCTGGCTGGCGATGCGCGACGATCTGGCCGCGCCCGACAGCCCTGATCCGGTCGCGCGGATGTCCACGCGGGTGACCTGCGCGGCGCCGCTGCAGGCCCAGACCTCGCTCGACCCTCGCCAGATGCGTGCGTGGATCCCGCAGGTGACTTACGGGGCCCACGCGTTCTTCACGCGCGACCAGCTCCCCAGGGGTCGGGACAAGGCCAGGGATTTCGCGCATTTCGTCGACAAGCGCGAGGAGATCCTCCCGTGGATCAAAGAGTATTCGCCCTACGAGTGGGCCAGCGCCGACGACCCGCCGATGATGCTCGACTACGGGGGCCAGAAGAACACGCTGCCGGCGGTCGAGAAGGGCCACGCCACGCACCACCCTCGGTTCGGCGAGATGCTCGCCAGGCGGCTTGAGGAGCTGGGCGTGGAGTGCTACTTCCGCGCCGACGACGTGCCGTGCGACGAGCCGCGGTACCGCGGCTGGGAGGGCTCGGGCCGCTTCGTGCGCGACCACCTGCTGGGCAGGGAGGAGAAGGCGCCGGATGTCGCGGATCGCGCGGACCAGTAGCGGGGCGGACTTCTGCGGCCACGCGCTGCATCGATGCGGCAGCGCCGGAGCCTACGCGTCCTCCTCAGGACCCGCGATCCTCGTGAGGAACTCGCCGCCGATCTCGTAGAAGCTCTGGACCGGTCGGCACCGGAGCACGCGCAGCACCAACTGCACGCGCGCGTCCTCCGCGCCGGACAGCTCTACGACCAGGAGCCGGCTGCGAACCGCGCGGGAGGAAACCACGCCCATGCCGCGCTTGGAGAGGTCGCGGGCAACGACCATCCACGGCGATCCCAGGGGATTGAAGTGGACGTCCACCGGCATCACGGCCACCGCGGCCGCCACGGGGTACCGCGTCACGTCCCGCCGTTCGAGAAAGAACGGATGATCGCTGGAGAGATGGCGGCGAAGGTACTCCACGATCCCGCCCGGAGGCTCGAGCAGGGCTCGCCGGTCGAACTCGAAGTGGGCCGGCTGCACGTTCGCCAGGTCGGCGAACGGCCTTCCTTCCAGCAGGACGGCGGAGTAGCGGGTGCCGCAGCGGCAACAGCTCCACTGCTTCGCGCGCTCGGCACCGTCCGGCGGTCGGAGCGGAAGCTCCAGGCCGCACCGATGGCACCGGCTCACGAGGCGCTCCGCCGTCTGTTCGACCTGCGTCACGTCCGACGGCATCGATTGCCCCGTTTAAATGCCTCGGCGGGCAAACCCACGACCCACGCCCGGATCGACCGCCGGGAATCGGCCCCTCATGCATATAGCTTAAGCGAAGTGGGGGCGCACCCAACGAAGGCGGGGTTTTCGCCAACCGCGGGCGGAGGTCCCTGGCGCCGGCGAAGGATATTGCGACCGGACCACGCGGATCGCGGCCTTCGGCCCGCTTCTCATCCCCTCTGCGGGAGGGAAAGCCCGTCCCGGCTAGTCGCCCGGCAAGACCAGCATCAGATAGACCACCCCGGCGGCGGCGAACAGGAGGAGCCCGACCAGCACGACCAGCATCCGTGGGTTGAACCGCTCGGGCGGCTCCCCCTCGTGCTCTTCGACGTCCACGGGAAAGCCATCGGGGAACCCGTGGCCACACCACTCGCAGCGGCGGGGGAACGTGGGGTGAAACGGCTCGTCACAGGTGGTGCAGATCAGCACGAGTTGGGGAGGTGACTCATCGTCCCCAGGCAAGCTCTCGGGTCCGGGGCCTTCGGCGGCAGGGGCCTGGGGAGCCGCTGGCGCCTCCGCCTCTTGCGCCGCGGGGGGGCACGCGCCCGTGCCGCATCCGCCGGACGGCCCCGCGTCGGGCTGCCCGGCATGGCCGACCGGGAAATCGGGATCGGCCAGGTCGAACTCCGTGCTGGCGGTCTGGCACACGGGGCAGGTGGCGATCCGCCGCTTGCCGCAGTCGGGGCACTCGGGCCACGTGGGCTGGGCACTTGCATGCATGGTGTGGGGCGGGTGGAACGGGGCAGGATTGCGGTGTTTCCGACCAAGAGTCTCCCAAAGCCGGAGCCCAGCGACAAGCCCCCGGCCGTCCGGCTCGACCCTTGCACCCCCGCGCGCCGCGGACGTATAACAAGGCCGGGCATGCGCCCGTCCCCACGACTCGACGCTCGATCGAGGAGAGCCGCCATGCGTGCGATCCGGACTTTTCTGCCCTCCGTTCTGCCGGGCCTGGGGTTAATGCTGCTTTCCGCCGCGGCTGCCGTGGCCGAGGCCCCCCGCGTGCTGCCGCCGGGCGAGAAGCCCAACGACGCCCGGCTGGCGAAGCTGAAGGACCTCAACGGCTACTTTCCGTTCAAGCCCTGCACGACGCCCGAGGCCTGGGAGAAGCGGGCCCAGCGCGTGCGCCGGCAGATGCTCGTGGGGCTGGGCCTCTGGCCCATGCCCACCAAGACGCCCGCCAACGCCGTGATCCACGGCCGCATCGACCGCGGCGATTACTCGGTGGAGAAGGTTTACCTCGAGAGCTTCCCCGGGCATTTCGTCACGGGCAACCTCTACCGGCCGAAGAAAGCCAAGAGGCCTGGGCCCGGCGTGCTCTGCCCGCACGGCCACTGGGCCAACGGGCGGTTCTACGACGCGGGCGAGAAGAAGATCGCCGAGCAGATCGAGAAGGGGGAGGAGAAGTTCAATCCCAGCGGGCGTTATCCGATCCAGGCCCGCTGCGCCACGCTGGCGCGGCTCGGCTGCACCGTGTTTCACTATGACATGGTGGGCTACGCCGATAGCCAGCAGCTCTCGCACCGGCCCGGGGTGCGCCGGGAGATGAACACCCAGGAGGACTGGGGCTACTTCAGCCCGCAGGCGGAATTGCGACTCCAGACCATCATGGGCCTGCAAACGTATAACTCGATCCGCGCACTGGACTGGTTCCGCGGCATGGCGGAGGTCGATCCCGAGCGGATCGGCGTGACGGGAGCCAGCGGCGGGGGCACGCAGACGTTCATCCTCGCCGCGATCGATCCCCGTCCGGCCGTGGCCTTCCCCGCCGTGATGGTCTCCACGGCCATGCAGGGCGGATGCACCTGTGAGAACTGCTGCTACCTGCGCGTGGGGACGGGCAACATCGAGATCGCCGCGCTCTGCTCCCCCCGACCGCTGGCCATGACCGCGGCCAACGACTGGACCAGGGAGATGGAGACCAAGGGCTTTCCAGAGCTGAAAGCCCATTACGCGATGCTGGGAGTGCCGAATCGCGTGGCGCTATTCCCGTACCTGGAGTTTCCGCACAACTACAACTACGTCTCGCGGTCGAAGATGTATCCCTGGATGAATCGCTGGCTGAAGCTGGGGCACGAAGAGCCGATCGTCGAGAAGGACTTCAAGCCACTGAGCAAGGAGGAGATGACCGTCTGGGACGAGGGCCATCCCAAGCCGCCGAGCGGACCGGACTACGAGCGGTCGCTCCTGAGGTGGATCACCGTGGACTCCGAGAAGCAGATGCGCGCGCTGATCCCCAAGGATAAGCAGTCGCTGGCCGAGTTCCGCCGCGTGGTGGGCGGGGCGATCGACGCAATGATCGGCCGCGGCCTGCCCAAGCCGGACGAGGTGGAGGTCGTGCGGGTCGGCAAAGAAGATCAGCGCAAGGACGGGTATGCGCTCCAGAGGCTTCTGCTCCGCTTCAGGCCGGCCGGCGAGGAGATCCCGGGGCTGCTACTGAAGCCGAAGGAGTGGGACGGCCAGGTCCTGAGGATTAACGTGACTAAGGACGGCAAGCGATCGTGCTTCGACGCCGAGGGCAAGCTGGATTACTGGCTCGACGGGGCGACGCGCCAAGGGAAGCCGGTCGCCCACCTGCTGCTCGACGTCTTCGGCCAGGGGGAGCTCACCGACGATGGCAAGCCGCTCGCACGGCAGCCGCTCAACGCCAGCGGACGCGACGCGTGGAAGTCCTACGCCGGCTACACGTACGGGTACAACCACCCGCTGTTCTGCAAGCGGGTGCACGACGTGCTGACGGCCGTGGCCTGCGCGCGCGGCCCGCTGGAGGCGAAGGAGGTGGAAATCCTCGCCGGGCCCGTGGCGAGCCTTTGGGTGGCCGCGGCGCGGGCCCAGGCGGGCGGGGCCGTGGACGCGGCGTACGTCGATCCGTGCAAGGCCGCGCCCGACGAGGGGCTGTTCCGCTTCGCGGACCTCATGGCCATCGACCATCCGGACTTCCTGCCCGGCGGCGCCAAGTACCTCGACGTGCCGGGCATCCTGGCGCTCTCGGCGCCGCACGAGCTCCACGTGGTGGGGCTGGACAAGGAGAAGATCGAGGTCGTGAAGGACGCGTACTGGGCGGCCGGGGCCGAGGAGCGGCTCCGCAACGTCCCGCCCCGGCCGATCATGCTGCCGGCGGAGGATGGGGGTTGAGCGGACACGTCGCGTCGCAACCCCGCGCCGTCTAGCTGGCGCGCCTCTTCGCCGTGTGCCTCGGCTCCTCGCCATCGCTCGGCGAGCCACCTTGTCGGCCAGGTGCGAGGATTGCCACGCCGTGGGGGTCTGCCTCCGCGAACTCAGCCACTTCCGTGCCCCGCGCCGTTTCGTGCAGAGCGAGCCATAGGAGAAACACCAGCACGCCCGCGGGCAGAACGGCCGGGGCGAGGGGCGTGGTCTTGGCCAGCATCCGCTCAAACGCCCCCATGCTCAAGAGCGAGGTAAGCGTCCACGCCGCCACGGCCAGCGCGCGATGCCGCCGGTCTTCGAAGCTCGCGAGCAGGGCCCACGTCGTCATCGGGGCGATGATCATGTAGGTCAGCCGCTCGGAGCCGGGGCCGAAGACGAGCTGCCACCCGAGCCACACGGCGAAGATCGAGGTCAGCACGCGCCGCGGGCACGACAGCCGATGCCGCTGCCAGAGACACCAGCCCAACACCACCAGGGCCGTGTCGCACTGGACGATCTCGTAGAGGTTGCGATCGACCGGGAACTGGAAGTGCTCCCAGATGGTCCACAGGTCACGGTAGCCGGCCCAGCGCTCGATCTGCGTCGCGTTGAGCATCGCCGCGAACTGGCCGTACTGCCAGACTACGATCTCGGGCGGGCGCGTGAGAAAGGGGATCGCCGCCAGCACGGCACAGGCGACCACCGCGCGGCCGATCATCTGCCGGGGCCAGCAGGCGCAGACCAGGAGCACCAGGGCCAGCGGCCAGATCTTGATGAACACCGGCGCGCACAAGAGAAACGCGGCCGCCCACCAGCGGCGCCGCGCGACGGCCACCATGCCCAGCATGGCCGCGGCGATCAACAGGGCGTTGTTCTGCCCCGACCAGACGCCGCGGAGCGCCCCCACCAGCGTCAGGGCCAGCAGCAGGGCCTCGCGCTGCGGGGGCCAGCGGCCCGGCAGCACGTGGCGCACGAAGAGGTGCATCGCCCCAAGCAGCCCGAGCACGCTGGTCCACAGCCAGAGGATGCCGCCGACACGCTCCGGCAGGAGCCCGAACGGGGTCATCGCCACGGCGAACGTCGGCGTGTAGCGGAACAGGTCGCTGTCCGCGTAGGTCAGGTAAAGCGAGACGTCGCTCCACCAGCTTTGCGCGCCCCGGGCGAAGACCGGATAGACCGTGTGCTGGGTCGGCTGCACGCAGACCTTGACGCTGGCCACCACGGCGAACACGATCCACAGGGCCACCGCCCGGCGGAGCCACTCGCGGTCGAGCGGGGTGACTGGAGGATGGTCCGGTTCCGCGTTACCGGCTGTCGTCATGGCGCCTGTCCTCACGCTTTCGCTCCTCGTTCCCATGCTCCGTGTGGGAGCGCCTGGCACACGAGGACGGAGCAGGCACCCCGCCCTGCCAGGTGTGATCTTACCGACGGACGATCGTCTCCCCGGCGGCGCGAGACGCGATCTCCGCGTTCTCCCCGGGCGGCCGCCCGATGCGCCTGCCGACCACGACCGTGCGGAACGGCTCCTCACGCCGGAACCGGTCGCAACAGACCGTGCCCAACACGTCGTGGTCGAACGGCATCTGAAGCTTCGGCCTGTAGTTCCCGCCGTGACAGAACCAGGTGACCTGGGGCTCGCAGCCCGGCTCCCAAGCCGGCGCCGGCAGGCGCCGGATCGCCTCACCGTAGTGGAACGCGAACAGCGGATCGACCGGCCCGAAGCTCGCCAGTTGCACTCCGTCGGGCAGTCGGGCGCGGAGATCGGCCACCTGCTGCCGCGTGTCCACGCCGTGGCGAACCTGGAGGTTGACCAGGACTCCGCCCACCGTGAGCCCGGCGAACGCGGCCACGGCCGCCACGCCCGCGGCCCGCTGCGCGTCGCTGGACGAGGGCCGGGCCCACCACGTCGAGGCGGCCAGTGCCACACAAGCGGCCAGATAGGCCAGCGCGAAAGGCCACGGCTGCTGAAGCGGCAGGTCGGGCCGGTCCAGCCAGGTCGCAACAAGAAGGAACAAGGCGGCCGCGGGCATCAGCAGCGAAGCGGCTGCGAGCAGCGCGGGCCCCAGCCGTGGCCACCACGCGGTCGGCGGGGCCTCCCAACACCGCTGGGCCGCCAGACCGATCAGCGGCGCGATACAGGGGTAGAGCGGCATGAAGTATCGGCCCTTGGCCCCCGGAACGACCCAGCAGGTCAGAAAGGCTGCCCCGGCCGCCCAGGCCAGAAACACCGTATCGGCCCGCGCCGCGCCGAGCCGGCGCCGGAAGTCCCGAAACGCGAACACGGCCAGCAGCGGCGACCACGGCAGCAGGCAGCCCAGGAAGACCTCGGCCGGGAACTCGGCCACGTGTCGCGCAACGGTCCACGCTCCGGTGTCGGAAAAGCGGAAGCCCACGTCGGCGCAGTAGATCTGCCGCGTGGCCTGCCATCCCATGCGGAGCATGAAGGGCACCTGCCACGCGGCGACGACCATAAGTCCGAGCAGGGCCCCGCCGAGGTGAGCCCGCCAGAGCAGCTCCCGCCCGCGCCGCATCATCAGGAGCCAGCCGCATACGGCCAGGCCGAAGTACACGGGCGCCTGCGGGCCCTTGGTCAGCGTGGCCAGCCCGACCATCAGATAGGCCGCCGACCACGTCAGCAGCGGCGGCCACGCCCGCACGTCTCCGGTGCGCCAGAGCAGGATCGAGCCGCCGACCAGCAGCGTGAACAGGGCCTCGGTCTCGCCCAGGCGGCCCAGCTCGAGCACCTGCAGCGACGTGGCGAAGGCCAGCGCCGAGGTCATCGCCCCCAGGGGCGAAAGGAAGCTGCGCGCGTAGCCGTAAATGATCAGCGAGGTCAGCAGCACGGCCAGCACGCTGGGCAGTCGAATCGCCAACAGATCCACGCGGCCGGCCACCTGACCAGCCAGAGCGATCAGCCAGTTATGAAGCGGTGGACGGCTCAAGAAGGGCACGCCCTGCTGACGGGGCACGATCCAGTCGCCCGACTCGACCATTTCCACGGCGATCCGGGCCCGGCGAGGCTCCTCGCCCCGGGCGTCGGGCTGCGCGAGCCGGCCGAAGTAGATGCCGGCGACCAGAAGAAGCACCAGCCCCAACGGCCACCAGCGCCCGGGCTCAACCGCGCCCGGGACGCGCGGGCCGTGCTGCGCGGCATGTGGTACCGCCGGCATGCCCGTCATCCGAGCTTCGCAATCGCCCGCTCTTCGCATCGGGCCTCCGTGCACCGGCCAGGGCCGCGGGTTGCCGAGACATCGCCGGGTAGAGCCCCGCCGATCTGCGCGGGGCGGGATTATGTCAGAAGCCGCGCCGACGCTCAAGGGCAGTGCTTTTCGGCAAGCTGGAGAAGACAGGAGGGCGGCGCCGCGAGTCCCATGGCTGGGAGCCTACTCGCAGTCGGTTCCCTCCACCACAGAGAGCGCGTCGCCCAGCCGCAACGCGGCCAGCGAGGGACGATGCCATGACGCCAGGAGCGACAGCAGTTGGCGGTCGATCGCGCGTTCGAACCGGCGAAAGGCCGTCGGCGCCACGCGGACCAGGACGTGTCCGGGGCGATCGGAGCCTTCCCAGAAGAGGATGCTCGGGTCCTGACGAAGCCTTCTCATCGCGGTGATTCCAAGCCCGTGCGTTGCGGCGCCTTTGCGGGTTGAGACCGGCCGCCCGGTTGCCGCGGTCGTCGTCTGGACGAGTCGGCACCGCCGGGCACCCCCGTGAGGGCACGAGGCGCGGCAGTCCCCGCCCGGTCTCTGCAGCTTTCCCTACGTAGGACACGAAGGGGGAGTTCGGGTTCGGACGGCTCGCCGCGGGGTCGGCAAGCGGCGTTGCCCGAATTCGACGGCGTCTCTATACTCCCCGCCGCCGGAATCCAGAAGAGCGATCCGGCCGATCCCGAATCGTGGAGCCGAACCCTGGATACTGAAAATCCGTACATACTATCCGGTCGGCCTTGGCGTCCGGGCCGGTCGCTGGCAGAATAGGGTTGGGACGCGAGGATGTTTGGGGGTGTCGATCGTAGGCCGTGTGCGGTCGCGTGAGGGCCAAGCGGGCTGTTGCTCAGACGCGGGTTGCACGGGCCGAAGATCCGGAGAAAGCACGAAGACCTTCCCACGACGACGAACCGACGCCCTCCCGGTTGAGGACAATCGACAGAGTCGCGTGGGGACAACATGACGCGGGTGGTGACGGCAACGATGTTGTTGCCCCAAGTCGGCGCGCCACGGGGGAGGATGTTGACGGCATAGAACCGCTCGGCCTCAAAGCTGCTACAAGGGTTCAAGAGGAAGGTTCTGCTACCAGTGGACGGCTGGCGCTTTGTTTGAATCCGTTCCGTTCCGTGGACGATGAAACGGGTGCCGGCCGGCCGTTCGCCAAATCCACCGTGAAACACCCGCGCCGTTGAAGTACACTTGGTCAGGCGGCCCAAGCCGTCACGCGAGCCTTGCCAGAGGCTTGATCGGAGGAGGATGATGGAAGTTTACGGTCCCGCCCATTTGCACGGCGCCCAACCTCTCGGACCCCCGCACATGGCCAAGGCGTCCAGGCCCGCCAGTCCGACGGCGTCCGGTCCTATCCAGGACGAGGTGCAGATCTCGGATGCGGCGCGTGCGGCCGAGATGGTCAACCAGATGCCCGACATCCGCCACGATCGCGTGGCCGCGATCCGCGCTCAGATCGCCGAGGGCACGTACGAGACGCCCGAGAAGCTGGATCTTGCCCTCGAGCGGCTCCTCGACGAGATCGGGTGAAGCCGGCCCCCGGCCGGAAGGCCCGGGCACGGAACTGAATCATGCCGGGCAAGTTCTCTCTCGGCTCCGTTAAGGTCCCCCTGCCGCCCGTCGAGCGCTTCGAGCAGTTCCTCAAGGGGCAGGGCAAGCGATTCACCCGGCAGCGCCGTCTGATCGTCGAGCAGGTCTTCAGCCACCACGATCACTTCGACGCGGACGAGCTGATCGAGCACCTGAAGGACCTCATCGCCCGCCGCGAAGTCAGCCGGCCCACGGTCTATCGCACGCTGGCCGAGCTGGCCGAGGCGGGCCTCTTGCGCAAGATGATCCTCGGCGGCCGCAACGTGTTCGAGCACGATTACGGCTACCCCCGGCACGACCACCTGTACTGCCAGCAGTGCAACCGGCTGATCGAGTTCCACAGCGTCGAGATCGAGCAGATCTGCGAGCGCGTGGCCAAGGCCTACGATTTCGAAGTTTACGGCCACCGGCTGTTCGTCACCGGGCTGTGCAAGGCGTGCCGCAAGAGAAGGAGATGAGAAATGGCGGTTGTCGAAACACAAATGACGAATGCCGAACGTCGTTAAGCCGTGCCGACTCGGGCCACGCGCTCGCTCATCGTGCTTCGGAATTCCTTTGCCATTTTGCCTTTCGCCATGCGTCATTCGCCTAGACCGTGACGGCCTCTTCGGTTCCTCCCGCATCCGGATAGCGCCGCCGGATCGGCTCGACCACCTCGGCGAGCAGCTCGTCGACCTGCTCCGGGGCGCGGCCCACGAATCGGGCCGGGTCGACCAGGCCGGCCAGGTCGACCTTGCTGAAGGCCGGGTCGGCGCCCAGCCGGTCGAGCAGGTCGTTGCGCCCGCCCTGGGTCTTGACCACGGCGGCGGCCGCGTGGCTGTGCTGGCGGATCCGCTCGTGCAACTCCTGGCGGTCACCTCCGGCCGCCACCGCGGCCATGAGGATATTCTCCGTGGCCATGAAGGGGAGCTCCGCCTGGAGATTCCGCGCAATCACCTCCGCATACACGACCAGTCCGGAAGCCACGTTGCGGCAGAGGACGAGGATCGCATCGATCGCCAGGAACGCCTGGGGAATGGTCAGCCGGCGGTTGGCGCTGTCGTCGAGCGTCCGCTCCAGCCACTGCGCGGCGTGCGTGGCCGCCGCGCTCGACGGAAGGCTCATCACAAACCGCGCCAGCGAACAGATCCGCTCCGAGCGCATCGGGTTGCGCTTGTAGGCCATGGCCGAAGAGCCGACCTGCTTCTCCTCGAAAGGCTCCTCGATCTCCTTGCGATGCGCGAGCAGCCGCACGTCGGTGGCCATCTTGTGGGCGCTCTGCGCGATGCCCGAGAGGACGTCCAGGACCTGCGCATCGACCTTGCGGGAATACGTCTGCCCGGTCACGGCGTATCCCGCCTCGAAGCCCATCTTGCGGCAGACCAGCTCGTCGAGCCGGCGGACCTTGTCGTGATCGCCGTCGAACAGGGCGAGGAAGCTCGCCTGCGTGCCGGTCGTGCCCTTAACGCCGCGGGCACGGAGCGAGGCGAGGCGGTGTTCCAGCTCGTCCAGATCCAGGGCGAAGTCGTACGCCCACAGGCATGCCCGCTTGCCCACCGTGGTGGGCTGGGCCGGCTGGAAGTGGGTGAAGGCCAGGCACGCCAGCTCGCGGTGCTGCTGGGCGAAACGGGCCAAGGCGTCGATCGCGGCCACGAGGCGCTCGCGGATCTGCTGGAGCCCCTCCCGCATCAGGAGCAGGTCGGCGTTGTCGGTCACATAGCAGCTTGTGGCCCCCAGGTGAACAATACCGCCGGCCTTCGGGCAGATGTCCCTGTAAGCATGGATGTGGGCGACCACGTCATGCCGCTTCTCCCGCTCGTAGCGGCCGGCCGCCTCGAAGTCGATGTCGTCGACCTTCTCCCGCAGCTCCTCGATCTGCTCCGGCGTGATGGCCAGCCCCAGCTCGGCCTGGGCCTCGGCGAGCCACACCCACAGCCTCCGCCACGTGGAATGCCTCCTCTGCGGGCCCCACAACGCGGACATCCGCCGCGAGGCGTAGCGGGTGGTGAGGGGGTTGGTGTATTGGGACTGATCGTCTTGAGTCATTCGGAGAGACGTGCGGGGGAGGATGACCGAGTCGAAACCGTCGGATGCGCCTCGCAGTCATTCTAGCGGTGAAGGCCCGTCTCCGATAGGGGCAATCGTCCGCCTGAACCGACACCCTTCTCAACCGAGACGTCCGACGCGGCAAGGTACGTCCGGGCGACCTCTTCCAACCCTTGCGCGTCCTCCTTGCCGAAGCGGCCGAGAGTGGGGCTGTCGAGGTCGAGCACGCCGAGCAGGCGATCTTGGTGGAGCAAAGGCACCACGATCTCCGAACGCGACTTCTCATCGCAAGCGATGTGGCCGGGGAACTCGTGGACATCGGGCACGACGATCGTCTCGCGCTTCGCGGCCGCCGTGCCGCAGACGCCGCGACCCAGCGCGATCCGCACGCACGCCGGGCGCCCCTGGAACGGGCCCAGCACCAACTCCTTGCCACGAAGAAAGTAGAACCCGGCCCAGTTCACCTCGTCGAGCTCGAGAAACAGAAGCGCCGCCGTGTTGGCCGCGTTGGCCACGGGATCGCGCTCTGCGGAGAGGAGGCGTCGCAAGACTTCAATGACGCTCGGGTAGATCTCGCCGCTGTCCATGAGCAGAAGCCTCAGCCCTCAACCACCCCGCGGATCTTCTCCGCCATTTCGCGCACCGCGGCATGGTGCTCTCCGCCCGGGTCGAACGAGGAGACGCCGACCGAGGCCACGGTGGCCTCGGGCCCGTGGAGCATGTGGATGCCGCTCACCTGGCAGTCGTCGCCGTGCCCGCAGCGAATGCACGGCACGTTGCCCTGCAGCACCATCGTCCCCAGGTTCGTCATCCCTTCCTCCATCATCCAGAAGCCAATCTGCGCAGTGGCGGTGTCCACGGCGGGGGGAAGGCCAGGACGATCGGGAGGGCAGGCCGTGGTGATCACCGCGGCGCCGGCCTTGCCCGCGTTGCCGCCGGTCTGGTGACGGAAACAGTACATCCGTTCCATGAAGGCCTTGGTTCGGGCGTCCAGACTGCTGTAAGGAGTATAAGCACCAAGCACGAAAGCCTGGGCCTGGTGGAACTTCTCGGCCAGCTCCCGCCCGTCGTCCTGGACCACGCAGCGATTCTCCGCCACGCAGCCCAGGCACGCGCGGCAGGCGGCCAGGTCGAGCCGGCTGAGCTTGACGAACTCGGTCTCCAGGCCGGTCAGCCTGAGGATCTCCTCGACCGCCCGGTCCGTGTTGCTGTTGGGGAGGGGGCTCCCGCTGACGCCGAGGACTTCGAGAGGCATGGCGGACGTTTTCGAGAGGGTGGAACCGGCAGAGGTTGAGCGCCGACGGGGCCCGGCTGGAACGGGTGCACGCCACCGGGCCGACACGCTACGGCCCCGACCATGCGTGACCAACCGGCACGGCCCGGGTAATCCGAGGCGGCCCATCATTCTACATGTTGGTCAAGTCGTCGCTTGCCCCGCCAACGAGCCGGTCCATGGCCGCCGCCAGCTCGGCCTTGTGGGAGGTCTCTTCGGCGTAGATGCGGCAGATGCGGTAGCTGATGGGGATCTGCCGGAACAGCTCGCGCTGGTCCAGGCCCCGGACCTGCCCCGTGGCCGCGTCGAAGAGGAAGTTCTGCCCCGCGCTGGCCGCGCGCGTGCCGGGCCGGTGCACGTGCCGCGCCGTGTCCACGCGCAGGGGGAGGTCGTTCAGACCGGCGGGGAGCTGGGCCCGGACCGCTTCCTCGAAGGCCCGCTCGCTGGCCAGCACGCTGCTGGTCTCGGCCTGTCCGGGCTGGAAGAACACGGTCCGCTCCACGTTCATCTTCCACCGCACCTCGCGGCGAAGGAACCGCCGCCACCGCTCGCCCAGGGTTGCCAGTGCGGTCTCGGCGCTGCGATGCCAGGCCGCCACGCGGACCAGGAGGGACCATTCGGTCAGGGCGAGATACTCGTCCAAGTGCTCCCGGGGATCGCCGGGGAAGAGGTACTTCTTGCTGTCGAGAAAGAGGTCCTGGAGCGAAAGGTCGATCGCCCGGACCGTGCGGTGGAAGTAGATCGAGCGGAACAGGTCGGCGCGCACGCCGATGAAGGCCACCAGGGCCGAGAGCCCCCGTTCGTGGATCGTCAGCCCGCGGTCCGTGAAAAAGCTGTAGTGGAGGACCCGCTGGAGGTCGAAGGCCCGCGTGCTGTAACCCGACATGTAGGCATCGCGGAGCACGAAGTCCATGTTGTCGACGGTGTACAGCCCGCAGAACAGGCTGCGGAGCATGCGGAGCCAGCGCGGCGCATGGTCCTGGTCGGCCTTGGGCCGGACGATGAGAAAGGCGATCTCGTCGGGATCGAGGGATTCGTCCTCGGACATCTGGGCGCTCGGGGTGCGGCGCACCGAGCGCAGTAGCGGGCCCAGCTCGCGGCGAATGATCTCCGCGCCGAGCATCTCGTGCGTCAGGCCGAAGTCGGCCAGGTAATGGATGTCGAAAAAGTGACCGAACGGTCCGTGCCCCACGTCGTGCAGAAGCGCGGCCATGCGCAGGAGGACTTCGACGTAGCCGCGACTGGGGGTCTCGGGGCAGACCTCCTTGAGACTGGAATACAGCTCGGCCACGGCGAGGCTGGCCAGGTGCATGGCCCCGACCACGTGCTGAAACCGCGTATGCTCGGCCGAGGGAAACACCCACCAGGCGGTCTGAAGCTGATGGATCTGGCGCAGGCGCTGCACCCAGGGATGGTCGATGATCTGACGCTCAGCCGTCTCGCCCTCGGGCAGCCCCGCCGAGGAGATGAACGGGATGTAGCCGTGCAGCGGGTCGTGGCTGAGGCTCTCGTGTTCGAAGCGGCCCATGCAAGGGATTATGACGGTCGGCCGTCAGGCCGTCCATCGGTTGGCCAATGGAGTGCCCTGCATCATGGACGTCCCGCGATTCATGCTACACCAGGGACTCTGGAGAACATGGGGAGCGCCGGTTGGCTTGCACCGGCTCGCTTTGGAAACACCCCCCACGCGCTCAACGATCTAGCACGGGCAGTCGAAAACAGCTAAAATCGCCGCGAATATTCGCGTTAGGAAAGATGCGGCGACTCGTTCACTCCGGAATTAACAGGAGGCTCATCGTGCCAAGCTTTCGACTTGCGGCCGGCTTCGCGCTTGCGTGGACCTCGTTGACCGTGCCGGCCCTTTTTGCCCAGGCTCCCCTGCCCAGCGAGGCTTTGTTTCCCTCCACGACCAAGGGCTTCATCTCCGCCCCCGATCCCCAGCATCTTGCCGCGCAATGGGAGAAGACGCAGATCGGCCAGTTGATGAAGGACCCCTTGATGAAGGACTTCGCCGAGGATCTGCGCGGCCAGCTTCAGGAGCGGCTCACCGACGGCAACGTGCGGCTGGGGCTGACCTGGGACGACCTGAAGGACGTGCCGTCGGGCGAAGTGGCGCTGGCGCGTGTGCAGCCGGCCCCGGACAAGGCGGCCGTCGCCATGGTGATGGTCGTCCTCGGTCGCCGCGCCCAGGCGCAGCAGTTGGTCAACAAGGTCAAGGGCAACCTCATCCAGCAGGGGGCCAAGGAGTCGGTTCAACAGCTCCAGACGGCCAAGGTCGTGCGCCTCGACCTGCCCAAGCAGCAGGGCGACGTCGAGCAGAGGTCGGCCTACTACCTGCTCACGAACGACCTGTTGGTGGCCACCGATGACGCGCAGACC
Source organism: uncultured Pirellulales bacterium (assembly GCA_964434165.1). Lineage (GTDB taxonomy): Bacteria > Planctomycetota > Planctomycetia > Pirellulales > Thermoguttaceae > CAYSUS01. Next base: position 72,917 of record CAYSUS010000025.1, read on the forward strand.
ATGGCGTTCATCGCCGCCCGCGCGGCGGGGCAGGCCCCGGTCGAGCAGACGCTGTCGGCCGTGCCCGCCTTCCGCGCCGTGATGGCCCGCTGCCAGCAGGACGCCCACGGCAAGGCCCCGCAACTGCGGTGGTTCGTCGAGCCGTTCGGATACTTCGAGGCCCTCAAGACGCTCAACCCGGACCGCGTGGGCCTTCGCAGGAAGGGCCGGAGCATGTACGACGTTCTGAAGAACCAGGGCTTCACGGCCATCCAGGGTTTGGGAGGGCACGTGGATTTCGCGGCCGGGGACTTCGAGGTCCTGCACCGCACGTTCATTTTCGCGCCGCCTCCCTACACCGGCTCGATGCAGATGCTCACGCTGCCCGACGCGACCGAGTTCGCCCCGCAGCCCTGGGTGCCCAAGGACGTGGCCAACTTCAGCACGATCTACTTCGACATCCGCAACGCTTTCGATCACTTCGGACCGTTCTTCGACGACGCCTTCGGCGACGGCGAGGAGGGCGTCTGGAAGGAGATCATCGACGGCTTGAAGCTCGACCCGAACGGGCCGCAGATCGACCTTCGGCAAGACCTCTTCGTCCACCTTGGACAGCGCGTGACGATGATCACCGACTATGAGCTGCCGATCACGCCCAACAGCGAGCGCGTCCTGTTCGCCATCGAAACCGGGAATGAGCAGAAGGTGGCCCTGGCGATCGAGAAGATCATGAAGGCCGACCGCACGATGCGCATGGTGAAGCACGGCAAGCACGTCGTCTGGGAGACGATCCCCGACGCGGCCCTGCCGGCGCGCAAGGTGACGGTCGAGCTCGGCGGCGTGCCCAGCCTGGGCCCCGAGGCGGGGGGAGGACCGCCGCCGGCCCGCGTGCTCCCCACCGCCGTGGTCACCGTGGCCCACGGCCAGCTCATGGTCGCCTCGCACCTGGAGTTCCTCAAGAAGGTGCTCGACCAGGGCGATCAGGCCGACGCGGAGCCGCTGGGCAGGCGACTCGATTTCAAGCTGGTCAGCTCCACCATCGCCGGGTTCGGCGTCCCGGCCAACTGCGCCCGCACGTTCTCCCGCACCGACGAGGAATATCGCGCGACCTACGAACTGCTGCGCCAGAACCAGATGCCCGAGAGCAAGACCCTGTTTGGGCGGCTGCTCAACCGCATCCTGGGGTCGGGCAAGAAGGGCGAGGTCCGCAAGCAGCAGATCGACGGCGCCAAGCTGCCCGAGTACCAGGTGGTGCGTCGGTACCTGGGGCCTGCCGGGTCCTTGGCCCGGAGCGAACAGAGCGGCTGGTTCCTCATCGGCTTCCGGCTCAAGAAGCAGTGACGGGGGTCACGCATCGACACTCCGTGTTGACACCACGGCGGGCTCGCGGCCGGAGGTGCCCTGCACGAGGGGCCGGGCCGAACTGCCCGATGCACAAGGCTTGCGTCCCGGGCCCCGGCTCGGATCGATGGCCGTGCCCGAGCTGGGATCGATGGTGCTTCTGGCCCTGGCGGGCTTTGTCGCGTATTGTGGGCGCAGGAGACGATGAGCGAGGGATCTGGAGCCGGGAGACCTCCGCGGTCTCCGATTCCGCCGACGCCTGCCCATGACCGAGTGCCGCCTGTTGATCGATCCGCCCCAACACGGCGCCTGGAACATGGCGGCGGACGAGGCGCTGCTGGAGTGGAGCGGCCGGACCGGCAAGGTGGCGCTGCGGTTCTACCTGTGGGAGGAGCCCACCCTTTCGCTCGGCTACTTCCAGGCGTACGAAGCGAGGAAGCAGCATCCGCCCAGCGCCGCCGCCCCCTCGGTCCGCCGCGCCAGCGGCGGGGGGGCGATCGTGCATCACCGCGAGCTGACCTACAGCCTGGTCGCACCTCGGGCCGATCCGCTCGGGGTCGGGCGGTTGCGCCTTTACGAGCAGGTCCACGCGGCTCTGATCGACGTGCTTGCGAGGGTCGGGCTTTCCGCCCGGCTTTGCCCGGGCGGATGCCGATCCGCCGCGGAGCCCTTCCTGTGCTTCGCACGCCGCGCCCCTGGGGACGTGCTGGTAGGGCCGCACAAGGTGGCGGGCAGCGCGCAGCGGCGAAGCCGTGCCGCCGTGCTCCAGCACGGAAGCCTCCTGCTGGAGCGGTCGCCGGCCGCCCCGGAGCTGCCCGGGCTGCTCGACCTGGCGGCGCGCCGCATCGAGGCGGACCTGCTGCGCGACGCCTGGATCGCCGAGCTGGTCGGTCGTCTGGGGCTGCGGTGGAATCGCGAGGCGCTGTCGGACTTCGAGCGAGACCGGGCCAGGGAGTTGGTCCAAGAGAAGTACGCGGCCGATCGATGGACGATCCACCGCGGACGAGGGCCCGACCCGCAGCGCCTGGCTCGTCCCGAGGACCAGGGCGACCCCGCAAAGGCCGACGACAAGGCCCGGCCGGGCGGATCGGGCTCGGTCTCTCTTTGACTTGATCTTGCCCCGCTGTTATTATCGACTGCGGATGGCGGAAAACCCGCCACTGCGAGTGGGGCGGCAGGCTCTTCTGCCCGATGTAGGTGTTTGGGGGGACCGCGTCGCGCCTGCGCGGCCGGCACAAGAGCTGTCCATCGATCGCTCTTCGGTTCGCGCGGCCGGGGGAGGAAAACGATGGAAGTGAAGCTGATCGTTGCCACCGGGAAGAGCGCCGGCAAGGAGATCCCGGTCGCGGGACCGAAGTTTCTCATCGGCCGCTCCGAGGACTGCCATATGCGGCCGACCAGCGATCAGGTCAGCCGTCATCACTGCGTCCTCCTGATCGAAGGCGGGGACGTCCTGATTCGCGACCTCGGCAGCAAGAACGGGACCCTCGTCAACGGCGAACGGGTGAGAACCGAGCGCGAGCTGAAGATGGGCGACCGGATTTCGATCGGCCCTTTGGAGTTCGAGGTCCGGCTGATCGTGGACGTCGGCGGAAAGAAGAGGCCGAAGGTCAAGAGCATCGAAGAGGCGGCGGCCCGCACACTGGAGTCTTCCTCTTCGGGCTCGGACGATGACGTCGCCGACTGGTTGATGGATAACGATGAGGAACCAGACACCGACACCATCGACCTGGTGCCGACGCAGAAGGCGGACGCCGATCCCTTCGAAAACCTCGTTCCCGGGCAGGCCGAGCCGGGGGAGAAGGAGGAACGGGAAGTGAAGATCCCCGGCAAGTTCGAGGCGGCCAAGGCCGCCGCGGAGAGCTCGCGGGACGCCGCCGCGCAAACCCTCCGGCAGATGTTCCATCGCAAGTAGCCCACACCGTCACCCTGCGTGCGGGCCGGCTCGCTCGAGATGACCGGTCCCCAGCGAGAACGAGCCCGTGAAGCAAAACGAGACGCCGGAGAAAACGGCGGCCCTGCTGGGGGTTGCCTTCGATGCCCAGGACGGCCACACGCGCCTGACGCGGGGGAAAAACTTCTTCCTGGTGGGCGGTTCGGAAAAAACCCACGGCGTGATGCAAGAGACGGCCGTGAAGATCAACGAGTACCTTGACCGCAGGGGCAAGCGTCTGGAGGACGCCTCGGTCGGGGAGCTCCGCGACATCTGCCACGAGGTGCGGGACACGCTGGAGTCCGAATAGGGTTCCTCCCCCTGAAAAGACCGGTTCGGGCCCTCAGCCGAGTTCTGCCAGCAGGGGGTAATTAGCACCCCCCCCACACCACCCAAGTGCGTCTTGCGCGCTTTCTGTCTCGCGGGCTGCCACGGCTGGGCCCGGGCCGACGCCCGCTCTCACGGGCAGGATTCCCGTGCCGATCGCTCTATCCCGCGCCCCCGCCTCGGCGCGTGCAGGCTGGGAATCCGCAATCTCCCCTAGATCCGACCAATCTGCCAAAACCACCCCCTTTATCTAGATGTTTAACTTTTGCAGCATGGGGACCGATCTTCTCTGGCATACACAACGCATGTCTCCCACTTTACCTCCAGCGTCGCAAGTGAGGGTGCATTCGTGGCCAAAGCCAAGAAGACGACTAGCAGAGCGGGAACCTCCAGGAACTCATCCAAGACGACCAGCTCTCGCAAGAGCGCCCGCGGCAAGGCGGCCACGGCATCCAAGTCTCGATCCAAGCAGTCTGGGCGGGCCAAGGACAAGGAAGTGACGGTCGATCGGCGCAAGAAGAGCGACCGGCGCAAGGGGGAAGACCGTCGCAAGCGCAGCGAGCCGGTGGCCGTGGAAAGGCGGAAGCTTGAGCGGCGGGCCAAAGTCCAACGCCGACGTCAGATCGACCCGACCACCTGTGAGCGGGATTACTCCTTGGACGAGGTCGAATTCATGAACGCGCTGGACGATTACAAGCGGGCCAGCGGGCGCATGTTCCCCACGTGCAGCGAGATTCTTGAGGTCGTGCGCAAGCTGGGCTACGAAAAGCGCCCGTCGCAGTCCGGCTGCCCGTCCGGCCAGGAGGAGAGCCCTGCCCAGGCGCCGGCCGAGGCGGCCCCGACTGCTGCCGCCACCTAGCCGGCGGCTGGCTCCCGCGGACCCGGAGCCGCTTGCGCTGTCGCTCGGAAGACGGCTTTTCGGCAGGGCGCAAGGCCGCGCGGGCAGCGTAGGACGGGCGGGACCCGGTGGAGATCGCCGGGAGCGGCCCGGCGAGGGCGCCCGGCCCCGCGGTGGGCGCAGACCGAAAGACCGAACAAGGGAGGCAGGCGGCGGGAAGCTGGCGGCGGCCAGCATCGCGGCGATCCGCGCCGTACGCAGCGTCCGATGCACCTCGGTGGTGACGGCCGCCTGGTCGCAGGCCAGCGTCTTGATCCGCCCCGCGGGCAAGTCCCCCAGGGGCCTACTTCAGAATCGTCGGCATCGTCTCGCCGGCGCTGGTCGCGGTGATCTCGCAGGCCAACGCCCCCTATTCCTTCGAGCAACTCGCCGTCGGGCAACAGGGCGAGCAGGCCCTGGTTTCAAGCTCGGGCTGTCTTCCAGCCAGTCCCAGGCGGACAGGGGCCTGGTGGCGAAGATGCGCGTGGGGGGCCCCGTGTCGCTGGAAAAAACGGCAGTATGCACCGCAATCCATCCCCGCATCAGGGGTGGTGTGGTCGAACAGCCGAGAGAAACCGCGACCGCCACCCGCCCCGTGCGCACCCTCCGCGCCCTGTTGCGGGGAAGACCTCTGGCAAACTCCGCCAAGGTCACGAAACACCAACCCCAAGCGCACAACGCGTGCGGATCTGGCCCCGGGGCCGTGCCTTCATCCTTCTCCCGGCGGGGTCTATAATCGAGTGATCATGCCCATCATCGAGCTTGAGCGACTGGCGAAGTCGTACCGCGTGTACCAGAAGAAGGAGGGGCTCCGGGCCTCCCTCACCGGCCTCTTCCATCGTAACTACGCCACGGTCCAGGCCGTGCGCGGCATCGACCTGGCGGTCGAGCAGGGCGAGTTCGTCGCCTTCCTCGGCCCCAACGGGGCCGGCAAGACCACCACTTTGAAGCTCCTCTCCGGCGTGCTCACGCCCACCAGCGGCACCGCCCGGGTGATGGGCTTCGTCCCCTGGCACCGCGAGAACGCCTACCGCCGCCGCTTCGCCCTGGTGATGGGCCAGAAGAACCAGCTCTGGTGGGACCTGCCGGCGGCCGAATCGTTCAGGCTGCACCAGCAAATCTACCGCATCGACCCTCGCCGGTTCGACCGCACCCGCGACGAGCTGACCGACATGCTCGACGTGCGGGATCTTCTCTCTCAGCCGGTTCGCGAACTCTCGCTCGGCGAGCGGATGAAGATGGAGCTCATCGCCGCCCTGCTGCACTCGCCCGAGGTGCTGTTTCTCGA
>CAYSUS010000026.1:0-78004 GCA_964434165.1 uncultured Pirellulales bacterium
ACTTCCACTGCGGCGGCCTGGACCTGCTACCAGCCACTTAAATCCCAGTAGAGCCCATTTTGTTTGTCGTGGCGATCGCGCTGGTGGTGGCCATGCTCTTGAGCGCGGGCGGTCGACGGCACATGGCGGTCGCGGGGTTTGACTTCCTCGCCCTGTTCCTTGTGCTGTTCTTCGCCACGTGGGCCTTAGGCGCCTGGTTCCGACCCGTGGGGCCCATCCTGCGGGGCGTGCACTAGCTGCCGTATCTGATCACGGCGACACTGATTGGGTTGCGACTCATGGCGGTGGTGGCTTCCGTCTCGAACCACGAGACGCGATCGCCGCGCGAGGCCCGGGAAGAGACGCAGGCGGAGACAGCGGTGGCGGTCACATTCGGCATCTTCTTCTGGATTTTCCTTCTGGCGACGATCATTGCCATCGTCGCCCAATATTCGTTCGGTTCGTAGTCGCAGGCGGCCGAAGAGATCCCATTCTGCGCAATCGACAAGCAACCGAAGGGAGCTTCTGATATGAGAATGAAAGGCAAGAAGATCGGCATCCTGGTAGAGAAGCTTTATGAGGACCAGGAGCTGTGGTACCCAGTATTTCGACTTCGCGAGGAAGGCGCGACCGTGGTCCTGATCGGGCCCGAGGCCGGCGCGACCTACCCCTCGAAGCACGGCTATCCCGCCACGACGGATGCTGCGGCCGAGGACGTGAAGGCCGAGGTGCTGGACGCCGTGATCATCCCGGGCGGATACGCCCCCGACCACATGCGACGCTGCCAGCCCATGGTCAAGCTCGTGGCCGACGCGGTGGCCGGCGGCAAGATCGTGGCGGCCATCTGCCACGCGGGATGGATGCTCTGCTCGGCCGGCGTGCTGAGAAACCGTAGCGTGACGAGCTTCTTCGCCATCCGCGACGACATGGTCAACGCCGGGGCCGACTGGACCGACGCGGCCGTGGTGCGCGACGGCAACCTGATCACCAGCCGCACGCCCAAGGACCTTCCGGAGTTCCTGCCCGCCATCATCGATGCCCTAACCCAGGTTCCGGCCGTGGCTTGACCGGCACGTTCCCCGGCAGACATCGCCGGACCGCACGAGGTGCGCATGGCCAGGGAGACGACCTACGGGGCCGCCGAGGGCGGCGGCCTTCTCGACGAGGGCTACCGCCGGGCGGTGGACCTGCTTGGAGAGTGCGCCACGGCCGACGGGTTCCTGGCCACGACGACCGAGCGGGCGAATTACCGCCGCATCTGGGGGCGCGACAGCAGTATTCTCGGGCTGGCGGGCCTCCTCACCGGCAACGCAGAGTTGATCGATTGCGCTCGGCGAAGCCTCCTCACGCTCGCCCGATATCAAGGCCCCCACGGCGAGATCCCCAGCAACGTGGACCCCAAGACCGAACGGATCAGCTACGGGGGTACGGCCGGGCGCGTGGACGCGGATCTGTGGTTCCTTATCGCCTGCGCGGAGTACTGGAAGGCCACGGGCGACGAGGGATTTCTCGATCGCATCCTGGAACCGATCGAGAGGGTTCGCTTCCTCCTTGGGGCGTGGGAGTTCAACGGGCGGGGCCTTCTGTACGTCCCACCCACCGGGGACTGGGCCGATGAGTACGTCCACAGCGGCTACGTGCTCTACGACCAGCTCCTCTACCTGGAGGCGCAGCGGGGCGTCTGTGATATCCACAGCCACGTGCACGGCGGCCCGGACCACGCCTTGCAGGACCGGGTCGGGCGGCTAACGCACTTGATTCGCGCCAACTACTGGTTCCACAATGGCGACGAGGTGCCCGAGGATGCGTATCACGAGGTGCTGTTCGAGAAGGGGCGAAGGGCCGCGCCGCACCGGCGGGGCCGGTATTGGATGCCCTTCTTCAGCCCGCTCGGTTACGGGTACCGGTTCGACGGCCTGGCCAACGCCCTGGTCTCGCTGCTGGGCGTGGCCGCCGACGAGCAGAGCGAGGCGGTGGATGAGTGCATCGGCGGTCGGCTCGTCGATGAAGAGGTGATGCTCCTGCCCGCCTTCCATCCGCCGATCACCCCCAAGGACGAGGCGTGGGACGAGCTGCAGATGACGTTCTCGCACACGTTCAAGAACGCTCCCAACGAGTATCACAACGGCGGGCTGTGGCCGATGGTCACGGGGTTCTACAGCGCGAGCCTGGCCGCCCGGGGCAAGACCGACGAGGCCGGCCGGTATCTTGACGCCATCCACCGCGCCAACCGCCTGGAGAGGGAAGGGCGTACCTGGTCGTTCCCCGAGTACCTGCACGGCGAGCGGCACACGCCCGGCGGCACCTGCCCGCAGGGCTGGAGCGCGGCGGGCGCGGTGATCGCGCAGGGATTCCTGGCTGGCAAACGGCTCTTTGAGCATGAAGGACCATCGACCGCGACAGATGGTCGCAGGTGACGGTCAGCTTGACGCTTACGTCCAGGCCCGCTGAACGCCCTCCGCAGGGCCCACTAGAGAATTCCGTGACGGTGTGCCGGCGCCTCGCCGGGAATCGACTCCGGCATGGATTGTGCAGCCTTTCTCCGGGGAAACGACTCATGTGTGCACAGGTCATGTGTGCACAGGGCAACGGGAAATGGGGAAAGCGAGGAAAGACAAGGAGCCAAGCGTGAGAATCCAAAGCATGTTGAAGGGCACGGCCGCATTCACCGCCATGCTGGCATTCGCTCTTTCGAGCAGCCGGGCGGCTCCGGAGGACCTCGACGACCGGGACATCACCTGGGCCGTGGAGACGGAGTTGATCCAGGAGCAGGGCGTGCCCGCCCACAAGATCGACGTGGCCACTCAGGACGGCCAGGTGACGCTGTCCGGCTCCATCGACAGCTACTACGCCAAGCTTCGGGCGGAGGACGTGGCTGAAAGGGTCAAGGGCGTGACGGACGTGGACAACGACATCCGGGTGGTTACGCCGCTGCGCCTGGACTCGCAGATCCGGGCGGACGTGCTTTCGGCCCTGCTGCTCGACCCGGCCACCGAGTCGTTCCAGATCGACGTGACGGTCGAGCAGGGCGTGGTCACGCTCCGCGGCGAGGTGGACTCGTTCAGCGAGAAGATGCTCGCCGGCGAGGCGGCCGAGGACGTGCAGGGAGTGGTGGACGTGGAAAACGAGCTGACCTACGAATTGAACGTCCAGCGCCCGGACCACGAGATCGCCCCGGAGATCCGCGGGCGCCTGCGCGCCGACGCCTCGATCGACTCGGGCTTGATCAACGTGCTGGTCCGGGAAGGCCAGGTGACGCTCCAGGGCAGCGTGGGCAGCAGCGCCGAGAGGTCGGAGGCCGAGAGCAAGGCCTGGCAGGTCAGCGGCGTGAAGGCCGTGGACAACAACCTCAAGGTGCAGTGGTGGGCTCGCGACGACATGAGCGACTGGGCCCGGCAGGCCTGGACGGACGAGGACGCCGAGAAGGCCGTCGAGGAGCGGCTGGCCGGCAATCCCCGCGTCGAATCGTTCAAGGTCGAGGTGTCGGTGGCCGACGGCGTGGCCACGCTCACCGGCAAGGTGGATAACCTGCTGGCCAGGCGCGCGGCCGGGCGCGAGGCCAGCGACACGCTGGGCGTGCGGCGCGTGAAGAACTTCCTCCGCGTGCGCCCCGCCGAGTCGCGGAGCGACGCGGAGATCGCCGCCGACCTCTCCGAGGCCCTCCAGCGGAGCCCGTACGTGGACCGGCATGAAGTGTCGGTGCGGGTGTCCAACGGCAAGGCCTTCCTGGCCGGCGAGGTTCCGTCGTTCTACATGAAGAAGAAGGCGGAGAAGACCACGGCCGCCGTGCCCGGCGTGATCGCCATCCAGAACAACATCGACGTGGACTACGAGCCGGCGGACAAGACCGATCAGGAGATCGCCGAGGACATCGAGGGCCAGTTGTGGTGGAGCCCGTTCGTCGATAGCGACGACATCTCGGTCGAGGTCCATCACGGCGTGGCCACGCTCGTGGGCACCGTGGAGGACTGGGACGAGCTGCAGGCGGCCAAGGAGAATGCCCGGGAGGGGGGCGCGACGTCGATCGTCAGCAAGCTCAAGGTGGAGAACTGGCCCTCGCGCCCGTGACGGGCCGAAGAGGAAGGGAACGGAATCGCTCGAGCAAGGAAGCCTGCTGCGACGCGGGTGGAGCCGCAGGCCGCCGCACGGGACGCGGAGGTGCGGCCTGCCCGCGTCGTCCTACGAAAGGCAGGCGGAACCCCGACTCCCGGGAGCCACGCGCATGTCACTCATCGAGTTCCTCGTGCTGCTTCTGATCGCGGGCATCTGCGGCAGCGTGGCCCAGGCCCTGGCCGGTTTCAGCCGGGGCGGATGCCTGGCGGCCATCGCGGTCGGGTTCATCGGGGCCCTGTTGGGCACGTGGCTCGCCCGCCTGGTCGGCGTGGCCGAGATCCTGGCCATCGAAGTCGGCGGTCGGGCGTTTCCGGTGGTCTGGTCGATCGTGGGCGGCGCCCTGTTCGCCGCCGTGCTGGGCCTGGCCACGCGGCGCAGGTAGCGGAACGATTCACGCCATCAACGAGAGGATCAGGAGAGACGTCATGCCGTACTACGACTACCAGTGCGAGCAGTGTGAGCGCGTGTTCACGCGCAAGGAAAGCTTCGAGGAGCACGACCATCGCCGGTTCCGCGTTTGCCCCGAGTGCGGGGGGCGCAAGTCGCGGCAGCTCGTGCCGGCCGCGTACGTGCAGACCTCGAAGAAGTCCTGAGCCCAAAGCGATGCCGCCCCGGCCCGCGGCGGGACCGCGCTCGTCCCGGCGCCGGGTGCCGTGACCGCAAGCAACAACCCGATGGAGGCCGAGGGATGCCACGTGCCGATCAGGACGTGAAGACGAACGTGTGGGAGCATCTGCGCTGGGACGACCGCGTCGATGCGGGCGACGTGCGGGTCGAAGTGGCCGACGGCAAGGTTACCCTGGAGGGGACCGTGTCGAGCCTGGTCGCGCGCCAGGCCGCGACGGCCGGCGCCTTGTCCGTGTCGGGCGTCGCCGAGGTGGATAATTGCCTGACCGTGCGGTACCCCGACGCCCGCATGCCCGACGACGAAGAGCTGCGCGCCGACGCCGAGAAGGTGCTCCATTGGAACCCGGAAATCGACGCCTCGCGGATCCAGGTGCGCGTGGAGCGCGGCACGGTGATCCTGGAGGGGTCCGTGGACGCCTTGTGGAAGCAGATGCTGGCCGAGGACGCCGTGACGCGGCTGACCGGGGTGACGGCGGTCGAAAACCGCCTGGCCACGGTGCCCACGGCCGACGCCTCCGACGAGATCATCTCGCAGAGCGTGGTCGGCGCGCTGAAGCGCGAGCCGCTGGTCAACGAAGACGCCATCGACGTCAAGGTGGCCAACGCCGTGGTGACGCTCAGCGGCGCGGTGCCGAACCGAATGATCCGCCAGCTCGTCGTCAACGCGGCGCTCTACAGTCTCGGGGTGATCGGCGTCGATGATCGGTTGACGGTCGCGTGATTCGGGCGAACTCTTCGTGGGAGAACTCCACGCATGGATCCCTCCGCGCTGGAAATCGTGCTTCGCTTGGTGGTGGCCGCGGGGGGAGCCGGCATCTTGGGCTGGCAGCGAGAGCGCCACGACAAGCCGGCCGGGCTGCGCACGCAGATGCTCGTGGGCGTGGGCGCGGCCCTGTTCACGATGATCACCCTGAGACTCTATCAGGCCGTCCCTGCGGCCGACGAAATGGGGCGGATGGATCCCTTGCGCGTCGTGCAGGGGGTGATCCAAGGCATCGGCTTCCTGGGCGCCGGTTCCATCATCCAGAGCCGCGGATCGGTCAAGGGCATCACCACGGCCGCCACGATCTGGGTCGTCGGAGGGCTGGGTGTCGCGTGCGGGCTGGGTTACTACTTTCTCGCCGGCCTGGCCGTCGTGCTGGCCATGACGATCCTCAGCGCCGTGGGATACCTGGAGAAGCGGTATCTCAAGGAGGAGACGGCGCAGCAGGACAGTTCGGGGTGAGACTTCCGAACGTCGACGCGGCTTCGGAAGTCCGAACCAGAAGGCAGGCGACCATAGACTTCCCAAGTCTTGGACTGCGGAAGTCTGCGGAGGGCGATCCCTACGATTCGGCCGAACCGTCCTGCCCCCGATGCTCCGCGGCGGCGTCGCGGTACGTGCGGACCGCGCTCAACACCTCCTTCTCGTGCGCCGGGTCGCGCCACACGGCCTTGAGCGAGGGATCGATCAGGTCCTCCAGCCACTGGCCGAAGGGGACGGCGTCGGGCCGGTCGGCGTAGCCCTCGAAGGCGTTGAGGAACACCTCTTCCACCAGGTCCGCCAGCGTGAAGCTGCGGCCCAGCTCGGCCGCGGCCTCGGGGTAGCGCTCGATCCACCGCCCGGCGCGCTTGCGCACCGGCTCCTCGTAAACCAGCGTGGCCTCGCGGAACGCCGCGTAGTCGCCGCGCTCGACCGCCTGGTCGATCCACGCGGCGTCGGGCTCCTGGGTGGGCAGGACCTCGTGGGCCTTGCCCTCCTGCCTCCGCGTCCGCTCCGGCTTGGCTTCCAGGTCTTCCTTGTAGGCCGTCAGCTTGCTGACCAGCTTGCGCACGCAGCGGCTCCACGCGGTGAGCGGCTGCGCGTCGCGGTCGCCGGTGAACAGCGTCCGGCCGGTCAGCACCAGCGCGCTACGCACGTGGTACTCGTCGGGCGTGTGATGATGGATCACGGTGATGTAGAGATCGGAGACCGGGAAGTCCCGCACCGGATCGCGCAAGGGGTCCAGCGCCCGCTCCATCTTCTCCAGCTCGGGCTGCGAGAGACGGCAGTTCTTGGTGTCGAGCTCGATTCGCAGGTTATGGCTGTTGTCGGAAAACTGCATGATGCACCTGATCGCATGGGAGGGGAGGGATTGGCGGCAGGCGTTGCCGCAGTCCGAAGGCACCAGCACATGATCGCCGTGAGTTGCCGCAGGCGATCGGACGTTTCAGCGAGCGGCGGCCGCGGACCGCGCAAGCGCCGCCTCCACGACGTCGTCCGACGAAAGGCCCAGGTACGCGAGCAGGTCGTCCGGCGAGCGGCCCGACTTGGGCACGCGCCGCACGTGCATCTGCCGCAGTTGAAACGTCTCCCCGGCTGCGGCCAGGGCCTCCGCCACGGCCGATCCGAAGCCCGCCCCGTACTGGTCCTCCAGGGTGAGCACGCGGCGGCCGTTCTCCCGGGCGAGATCGACGAGCGCGTCGGCATCCAGCGGCAACGCGTAGAGATCGACGAGCGTCGGCTCGACGCCCTGCTTCCGCAGGCTCTCGAGCGCCTCAAGCGCGGTGTGAACCATCAGGCCGGTGGCGACGATCAACAGGTCGCGACCCTCGGCCAGCAGGTGATGGCCGCCGAAGTGGAACTCGGTCTGCTCGTCGTAGAGCAGCGGCACGTCGGGCCGCATGGTCCGCAGGTAGCACGCGCCGGGGTACTCGGCCATGGCCAGCGTCAGCGTGTAGGCACAGTACGCGTCGGCCGGGTTGAGGATTTGCATCATGGGACGGCCGTTGTCGGTCTCGGCCCCGGCCAGGGCGCGAAAAAAGGCCACGTCGGCCAGCGCCATCTGGCTGGGCCCGTCGGCCGAGGCGCTGACGCCCACGTGCGAGCCCACCAGCTTCAGCGGTTGACGGCTGATCTGGCCCATCTCGACCTGGTCGTACGCCCGGACCAGGAACTTGCCGAACGTGGAGACGAATGGGATCTTCCCGCCCGCGGCAAGCCCCACGGCGCAGGAGACCATGTTCTGCTCGGCGATCTTGCACTCGAAGAACCTCTCGCGGAGGCCGGGATCTTCGTAGAACGCCTCGGAGTAGGTCGAGTTGCGCACGTCCCCGTCCAGGGCGACCACCCGCGGATCGGCGTGGCCGAGCGTGCGCAGGGCCAACCCGTAGGCCTTGCGCGGGGCCCACTTCCGCGTCTGGAGCGCGTCGCCCTGTCCGAAGCGGGCGAGCGCCTCTTCCAGGGTCGGCAGCGGCGAGGGCGGCCCCGCAGGCGTCACCTTGGCGGCAGGGCGCGGCGGCCGCGCCAGGTCGCCGTCTTGCCATGCGGCCTCGAGCACGCGGCCGCGCCGGTCGAGGGCCCTCAGGGCGTCGGCCTTCTGATCCTCGGCCACCGCCTTGCCGTGCACGTCGCCGCCCAGCACGTCGTCGAAGCCCCAGGCCTTGCTCGTGCGCGCGACGATGGCTACGGGCGGGCCCACCCCGGCGTCCGCGGCGGCGGCGTGGGTCTGAAGCGCCCGGCAGACGTCGATCGGGTCGTGCCCCTCGACGACCTGGGTGTGGAAACCGGCGGCCATCAGCCGCGCGGCGAGCCGGCCGGGATACTGCTGCGGGCTGACCGCGTCGGCCTGGCCGTAGGCGTTGGCGTTGAAGATCGGACAGACCGCCCGCAGGTTGTGATCCATGAGGAAGTCGAGGGCCTCGGTGATTTGCCCCTCGCGGCTCTCGCCGTCGCCGACGAGGCAGAAGAACCGCGCCGGGCGGCCGTCGAGCCGGGCCGCCAGGGCCAGCCCGGCCGCGATCGAAAGCCCCTGGCCCAGCGACCCGGTCGCCGCCGGGAAGAACGGAAAACCCTCGGCCGGGTTGGGATGGCCGTCCACCGGGCTTTCGATCTCGCGCAGGCGGAGGGCGTCGGCCTGGGTCATGGGGCGGCGCCGCGAGGGATCCTGCCCGACGGCGATCCCCAGGTCGGCAGCCGCCGCGTAAAGGATGGGACAGGCATGCCCCTCGGAAAGCACCAGCCGGTCGCCGTCCGGATGGTCGGGCTCGGCCGGATCGAAGCGCATGTGGTGATAAAGCAGCACCGTCACGAGATGCGCCAGGCTGGCGGCGGAGGTCGGATGGCCCGAGCCGGCCGCCGTGGTCATCTCGATCGACCGCTTCACCAGGTCGATCGCCTTGGCGTGCACGGAGGATTCGAACGACATGGATGCATTCCACCTTTCTCGAAATGGCCCGGTTATTCTACAGGCACCGCATGAACGCGGTCAGCGCCTGCTTCTCGCGGCCAGTGAGCTTCAGCTCGAGGACCAGATTGAAGAACTCGACCGTGTCCTCCAGGGTCAGCAGTCGGCCGTCGTGGTGGTAGGGCGGCGAGTCCTTGATGCCCCGCAGCGTGAACGTCTTGATCGGGCCGTCGGGGATCGAATAATGGTCGCTGACCATCTCCGGCTCGTAGAACCGCTCCAGGTGCAGGTCGTGCATCTTGTCGTCGAGGTAGAACGGCGGCTTGTGGCACTCGGCGCACCGGGCCTTGCCGAAGAACACCTTCTCGCCCTCCAGCTCCAGCTCGGTGGCCTTGTCCTTGCGGAGCCGGCCGAACTCGTCGAGCTTGGGCGCAGGCGGGAAGTCGAACAGGTTCTGCATCTGGGCCATCATCGCCACCTGGCTGGCGCGGTCGGGCAGGTTGACGCCCTTCTTGGCGGCGATGACGTGGTCGCCGTCGAAGTAGGCCGTGCGCTGCTCGAACTCCGTGAAGTCCTCGATCGAGCGGAGCGACCGCTTCGACCCGTGGATCTGCTGGTTGAACATACCGCGGAGGCTGACCGTGTCGAGGCGCAGCCGGGCCGACTGGGGACGCGTGTCCGGGTTGAGATGGAACGCCGCGTTCGTGTGCCCGTTGACGTGGCAGTCCAGGCAGGTCACGCCGAGGCTCGGCTCGGCCACCTTGCGGTCCTCGGTCTGGTTGAACTGCTGCTGCGGGAACGGGGTCAATAGGAGGCGCAGGCCCTCCATCTGGACCGGCGTGAGGATGCCCTTCATCAACCGGTAGTAGTTCTTGATCGTGAGAACCTCGCCCTGCGACACGTCGCCGAGATCCGGCCGCGAGGTGAGGTAGATCGGCGGCGGAAACTCGGGCGTGAGGTGGTCGGGCAGATCGAAGTCCACGTCGAACCGGCTCAGATCGCGATCCTCGGCCTTCTCGATGGCGTCGATCTGCGCCCGGGGAAAGACCTGGCCGCCGGTGGCGTGGTGCGCGTGCGGCAGAGGGCGGAACCCCATGGGGAAGAGGTCCTTCCTGCGGATCTCCTCCGAGCTCATCTTCGCCAGCTCCTCCCACGTAACGACCTCGGGGAGCTTCACGCGCACGCCCTTCTGCACCGCCTTGCGCCCGGCGGACATCATCACGTCCGACGGGTCGTCGCGGAGGTCGTAGCGCGCTTCCAGCAGCCTCTCCTGCCGCTGCATGATCTTCGGCCTGGCGGCCTTGTCCCGCCTCTGGATCGCGGGGAAGCTCTCGTCGATCTTCACCGGCATGTAGGTCTGGTCCTTCAGCTTCCGGTCTTTCTTCATCTTGGCGTCGTCGGCCAGGCCCACCCCGACCACCACGGCCGCGCCGGCCAACAACAAGATGCGGAGACGATTGGGAAAGGACTTCGGAGTTCGCATCGTTTTTTCCTCCGGCGGGCGTTCGCGAAAGCACCAAACGGGACGTACGGACCGGCGACGAGACGCGGCGCTGCCCCCGATGGCGGGACATGCACCAGGCCTTACCGCACGGCACAGGGTGCAAACCCCGCGCCGCAGCCCAAGGGCACGGCGCGGGGCGTGGATTCGGGAGCCCGCCGGGCGAAACGCGGGCGCCAGATCGGTCCAGAGTGTCGCCCCGGGCCGACGGTTTGTCGCACGCGGCCATGCCCGGCCTCGCGTTCCCACGCGCCGCACATCCGGCGCGCCGTTTGCTCTTCAAGCGGCGGTCGGCGCGACGCATAGCGTCCGATCACGCGGATGGCGGCCGACCCACATCCACTCAACGAGGAGATACGAATCATGGCGGCACGCGACGCCCAAGCGATCTGGGAAGGCAAGCTTCAGGATGGGAAAGGGAACATCCGGCTGGGCACGGGTTTCGAAGCCCCGTACAGCTTCGGTTCGCGCTTCGAGGAAGGGACCGGCACCAACCCGGAAGAACTCCTCGGCGGCGCCCACGCGGGGTGTTTCTCCATGGCGCTGGCCCACCTGCTGGGCGAGGAAGGGTATGCGCCCGCGAAGATCGTCACCAAGGCCCTCGTCCATCTGGCCAAGAGCGGTGACGGGTTCGCGATTCCGCGAATCGAGCTGGAGACCGAGGCCGAGGTCCCCGACGTGGACGAGGAGACGTTCCATCGGGTGGCCACGGCGGCCAAGAACGGCTGTCCGGTGTCGAAGGCCCTGGCAGGAACGGAGATCACCTTGACCGCGCGGCTCCTGAAGGAGCAGAAAGCCTGAGAGGTCCTCTTCCCATGAACGATACGACCGTCAAAAAGGTGCAAGCGAGCACGTCTCCGAAAGGGCCCCAGGGGCAGAAGTACCTGGCTTCGGGCAAGCACCTGGCCATGCGTCTTTGGGCGTCGGAGCAGCCCGGCGAGCCCAAGCCCGACACGCTGCGCGACTACGAAACAGTCGGCTTCGTGCTCGAAGGCCGAGCCAGGCTCCACCTGGAGGGCCAGGAGCTGCTTTTGGAGCCGGGCGATTGCTGGGTGGTTCCGCCGCACGCCGCCCATCACTACGAGATCCTCGAGCCGTTCACCGCGGTCGAGGCCACCTCGCCACCGGCCCGGATCCATGGCCGCGACGAAGGGCTGACATGAGCGGCGCGTGATGACGGAGAGATCTCCGACGTCCGCGAGACTGCGTAAGCCCGCCCGAGCAAGCCCTTCGCCTCGGGCAGGCATCGGCTGGAGAACCGGTCTCGCCACGGCACGTCGGGCACGCGGTCGTGCGGATCGAGCGGTAGCTGGCGCCCCATCCGCCTCAGCTCGGCCGATTGGGTGGGGTGTCGGGGCGCCAGAATGCCGGCCGTGGCCGCGATCATGCCCGCGTCGGCGTCGATTCGCGCGCGGGGCGGGTTTCGGAGACGAGTTCCTTGCGCGTCGCCACGCCCACGATCTTGCGGTTCATGTCCTCCACGAGCAGCCGTCGGACGCCCTTCTGACGCATGCGCTCAGCCGCTTCCTCCGCCGGTGTATCCAGGCCCACACTCTGCGCATCGTGAGTCATCACGTCGGCGACCCGAGTCCGGCTCGGCGCATCGCCGCGGGACGTCGAACGCACCACGATGTCCCGATCGGTGATCACCCCCAGCGGCATCCCCACGCGGAGCACCGGCAGGAAGCCGACGTTGCAGGCGGCCATTCTCTGGGCCGCCTCCTGCACCGTGGCTTCCGGCCCGATCGATTCCACGCCGCGGGACATGACGTCGCGAATACGCATCTTCTGCTCCTTACTTTGCCGTTCCGAAAAAGGACTTCCGAAGTCCTCCAGACTTCGGAGGTCCGGCCTGCCGCGCCAGGACGTTACCGCACGGCGTGACCCGCGCCGGTCCAGTACTTCGGCCGTCCGTAGTAGTCGTAGAACACCTCCTCGTACTGGCGGTTGACCGGCGTGTCGGGGTCGAACTCCGGGCTGTTCTGGATCATCTCGCGGGTGAGGCTGATCTCGACCCGGCGAGTCTCCCAATCGATATCCTCGGCCCACAGGGGCGGGATGAGCACGAGTTTGCCGGGCAGCCAGTTCCGCGTGTCGATCACAAGGTAGCGGACCTCCCAAGGGCCGTCCTCGATGACAGGATGGGTAGCTGTGTGGAGCGGGTTGGCTTCGCGTGGGAGCGGGGGAAAGTGCGGCAGTCGTAACGTTGAAAAGAGCCAATTCCCTTGGAGAAAGTACCCGAAAAGGCAGGTCAAATCTGCGACAACAGCTTCGCCTTCTTGGCTTCAAATTCGTCGTTATCTAGAACTCCCGCATCGCGCAGTTCGGCAAGCTGTTTCAACTGCGCGACAGGATCGGGGCTCGAGCCGGACCCGGGCGACGGTGTAGATTTCGGGGCGTTAATTTTGTCACGGATCATGTCGCCGATTTCGATAGCCCGTTCCTTCGGCGAAATCTTTTCCAAGATCGCCTTATTACCAGAAACGAAAACGACGAGCTTGCCATGCGCAAATCCCTTTTCGGTTTGCACAGAACTGATCCTGTCAAAAGAGAAGTCTTCCAGTCGGCTTCGAAACATTCCCTCTTCGATAAATAGGACCCTGCGGTCCGTCAGGGCGACGAGCCCGTTCTTTCCATCATAAAACCCCTGCGCAAGATTCACCAATTCCTCACCATTCGACAGCAGTTCTGGTACCTTCTTTAACTCCTTGCGCACTATCCAACGAATAGGGCCGTCCAGCTTTACCTTTGAGAGTTGAGCCACACGGCTCGATACATCTCCGATGCCTGGACTCGGTGATCGCCCAGAAGAGGCACCGGTTTGGGTACGGGGAGCCTTGGTGTCGATTTCGGGAAAAGCCGTATCCGCTGAACCAGGAAGCGGCTGAGTATTGCTGCTGACTGCAGATGCATTCGACGCAACTGGTGGCTTGCGATTCTCGACTACAGGCCGATCCTCGCTGATAGTTGCGGGGATCGTGATGACCATTGAACAGCCAGGGCACTTCGCGCGCTTGCCGCCAGCCTCGTCCTTGGCCCGGATCTGCTTGCCACAGTTACTGCAGGCGAACACGATCATAGTCGTTGTCCTGGTGACGGATCATATTACCAGCGTGACGTACCGCAATGCTATTGCCCAGGCTCGGAAGTAGTCTCATCAAGCGGCACACCAAATCGTGCGGCCATCCAAACGAGATCAGCCACCTCATCCGGCAAGATGAACCATTGTTGATGTGTGTATGTGTGCGGGAATCCGTTTGGGCAATCGGAGTTGGCGTTCCAGGTGACTCCAATTTGCCCTCCTACACTTCTTGCTACGGCATAATCCCTTGTTTCCAGGAGGTAGGAATCAACTTCGAAAGCAGAAGTTGATCCCAGAGTACTAGGAAATCTGCTCGATATGTGCATTGAAGCGGCGATCTAAACAGGGTTTCAGATAGGATAGCTGCATTAGCTATTGCGGATTCGGATCAACTTGCACTTCCCGAAGTTGCACGTCAGTTAGCTGCTCGATACGGCCGTCGCTGAAGAGGACATATCGCTTCCCGTTCGTCGGTCTGCTTTCATAAGCGATAACATTCGTCGACCGCTGATAGAGCGAGATCCCAGCGGTCATTTCGTAATTGTAAATCGCAGCTAGCTCGCCGGGGATTTCGCTGCGAGGTGGCATCGAGTCTGTCTTACGGTAGTAGTCCTTGCATGTGTCCCAGATTGTCTGCAAATCCGCTTTGGCTGCGCTACCGCCCGAAGATATAGGGCCACACCCTGAAGATAACCAAGCGATTACGCATATTACTGCGAAGCATGAAATAGTGCGACACATAGCTGTTTGCTCCCATTGATCGATGTGGACCGACAGCATGCACCCCTGCCAGTCGGGGCGACCCGCCGGATTTCGCTAATTTACGCCTGGGAAACCCGTTTGACAACCGTCCGAGTGCTGATTTACGTTGCTCGGGCTGCAGCCGGGGGAGCGGGTCGAAACTGGGCACACAATCAACAGCACCCCCGCTGGTGAGGGCGTCCTCTGAAAACGTATCGTCGCGAGCAGGTTCACTCGACTGGCATTCCCATTGCCGTCGGCGTTCGGATTTTGCCTTCATTCACAACCCCAGGCTTGGCAATGGCTTACAACGGAAGCCCATACTCTCGGTCGAGAATTCCGCGACCCGCTTTACGAATCCGGCTCCGGGCCGGAAATAACAGAGTGAGCGGGCATGGTGCTCGCCCGCATGGTTTTTCAACCGCGAGGAGAAACGCGAATGGGAATTGGATTGACCTTCGAGGAGTACGTTGACCTGCGGCTGCGGCCCCTGGCCGACTCGGACCCCGTCTTCAGCGAAGCCGCCGAGAGGGAGCGGGAGCGGATGTTCCCGATGAACGCAACGGGGGCGTCGGGCCACCTGCGGTCGCGGGGATACGACTGCCGGCCGCAGATGCTCGATCTGCTGGTTGAGGACGGCGTCGTCAAGCTCGCGAAGCCGGACGCCTGGACGCAGGCCGACGTCGACGCCGCGGCCGAGCACTTCGAGGACTGCAACATCCTCACGCCGTTCGCGGCGATGTGCGAAACGCTCGGCTGCCGCTACGCCGACTTCCTGCGGCCGCTTCGCGAGGCCGCCGAGCGCGAGTCGCAGAAGTACGGCCGCCGCATTCCGGCCGATGACCAGTACTTCGTCATGCACCGCGTCCCGCCCCGCGGCCTGCTGGACAAGGCCGGCAACCTGGTCGGCTCCACCCCGGCGATCATTTCGTTCTCGATCTGCGATGACATCAAGGAGCGGCTCGAACGCGGCGAGGAGGTGTGAATGGGCGAATCCGAAGATTTCGTCATCGATGAGGCACTGGAGAAACTCATCAACCGCCTCGCGGCCGATTTCGTCAGGCAGTACGGCCCGAGGTCCGTCGATCCCCAGGAAGTCGCCCAGGCAGCGAAATTCCAGTTATTCCGCAACCCGCCGAAGTTCGACGCGGCGAAGGGGACGAAGGAAGCGCTGATCAAGACCATCGTCCAGCGGGCCGCGCTTAAGCATTCCGCCCGCGCGAAGCGGCATGCCAGCCGCTTCAAGCAGTGGCCCGAGCCGAAACCCGGCAGCAAGGGGTTGCGGCTCGATCCCCCTGAGGATAAGGAACCGGAGTTGCCGACGCTTGACGGCATCCTCGAGTACATCGAAGACGAACCCAGTCGGGCGCTCTGCCGGCAGTTCGTCGAATGCGACGGCAACGTCAGCGAAGTCGCCCGCCGCATGAAGGTATCCGAAGGAACCATTCGGTACCGCATCAAGGTGCTCGGCCCGAGGCTGCTCGCGGCCGGCTACACGCCGTCGCTTCGGCGACGGATCAAACCCCGGGTAGATTGAACCATGACCACAGCCACTGACGGCCTTCTGTTTTCGATGGCCGACGTCGAAATCCAAGCCGCCGGCAAGACGCCCGCGGTTTCCATCGTCGCCTACACCGGCAACCTGATGACGGTGCCCGGCTGGGGCCCGGTGGCCATCGAACTGGCCGGCATCGACGCGGCCCAGCAAGTCGGCATTCTGGCCGACCACGATTCGACGCTCAAGGGGATCGTCGGCTACGGCCGAGCCCGCGTCGAAAGCAACCGGCTCGTCGTCGCCGGCACGATCGCGCCGACGACGGAGGCCGCCCGCCAGATCATCGATCTGGCCCGGGCGGGCTTCCGGTTCCAGGCCAGCGTGGGCGTCTCGCCCACCGATACCCAGCGGATTCGGCCGGGCGACACGGTCGTCGTCAACGGCCGAACCATCACCGCGCCCCGCACCGGCATGACCTACGTGCGGGCCGGCGAATTGCGTGAGGTTTCCATTGTGTCCATCGCGGCCGATCGGAACACGTCGGTTGCGATCACCGCTTCAGAGAAAGGGAAGAGGCAAATGAGTACGGAGACGATTGAGAAGACGGCCGAGCAGATCCGCGAGGAGGCCCTGGCCGAAAGCAAGCGGATCACCGGCATCCGCGAAGCGTGCGACGGGCGGTTCGGCCAGATCGAGGCGAAGGCCATCGAAGAGGGCTGGGGCGTCGATCAGACGCGGCTCGAAGTGCTGCGGGCCTCGCGCCCGACGCCCCCGCCGGTTCGTGGCGTCGAGCCGGCCCCCGACCGTCGGGTGTTGGAGGCGGCCATCCTTTCGCACATGGGGTGCGAGGGCTTGGCCGAGAAGTCCCTGGGGCCCGACGCGGCGCAGCGGGCCCGCGACATGCGGGCCACCAGCCTGATCGACCTGTGCCGCGCGGCCCTGCGGATCGAGGGCATCGAGACGCCCCACGGCCGCGACGGGCTGATCCGCGCGGCGCTGTCGACCTACTCGCTGCCGGTGGCCTTGGGCGACGCGGCCAACAAGGTGTTGATGGACGCCTACGGCGAATCGCCGGCCACCTGGCGGGCGTTCGCGGCCGTCAAGTCGGCCAGCGACTTCAAGGAGCACACCGGCGTCCGCCCGACGCAGACGGGCGAATTGGAGCAGGTGGCCCCCGGCGGCGAACTGAAGTACGGTTCGCTCAAGGAATCGACCTACAAGTTCCAGGTCGATACGTTCGGCAAGAACATCGGAATCGACCGTCGCGACATCATCAACGACGACTTGAGCATGTTCGACGACACGGCCCGCTCGCTGGGGCGCTCCGCGATGCGGGCCGTCTCCGATCTGGTCTACAAGACCTTGCTGGCCGGCGCCGGCAGCTTCTTCTCGGCCGGCAACGGCAACTACGCCTCGGGGGCCGACACGGCCCTGAGCCTCGCCGCCTTGGGCGCCGGCGTCACGAAGATGATGCAACAGCGCGACGACGAGGGCCGCGATCTGGACATCCGGCCGAAGTGCCTGCTCGTGCCGCCGGAGCTTTCGCAGACGGCCAAGGAGCTTCTGCAAAGCGATTTCATTCAGCGGGCCAACTCGGACGAGCCGACGGGCAATGCGCTGAAGAACATCGTTTCCCTCGAAGTGGAATCCCGCCTTTCTAACAGTGAGCGGTTCACCGGCATCTCGGCCAAAGCCTGGTACCTGTTCGCCGGGCCGCAGGACGCTGCGCTGGTCGTTGCCTTTCTGCAAGGCAAGCAGACCCCGACAGTCGAGTTCTTCGGGTTCGATGCGGACCCGAACAAGCTGGCGGCCACGTGGCGGGTGTTCCACGACTTCGGCTGCGCCCTGGGCGACCACCGCGCGGCCTTCAAAGCGAAGGGCGAAGCCTGATTCGGCACGGGCTTGCGGGGTGCGGCGCGCTCTGCTTGGCGTCGCATCCCGCCCTTCGTTTTTCTCTTTGTCTCGATGGGGAGCACCCGGCATGGTAGCAGCAACCGAACGGATCGGGAAATTCGACTTCTCTGTGGCCACCTGCGAACCGAGGGCCGAGACCGGCGACCTGCCAGCGCGAAGGCAGGAAACGCTCACGGCCTGGCTGCTGGCCCAATGGGATCGTGAGCATGAAGGCGAGCGTGAATCCCTGGCAGCACTTGCGGAAAGGAACTGAGCATTGATCGCACTGAGCCAATCGCACGACGTCGGCCTCGCTGCGGACTACGACGACGCGCCGGACTGGCCGGACCAATCGCCGGAGAAGGAACGCGCGTTCCGCCGGGGGTTTCTCGAAGAGGCCCGCCGCGTGGTGCGCGAGTGGGGCGACCCCGACGACGGCACGTTCGATCCCTGGGGCGAGGAAGAAGCGGCCCGCCAGCTTCGCCGCCGGGTGCGCGAGCGATTCTCGGTATACGGACCTGGCCGGGCGGGGCCGAAGACATACCATCTCGGCTATCGGCCGGGCCATGCTGTGCCGGCCGCCCGGCTTCGGGGGCGTCATCATGCGATGGCCTACGTCACGCAATCCTGGGACGAGGTTGAAGACCTCGACACATTCGATCGGCTCGTGCTTCCCGCATGGTTGACGGCCGTTGAACGCTGGGCCGAAGAACCGATCAGCACGCGCGACCCCGCCGCACCGCCGATGCCCTTGGAGATCGAGGGGGCCGAGATCGTTACCAAAGCCAAGCAACCGCCAGCGATACTTGCGCAATGCGTAAGTATGGAGCCAACCCCGCGGCGGTTTCAACTGACGCGGGCCGACCAGATCGAGATGCGCCCGCCCGACTGGCTGCTTCGGGGCGTGTTGGAACGCGACACGTTCGCCCTGGTGTTCGGTGACCCAGGCTGCGGGAAATCCTTCGTGGCCATCGACTGGGCCGCGAGGATCGCCACAGGCACGCCCTGGCGGGGCCATACGGTACGAGCCGGCCCGGTGGTCTACGTGGCCGGCGAGGGCCAGCAGGGGTTCGGCCGGCGAATCCGGGCATGGAGCGAGAACGCCGGTGTCGAGATGGCCGGTGCGCCGTTATTCGTCGCCCCGGCGGTGGCCATCCCGCAGCCCGCCGAACTCGCCTCTCTCTTCGCGGCCATCGACGCCGCATCGGGCCGCCCGACGCTTGTGGTTCTCGACACCCTGGCCCGCTGCTTCGGGGGCGGCGACGAGAACAGCACCCAGGACATGAGCCGGTTCGTTTCGGCCTGCGACGCCATCCGGCGTCGCTACGACTGCACGATCCTGGTGGTGCATCACACCGGGCACGCCGAGAAGATGCGCGCCCGCGGGGCGATCGCGCTGAAGGCCGCGCTCGACGCCGAATACCGGCTCGACAAAACCGAGCCCGGGCTGACGTTGACGGCCACCAAGATGAAGGACGCGGAGATCCCCGCGCCGTTGGCCATGGAATTGGTGACGGTGGAACTGCCCGGCATGCGCGATGAATACGGCAACCCGATCACGTCGGCCGCCGTCGAGGTGATCGATGCGGACGTCGGCGCGCTCGCCTCGACGGCCAAGGCCATGCCCGGCAAGCGGGGGAAGTGGCAGGAGGTCGGGCTCTCGGTTGCGCGCCGGTTGATTGCGATGAGTGACGAAGGCCGGGCGAGCGTGAAGGCTTGGCATGCTGAGTGCGAAGCGGCCGGCATGCGGCAGTCCACCCGGTACGACGTGCTGGCCAAGCTCCAAGAACGAAGCGAGGTGATCGTCGACGGCGACGCCATCGTTCCAGCGTGAGCACCCTCGCCCTTCCAATATTCCAATTCCAATTTCCTTAAGGAAATTGGAATTGGAATGGAAATTGGAATCGGGGCCTGAAAATAGAAATTGGAAATTGGAATTGGAAACTGGAATCCGCACAACCACCTTAGCCACAAAGGTTTACGATCACACTTGGGCAGGCATGGCCGGGGCAAATTGGAATATTGGAATCCCAAATTGGAATCGCGGCGGCCGGGTGCGTCACGTCTCGAAAATGATACGGCCTATGAGGGGTGCGCAACGATTGGCGGGGCGGCCAGGTGTCAGGAATCTGACACCTGAAACGGCGGCGGAACGCCGGCTAGGTACTTCGGCCGAGACCCCCTCTTCTGATGGCCACGGGAACGGGCGCGCTACCAGACAGAGTTTCTTTCAGGGGTGACGCAACGGGGCAGCCCCAAAATCCCCGCCCAGTTCGCCCAGATTGGCCCCGTGTGGCCAAGTTTCCGAGAATCCGCCCCCTTGGCCAACCCCCTAGCTTGAGGTTCTTCCCGCGTTGAGGTAACTGACTGTCCTGTTGGGCCGCGGGGGTCGCGGCCCACCCGTAATACCCAAGACGCGAGGAGAACGAAGATGGCGAAGAAAACCACCACGAAGAAGGCGGCCCGCGCGGCGAAGGCCCCGGCGAAGAAGCTAAGCCAGATCGCCGCGGCGGTTCAGGTCTTGCGGCGGGCTCGCAAACCGATGAGCGCCCGCGAGATGGTCGAAGCGATGGAGGCCAAGGGCCTCTGGTCTTCGCCCGGTGGCAAGACGCCGGAAGCGACGTTGTACGCCTCGATCATTCGCGAGATCGCGAAGAAGGGGGATGACGCCCGGTTCGTGAAGGCGGATCGCGGGCGGTTCGCCTTGGCCTCGAAGAAGTAGGACGGCGACGCCATGAAGAAACCCCGCCTCGAAGCCGAGCCCGCCTACGAGAGCGCCCACATGGTGGCAACCGATCTGGTAGGCCGCATCAGCGAGTTGCTTCAGGATCTGCCCGCCCCGGGCGGCGACGTAGACATCAATTGGTGCCACGTCGGGTCGCTGGCCGAGGTCAACCAGCGGTTGGCATCGGTCGTCGCCTTCCTCGAAGGCGCCGAAACGTGATCTCGAACCATCCCCCGCACCCCGTCGGGCCGACGACGCCCGGCGGGGTGTGTCGCTTCATAGGAGTACAACCCAATGGCCAAGAAGAAGATGATCCCCGCGGCCGGCTACGCCCGCCGCAGCACCGACTTGCAGGAGCGGTCGATCCCCGATCAGAAGGCCTACATCGAGAAATGGGCCGCCGAGCATGGCTACCGGATCGTTCGCTGGTTCGTCGACGACGCCATCTCGGGCACCAGTTCCCGCGGGCGCGACGACTTCACCCGCATGATCGAGACGGCCGAGAACGGCCGCGACTTCGACACCATTCTCTGCTATGACATCAGCCGGTTCTCGCGCGGCGGCACCAACGAGACGGGCTACTACCTGCACCGGATGAAGATGGCCGGCGTCGACGTCCTCTTCCCCGCCGACGCCATCCCCGAGGGCGACGAAGGCGAGTTGATCCAGGGCGTCAAGTCATGGCAGGCCCGCCAGTACAGCGTGAAGCTGGCCCGCGATACCATTCGCGGCCAGATCAGCAACATCCGCGAACGCCGAAGCGCTCCCGGCGGCATGGCCCCCTACGGCTA
The DNA here is from genome assembly GCA_964434165.1 of uncultured Pirellulales bacterium. GTDB lineage: Bacteria > Planctomycetota > Planctomycetia > Pirellulales > Thermoguttaceae > CAYSUS01. Next base: position 21,093 of record CAYSUS010000026.1, read on the forward strand.
CGACAAGCAGCATCTTACGGCCGACGGCACCGTGCTGCGAACCCTTCGCTGGATGCCCGATGGCAGCAAGCAGGAGTTCGGGCCCGACGGGAAGCTGCTTCGGGCCATCGAACCAGGCGTCAACATCAAGAAGGCCAAGAGCGACGTCACCCGGTACGTGCCGAGCACGCCCGAGCGCGTCGCCGTCATCAAACGGATGTTCGCCCTCTGCTGCGAGGGCTACGGCTTCCATTACATCGCCCAGACGTTCAACGACGAAGGCATCCCGTCGCCCGCCGGCCAGAAATGGAACACGGCCCGCATTGGCAAGCTGCTTCGCAACCCGGTGTATCGCGGGGCCATCGCCTGGAACCGCCACACCATGGGCTCGCTCTTCGGGCTCGACGGCCAGGGCGTTCTGCGGCCGAAGCGGGGCAAGGGCTGGAAGCGAAACGAAGAGGCCGACTGGATCATCAGCGAGGACGTGCATGAACCGTTGGTCACCCGCGAGACCTGGGACGCGGCCCAGCGGTTCATCGCCAAGCGGCGGGCTGACGCCGGCAAAGCGCGGCCGACGAAACGCACGCTGCTTTCGGGGCTGCTCGTCTGCAAACGATGCGGCCATGGGTTCACGACGATCCGCGACCGCCGTTGGCCCGGCCCGACGGGCGAGGGCTACCGTTCCTACCGCTGCTCGGGCTACCACCGCTACGGCAAATCGGTATGCGGCACGGTTGACGTGAACGGCCCCGCCCTCGACGCCTTCGTGCTCGATACGATCAAACGCCTGCTCCTTGGCGATCACAAAACGGCCAAGAAGGCGGTCGAAGCCTTTGTCGCCGCGATGGTCGCCCCCAAGCCCGAGGCGAAGCGGAAGAAGAACGACGGCCGCGAACTCGATCTGCTCAATCGCAAGATCAAGGCCACGGTCGCCATGCTGGCCGATCCGACGTTCGACGGGATCGACGAGCTACGCAGTACGCTGGCCGACCTGAAAGCGAAGCGCGACGCCCTCGTAGCCCGCAGCAAGCCCGCCGAGCAGCCCGCGACGCCGGCCTTGAGCGAGAAGGAACTACGGGCATGGGCCTTGGCCCAATTCGCCCGCCTAGACGCCCTGGCAACGCAATCGACGATTGACCTGAAAGACCGGCAGATGATCGAGGCCTTCGTCGAACGCATCGAGATCGATCCCGATACGAAGACCGGCGTCGTCTACGTCATGGCCGACCTCGAAGGGGCGCTCAAACGGGGCTACACACGCGGACCCATAGGGGACCTGATCGTCCATGATGAAGTCGGCCACGTGTCCGATTTCACCGTCCATCGCCTGGATGTGGTAGCCGGTCACCGCCCGGGCACTCCGCAGGTCGGGGTCCGCGTCCATGTCGGCGGCGGCGTGCGCGGCCTCAAGATTGGCCCAGTAGGCGCCCCAGGCGTAGGAGCGGGCCAGCTCGATCTCCTTGCGGCGCGAGACCGGCATTTCGGCGTCGAGCGGGGGGCTGTCCTCGACCTGCTTGCGCGTCAGCGACACGCCCAGAAGCCGGTTGGCGTAGTCCGCCGCCTGCACCACGCTCGGCGCGAGGATGACGCGGCGGCCGGGCAGCCAGTGCCCGGTGTCCACGTCGAGGTAGCGCACCTTCCACGTGCTGCCTTCGAACAGCAGGTCCTTGACCGTGCCCACGTGGTCGTCGAGTCCTCGGATGGAACAGCCGTACAGACGTTTGACGGCAATCAACATATCGGTCCTCCTTTGCGCCTCTTGGGTGAGGGTTCTCAGCTCGTGGGCTCGTCCGCGCCGCCGTTCTCATCGGCCGCCGCTTCCTCGACGGCCCGGCGCGCGTCCTGGTAGGCGTTCTTGATGTCGTCGAGGGCCTGCTGTACATCGTCCCGCGCCGCCGTCCAGGCGTCCTGCCCCGCCTCGTTGAGGTCGTCCATCTTCCTGGTGGCGGCCTGGACTTGATTGTCGAGATCGGCCAGCACGTCGCGCACCTGATCCTGGGCGGCCTCCTGCATCCCCCCGGACTGCTCCTGGAGTCGCTCGAAGTCCTGGGCGAGCCGGTCGAGACGCTCTTGCGCCTGCTGGCGGAACTGCCCGGCCACCTCGGCCGAGTACTCGCCTGCGGCCTTGCCCGCTTCGCTCAACTCCTTCTGGACCTCCTTGGCGGTGGGCGCGTCCGCCCTTTCGCCGTTCTGCCTGCCTTCCTTTTTGTCCGCGTCGGGCTTCGCGCGCTCGACCGGCGCCTGCCCCGAGCAGCCGCTGAGCGCCAGAACACTGAGCGCCAGAACACCCATCAGTCCGACAAACGCGATTCCGAGCAATCTCATCGATTCAACTCCTGGGGTTAGGGTGGACGGTGCCGCGTTGAACGTCGCTTCGCTCGTCGTTCATGCAAACGGCGGGCCAGAGGCCGTCCGGGGGTAGCTCCCGTCCGATCGAGCCGCCTTGCCGGGGGCCGGGGCTCCATCGAGGTAGGGGCTTTCCCCAACCGCGCGTCGCGCGGCGGGTCGGCGCGGGAGCACGCGGCTTTGGCACTGCATGTGCAACCGTGGTGGTGGAGACGAACGTGGAGAGACCCGTTTTGGGAGACCCACCATGGAAATGCTGACCAGAGAGAATTTCGACCGCCTCACCCAGTTCGAGAATGGGCCGTGCGTGACCTTGCTCATGCCCACGCATCGGACGGGCCGCGAAAACAAGCAAGACCCAATCCGGTTCAAGAACCTCATTGACACGGCCGAACAGGCCCTGACGTGGCATGGCATGCGCCCGCCCGAAGCCAGGGAGCGTCTCGAGCCGTTCCAGGAGCTCCTGGACGACTCGCTGTTCTGGTCCCACCAGAGCTCGGGCCTGGCGGCGTTCTCCTCGCCCGAAGAAGCGACCACGCTTGGGGTCCCCCAGGACCTGGCCGAATGTGCCATCGTCGATCGCAGGTACTTCCTCGTGCCCATGCTTCCGGTCTTGGAGGGGTCCGCGACGTTTTTCGTGCTGGCCATCAGCCCCAGGTCGGTGCGCCTGCTGGAGAGCACGCGGGATCAGAGCACGGAGCTCGACCTGGCCGAGGGGCCGGACGACCTGGGCGACATCGCCCGATTCATCGAATCGGAGAAGCAGCTCCAGTTTCACACGGGCGCCGCACCGCAGGGCGCAGGCGACCGCGCGGCCAGCTTCCACGGCCATGCCGGAGGCGAGAGCGACTCGGAGCGCAAGGAGCGGCTGCTGGAATACTGCCGGCTCGTGGACGGCCGGCTGCATCCGGTTCTCAACGGGCGCAGCGAACCGCTCGTCCTGGCATGCGACAAGCGGCTGGCACCGATCTATCGCAAGGCAAGCTCCTACCCCCACCTTCTGGAGACGCCCATCGAGGGCAACCCCGACCTGCAGCCGGCGTCCGACCTTCGCACCAAGGCATGGGAGCTCATCCGGCCTATTCTCGCGCGGCGTCGCGAGGAGGAGAAGGCCCGGTTCGAGGAGGCCCTCGCCCACGGCCGGGCGTCGCAGGACCTCTCGGCCGTGCTCTCGGCAGGGGATGAAGGCCGCGTGGGATCGCTCCTGGTCGCGCACGACGCGCGGCGGTGGGGCCGCTTCAATCGGGACGCCAGAAGCGCCGTGGTCCACGCCAACCGTGAGCCGGGCGACGAGGAACTGCTCAACCTGGCGACACTCAGCTCGTTGCGCGCCGGCGCGTCCGTGCACGCGCTGCCTCAGGAGGAGATGCCGGGTCGCCAACCGCTTGCCGCTGTCATGAGGTACTGAAGACCGAAACACGCCGGCCGCCGCCGGGTATCGCGTGCCTGTGCGGCGACAGTCTGCCGCAGCAGGAAGGCCAGGTTGTCGCGGTCGGATAGGGGACTTCCGAAGCTGAAGACTTCGGAAGGCCGTTCATCACCGACAACCCGGAGCGGAAATCCCTTGAACACGCCCGAAGCCCGTTCCGCCCCTTTCGCCGCGACCGCCGGGGAAGTGTTGCGCAGCCTGCGCGTCGATGCGGAGGAGGGCCTCAGCGAGCAGGAGGTGCGGCGGCGGCGGGAGGAGTCGGGAAGGAACCGGCTTCGCGAGGCCCGGCGCCGCAGCGCCTGGGTCATCCTCCTCGACCAGTTCAAGAGCGTGGTGCTCCTCGTGCTCGGCGCGGCCGCCGTGCTGGCCTTCTCCTTCGGCCAGTGGCCCGAAGGGATCGCCCTGGTTGCCGTCCTGCTGGTCAACGGCCTGATCGGTTTCGTGAGCGAGCTGCGCGCGGTGCAGTCGATGGAGGCCTTGCGCAAGCTCGGCACGCGGCGGGCGCGCGTGCGCCGCGGGGGCCAGGCGAAAGAGGTGCCGGTCGATGACCTCGTGCCGGGCGACGTCGTCTTTCAGGAAGGGGGCGACGTGGTTCCCGCCGACCTGCGCCTGATCGAGGCCAATAACCTCCGCGTGGACGAGGCGGCCCTGACCGGCGAGTCCGTCCCCGTCAGCAAGCGCATCGAGCCGGTCGAGTCCGACGCCCCGCTCGCCGAGCGCACAAGCATGCTCTACCGGGGCACGACCGTCACGGACGGGTCGGGCGAAGGCGTTGTTGCGGCCATCGGCATGCAGACCGAGTTGGGCCGCATCGCTGAGATGGCCGAGGGGGCGGAGAAGGAAGCCACGCCGCTCCAGCGGCGACTCGACCAGCTCGGCTCGCGTCTCGCCTGGATCGTGCTGGGCATCGCCGCGGCGATCGCGGCCGTGGGGCTGGCCGCGGGCCGGCCGGTTCTTCTGATGGTCGAGACGGCGATCGCGCTGGGCGTGGCCGCCGTGCCCGAAGGCCTGCCCATCGTGGCCACGATCGCCCTGGCCCGGGGGATGTGGCTCATGGCCCGGCGCCAGACGCTGATCAATCGGCTCCCAGCCGTGGAAACCCTCGGGGCGACGCGGGTGATCTTCACCGACAAGACCGGGACGCTCACCGAGAACCGCATGGCCCTGCGCCGCGTGCTCACGCCGGAGGGAGATCGCCAGTTCGACCCCGACAAGGGGCCCGGAGACGACGGCGACGCCTCCCTGCTCCGCCGGGTGCTCGAGGTCGGCGTGCTTTGCAGCAACGCGTCGCTGACCGACGTGGATCGCGACGGCCAGCCAGAAGACGAACAGGGCGATCCGACCGAGATTGCGCTGTTGCGCGCCGGGGCGGTCGCCGGCATGCACCGCGAGGACGTGCTGAAGGAGAAGCCCGAGGTCCGCGAGGTGGCCTTCGATCCCGACGTGATGATGATGGCCACGTATCACGAGACCCCGGACGGGATCGACGTGGCCGTCAAGGGCGCGCCCCGCGCGGTGATCGAGGTCTGCGACCGACTCGCGGCGGCCGATGGCGGCGACGGAGCGGAATCCCTCGACGGCCAGAAGCGCGAGGAGTGGCTGAAGCGAAGCGAAGACCTTGCCCTCCAGGGGCTGCGCGTCCTGGCCGTGGCGGACAAGCGCGTCGCGGACACGGAAGGCGAGCCCTACGCGTCGTTGCGCCTGCTGGGCCTCGTGGGGCTCTACGATCCGCCGGGCGAAGGCGTGCGCGAGTCGATCGAGGCCTGCCAGCGCGCGGGGATACGCCTGGTGATGGTCACGGGCGACCAGCCGGCCACGGCCCGCGCGATCGGCGACCAGGTGCGCCTCACTCGGGACGACGACGTGGAGGTGATTCACGGCTCGGAGTTCCCGGACATGGACTCGCTTTCGGAGGAGGACCGCGGGCGCCTGCTGGGGGCCTCCGTGTTCGCCCGGGTCAGCCCCGAACAGAAGCTGAACCTGTTGCGGCTCTACCAGGGCGAGGGGCAGACCGTGGCCATGACGGGCGACGGGATCAACGACGCCCCGGCCTTGAAGAAGGCCGACATCGGCGTGGCCATGGGCCGTCGGGGGACGGACGCCGCGCGCCAGGCGGCCGACATGGTCCTGAAGGACGACGCGCTGAGCAGCATCGTCGCCGCGGTCGAGCAGGGGCGGATCATCTTCGGCAACATCCGCAAGTCGGTGATGTTCATGCTGTGCACGAACGTGGCGGAGATCGTGGCCGTGGCCGTCGCCGCCGCGGTGGCCGCCGCCGCGATCGCTCTGCCGCTCCCGCTGCGCCCCTTGCAGATCCTGTTTCTCAACGTCATCACCGACGTCTTCCCGGCGCTGGCCCTGGGAGTGGGGGAGGGCGACGCACGGGTCATGCAGCGGCCGCCGCGCAAGCCCGGCGAGGCCCTGCTCACGCCGAGCCACTGGCTGGCCATCCTGGGCTGGAGCGCCGTGATCGCCGTGTGCGTGCTGGCCGCGCTGTCGTGGGCCAGGTTCGGCCTCCAGATGGACACGGAGCGGGCGGTCACGATCTCCTTCCTCACGCTGGCCTTCAGCAAGCTGTGGTTTGTGGTCAACCTTCGCGACCGGCGCACGCCGCTTGTAGATAACGACGTGGTTCGCAACCCCTGGATGTGGGGCGCCTTGGCCCTCTGCATCGCGCTGCTGTTGGGGGCGGTGTATGCCCCCGGCCTCTCGACGATCCTCCAGACGCAGCCGCCCGGCCCCGCGGGCTGGCTGACGATCCTGAGCCTGAGCGTCGTGCCCGTGCTGGTCGGCGAGGTGATCCGCCTTGTTCGGGCCGTGCAAACCGATCGAGCGCCCGCGGCGGCCTCCGAGGGATGAACGGCGGCGGCAGGGAGCGAAGGGGCGACGAAGTGTCGCGACCGCCGGACGTGTTGTCGCATGGCCCGCCGGACGGGCGCACGCGGGATCATGCAGTCCACGGCACGGCGTGTGCATCGCCAGTCCAAACGCGCAGCTTCGCACTCCAGAACGCGGAAAGGAGAAGTCATGAACGTTCGCGAATTCCTCAACGACCGCGAAGTGCGTTTCGAGTCCATTCAACATCCACCGGCCTTCGAAGCCCAGCGCCTGGCCGAGGCCGTTGACGTGACGGGCCACGATGTCGCGAAGACCGTGCTCGTCGAGGCCAGCGGGGAGTGTGTTCTTCTCGTGGTGCCGGCTTCGCACCAGGTGGACTTCGAGCTCGCCCGATCGGCGCTGCGCTCCCGCGACGTGGAGCTGGCCGGCGAGGGCCGGCTCGCCGACCAGTTCCCCGACTGCGAGCTGGGGGCGGTCCCGCCGTTCGGCTCGCGCTACGGGATGCCCACGGTGGTGGACGCCGCCCTGGCTGAGGGCGAGACGATCGTGTTCGAGGGCAACCGCCACGACGAGGCGATCCGGATGAAAGTGGCCGACTACCTGGAACTGGAAAAGCCGGCGGTGACGCGGCTGTCCCGCGCCCCGGCCTGAGCGGGGCGCGATGGCGCGTCCGCCGGCCCGCGTTGGGCCTGCGGAGACCGCGGATTCTGCGGCCCGACCGCGGTCGGCCGACGAATGCGCGACCGGAATGCGGAACGAAACCAAGCGAGGTCACACGATGGACGAGCAAACAGGCCGCGTCCGCCCCTCCCCAGAACCCGACCGCCGCACGCAGCACACCGGCGACGAACACCGGGGAGGCGTGCGTGAGAGGAACGAGAGAGCAGAACACCCCGGTGGCCACGATACTCATGGCGGCCACCACGCCCATATGGTGCGGGACTTCCGCCGACGGTTCTTCATCTCGCTCGCACTGACCCTGCCCGTGCTGCTGCTCTCGCCCATGATCCAGAGACTCCTCGGCCTGGAGACGTGGCTGGGCTTTCCGGGCGACGACTACGTCCAGTTCGCCTTCGCCACGGCCGTGTTCCTCTACGGAGGATGGCCGTTTCTCGGCGGGGCCGTCGATGAGCTTCGCGGGCGCGAGCCGGGCATGATGGTCCTCATCGGACTGGCGATCACCGTCGCCTACGCCTACAGCACGCTCGTGGTCTTCGGCGCTACCGGCCGCGTCTTCTTCTGGGAGCTGGCCACGCTGGTGGATGTCATGCTGCTGGGACACTGGATCGAGATGCGTTCCGTGAGCGGCGCCTCGGGCGCCCTGGAGGAACTGGCCCGGTTGATTCCGGACCGGGCGCATCGCCTCCGCGACGGGCAGATCGAGGACGTCCCGATCGCCGAGTTGACCGAGGACGACCGCGTGCTGGTCCGGCCGGGCGAGAAGGTGCCCGTCGACGGTAAGATCGTGGACGGCCGCAGCAGCGTCGATCAGTCGATGCTGACCGGCGAGAGCCGTCCCGTGGAGAAGCGCGAAGGCGACTCCGTGACCGGCGGCTCGGTCAACGGCCAGGGCGCGATCACCGTGCGCGTGGAGAAGACCGGGGAGGCGACCTACCTGGCGCAGATGACCGACATGGTCCGCCGCGCCCAGGAGTCCCGTTCCAGGCAGCAGGAGTTGGCCGATCGGGCGGCGCTCTGGCTGACCGTGATCGCGATCAGCGTGGGCCTGATCACGCTCGCGGCCTGGCTGGCCCTGAACCGGGATTTCGCCTACGCCATGGAACGCATGGTCACCGTCATGGTGGTCACCTGCCCTCACGCGCTGGGGCTGGCCGTTCCCCTGGTGATCGCGGTCTCCACAGCCCTGGGCGCGAAGCAAGGCCTGCTGATCCGGCAGCGGGCGTCGTTCGAACGAGCCAGGGACGTGGATGCCGTGGTGTTCGACAAGACGGGCACGCTGACCGAAGGCCGCTTCGGCGTCACCGATGTGTTGCCACTGGGCGACCGCTCCGAGGAGGACGTGCTGCGGACCGCCGCGTCGGTGGAGACCAACTCGGAGCACCCCATCGCCCGGGCGATCGTCGCCGAAGCGGAACGCCGCAAGATCGCCGCGTCGCCCGTGGAGGAGTTCCGCAATCTGCAGGGCGAGGGCGCCGAGGCCCGACTGGACGGGCGCCAGGTTCGCATGGTCAGCCCAAGGTACGTGCACGAGCGTGGGCTCACCGAGCACGAAACCGAAACTCGCCCGCTGGCGGATGCCGGCAAGACCGTCGTCTATCTCGTGGAGGATCAGGAGACAGCCGGGGCCATCGCCCTGGCCGATGTCATCCGCTCCGAGTCGCGCGATGCCGTCAAGAGCCTGAAGTCGAGGGGCATCCGGACGCTGATGATCACCGGCGACTCGGCGGCCGTGGCCGGTGCCGCGGCGCGGGAGCTGGAGCTGGACAACTACTTCGCTGAGGTCCTGCCCGACCAGAAGGTCAAGAGGATTCGGGAGCTTCGGGACGGGGGAGCGGTAGTCGCCATGGTAGGCGACGGGGTCAACGACGCCCCGGCCCTGGCCGAGGCCGACGTGGGCATCGCCATCGGGGCCGGCACCCAAGTAGCCATCGAGTCGGCGGACGTGATTCTCGTCCGCTCCGACCCTCGAGGCGTCGCCAGCGTGATGCACCTCGCCCGGGCGACGTATCGCAAGATGCTCGAGAACCTTGCCTGGGCCACGGGCTACAACGTGGTGGCGATCCCGCTTGCCGCCGGAGTGCTGGCCTGGGCGGGGGTTCTCCTCAGTCCGGCGGTCGGGGCCCTGATCATGTCGGCGTCCACCGTCATCGTGGCTGTCAATGCCACGCGGTTGCGCCTGAGCAAAACCCCGTGAGAACGGCTACCGCGGCGCTGGCCGTGCTGGAGACCTTCGCGGCATCGCCCGGATGGACCTCGACCTCTTTGAGCTGCGACAGCAGGCCGAGGCGGTCGAGGAGCGGCTGCACGAGCTGTTCGGGGCCATGGAGGAGGCGATGGACCAGCAGGAGGCGGGCGTGGAGCAGGAATTCGCCGTCGAGGAGAAGAAAGCAGAGCGGCTCGACCCCGACGACCGGCGCCGCATCGAGCGGCTCTTCGAGCAGTCGCAGCAGGATCGGTCGAAGGCCGACGAGCTGAAAGGAGAACCGGACCGACTGGGTGTCTTTGGGGAGTTGGAAGACCGTTTCCTCGACCTCTTCAAGCGGCCCGAGCGATCGATGCCTGACGAGCCCAACCATCGACGTTGCCGGGACGGCACCGCTCCGACGGCCTGAAAACGGAGGGCCCATGAAGAACGGTCCCGTTCGCCTGAGGGGATTGCCTCGTAGCCGGTCGACTCGTAGCGTACCCGGAGAGGGGTTTCTACTGAGCCCTGCACGGCCGATGACCTCAAGGGGACGAAAGGGAGCCCGTTGTTCGGCCATTTCGGGCCTGGAAGAGGCGCCGCGCAGCGTTCAGTAAGAGTCGAACCACGCGCCGAAGGAGTTTCTAATGGCGCTGGACCCGTATTACCGCTGGATGGGCATCCCGGCCGACGAACAGCCGCCAAACCACTATCGCCTGCTCGCAATCACCCCGTTTGAGGACTCGCAGGAAGTCATCGACGCGGCGGCCGACCGCCAGATGGGCCACCTGCGAAACTACCAGTCGGGCGAACACGCCGAGCTCTGTCAGAAGCTGCTCAACGAAGTTGCCGCGGCCCGAGTGTGTCTGCTGGCGCCGGAGAAGAAGGCCGCCTACGACCGAGAGCTGCGCGAGCTCACGAAGGCTCAGCGCAAGGCCCTTCCGAAGGCCAGGCCGGTCGAGGCGGAAGCGACACAGACGTCGGCGCAGAGCGAGCTGGATTCGGGGCTGGCCGGGCTCTTCGACAAGACGTTGAACAAGCCGCGCGTCGCGGCCGCCAGAGTGTCGAACCAACGGCGCCACACGCAGATGGCGGCCAGCGCAGCGATTGTGTTTGTGGGGCTGGTCGCCCTGGTGGTCGTGGTTTTCTGGGCCCGTAGTGGGCCGGGCCAGACGCTCCTTGTCCTGGACTGGCCGGCGGCGGAGCGCGCGCAGTGCCGGCTGGAGATCGACGGACAACGCGTCGACCTGTTTACCGACGGGCCCTTAGTGTATGCGCTTTCTCCTGGCAAACACCGCGTCCTCGCAACGCGCCCCGGGTACCACGACTACACGAAGGAATTCAGCCTGGCACGCGGGCAGGAATTGACCCTAAGCCTGGTGTGGGTCGAGCGCCCGAGCTTTCCCGAGGTGAAAGCGGCGAAACCGGCGCCCGTGGTCGTCCGCGAGACACGGCGCCGGCCGCCTGAGAGTCCTGCAGCTCCCGCGGCTTTCGAGACGTCGATCGCCGCCCCGGAGGCCAGAGGCGACCAGACGGAACCCGCACCGAAGCCACCGCCGAGCAAGGTGGCTGTGCCGCCCAAGGCGGATCGCGAGAGGATCGCCGAGGAACTTCGCACGATCTACGAGCTCTCCAAGGATCGCACGCCGGACCAGAACATGAAGCTCAGTGCCGAACTGGCGAACCTGGCCGCCGAATCGGCCGCGCCGGCCGAGCGGTACGTCCTCCTGGAGAAGGCCGCGGAGTTGGCGGGTCGGGGAGGCGACGCCGTGCGAATGCTGCGAGTCACCGATGGGCTCGCCGAGCAGTTCGAGGTGGACGTCCTCGGCGAAAAGCAGTCGATGTTAGAGGCATTTGCCGACTCGGCCGACGACAGCGCGGAGATCGCGGCCCTGCTGGCGGCGAGCGATCGCGTGATCGACGCGGCGCTCTCCTTGGAGAGGTACGAACTGGCCGAGGCTCTCGCCGATAAGGCTTATGTCGCCTGCGCGCGCCCCGCGGGGGCCGATCATCGCAAGCGGGCCTTTGAGCGGCGCAGGGAGGTGCAGGCCCTTGCAGCGTCGTGGCGCGAGATGCGGTCGGTCTTCGACCGCCTGAAGAAGGATCCCGACGACCCGGCGGACAACCTCAAAGCCGGCAAGCACTTGTGCTTCGAAAAAGGCGAGTGGGACCGCGGGCTCGCCCATCTGGCCAAATCGAGCGACGCGGCATTGAGGAAGGCCGCCCGGCAGGAAACGCAGTCCCCGCCGGCCGATCCCGAGGCGATGATCGCGCTGGGCGATGCGTGGTGGTTGTTGGCCAGCGGTCGGGATCCCGCAGAGCGCGAAGCATCGTTGTTGCGCGCGGGTACGTGGTATCGCGAGGCCCAGCCGCTGATTGGCTCGACGCTCCTCGCGGCCAAGATCGAGAGCCGGTTGCAGGCGATCGCTGAGCTTCGGCGACCGGTTCCCCGGCCCGCCACGAGGAAGCTGCGGGAGGACTGCCCGGAGTTGACTCGCGGGCTGGCGCTTTACATGCCGCTGGACCATGACACGGTGATGGCGCGGGAGGGGAAGGTCCAGGCCCTGGACCTCAGTGGGCATGGCCGTCACGGCCTCGGCGAGGGTCCGACTCCGTTGCCCGACGGGAAGGTCGGCGGGTGCCTCGTTCTGCGAGCAAGCGGGCTTCGAGTGGCCGACACGCTGTTCAACCGCCGGCCGGAGTACACGGTCGTCCTTTGGTATCGCGACGTGATACCGCACTCGTATCCGATTTCCGATTTTTCCACGGGCGGCGTGATCTACGAAATCGTCCTTTCATCCCGGGTCGACATCGCTGCTTGGCACGTGGACTTGAAGCCGGACCACTGGCTTCGCACGAACTTCGCGCAAGGGGCTGTCCAACAGGATTCGTGGAACTTCTTCTCGGTGCGCATGGAAGGCGCCGCCTTGAGGGAGGGGAACATGACGGCCACCATCAACGACCGTTCGTTCTCCGCACCCCTCCAAGCCGTGCATCACCCCGACGAGTCGCACGCCTTGATCGGGCGGGGAAGAGGCCAGACGCTTGACGAGGTGATGGTCTTTCACCGAGCGCTCTCCGACGTGGAGATCCAGCGGCTTCGCAGGATGGGGCTCAACGGAAACGGGCTGAGAAAGGTAACGCCCGACCCCCCGGCGGACGAAAGCCCCAGCGCCAAATCGGCTTACGACAAACTGAATAGCGGTTCGATAGACGAATCAACTGGTGGAGTCCGAAGTCAATTGCGGAGAGCGAAATGAGAAACCCATGTGCGTGCTTTGGGGTCCTCTCGCTCGTTCTTGCCGGATGGCGGGTCGCCCACCCAGACCCGGCCCCACCCCGACCACCCGCGCCCGCCGAGGCGGCGGGTGCCAGCGGTGTTGTAGCAAGTCCTGGAGCTCAGCTCTTCGACGGCATGGGGCCCCACGGGTTTCCTCAGACGCGGATCGAAGCCGGGTCGGTGTTCTCAGCGAAGTGCGGCGAGGCGTGCCATCCAGCGCGGAGCGTCACCCCATGATCCGGTCCACGTCGGCCGTTCCGTGGCAGGCCCGTACGCACGCCAGCGGGACCGCCGCCAACACGACGAAGAAACAAGGAACCGCCGCCCATCTCACTTCGCGATTTCCAAGCGCAGCCCGTCGAGATACGCCGTCCCGTTTGCGTCGTCCGGGGTGGTGATCCCGATCCAGGTGATCGCGTCGAAGTCCTTGTCGCCGAAAGGCAGCGTGTGAATGCTCTCGCCGGATGGGCCGCGGGCTACCAGCGTGTACGTGCCCGTGCTGGCCTTGCCGAGAGCGAAGCGTAGCTCGAAGCGGGTCCACGCGCCACGCTTGAGCGTGGCAACCCGCGCGCCGCCGGCCCGCACCACGCCGTCGGGGCCGATCGCGATCGACGGCCCCGGCGCGGACGTGCCGCCCCGGCCGCGCAAGCCGACGTGCAGCCGCGCCGGCGACTCCTCCGGTTGGCGCACGGCGAACGCGAACGTGATCCGCCCCTGGTTCAGCGAGCGCGGGGAGTAACTCAGATAGGGGTAGAACGACTTGGCCAGGCCCTTGCGATCCGTGCATTTCAAGCACTTGGGCCCGCGCAAACCGGGCACCTCGCTGGTGACCGCGAAGCCGGCCTGCTTCGTGTCGGTGACCCGGAATACGCCCGGCGTGGTGCCGTCGGGCAGCATGCTTAAATCGAGATCGAAGGCGTTGAGTCCGGCGAAGTCGTCCTCCTCCCAGACGGCCGACGGCTCGCGGGGCGGGTACTGGCTCGGCAGGCTGCGCCACTGCTCGTCGCCGTACAGGCCGGCCTTGCGGATCTCCTCGTTGAAGGGGACAAACCCCACTTCGCGGCACGCGAGCGCGTCGGGCGCGAGCGTGAAGTCGTGCTTCTCCGGATCGCGGCAGCCGGGATCGGCGACGAGCGACCCCTCGTCGTGGCCGGCGGCCTGCCACTCGGCGAAGCGCTTGCCGGCAAACGCCAGGGGCGTGTCCTCGGCCACGGTGTGATAAACGTTTCTGGCCAGCACGGGCGGCTTCTCGCCCGGCTGCCAGGCGCGGGCGATGGCGACCCCGTCGCGGGCGATGTAGATGTTGCGGAGGACCTCGAAATGGTTGGCCTTCCAACTCTTGTTCAGGCCGCCACGACCGATCAGCCCGTCCCGCGCAAAGGCCCCGATGTTGTTGCGGAAGAGGTTGTCGGTTCCCTTGTTCTGGAAGTACGCGAACCACTCCACGTTATAGACCAGGTTGTTCTCAACGACGGCGCCGCGCGACTGCTGGTCGAGGTAGATGCCCGCAAACCCGCAGATGTACGGATAGGCCACGTTGTCGTGGACGCGGTTGTGGTGGATGTGCGTGTCCAACGGCCCGAACTGGTACACGCCCGCGGCGTCGGTGTGGTAGCGCAGGCCGAGGTGGTGCAGATGGTTGTAGGCGACCACGTTGCCGTGCGAGTACTTCTCGCCCTTCCAGCCCCAGCGGGCGTCCAGCCCGATCGCGTCCCAGTGGGTATCGTAAACGTCGTTGTGGGTGATTCGCGTCTCCGAGGCAAACCGGTTGACGATCCCGTAGCATCCGTGCCAGATCGTGCCCAGGCGGTGGATACAGCAGTTGTCGACGACCAGTCCGCGCACGGCCCGCGGGTTGCCGCCGGCGTCGTCGATCCCTTCCTTGAGCGTGGCCAGGTCGGACACGCCGAGCTGCATGGCGCCGGCGCCGAGGTCCCACAGGTGGCACTTGCGCACCGCCACGTCGCGGCAGCCATCGGCCAGCTCCATGGCGTACTCGCCGAGCTGGGCCATCTCGCAGCCCTGGAACGACGCGTGACGCAGCCCCCGGGCGGAAATGGCCGCGTCGAGGTACATGTGCCCCTGGCGGTAGACGCCGTTGTAGCGGTCCATGTCGCCGTCCACGTGCCGGAAGCTCAGGTCGCGGAAGTGGAGATGCTCGACCATCTTGCCCGCGTCGAGCTCGCCGGCGAACCGGATCATGCGTGACTTCAGCACCGGGGCGATCACCTCGACCGTCGCCATGTCCTCGTCCGGCCGCGGGTAGTAGTAGAGCGTGCCGGCGTGGCGGTCGAGGTACCACTCGCCGGGCTCGTCGAGGGCCTCCAAGACGTTGCTCAGGTAGTAGCGGAAGTTGCGCTCCCAGAAATCCACCTCGCGGCCGTGGCTGCTGTGGAAGCGGACGGCCCGGCGGTCGGGCAGGATCTTCTGGATGCGGTGAATCGTCGGCGTCCATGAGCAGAGGAGCACGACGTCGATGTCCGTGGGATGGGACCACGCGGGATCGACGTCCCCAGGGCGGTACTGCAACGCCTGGCGCGGGTCGCCGCCCGGCTCCCGGCCTGCGGCCCTAAGGACCTTGTCGCCGTAATTCGGGTGCCGTGCCCGGGTGCGCGACTGGCCGTCGACGAACAGCGAATAGAACACCCACTGTCCGCCTCGGGCCTCGGGAAGGTCGAGCTGCCAGTAGGGCTTCTCCGGCACGAGCTTCCACGTGCCGGAGAGCCGCTTGCCGCCGCTGATCATGGCCCGCTCGCCGGGGACGGAGGCGTAGGTGATCGGCGCTTCCGCCGTGCCCGAGTCTTCCGGCGTGAACGCGATGGGCTCCGTCACCCGATACACGCCGCCGCCGAGCCACACGGTGACGGGCTCGGTCAGCGGTTCCCTTGGTTTCTGCGCGCGGATCGCGTCGCGGGCCCGCCGGATCGTGGCGAAGGGCTTGTCCCGGGTGCCGGGATCGGCGTCGCTTCCGCTCGGCGAAACGTAGAGATCGGCTGCCAAGGCATGGGACGCGGCCACCGCGACGAGGACTGCGAGGGTCGCACAAAACTGGGGAGGTCGACGCATGGGGAGCTCGTTGTTGTGGGGATTGGGACGAGGCGGAGGTGTCTGCCAGTAAGGAACGCGTCAAGAACCGCCCCGCCATTCTGAGTAGTCCGGCGGCAATGACAAACGGGAGAGCGCGGAGGCATCGGAGTGGGAGCGCTCGGTGGCCTTCGCCTCCTCTCGGGTATCCATTCAGGCTGGCCTCCGGGAGAATCAGTCCTGGCACTTTCTCCGTCCGTTTCAGGGCGTGGGATTCCAAGTCCTGGCCCTGCACCTGGTGGCCCCGCAGCGGAAGCTCCATCGTGAGGCACCACGCGCAGATCGACCCGAGCAATCCAGGTCCCTTGTCCTTGTGGACTTCAATCGCCGCGCCGATGACGTCGTGGGTGATGCCGGAGGCCTTGGTGAACAGGGCATGCATGACCCGCTGCTTCAAGTACCGAGGCGCCGGAGACAACAGAGACAACTCCGTTGTTTCCGCGGACTCCTGTTCCGTCCACCCTGTTCCGTCCACCCTGTCTTCCATCCAGCGGGCCATCGAATGCGTCTTCCATCGACCTGCAAATGCGGAAGCGATTTCTGCGTGGTCCCCAAGGCCGGCCCGGCTGCGAGTCGGCGGAAGGCGACCGGGATTCCCTCGCCATCACCGTAGCGGCGGCTCAAACACCTCCAGCGCCTCGACGGTCACCGGCCCGTCGCCGGCGGCGACCAGCTTCAGCACGTGGGGGCCTCCCGCCAGGTTCTCGGCCAGGGACAGGCGGAACTTGCCGGGCTGCTCGCCTTCCGGAGGGGCGAAATCGACCTCGGCGGTCGTGGGCCGATACACTTCGAAGGTGAACGTGTCGCCGGTCCGGTTGGTCTTGGCGGCGCGCCAGAAGGCCGGGTCGATCACCACCTGGCCCGAGGTGCTGGTGAACGGTTCGAACGCGTTCCCCTTACCATCGGCCCCGGTCACGCTGCCGACGAGTTCGTAGTCGCCTGCGTCGCTGGTCATCGTGATCCTCCACTCCTGGGGGACGATCCTCTCGGCGGGACCGAGATCGACTCGATGCGGCGCGCGGTCGCGCGGCGGCATCGGGGGATGGGGGGCATTGTCTTTGCCGGGCTCAACGTAGCTCACGTAGAAGACCGGGTGGCGGTCGGCCGGCTGCCCGTCGATGAGCACCTTGGCCTTGCCCCCGCCGGGCATGCGGTGTCCGATCAGCTCCACGCGATTGCCGGAGAACTCGAGCGTCAGCGCGCCCGACCGCGTCCCCCGCGCCGCCCCGCCGGGAGCCACGTCCCAGTCGCCTTCCAGCTTCACCGCGTTGGATGAGACCGCGACGCGCCGCTCGCGGGCATCCGCCTTGTCGCCGCCGGCCTTGGCCGCATGGAAGTGCCGGGCGATGTTCTGCACGGTACAGTCGGCCGCGAAGCGGGTCTCGTGCACCGAGTCGCCGAGCATGTCGTCGATCGTGAGCCTGTTCGCCAGCATGTACTCGGTCAGCTCACGGCGATTTTCGACCAACTCCACCCCGTGCTTCCGGCACATCGCGCGCATGGCGCCGATGTCCTGATGGCTGCACGCCAGGTCGGGGTCCGGCCACTGCTTCTTGTGCGGCTGGCACCAGTGCAGCGTGCCGACGAGGATGTCGGCCGTGGTGCGACGGCGGAGCTCGACGATCAGCTTTTCGAGATCGTCGGGCTTCCCGAAGTTGTAGAGCAGCACGACGTCCGGCTGATCGGGAATGACCAGATGCTGGGCCCAGCCGCGGCAGAAATGGTAGGAGGTGGAGCAGCCAGCCTGCTTGCGGTACACGATCTCAGGCGCGTCGGGGAAGCGCTCGCGAATCAGGGCTTTGAGGCGCTCGCCACTTCCCAGGCCATTGGTGAAGCTCGACCCGATCGCCCAGATCACCAGCGGCCGCGGCGGATCGAAGCCCTCCTGGAGCTTCCTGACCGTGAGCGACATGTTCGCCCCGTCTCCCGGCCGCACCGGGGCCGCATAGGCCTCGGCGCCCTGGGGCGGGTAGGGAAGGCCTTTCTCGCGGGCGAGAGACGCCAGCGGACCGAGGAGGAGAACGAGGAGGATCGTAGCGGAAACTGTCGTGCGGAGCATGGGCGGGGTCTCCTGGGGACGGGCTTTGGAAGGACCTACAGCGTAACCGAGGGCCGACGGCGCCGCAACGCGCCGCCGCGCACGCGACGAGTTGGCGCCGCGCGGCGGGAACTAACGACGTGAAGCGGTTGGCGCCGCAAGAAGGCGTTTGCACCCGAGCGAGGCCGAAGGCACGGTGTTCCCCAAGTCCGGCCCGGTCGGCTGAAGTACGGCTCCTCCGAACAACAACCGATCTACTCTCCGCGGGGTCGGGCGGCCCTGAAGGAAAGGAGCGCACGTCCCAGAACACTCATCCTGCGGGGGAGCTGCCCGCGCGTCATGTCCGGGGTGCGATCGATCCGCAGAGCAAACTTCGGCTTCCGCGTCCGAGGCGCTACTGAGCCGCCTGCTTGGGCAGATGCCCATGCCGGGTACGGCGACGCAGGCATCGCCCGGGCAGAAGCAGCTCGTATTCGGCCAGCGGCTTGCCATCGTGGCTGCCGGGGCCGGGGAAGCAGGTCGATGCCACGGGGACGACCTCAGTCGTCATCGCGCTCCACGACATAGAACGGCGTCTTGTACTTCGCCCCGTCGAGCTTGAACCGGCAGCCGTCGGACGTGCGCTCGACGGGCAGCTCGACCGGCGGGCTCGGAATCCGGCCGCCGTGGTCCAGGGCCAGTACGCGGCACTTGTCCGTCCGCGCAAGCTCGATGACAGCAACCACCGGCTCCAACAGAACGGGGCCCGTTCGGTGCGGCGCGGGTATCAGAGGCGTATCCGACAGGTCGTCGAACACGGTCCCCCGGTCCACCATCCGGGCCGTCGCCGTGATCAACAGCGATTTGGCGTCTGCTAAGGTCTCGTCCTTGCCCGGCGCGGTCACGTAAACGTTCGCGAAGGGGGTCTTCGGCGCGATGTGAACCTCTCCGAGCGCGTGGTCCCGACCGCCCGTGTGGCCGACGACGGCTTTCGTCCCGGGCGTGTTGACGGTGAAGAACCCTCGGCCCGAGTGATCCCAGAGGAGCTGGCCGGTCGTCGAACGGACGACGTGGCTTTCCTCGTCGATGTAGGCGTCGCTGCGGTCAACGACGGGCTTCTCGACCGGGCCGTCCACAAACTCCAGCACGACCCGTCCGGCGGCCAGGGCCTCGGAAGGCACGGCCGCGTCGAAGCTCTTGTTGTTCGCCCCGCCCAGCAAGCTGAACTGCTCGAGGAAGCCCACGTATCCTTCTTCGAAGAGCGCGGGGAGACTCACCCGGCGGTTGCCGATCACGGCGCCTTCGGCGACGTCGCCGCGGCGGACCATTCGGGCGAGGGTCGGGTATTGCGCGAGGGCCCCGAAATCGTTGCAGGTGTTGTTCACGCTGTTCGACTTGTAAGGCAGCGTGCCCGGATGGTCCCAGGCGAACTGCATCGAGCCGTCCCACCCTTGCAGTCCCAGTCCGTACACGGCGACCATCGGCACGTCCAGCGTCTCCCCCACGCGGGCCCGGCCGGCCCATTCCGAGAAGGTAAAGGGCCGGTCGATCACCGCCTGGAACCCGGCGCTGAGCAGCCCGGCCCCTGGCGTCTTGAGATTGGCCTTGTTGTAGTTGTGCCGGTCGATGAAACCGATGTCGCGGTCGGAAAGCACGTTGTACAGGTGGCCCAGCCAGTCCGAAGCCTGCCAGCACGAGCCGATCAGTTGTCCCTTGTAGCCGGTCTTGCGCACGGCCTTGGCGAACTTCTCGTAGTACTGCTTCTGCGTGCCGTAGATGAACGCCATCTGGTCGGCGGTGCGCTTGCTCGGCTTGCCCTGGTACCAGCGCGGGAACGGCGTGACGTTGGCCGCGTCCAACGTCTCGTCGGACTTCAGCTCGCTGCCCCAGGCCGCGGCGAGGCCCTTCTGCGTGGTGTACTTCGCCTTGAGCCAGTCGGCAAAGCGGCGGTAGGCGAGTTTCTTGTAGGTCGGCGCTTCGGCCAGACGCGCTTCGAAGTTGCGCAGGCCGAGGAAGGCGTTCTCCTCGTTCTGCAGCTCGATGAACGCCAGCGCGGGGTCGTCGGCATAGCGCAGGCCCGTGTGCGGGTTGACGTGTTCGAGCAGGTTGACGTGGAACTGGATGATCAGATCCTGGACGTCGGGCATGAAGGCCGTGATCCCGTAGAAGCTGCCCACCCAGTGGTGCCCGGCGAAGAGATTGACCGCCTCGTCGTAATGGATCAGCCGCTTCCGGTCCGCCTCGGTCGCGTACCAGCCGTAGATCACGGACCAGCCGTGGTAGATCCCGTGCTCCTTCATCTTGGCGAAGCCGTAGTCGAACAGCGGCATGTGCGTCGGGTCGAACGTCAACCCGTCGTTGACGTCCTGGATCTTCAGCATGTGGGCCCATTTCTTGGGGACGTTCGGCTTGCCGAAGGCGTGGAAGCGGACGAGGTTCACGCCGAGATGCTCCAGCATCGCGGCGGACCGCGCCAGGTACTCCTCGTCAACCGTCTGATCGACTTTCAGCGGGTTGACCCCCCAAAACTTCACCGGGGTGCCGTCCTCGAACTCGAACCGATCGCCCTTCATCTGCAGGAACCCGTGCCGGCCGGCCGGCTTCTCCTGCCAGTCCTCCATGCCGAACAGGCTGGGCCTGCTCAGATCGTTGGCCTGATCCACGTTGAGCGGGTACCAGCCGGAGGTGTCCACCATTCGGTTGGCCGGCTCGAACGTCGCCGCCTGCGGCAGCACGAGGGTCAGCTCCTGCGTCATCACTTCGCCGGCCTTGACGTCCCCCAGCGCGAAGCACCGCATCTCGTTGTTGTCCAGGTGAAGCACGGCGGGCGGGCTGAAGACCAGGCGGGATGTTTCGCCCCCCGCCGTGCGGAGCGCCGCCCGGGCGACGCGCGGCTTGTGCCCGCGCGGCGGTGGCAGCGGCATGTCTTCGGTCGTGCCGTCGTCGTAGGTCAGCAGGCAGCTTCCCCCGTCGAAATAGGGCGTCGGCTCCAGGACCGGTCCGATGGCAACGCTCTTCTCCTTCTGGCCTTTGGGGATGCCGAAGGCCGTGTCGAGCTCCGGCGTGCAGACATAGCGAATTCGAAAGGTCCGGGGATCGACTTGCGTCATCTCGTATCGCAGATCGACGCGGCCCTCCATCGGCTGCTTGTCCCACCAATGCATGTAGAAGCCCACCTTGTCCTGCTCGAAGACGCGCTTGGTCCCGTCCTCGACCTTCGCCAGCGCTTCCAGGCGCCCCCCTTTCCACGCGGGCCCGAGCAAGGCGTTGCCCAGACGGAATACCGGGGCATCGTCCCGCAGTACGCAGACGTCCATCCGGCTGGCGCCGACGACCGCCCACGGCCGCTTCTCCACGGCCCCGGCGGGCGCCAGGCAAGCAAAGCAAGACGAGAACGCCAACAGACCAAGGCCGAAGATGCGCTTCATGACTGTCTCCAAGGGGCGGGGTAGATGGATCGAGGGAGGCGGGGGGACGACGCTCTCGGACCGCGGGAGTTACTCCCGCCGCGCCGTGCCAGGAAAACGGGCCCCAAGTCGCGTGCTCCGAGGTGGCTTGACCGCCCCGAGGCGTCGGGAATTCGGCGGCCGGTAGTGGAAGTAGCCGAATCGCGCCCTCGCGCTGCCCGTCGTGAACAACGCGGGACGCAAGGCTGGCCAGCCGGCCGTCGTCATGCTGGAAACGTCCATGCCCGGCTGAAGCACAATCCAATCCCCTTCCTTGGACTTGTAGTAGAAACGGACGTCCTGCTTCTCGTTCACGATGCGGAGCGTGACGCGCGAGCGGCCGATCTGCGGCTCGTCCGTGCCAGCGTAGCGGCGGAATCCCTCTTGAAGGCGGCGGAGCTTTCCATCGGGTGAGATGGCAAGGCCGATATAGACCTCCGGCGAGCCGAAGAGCATCAGCCCAGCCGAGCCCTTGCCCGACACTTCGACGTCGGTCTCGATCTCGTAGGCCTGCTGCATTGCCATGACGCACAGCGGCCGGGAGCGGCCCGGCGTGTCGCCGTGGCCTTCGAGGATCAGCGATCCGTCCTTCAGATCGAATCGCGCCTCGTCGAATTGGCGGTAGAATTGCCACTGGATGCCGAGGCGTCGGCCATGGAAGTCGTCGCTTTGCGGCATCGCCACGTCGCCGGAAGCGCCCCCGCACGCCTTCGGGTTCGCCGAATCGTCCCACTCCGAGGGCCACCGATCCGCGGCGCGGAACCATCCCCCGTCGGTCCATTGGACGGGCTCGATGAGCGTGCAGCGGCCGAGCGTCCGGTAGCCGTTCATGTAGCCGTGCAACACGCAGTACCACTTGCCCCCGGGGCCTTCCACGAGCGTCCCGTGCCCTTTCGACCACCAGGCTTCGTCGCGGTCCCACG
The DNA here is from genome assembly GCA_964434165.1 of uncultured Pirellulales bacterium. Lineage (GTDB taxonomy): Bacteria > Planctomycetota > Planctomycetia > Pirellulales > Thermoguttaceae > CAYSUS01. Next base: position 43,298 of record CAYSUS010000026.1, read on the forward strand.
TGCGGATGATGGGATTGTGCGGGGAGTTCTCCCACGGCCCGAGTGGATTTCTGGACCGGGCCGAGACGACCATGTGGCTGGTCGCCGGGCCCGAAGTGCCGCCCTGCGCACTGGTCAGATAGTACCAGCCCCCGCGCCGGGTCAACTTGGGCGATTCCAGGCAGAAGCACTCAATGGTCCAGTCCCGCGGTATGGGCCAGCCGTCGTAAACCCGCCGGGCGCGCGTTACGGCCTTGGTTCCATCCGCGGAGACCTCGACCGCGTGCCCGCCGGAGAGGTGCACGTAGCGCCGACCTGCATCGTCGGCGACATGGCCCGGATCGATTCTTCCGACGCCGATCGACACGGGGTCCGACCACGGCCCTGCAATTCGATCGGCGGTTACCACCCAGTTCGTGCCGGCCGCGGGGTAGTAGAGGCAGTATCGGCCCTCGTGCTTGATCAGGTCCGGTGCCCAGATCGAGCCTTCCTGGTTCACCACGGCATGGGCGATCGGCTCCCACGACCGAAGGTCCCTCGAGTGCCAGACCAGCAGCCCGGGCTGGAACTCGAAACTGGAGTGGGTCATGTAGTAGTCGTCGCCGTCCTTGAGGATCGTCGGATCGGCCCAGTTGCCGATCAGGACCGCTCGAGCTTCCGTTGGACGCGGCGCGATCGCCGGCTCGCTCGCGCAAAGTGCCCGCGTCGCCAGCGAGACTACGAGTACAAGGGGCAGGTGTTTCATGGCGATCGCTCCGGCACGACGCGCGTCATAGGCATTTGTCAGCCGCCAAGCAGATGCTCCAGCACGGCCATTTCCAGGGCTTCGTAGTCCCGCTCCACGATGCATGCTTGCTCGACCTCCCGGGGGAACGTCCGGACCTTCTCGACCAGTTTGAGGAACACGCCCCGGCTGTTGGCCAGATGCTTGTGGGCGACGTCGGCCTTCTGGGTTCGCATCGCCTTGACGTCCAGGCCGACAAACCTGCCTGTTTCGGCGTAGCCGGCGAGCTCCAGGACACGGACCTGGTTGTACGCGCTGCGGAGATTCGCTGAGCCGAAGGACTTGTCTTGATCGAACTTCAGGCCGTTCTGGTCGTTCAGGTGCACGCTCCAGAGCTTGTTCATCGAGAGGGCAAAGGCCATCTCGTCGGAGGGATCGAGGCCGGCCAGGACCGCGTGTGCGGTCTCGATCAAGCCTCCCACCCGTCCCGGGGCCACCGTTCTCTGCCCGAATGCCAGCGCGTGGCCGATCGTGGGGAGATAGGCGTGGTCCATCGGCTCGTTGGGCTTGGGCTCGATGGCGACCTCGATCTGCGGGTCGTGCTCGAGGAGCTGATTGAGCGCATCGAGCAGGCGATGGTGGGCCTCGATCGCGTTCTTGCACTCGCGCACATACGTCCCCTCGCGCGCCAGCCACATGACCATCAGTCGCGTGCCCAGCTCCCGCGCGATGTCGGCGCAGCACTTGAGCCGGTCCACCGCCCAGGCCCGGCACGCGGCATCGTTGGAGGTGAAGCCCCCGTCGATCCCCCGCGGATCCTCCCACAGCCGCGGGGCGACGAACTCGGCGACGAGCCCCTCGCCGTCGAGCAGCCCCTTCATTGCCCGCGCCTTCGCGGCGATCTGGGGCGGGTTCAACTCCTCGAGGTCGGGCACGGCGTCGTCGTCGTGGAACTGCACGCCCTCGAAACCAAGATCCTTGTAGAGCTTGAGCTTCTCGGCGAACTCAACCGTGGGGCGCACCGTCGGGCCGAAGGGGTCTGAGCCTTCATGCACGTTCCACGGACCGAAGGAGAAGCGATACTGCGTCATGACGGGATGACCTCCTGGATGATGGATGCTTGCGTTTCTGCCTGCGCCGCGTGGCACGAATCCTCGCGGGTCCGAAGCCGCTGGCGTGACCGTTGTCCTGGTGCAGCGGCGCTCTCTGCAACGGAGAACCCCTTCATCACTTCGTCATCGAGGTGTAGGAATGCTCGCGCACCACCTCCCAAACGGTCTGGTTGACGACCCTCGCGCGCTCGGGAGTGATCTCCAGCAGAACGCCCAGGTCGGGCTGGTGGACGTAGCCGGGTTGCGGCAGGTTCTCGTTCTTGTAGTTCTCCAGGTCGTTGTAGATCGACCAGTCGAGCGCTTTCGGATCGGCCCGGAACATCACGGCGAAGCACGTCGCCGCCAGCGCGTAGCGGGGCAGGCCGGCCCGCACGTGGCCGCCGTCGCGGGAGAAGAAGCCGACGTTCTCGATGCCCGGCACCTCGCCAGCCCGCATCTTCTTGTCCAGCTCGTAGAAGACCTCCCCGCAGGGGATCAAGGCCAGCCTCCCCGACTGCCACAGACCGGGGAAGCGGACTTTCAGCCCCTCCATGAGCTTCACGCAGTAGGCTCGCGAATGCGTGTTGCGGCGCTTCTCGGGGTCCTGCGCATCGTACTGCGCGAGCCACTCCTTCCCGTAGTCGAAAGACCGCATCAGCGGCTGCATTTGCTCGAGCGACAGCTTGTGCTCCTTCACCTTCTTGAGCGTCGCCTCCCGCGACTCGCCTTGACTTTCGAGCGATTTCATCATCTCGTCGCGGATCCGCTTCCTGAGCTCGCCCGCCCCCGGGATGCCGGGCCAGGAGCTGTAGATGAAGGCGCGGCCGTCAGAATTGCCCTCCAGGAGCAGTTCGATGATCTCGGCGGCGCAGGCGACGTCGCCCACGTCGCGCGGCGGATGGAACCACCGCCGCCCCGGCCCGGCGAACTGGTAGGGCGTCACGTCGACCAGCCCCGGGGCCGCGAAGTGTTGGATGACGACCGCGTTCCAGCCGTCCTCCACCAGCGACTTGCGAGCCCAGTAGTTGCCCTTGTCGAAGGCCGCCGTGTGCATCCAGATCTGCCAGCCGGGGCCCAGGGCGGCTCGCATCTCCATCGACCTGCCGGCGCTTTGGGCCAGTGTGGGATGAAACCACGGAACGGAGTTCTCCAGGAAGCTGTTGCCCAAGTAGAAGGCCTTGACCTGCTTGACCGGCTCGGCCGCCGTGCCCGCCGGGGCGATCGCGATCCAGGCCGCGGTCAGCAGGGGCGGCAGAGTGATGGCTGGTACTCGTCGTGCCTTGCTGAACAGGTGCATGGGGGCTCTCCTCGTGATGCCTGAATCGCAGATCGTTCGCCGTGTCCGACGCGTCCACTTGCCGTTGCTCCTGCTCTACTTCACGCCCGAGTAGGGATGCTTCGTCACGACGTCCCAGATCGCGTCATTGACCGCCCCGGCCCGTTCCGGCGTGACCGCCACGTGCTCGCCCAGGTCGGGGACGTGGACGTAGAACCAGTTGCGCCCGCCGAGTTGCCGGTACGCCTGCGGATCGTTGTAGATCTTCCAGTCCAGAGCGTGGGGCCTCTCGTTGAAAAGGACCGCGTACATGGTCGCGGCCAGGACGTAACGGGGCAGGCCGCTGGACTGGTGAAGCGTGTCGGAGTAGAAGGACTTCACGCTGCGGACGTCGGGCAGCTTGCCGGCGCGGGCCTGCTGCTCGATGGCGCTGTACACGTCGCCCAGCGGGATGCATCGCAGTCGGCCTTTCCCGGCCTGCTCGGGGAAACGCCGCTGCAGTGCTTCCATGAGACGCCGGGTGTAGTCCCGCGTGCTGTGCGTGCGGCCGTGCTCATCTTGCTTGGGGTCGTACTTGACGGTTTCCCAGTGCCTGGGGTAATCGAAACCCTCCCGGTCGGGCGCCGGCTCCGGACCGCCCGCCGTGGCGTGCATGACCGGGGAGCCGTCGGGCTGCTTCTTCACTTCAAGCTCGGGCAGGCTTTCCAGCACGATGAGTTCGCCCTCGGGGTGATGCTCCAGGAAGCGGCGGAACATGGCCGACATGGACTCCACGTCGCCGAAGTCCGTGTTACCCAGGTCGCGCTGGAGCTCCTCCCGATACCACCTTCCCATGCTCCCCTTGTCGCGGTGCAATCCGACCCAGCCGTACGCCTGGATCACCATCGCGTCCCACGGTCTCTCCTCAAGGACCTTCCGCAGCGGCGCTCTTTCGTGGTCGGTCCATACGTCGGTGCTTCCGTAGGCCCACGCGTACGTGAAGTAGTAGAGGTTCATGTAGGGCAGCAGCTTGAGGTCGGTGCGCACGGCGACCTCCCACTGCTTCCCTGCGCTGCGGCCGAGGCGGTTGTGCCAAGGCGGCATCGAGTTGTCGAGCAGCCAGTTGCCCACGTAGAACACCGCCACCTTCTCGCGCGCCGGCGCGTCCTTTGCGCCCGTTTGGGCTGGCGGAGCAGCAATCGCCAAGAACAACAGGCCCGAGATCGCGGCCGTGCCTCGGTGAATGGCGGACATGGCGATCTCCCGGATTGGTGACTCCTGTTCGTGCGAGCATGGCCAGCCACGCCGGCCGACCAGCGTCGGGCTCCCGCGGGTCGCCCCAGGCTCATTGGCCGCGCGGGCGTCGACAAATCGATCTGCGCGGCGCAGGTTGCCATGGCCGCCTCTCGCGCGGTCGCGAGCGCATCACGCGGCCGTTGCACGCTCGATCAGCTTGAGCGTCTCGTCGAGCTGCTCGATCTTCGAAAAGCCGATCGTAAAGGCGTGGACGGTGCCCAGGCCGAGAACGTACTTGAGCGATTCCAGCCGCTCCTCCTGGCTCTTCAGGCCGTTGTTCCCGTAGATCTTCATGCCGATCACACCGCGTTTCTTCGCATGCATCTTGCCGATCTCGGCGCTGACCTTGTCAGGCTTGTCGTCCATCACGCGGCCGAAGGGATTGATCCGCACCAGGTGTACGTCCATCTGCTCGTTGGCCTGGGCGTCTTCGAGGGCCTCGAAGGAGTGGCACGAGACGCCGATCGCCCGGACCTGGCCCTTCTCCCTGGCCTCGACCAAGACGTCGATCACGGGGCGCATGTCGTCGGGCCACTGGTCCTTGGTCATGCAGTGGATGAGCAGCGTGTCGAGGGTCTCCATTCCAAGCTCGCGGCGGAACTGCTCGATGTCGGCCTTGGCCCTCTTGGCGTTGCGGCCCCAGGTCTTGGTCTGGACGAACATCTCGCCCTTGGGAAGCTCTTTGAGCGCTGCGCCGACCAGATCGTGGGTCCGGTACATGCCGGCCGTGTCGATGTAGCGGATGCCCCGGTCGTGGGCCTGGCGCATGAGGTGGACGAAGGCCTCCTTGCCCAGTTCCCGCTGCTCGCGCCCGGAGTTGGTACCCGTGCCCATGCCGAGGACCGAGCTTCTGATTCCGGTCTTGCCGAGGGTGACGATGTCGGAGCCCGCCTTGACTTGCGGGGGCGCGTCCAACGCGGGCTGTTGGGCGATCGCGATCCTGCTGCCGAGAACCGCGGAACCGGCCGCCGCGGAGGCGGTGGTGAGGAAGCCGCGTCTTGTGATCACGGACATATCAGACTCCTTATCGATCAGGGGATGTCGTCTCGGATCTCGATTCGCACGGTATCATCGGCGTCGAGACGGACGTCGAAAACCGCCACGCCTGGATAGTTTAACCAGGGACTGGTCGAGTCGTTCCCGAAAAACAGCCCGTACCACCGACCGTCCGGCCCGCGCTGCGGGGGGCACGAGTGGCCGCAGTGCGGCATGGCACAGGCCCGGCGCGCCATGTCGTACGGGCCCTCCAGCCGATCGGCCTGCCAGTAGACCCAGTCGTACGTGCCGTCCACGCGGTAGTTCTCGCCGCAGGTCCCGCCGCACCAGGCCGTGGCGAAGACCACGTACTTGCCGCCGATCTTGGCGAGGTTCGTGGCCACGTCGCCCTTGGTGAACCGCGTGCCCGCGGTGGTCTTCAGCCGAATCGTTTTCCCCTCCAGCTTCTCACCCTTCGGGTCGAATAGCATGAGGTTTCCATTGTAGAACAGATACGTCTTGCCGTCGTCATCGACGAACACGCTCGACTGCGACCGGGCCCGGGCGACGTACGCGTAGGGGCCCTCCGCCTTGCCGCTCTTGCTCCGCAGCCACATGGGGCCACTGCAGGGCGCGGAACCATCGGCCTTCTTCACGCCCCGCATGTCGTAGAGCGTGGTGAAGATATGGAACGTATCGGCGAGGTGGTAGATCTCACTGTCCATGTACTTCGCCTGGAGGCCCTCGCGGGCTTTGGGGCCTTCGAACCGCAGGCGGCGGTCTTCGTCGGTCACGCCGGGGATGCCCATGAAGTCGAACTGGACGTTGACCGGCTCCCATTTCTTCATGTCGCGGGAGCGGAAAAGCATGATCCGGCCGGCGTAGGCCTCGTCCGTGCCTGAGCCGGTCAGGTAGGCAAAGCCGTCGGGCGCGAAGGTAAACTGCAAGTCGCGGATATGAAACGGGGCGACCCTCTTCAGCCGATCCCAGGGGCCGAACTCGGTGACGATTCCGTCCTGCATGCGTGGGAAGGATTGACGCGGCCCGCGCCCATACAACACGGCGTTGTCGAACCCCAGCGGCACAGCGCCGGGCCGGTCGCGAAACACGGCGCGGCTGTCGCGCCCGGCGAAGGTCGCGTGGAGCGCACCGCTCGGGCCCTCGAACACCGTGGTCTGGCCGCCGTGCGGGATCATCAGGTGCGGCGGGCCGTAGGGTCCCATGAGGCGGTCGGCCCCGGCGACAAACGTATCGTAACAGCCCACCCCGATCCGGTCGCGCACGGCCGCGGCGATCAGCCAGTAGCGGCCCCGGGCCTTCGTCAGGTGCGCGCCGGCCGTGCCCAGGTAACGGGGAGCATGGGTCGAGGACATCAGGTGGCCGCCGTGTTGGATGGCTGGAAAGGGCGCGCACCGGAGCAAACGCGGGTGTTCGGCCAGGCCGGTTCGGTCCGGCTTCAGCCGGGCGATCCATCCCTGGCCAACCAGCCAGTACGCCGTGCCGTCGTCATCGACGAAGATCGAGGCGTCGGTCCCCTGCTGGGTGAAGCGCCCCAGATCGACGTAGGGGCCCTCGGGCTTACCGGTCCTGCTCTTGAGCAGGCCGGTACCCTGGGCGTTCATGCTGTAGGTAACCCAGTAGGTCTTATCGAAGCAGTGGATCTCCGGCGAGACCATACCGCGGGCCAGCTCGCCCGACGGATCATCGGGATTGACACGATACTCGAGCTGCCAGGCGCTCTCGGGGCCGGTGGCGTCCCTGTCGATGCTCCAGACTTGCCCGAGCGGTTCCCACGTCTCGAAGTCGCGCGATCTCCACAGGAAGATGCCGTCGTTGCTCTGGAAGTCGCCGTTGCCTGTGTCGGGCGTACCGGTGAGGTACCATGCGCCGTCGGTACCGCGGCAGATGCTCGCGTCGCGCAAGGGTGTATCGAACAGGGGCTTCAGCCGCGCGCGAGGCGCTTCGCCCAGGCCTTGCGATGGCCAAAACGCCAGCAGAGCCACCGCGAGGAATATCCAGGACAGGACCGAGTGCCGTGGCTCGCTCCGCGGACCATCTGCTCTGTTCGCGGGGCCAACAGCGACTTCTGGGCAGTCTCTCATGGCGGCAACCTCAGTCTCCAAGCGCGATCCGGTGCAGTCTGGGGGCGCCCTCGCAGGGCAGGCTCGAGACGGCCCACCAGGCGCCGTCGTCGGCGCGAAACACCGCGACGGGGCCCGTGCCGGGCAGGACCTGGCCGGTCTCCTGGTACGGACCGTAGATCGACTCGGCGGACCAGAGCACGGCATCGTGGCTCGCCTTGGCGCCACGGACCTGGTGCCGCGCGGCGAGCACGAAATACCGACCCTCGTGCCGGAAGACGTTGACGCCCGGGTCGCCGAGCGTCAGTCGCCCCGTGCCCGGCGGCCCGGCTTGCATCGGAAGCATGGGCCGGGGCGAATCGGCCAGTTCGCGCAAGTCGGGCTTCAGCCGTGCGATCCACGCGTCGGCGAAGACGAGATACACGGTCCCGTCGTTGTCCACCAGCAGCGAGGGGTCGCCGCCGCGCGTGGCCAGGTAGGCGTGGTCCTCGTACGGGCCTTCGGGCTTGCCGCTGGTGCTCTTCTGGAGGAGGATGTTCTGGCCGTTCATCGCGCAGACGAGGTACCAGGCCTTGCCGACGCGGCACAGCTCGGGCGTGGTCGTGGCCTGGGCGAGCCGGCCGTCGATGCGGTCGGCCGGTGCGCTCCACTCCAGCCACACGCCGAGGCGCGGCCGCCCGCGCGTGCGCTCGAAGTGCTCAACGCGATCCCACGCGTAACCCAGACACTCCCACGTCTTCAGGTCGCGCGACCGCCACAGGGGCGCACCGCGGTTGTGGTCGAAGTCCACCCGGCCGGCGCGGTCGAGCGTGGCGGCCGTGCCGGTCAAGTAGTAGGCACCCTGGCCATCGGGGCAAATCTGGGCGTCCTTGAGCATGTCAAGGCGCGGCGGTCCACGTTGCGTGCCCGGCGCGGCCTTCTCGTCCGCCTCCGCGCAACTTGCCAGGGATGCCGCCAGCAGGCACCCGACTGCGACCCGGGCGATCGCATGGATGTTGTGCATTCGTATTCTGCCGTTCACGGGCTTTCGGAAGGCTGAGCCAGACAGAGGATCTCTCCGTTGGTGAGGGTAACGAACAGCTTCTCAGCGGCCACGGCCTGGCCGTTGAACACCGGCGGAGCGGGGAGGTCCAGTTCCGCCACAGAGCGTCCATCCTTCTTGGCGAGCATCACCAGCCGTCCGCCCTCGCGGTTCTCGAACGGAGCGAGCGTGTCCTCTTCATCGAGCCGGTCGGGCGGGCCGGCGACCAGCAGCTTGTCCTTCGTGGCGATCATGGCCATTGCCCGCACCGACACGTTGGCGGACCACCGCGGAGGCCGCCCGCGGACGAAGCACGAGGGCTGTCCCGTCCGCGAGAAATCGACGTCCGTCGGGCCGGCCGCGGGATCGGCGAAGACGACCGTGCCGTCGCCGACGACGAAGTAGCGCGATTGGTTTCCGGGGTTCCGAAAGACCCGGGCCGCGTACACGTTCCTTTCATCGACGCACACGGTCATGCCCGCCGCCGGCGCGTCGGTCTCGGCGTTGTTGAAGCCCGGCCAGTAGTCCCCGTACATCCAGTAGGTCCGCGGGTTCTCGGGCTCTTCGAGCAGTCCATTGGTCGCCAGCACGCGCCGCGGCACGCGCCGCAGGCCGCTCAGGTTCAGCCGCGCCTTGTCGCGGTCTTTCAGCCACGGCCGCTTGGTCGTGGCCGCGAGCTCCTCCTCGACGACCACGGGGTTCTCCTGCCGCCGCAGCGTGTCGTCCCACCGCACGTGGACCATGTTCAGATCGCCCGCTTCGTCCACCACGAAGAGGTCGCTGTTGGCGCCCTGGAGGTAGTGTCCGCGGCCCTCGTGCTCGACGTCGTCCGTCCACGGGCCGTCAAGGTGATCGCGGTGGACGACCTCGCCGGTTCCGGCGTCCAGCGCGTCCACCCAGATGCCGCCGTCCAGGTACGACGAGCGGCCGGCGGTGCAATACACCAGGCCGCCGCGCACCAGCACGCTCCCGTGGACCGGCCAGGCCGATTCGAGCTGGCCGTGAATCATGACCCGGCGATCGTGTGGCGCGGCGCAAAATCGCCAGGCCAGCGCGCCGTCGGCGGCCCGCAAGGCGTAGAGCCAGCCGTCCGTGCAGCCGACCAGCAGCATACTGCCCGCCACCGTAGGCGACGAGTCGACGCGGGCCCCGACCGTGAACGACCACAGCACGCGGCCCGCGGTGGCGTCCAGACAACAGATCTCGTGCCGGTCCTTCAGGGCGACGAACAGGCGCCCGCCGGCAACGACCGGCGGCGTGAGCTGGCCGCCCAGGTTCGCCGTCCACCGCAGCGTCAGATCCTCGGGAAGGGCCGCCGACGTTGAGCCGCGTCGCCGGGGGTCGCCCCGGTACATGGGCCAGGCGTCCTCTCCAACGACGGGATCGGCCACCTCCACCCGCCCGTAAGCCGGGCCCTTCTCCAAGCGCTTCTCCGCGACCGCGGGTGCAGCGGCCTCGCGGCGCGCTTCGGCAGGGGCAAAGGCGTTCAGCCCCGGCACGAGCGACCCCGAGTAGCAGTGGCAGGGATTCGGAGGGACGTAGAGCAGTCCGTTGGCCGGAAGGATGCCGAAACCGCACGCGCCCCGGGTCCAGTCGTTGCGGCAGTGGTCGCCGCCGCTGAGATCGACGAACTCCAGGCCCCGGCGCGGATAAATGACGTATCGCGGCGTCGCCTTCTCGCGGTAGCAGCGCACGTGGTGTCCCGTCCTGAACAACTCGCCGACCTCGATCTTGCGGGCAACCTCGCCGGTGCGCGGATCGTAGCCGGCCCCGGCGGTCGTGTGCCAGAGCAGCCCGTCGGCCACCACCAGGGACATGACCGACATGAATCCGTAACCGCCGATGCCGAGCTTCTTGTCCTGCCAGAGGAGCTTGCCGTCCTTCAAGGCGTGTGCCTTGACGCCGTCGCGCGTGGCGGCCAGCACCACGTCCTCCCACATCACCAGCGCGCCGCCGCTACCCACGTCGAAAGGAGCGGTCTTCGCCGGGCAGGGCACGCGCCACGCCTGGCGGCCGCTGGCCAATTCCAGGCATACGAGATCGTCAAAGGTGCGAAAGCAGACCCGCCCGCCCTTGGCCGCCAAAGTCAGCGGCGCGAGTTGCGTGCTCTCGACCTCCCAGAGCACCTCTCCGCTTTTGACCTCCAGGGCCGTGACGGTCTCCGGCGGCAGGTTCTTCAGATGGCGCATCGGCTTGTCGGTCCAGCCGGGGAAGCTTCGCCGTCGCAAGAGGAGGATTCCGCCGTGGAGCACGATCTCGTCCGCGCCCTTGGTGCCGGCAAACGTGCGCAGCGTCTTGCCGGTCGCGGCATCCAGCTCCTCCAAGAGCGCGTCGGGGTAGCTCAGCGTGGCATACAGCCGCTGCCCATCGGCCACCGCGCGCCGCCGCAGACTGAGCGGCGCCGACCAGTTGCTCGTCGGCGATCGCATCTTCTCGGCCAATCGCTCCCAGTGGCGGAAGTTCCACCTGGTCAAGGGGCGCTTCCACAGCAGAACGCCGCTGTAGGCGTCTCGCGCGACGAGCGACCACTTCTCCTCCAAGCGCTCGTCGATCACGCCGTACGGCCCTTCGTCGACGTTGTAGAAGACGCGGTCCTCGGTGGCGAGCATGAAATGCAGGCTGGGGTCTTTCGCGTGCGTGCGGAAGTAGCGTGGCGGCGCCATCCATTGCACGCGCCGCGGCGGCCCGACGCGCAGGTCCTCGCTCGCCGGGTTTCCGTCGGCGGCGTGCAGGTGCTGCGTCCAGACGTCGAACTCCGCGGGGCGGGGCTTGCGCAGGACGACCTCCGGTCGGGGGCTCCCGGTGTCCGAAACCGGGCGCACGGCCAGACCGCCCGGACAAAGCACCCGCTTGATCTCGTCGCGAGGGACTTGGGCTTTGGAGCCCGAGACCACCACGAGCCTGGCCAGGTTATCGGCGTACGGCAGCCCGTCGCCCTGGTGCAGGTCGATCGACACGGGTCCGTACAGCTCCAAGGACCGCACGTGCCGGCGCGCCTCCGTCACGCGTTTCGGGTCGCGATCGAGGCCGTGCACGACGAGCCCCTTGCGCTGGCGAAGCGCGGCCGTCAGCCGGCCGTCGCCGCAGCCCACGTGCACGATCAATCCGCCCTCGACGCCGCATTCGTTGAGGATGCGACTGGCTTGCGAACGGAGGTCCGCTTCGTCCGCCGCGACGGCCGGGGCCGCGACGGTCACGAGCCATGCGAGCGCCCAGAGGGCAGGTTGCCTGGTCATCGCGTGTCTTCCCCCCGCCCGCCCCACGCATGCGGGTGCTTGTTCAGCACTTCCCAGATCGTCTCGTGCACAATCCTGGCCCGCTCCGTCGTGATGGAGAGGACTTCGCCCCGGTCGTGATGCGGGTCGGGCCCGTACTTCCCCGCATCGTTGTAGAGCTCGAAATCGAGCGAGTCCGGCTTCTCTTCGAAAACGGCGGCATAGAACAGCGCGGCGATCGAGTAGGCGGCCAGGCCCGCGCGGATGTGCTGCACGTCGGTATAGAAATCCTTGATCGTCGTGACGCCGGGCATCTTCCCGGCGCGCAGCTTTTTGTCCAATTCGAAGAACAGCTCGCCGCCGGGGATCCGCACGAGACGCCCTTCCTTCCAAAGGTCGGGGAAGTTCTTCCTGATGCCTTCGAACACCTGGTTCGTGTAGTCGCGCGTCCGGGCGATGTTGCCGATCCAGGGTCTCTCGAGGTCGCCCTCATACGGCTTCTCCCACTGCGCCACGTAGTCGAACCCGTCGCGATCGGGGAATTCGGCCGTGCGGATCTTGCCCGATCGCTTCTTCATCTCCACCGCCCACGCGGGCAGCTTGTCCTCTGCGGGGAGCTTGCCGCTCGGCATGTTCGGCCAGACGGTGTAGATGAAGACCTTGCCTTGCGGGTTCTTCTTCAGGAAGATGCGGATGATGTCGCTGGCAGCGGCCACGTCGCCCACGTCCACCGGCCCGTCGAACTTCGAGCCCCACATGCGGTCGGTCCGGTGGTGCAGCCTGGAACCGAAGATCTGGATCACGATGGCGTCCCACTCGCCCGCGAAGAACTTCCTGGGCTTGTAGGGCGCGGACCTGGCGAGATCGTCGTCGAGCGTCAGATCGCCACGGCTCGACGCGCTCTGCGTCTCGGCGTCCACCGCCCGGCCCATCGCCCGCCAAAGCTCGTTGCGATGCTGCCACGACTGCCAGCCGGCGCCGGCGAATACGTCGCAGGTCCACTGCTTGCCCGCACTCTTGCCCAGCTCCTCGTGGAAGCCCGGCATGGAACTCCCGGTCAGGCTGTTGCCGAAGTAGAACACGCGGATGGCATCGGTCTTCTCTTCGGAGCGGGCATCGCCGACTACCGTCGCGATGGCCAGCAGCGACAGGGCGATGACCGACTTCGGTCTGGTTCTCATGCATCTTGCCTTTCATTCTGATGTTCGCGGTTGTCGCACATCGAGAGGAGGACTCAGTGGTTCACGGGTCGGCCGTCCGAGCCGCGACTTGGCTCCGTCTTGCCCACGAGCGCCACGGAGCCGTCGCGCAGGACGACCACCCACGAGCCCTTCCCGGCCGGGGCGATGCCGTTGAAGATCGGCTCGGCGGGGAGATCGACAGACCACGATTCGCTGCCGGTTTCGCGCGCGACCGCGGTCAGTTTCCAGGCCGTGAACTCGACGTAGCGCTGGCTGTGTCTGAGCGTTTCGCCGTCCTCCCACACACCGTGCGCGATGATCGCGGCGTTTGGTGTGAGGGCGACGGCGTTGATATCCAGGCCGTTGACCCGCCAATGGGCCAACGTCATGTCGAGCGCGTCCAGCGTGGAGTTGAAGTCAGCGTAGGGATTCGGACTTCGCTTCCTTGGCGATACCGGATCGTCGTGGTGATCCACGCGGCTTCTTCTCATCCTGCCGGTCTGGCGCGCCTGCTCGGCTGCCTCATCGAGCCACACGGGGATGCTCCACAGGCTTAGTCCAAGCGTGTCGCCATGAGGCTCGTGCTTGCCGCGAAACCGCCTTCCGCCAACGCCGCCGACCATAAGGATGTCCTTCCCGTCGAGGGCCGGAGCGATATGACTGGAAGGGATGGCGTGAATCGGGTTGTCCAGGCCTCGCATCATGCCGTCTTCGTTCAACGTCGCGGCGACGAACTTCGACATGCGTTTCTCGTGGCGGATGTCCGGATTGGATAGCAGGAAGTTGCCGCCGCCGTAGAGCAGCAGGCGCTCGCCCAGCGCGATGAACTCCTGCCCGCCGCACGTGAACTTCACGCGGTACGAGTGATGCGCCTGGGCTTCCCGCAGATCGGTCGGCTCCGGTATGCGCGCGCCCGTCTCGATATCGAACACGCCGGGGAAACCCAGATAGGCGCGAATGTAGAGTTTGTCACTCACGATCACGAGTTGCCCCGAAGGACTGAAGCCCGGTTCCTCTCGCGAAAGGAAGTCATCGAGCACGTGATGGACGTGCGGCTTCGTCCAATGCGTCCAGCGCGGCTGGCCCGTGGCCGCATCCAGAGCGAAGGCGACCGTGCCGTTGTGCGCCCATGGGCCGGCCACGCCGTAGAGCGTTCCGTCGTGGGGCAGCACGGCGACGACGGGCCACGTGCTCATCAGCTTCCCGCAGACCGGCATGGTCCGCTCGCCCGGAGCGCCGCGCCAGCGCCATGCCAGTTGGCCGGTAGCGGTGTCCAGACAGTACACCCAGCCGTCGCAGCCGGCGACGTAGACCCGCGCACCGGCTACCGCTGGTGCGGTGAGCACCGGGCCCGAGGTCCAGTAGGTCCAGGCGGTTCTTCCATGAACCAGATCGACCCCGTGCACCGCGCCCTCGCTCGTGGCGTAGAACGCCATGCCGCCGGCGGTGACCGGCGGCGTGGGGCGATCGAGCCACTCAATGCGGTGCCAGTCGTGGCCTTCCGGAACGGGCATGGGATGGGGTGGTGCAGCCCTCCACAAGAGCGCGGCCTCGTCGGGCGTGGAAGCGGAAGTGTATCCCCAATGCCGGGCGTCGCCGCGATAGATGGGCCATTGCGTGCCGCGATCCATCGGTGGAGGGTCGAGTGCCGCGTCCAGGGCGGGACCGGTTTCCAGGGGGTGCTCCGGACGGTTCTCGACCTGCGCCAGGATGTCTCCCGCGGGCGCGAAGGCAGCCGTGGCGTGAATGTGTTGGCCGCAGTCGCACTGGCTGGGGGCGAACTGCAAGAGCCCGCCCGCCGCGTATGCGCCGACGCCGCAGGGCGATTTCAGGCCGTAGGCGACGTGGGCAACGGCCTTGCCGAGCCCTGGCGCCCAGGTGGCGATACCGCAGCCCATGCCCTGCATGAGGCCCCTGTCGCGCTCCAGCAACTTGCCGGTGACGGCATCGCAGACGACGAAGCCCGTGTACAGTCTGTCGCCAACGAAGAAGCTCTTGGGCGATCCCGCTTTCGTCTTCCACAGAAGCGCGCCGGTCGCGCAGTCGAAGACCATGGCGTCTCTTCCCTGCCACGGCACCGTGAGCAGAAGCTGGCCGCTTGGGCCCACGACTAGCGTGCTCGCCGACTCGTAGTTCAAGTTCATCAGGCGCGGCTGCGCGAGGGGCTTCAGCCAGGCCGGGTCCTTGTTCTCCCAAACCGGCTTACCATCGGCGTCGAGGCAGGCAAGGCGCCGGTCGGTGGCGTAGAAGCAGGTTCGACCGTCGGCGACAGCCACGGTGCGGTAGTCGATGAAGCTCGGCTCCTCGTGGCGCCAGAGTTCCCGTCTGGAGGCCAGGTCGACCGCAATCAGGGTTTCGCCCGCCTTGCCCTGTTGCTTGCGGAGATCCTTGTAGCCTCGGGATGCGATGTAGTTTCTCGGCTGACGAACCTGCGGCGCTTCGCCGAGCAAGGCATGGAGCCGTCCGTCCTCAATCGCCAGCCACCGTACGCGAAGATCGGCTTCGCCAGCAATGGGGATCGGCGGCAGGTCCGCGCCGGTTTCGCCGTCGATCACCAGGATGCGGCTGGCTTCGCCGTCGCCGATGTAGATGCGTCCGTTGTCCACCGCGCTGATCGGCCAATCGGGTTCGATACCCAGGGGCAGGTCGCGTTGCCAGAGCACCATACCGTTGGCCTGGCTGCGGGCGGTGAGTTTGCCGGCGAGCAGGTTCCTGTCGGGCTTCTTCGTGGTCCAGTCCGAGAACTCGATCCGCAGGCCGCCCTCGGTCAGCATGGTGCCGTGGAAGCTGGTATGAAAAGGCATCGCCAGATACTGGATCATGGCGGGCAGGCGAAAGGCCGTATCGGTCGAAGCCGGATTGTTGGCTGCGTTGCCCATCCGATGGGTCCAGTTGCCGGCTCCGGGCAACGCGGGTTTCGTGACGATCCGGGTGCCAACAAGCGCCTTGCCGCGCGCAGGCGCGAGAACTCGCACAAGCTCGGTCTCGGTGACCGACGAATCGCTCTCCGTCACGACAAGGTCAACCAAGTTGTCCGCGTGGGGCAGACGGCTGCCGTACAGCCTGTCAACATAGACCGCGCGTCCAAGCAAACCCCGCGCCGCGAGAGCCTTCTTGGCCAGCGCGACTTCCGCGGGGTCGGGGTCCAGCAGGTGCACGACGAAACCGCCCTCCTTGACCAGACCGATGGCGGTCTCCATGTTCTCGGCACCGATCACGCAGGCCATTCCACCCCTGAGGCACGATCGCTCCAAGACCTGCCCGGGCTCGATGGCCTGGGCAGAGCCGGCGAGGGCGCTAGCAAAGACGCACCACACCACCAACCGCCGACAGACTCCCCGCCACGTCGATCTGCCGGCGAGCGTCGACAGCCGGCGGGATGCGTCGGAAGGCGGTTGGCGGATCATCCTGGTTCTCCTTCGGCGTGTCCTCAGGTGTCATGGCCCGACACCTGCCGCGATGCAGGTCAGTTGTTCATGGCTGCATTGTCATTGATCGCTGGTGCACACCGGAATGCCTGGGGAACGGGCTTCCGCTGGTCGCCCTCCGTGCATTGGCTATGCAGGCGTCAATAGTTGGTCCTGTTGCGGAGCGCCGCGTGGGCCTTGCACCGGGCGACATCGGGCGAACAGACGGTAGTCCTCGAGGGTCACGCTGTGGCGTTCAGGGAAATCCGCGGATCGGCGTTCGGCGACGAAAGGCCCCCGCTGTCAATCCTCCTTGGCAAGGCAGATCATCGTACCATCGGTGAAGGCGAGATACAGCTTGCCGTTTGCCGCGGCCATGCCGTCGAAGACCGGCTGGCTCTTCAGCGTCCATTCGGCAAGCTTGCGACCGTCACCCGCCGACACGGCCCACAGCACGCCGGCGCCCTCGCCTCGGTAGGGCGCAAGCGGGTCCTGGCCTTCGGATTGTTCCAGCGGCCCGGCGAGGAACAGGACCTTGCCGCTATCCGGATTCACCGGTTGCGTGAGCACCATCGCCCGAACGATGTGCGGCACGTCAACGGCCCAGGTCGGATCCGCATCGCGGATCACGTTGAAACCCTTCTGCGTGCTGGTCGTCCCCAGCCGATCGGCCACCAGTCTCGTGCCGTTGCCGATCAAGTGGTTCGGATAGCGGCCCTGGGCTTCGCCTTCCCACTGGAGCCCGTAGGCGAATTGATCGTCGAACACCACGAGCTTGCCGGCACTGGCCGCCCCCGCGGCGTTTCCGCCTCCGTAGTATCGATCCGAGTAGTGCCAGCCGACTCGGTGGAAGTAGGTGTCGTCGAGGAATCCGTTCATCGGCCGCAGCCAGCGACGGCCTGTCAGCTTGTCGGCGGCTGCTTCCACCAGGCTCGAGCTCGTCTTCAGGTCAGCGGTGATCCGAGTCTGGCCCATGTGAAGATCGATCCCGTCGCTCACGAGGATGTCGCTGCGAGCGCCCTCGATGTCGCAGTAGCCCGGGAAGTAACCACTGGGCGTCCTCTCCACGCGGTTGTACTTGTTCGTCGTGACCGGATAGAACGGGTTCTGCTCGTAGAGCCCGTAGTGCGGGCCGTCCAGCCGGGCGTGCGACAGCATCTTGCCTGTCGCGACATCGAGCTTGTACACATGAATGCCGCCGTCGAGAAAAGAGGACTGCCCGGCCGTGCAGTAGAGGTGACCGTCCTGGACAAGCACCGCACCGTGCGCAGGCCATGTGGATGCCGGCCGGCCGTCGTACAGGATGAGCCTGTCTGCCGGCGCCGCTCGAAAACGCCACAGGAGCGCGCCGTCCGCGGCGCGCAGGCAGTAGATACGGCCGTCCGCGCAGCCGAACAGGCAGAGCGATGTCGCGGGAGCGACGGAAACGACCGTGGGCGGGGAATCGACAAAGCAAGAGGTGGCATAGCGCCAGGAGATTTCGCCGGTGTCCGCATCGAGACATACAATCTCACTGGCGTCTTTGCGGGACACGAAGACCCGTCCCGCGCCGATCACCGGAGGCGTCAGGCCGCGCACTGCCCCGTAGCCGTACACTGCCGGTGCGTAGGGGCTGTCGAGGTCCACCGACCACAACGGCTTCAGCTCGATGGGAACCATCGTGGACGCCTCGCCACTGCGCAGGGCGTCGTGCCGGTACGTCGGCCAGTCTTCTGACGTGAGCGCGGGCGGGTCGGACCTCCCCGACGGCTCCTCGTACGCCGGGCCGCGCGTTACGTGCTGTTCGCGGTCCACCCGATCGTGATCGACCTTGGGTGCCTTGGCGGCGAACGCGTGATAGCCGCGCACCCGCGCGCCGATCCAGCAGGCGCAGGGGTCGGGCGTGTGATAGAGAAGGCCGTTGGCCGGGACGTAGCCCAGGGCGCACGAGCTGCGGAGCCAGCGGCAGTCGGCGACCATCCTGCCGGCTTCGATGTCGAGAAACTCCACCCCGAAACGAATTCCCAGGAGATAGCGGTCGGTGGCAACGCCGCGGTGGCAGCGGCCGTGTGTACGTCCCAGCGCCAGTTCTTCGACGAGCGGCCCGAGTTGCTCCCCCGTTGCCGCGTCCCATCGCGACCCATTGTCGTTGTAGAGCACGCCGTCAACCACGCGCAGCCCCGTCGGATGTCCGAAACCCCCGCCGTAGGCGACGCGGCTGCCGTGCCAGATCTCCTCGCCGTCGGCAAGGTTCAGGCAATGCGTGCCGTCGCCGCCGACGAAGTAGGCCTTCCCGTCCCACAGGAACAGCATGCCGGCCATGCCGCTGCGAGAGTACGTCCGGCTGTGGCCCAATCGCTTCTGGCCGGCTCGCCGCCAGATCTCCCGGCCGCTACGCGCATCCAGGCAAACCACGTCGCGGTAATCGAAGAAGCAGACCTTGCCGCCGAGGGTGCACAGGGTCTCAGTGGCGACATGGCGCGAGGGAACCGTCCACAGTTCCTTGCCCGTATGCGCGTCCAGCGCCGCGACCATTTCCGGGCCCTGGCGCTCCACGTACTTCGTGTAGTCCTCAGGCCCGTAGCTCCTGGCCCAGCGCAGATTCCTTGCCTCCCGGGAAAACGGAAAATCGAGCTTGCGGGGAATCTCACCGCGAACGCGCAAGAAGACTCGATCGCCATTCAGGACGACTTCATCGACATGACCCTTCGGCATGTACTCCCAGACGGTTTCGCCGTTCTCGGCGTCCAGCGCGCTCAGGCCGCCTCGGTAGGCGAGCGTGACGTACACGCGCGTCGGCGAAGCGACCATCCGACGGTTGAGTGAAAGCGGAGACGACCAGCAGTTCCAGGACGTCGGTTGACTGCCGATCGCCTCGAATTCCAGGTTGCCAAAGCCTTCCAGCGCACGCTCCCACAGCAGCACGCCGTTGAACGCGTCGCGCGCGATCAGTCTCCACGTTTCAGGGAACTCCGGGATCTTGCCGGGCTTGTGCGCCCAGTTCATCCCGCCGTCCCGGTGCGGCATGACGGCGGCAGGCCCTTCGTCGTGCAGGTAGAACAGGCGACCGCCCGAGGTTACCATCGCGGCAGTGCCATTGACCCAGTTGTGGCTGCGCTCCGAGTACGGACCGGCCCACCATTGCAGGGCCTTCGGGGGACCCACGGCCCTGTCGCGCGACCAGGCATTGTTCGAGGAGTCGTGGAAGGCGTGCGACCACTCGTCGATTCCTGCCGGCAGCGGCTTCTTCAGTCTCGTCGCCAGCCTTGACGACTCGCGATCGATTGTCAGTGCCGTGCCACCCGGCACAAGAACCCGCAGGATCTCTTCGTCCGGCACCCGGCTGTCCCCACGACTCACGACGACGAGGTTGGCCAGGTTGTCGGCAAACGGCAGCGACTGTCCACTCCACCGCAATGCCGTGACTGGCCCATGGAGTCCCGTCTTGCAGAGATGCCTCCGGGCTTGGGCGATCATGGTCGGGCGCGTATCGAGCCCGACCACGGTGAAGGCGTCGTCGCAGCGGAGACCCGCAAGAAGAGTGGGCTCGTCGCAGCCCAGTACGACGACCAGGCCGCCGCGCACCTTCGTCGTCGCCAGGACGCCGGCAGCATCCGGCTTGGCGGCCGGCGCGGCGCCGATTGCGAGAACGGACTGGGCCATGAGAACCGTGGAGGCGAGTGCCCCTGTCCTCCGAATCATGTTCGAACTCCGTTTTGCAGGCATCGACCCAATGCGGGGGCGGGGACGAAGGTGGGGTCGGGTGGGGCGGGCAGAGGCTGGGGACCGTCCGATAGGAGAATGTCTCGATCCCCGACATCTTGGACCCGCACGGTCAACCGAATCGCCCGCGGCCCAGCCGCTCCCGGCGAGACGGAAGCCACACCGCAGGGGGGTTTGGCGCGTCGTGCCCGCAGTGAGCTCGTGTGATGAGGCGATTTCAGGTCGAGTTTGGCAGTAAGGATACTGGAGGCGCGGACCTGCATCGCGCGGATGCTGCGCCCCCGGCAAGGAGATAAGTCGTCTGCACGGCAGCTCCGGAGTGCGAAGGAGGGATTTGACATGAGGAGAAAGCGGCTGCGTCCGACACGGCGAGCGTTCATCGGATACGTGACCGCCGGTACGGTGGCGGCCGGTATCAGGAGCGGCGCGGCGAGCGAACCGCCACCCGCGGCAGGGCAGATCGCCAGACGGCCGTTCGGCAAGAAGGGTTTCGAACTGCCGGTCCTGGGGATGGGCAGCTCGCCGTTGGTCGCCGCCTGGTCGCGCGGGTACGGCTCGAAGCCCGGAAGCGTCGAAGCCCGCGCGGCGCTGGTCCGCCGCGCGTACGACCGGGGCGTCCGCTATTTCGATACGGCCCGGTCCTACTACGATGCGGAAGACGTGATGGGCCGCGGTTTGAAGGGGGTGGCCTCGCATTGCGTGATCGCGACGAAGGTGACGGTGCTGAAGCCGGAAATGGTCCGGCCCAGCGTGGAGAAGTCGCTCGAAACGCTTGATGTCGACCGCGTCGAGATCATGCAGATCCACAGCAGCGGCGCGATCGAGCGCGGCGGTTTCGGGCCCGCCATGAAGATCCACGCCGAGCTGGTCAAGCTCCGCGACGAGGGCCTGTTCAAGTACATCGGCCTCACCACGCACGTGGCGTTCGAGACCGTGTACAGGATGATCGCCACCGGAGGCTTCGACCAGGCGTTGCTGACGATCTGCTACTTCAACAAGGGCATGAACACGCTGCTCTCGGAAGAGAATCGGGCGTACCGCGAGAAGTGCCTCGACAAGGCGCACGACCTCGGCATGGCCGTGGTGGCGATGAAGGTGATGGGCGTGAGCATCTTCGGCCGCATGTCCACGTCCGTGGTGCGGGACTACGATCGGGACCTGCGCGCGAGACTGCCCGCCGCCGCGATGCGCTGGGTCCTCAATGACGAGCGGGTCTCGCTCCTGGCCATCGGCATGGGGTACGATGAGGAGATCGAGCAGAACGCGGCCACGCTCTCCTCGGACTTGGCGCTGACCGGGGAGGACCGTCGGCTGCTGGCGGACTACTCAGCCCTGGCGTATCGATCGCCCAGAATCAAGGCCATGGGGGTCGATCAAGAGAGACAAAGCCCTCAGGAGATGGCCCGGGCGGCCATGGGACGCTACGACGCCAATCGCGACGGGATGCTCTCGCGCAGCGAGGTCCCCCCGAGGCTGGCCGACTACTTCGACGCTTGCGACGCCGACAAGGACGGCGCCGTTACGATGCAGGAATTGACCAACGCCCTCAGAAGGAGACGCGGACAATGACAGCCGGCCTGAGATCCATCGTTTGCGCTTGCCTCGCGCTTCTGGCCGGGCCCATTTGTCCAGTAGCCGACGCCGCGGCCGAGGACGGCGGGCGCGGCGCCCGGGCGTTCAAGCAGCTCGACCGCGATGGCAACGGGCGGATCACGCGCGCGGAGCTGCCGAACGAACAGGCCTTCAAAGCACTCGACGCCGATGGCGACGGCGCGATCGCGGCTGCCGAGGCCCGCGACGCGGTCGAAAAGATGACGCCCGAGAACCGGCGGAAGCTGGCGGCCGCGGTCGAAAGCGCGATCGGCCGCCGGAAGGCGCAGCCGGCGGAGCCTACCGACCACCGGGCGTCCTACTCGAAGGACCTTCAAATTCACGTCGGCGTTCTCGGCCGCTCCGACGGCGAGCCGCTCACCAAGGGCGACGACTTCAAGCCGTCGTGGTCGAAGACCGGCGACATGCTGGTGTTCTTCCGGCGCGTGAAGAACGATCCGAACGTGGGCAACTGGAAGACCGCGATCCACATCATCAACGTGGACGGCTCGGGCCTTCACCAGCTTTCGGACGGCACGCACACGGACTTCAACCAGACCTGGACGCGGGACGGAACAAACACGCCGATCTGGAACCGCAAGAAGCCCGGCGGCCGAGGCTACACGGTGATGGCGAGCAAGATCGGCGGGAAGCCGGGTGAGGAGTACCCCATCTCCAATCCAAGCTGTCATACGTGGGCGTACTCCTGCCTCGCCGACGGCCGGATTCTCGTGGGCGCCCAACCCCCGGAACAGGGACGTGGCTACTACTTGATGACCCCCAAGCGCGACGGGAAACCCACCTACGAGCGGATCGACTGCGAACTGGCCAAGACGGGAATCCTCGACCGAATCAGCATCTCCCCGAGCGAGACGAAGGTCTGCTTCGAGTACCAGAGGGGATTCAACTACAAGATGGGCGGGCGCACGCTCTACGTGGCCGACTTCGACGCGAAGAAGCGCGCCGTCACCGGCGCGAGGCCGTTCGCCAACGAAGAAGGAAAGCCGGTCTGGTTCGCCTACCCGCGCTGGACCAGGGACGAGACCGCGATCGTTTACCACGCCGGCGGAAAGCTCTACCTTTACACGCTCAAGGACGGTTCGACGAAGAAGGTGTCCACCGACGACGACGCCAAGTACATCTACCCGCACGGCGAGGCGACGCCGAAGTGAGGGGAGGGCTCGGGATTCGAGCCCACAACCGGCGCGCCCGCACCGGGTCTCGCATGTCGGCGGTTGATGGTCCGCCGGCGTCCAGCTCGCATCGGGTCGTGCATGGCTGCATGCTTCGGGCGCAGAGAGGGTTCAGTCGTTGTCCGCGGTGTGCGCCAAGGTCCGCGGCCTTGGCTACGGGTGGGCCGCAACGCCGCGCGCGTCAGTCCGGCTTTTTGAACAGATCGAGGAAGCGATCCTCGTACTCGTCGAACACGCCGAGCCGGTCCAGTTCTCCTTTCAGCTCGTAGGCCTTCGACCGATCCTGCTGCGACTGCTCGAAGAGCCGCTCGATGCGGCGCCGGTCGTCGGGGTCGAGCCGCTCTGCTTTCTTCTCCTCGACGGCGAATTCCTGCTCCACGCCCGCCTCCTGCTGGTCCATCGCCTCCTCCATGGCCCCGAACAGCTCGTGCAGCCGCTCCTCGACCGCCTCGGCCTGCTGTCGCAGCTCAAAGAGGTCGAGGTCCATCCGGGCGATGGCCGCGAAGGTCTCCAGCACGGCCAGCGCCCCCTTGGGGTACGGGAGCTGCACGAAGACGTGCGGCATCTCGCCGAGGAGGCAGGCCCCCTGCATTCCGGCCTGGGCGGCAACGCCCAGCAGCACGCCGTTGAGTCCTCCGATCTGCGCGTCCTTGAGGATCTCGACGTCGTGGCGCCGAAGCTCGTCGAGGTTCGACTCGTCCGTGGCCGCGCCGAAAACCCGCGAAGCCTGTTCGGGACGCATCTGCGTGGCCATGGCGGCGAACGTGAACAGGCGCTTGACACCCAACTGGCGTGCGAAGTCCACCAGCTTGCGGCAGAAGGCGTACTTGCCCGAGGGCGGCTGCGCCTCGCCGATGAAGACCACGATATCGTGTTTGCCCTCCGGGTCGCTCCAAAGGAAGAGCCGACTGCGGGGCAGTTGCCCCGTGTGCACGAGCCCGTCTTTGACCTCGACGTACTCCACGTCGAAATGCTCCAGCGGCCGGAACTCGGCGAACAGGTGCATTTGAAGCTTGGCCATCAGGTAGAAGCCGGCGCTGACGGCGATCTGACCCATCCCGGGCCAGACCGCGACCAGCCACGGACTATGGAGGTTGGGCTTCTCGATCATTCTCGGCTCGCCTGGCGGTTGCTGGTCGGCCATGGGGCTCCCCGGCTGGAAGGGTGGTTCTGTGAACGAAGCCGCGGTGTTCTACGGCGATTTGTCAGGTGGGGAATCCTTGCGCGCAGCTCCTGACGGCTGATCCGTCGGCAGCGTCGGGCCGCCTGCCTGCTGCTCGAGCTGCTGGAGCGTCCGGCTGAGCTTCTGGAGGGAGTCGCCCGCGTCGCGGAACCGCTTCTCCGCGAGCGCCTCGAGGTAGTCGTCGAACGCGTCGCCCGCCTGGCGCGCGAGCGCGCGAATCGCGCGCTGCTCGGCGGGTGGTTGCGCCGGCTCCGTCGGCGTCGGGGGCGGCTTGGGCTCGCGCCGCTCCCCGTACAGACCCTCGATCGCTTCCTCGAAGGTCTCGGCGTAGCTGAGCCGGTCGTTGTGCATCAGCGCGACCAGGCGCAGCTCGGGGTAGGCCGCTGCCTCGGCCTGGAGGTAGATCGGCTCGACATACAGGAGGGTGTCGTCGATGGGGATCACCAGGACGTTGCCGCGGATGACGTTCGAGCCGCGCTGGTCCCAAAGCGTAAGCTGCCCGGAAAGGTGGCTGTCCTGGTCGATCTTGGTCTCGACCTGCTGCGTGCCGAGCACGCGTTTCTCCTTGGGGAAGCGGTAGGCCAGCAGGCGCCCGTAGTTGTCCTGGTCGCACATCCCGGCGATCCAGCCGATCAGCACCTGGCGGTTCTTGGGCGTAAAGGGGAGCATCTGGATGAACTCCGCGTCGCCGGGGCGCGGCGAACCGCCGGTGGCCATGGCTCCTTCGCCCCCGTCGTCCTGGGCCGAGCCGCCATCCGACTCGGGCGGCTTCCACATCACGTAGTACGGCTCCACCGGCTGGACGGTGCCGTAGTACTTCTCCGTCGCCCGCACCCACAGGTCCTCCTGGTTGTAAAACACGCTGGGGTCCGTCATGTGATACTTGGCGTACACCAGGCCCTGGACGAGCAGGAAGTCCTCGGGATAGCGGACGTGCGCCACCAGCTCCTCGGGCATCTCGTCGCGGGGCTTCAGCAGGCCGGGGAAGACGCGGTCCCAGACCTGGATCAGCGGATCGTCGGGCTCGAAGACGTAGAAGTCCACGCTCCCGCTGTATGCGTCAACGACCGCCTTCACGGAGTTGCGCATGTAATTCGCGCCGCGCAGGTAGGGAGGCGGCCCTTTCGCGGTCCCCTCCTCGCGGTGCAACTCCGCGGGAGCCGCGTCGCGCCGGGCGGAGGTGCGGCGGCCGAGAAACGGCTCGCTATAGGGGTAATAGTCCGAGGTCGTGTACGCGTCGATGATCCAGTAGAGCTTGCCGTCGGCCAGGACGACGTACGGGTCGCGGTCGAACTGGAGGAACGGGGCCAGCGTCTTGACCCGGTCGTGGATCTGGCGGTGGAACATGATGCGGCTGTCGGCCGTGGGATAGTCGGAAAGAAACAGGCGCGTGCCCCCCAGCTTCCATCCGTAGAGGAACGTCCGCCACAGGTTGCTGAGTTGCACACCGCCGGTGCCGGCGTAGCGGACGTAGGCGTTCTGCTGGCCGCGGGGATAGTCGAACTCCTCCTCGGCCGAGTTCACGACCGCGTAGGTGTCGGTCATCAGCCCGTAGTAGATCGCCGGCTGGTCAACCTTCAGGTCCGGCGACTCGGCCTCCGGTGGGAGGTTCTTGATCAACAGATCGGGCAGGCCGTCAGGGGTGAACTCGCTGACCGGGGCCATGGTCAGCCCGTAACCGTGCGTGTACTTGAAGTGCCGGTTGACGAACGTCTGGCTCTGCTCGGGGAGGTTTGCAAGCTGCATCTCGCGGGGCGAGACCATCACCTGGCGGTAGCGCCCGTCGATCGTGTAGCGGTCGATGTCCACGTCGGGGAACTGGTAGTACAGCCGTATCTCCTGGAACTGCTTGTACACCTCGACGAGGGCTCGCGGGTCCCACAAGCGGACCTGGGAGAGGATGGCCTCGTTCCGCTGGGCGGCCTGGCGCGTGAACGTCTCCGCCACGGGGAACTCGCGCTCTTCGACCTTGTCGAGCTGGAAGCCCCGGCGCGTGAACTCGATGTTGTGGGCGATGTAAGGCCGCTCCTTGGTGATTTCGTTGGGCTCGACGACGAGCCACTGGACCAGGCCGGGGGCCAACCCGAGAGCGAGGAACCACACGGCCGCCACTCCGAGGACCGGCAGCCCGAACGCGACCACGGGCGAGCCCACGGGCTCGCCCGTGGCCCAGCCGTGCAACCGCCGCGCGAGCGGCGGCACCATCAGCGCCGCGCCCACGGCGATCGTGAAAACCGCCACGAGCCCATAAGCCGGCAGGCGGATCGTCACGTCGGTCCAGCCCGGGCCGGACACGGCGCCCCACTCGGAGTACATGAGATGGTAGATGTTCAGCCACTGCCCCACGCCGAGCACGACGCCGACCCCTCCCAGGTTGAAGTACGCGGCGCGGTAGTCGCGGAACACCCGCACGGGCCACTGCTGCCTGCCAAGGTCCTCGATCTCTTCCCGACCGCGCGGGGCCATCAGATACGCCACGGCCGCGGCCATGCCGGTCAGAGAGACCAGAAGCAGAAGCCCGTACAGCGCGTCGTAGAAGGGGAGGCTGAAGAGGTAGAAGCCCGTGTCGAGGCCGAGAATCGGATCGCGCACGTCGGTCGTCACGCCGTACCAGTACCGCAGGACGGTCTCCCAGTGCTGCGTGCCCCAGACGAGCCCGAAGACGACGCCCAGCGACTCGGGCCACACACGGGCCACGGGGGGATGCTTCGGGATGATCCAGGTGAGTCCGGCCACCAGCAATCCGCCCACGAGCCCGCCGATCGCCGCCGCGGTGACCGCTCCGAACACGGCCGTCCAGAATCGGCCGACGTATCCGACGCTCTGGAACCAGAGCATCTCCCCCCAGAAGCCCATCAGCCCGAACAGCGCCGCGGTCGCCAGGAAGACGACGATCCCCAGCGCCGCGAGCCACAGCCTTTCCGACGAAAGCCCCGTGCCGAGCAGAACGACTCCCAGGCCGATAAGCAGAAGCATCAAAACGGTGTACATGGCGTTGACCTCTCGCAGGTCGGACTGCCCGTCCGACTGTTGCGGCGCGGAACGACGCGGGCGAACATGGCCGGAGCAGGCACTCCGGCCTGCGCGGCCAAGGGAGGACGGAGTGGGCGCTCCATCCTGTCGTGTTGTAGCAACTTGCGTTCCGGTTGGCTACGGACCGGAGCCCGACACGTCAACGTACACGTCCACCTGCTGGCCCACGTACAGCTCAGGATCGTCTCCCTCCACCCTGTAGATGACTTGAAGGACGCGCGTATCGACGCGCTCGGTCCTGCGGCCCGTCAGGGATTTTTTTGGGGACGACAAAGGGCTCGACCCGCACGAAAGCGAGCGGATGCGTGAGGTCGGTGCTGCCTCGGGGAATGGCCACGGCGGGCGCGCGGGGCCGCAGCCGCGGGATGTCGTGCTCGTCGATGTCCACGCGCACGTGGAGGACCTCGACGTCTCCAACCACGGCGAGCGGCCGGGCGGGCGGGGCGCCCATGAATTCCCCCGGCTCGATCTCCACGCGGAGCACCGTGCCCGTGATCGGCGCGCGCACGGTCCGCCGCTCCCGCTCCGTCCTGGTCCGGTCGACCTCGGCCCGAGCCTGCTCGGTCTTCTTTCGAGCAACTTCGATGTCGTACGTCCATCCGCTCGCCGGGCCACATCAGCCGGTACTCGCGGTCGTCCATGATCACGGCGTCGGGCTGCCAGAGGTCCCGGACGCGGCCGATGAGCATCCGGTCGGGCGCGCCGGCCAGGTAGGGATCGTCCAGGCCGACGAGCTTCATCTGCTGGAACTCGCCGTCCAGCAGGCGGCCGCGGGTGCGGCCCCGGTAGAGCCGCACCGCCCACTGCACGCCCTCGACTTCCCGAACGCGAAAGACGTCGTTGTCGGGAAGCGGCCGGGGGGCGTCCAGGTAATCCACGCCGGGATCCATCACGCAGATCGCCGCTTCGCCGATGTCGCGGATCGGGCTGACCGTCAGCGACATCACGCCGCAGAAGATCGAGGCTTGCTGCGTGATCAACAGCGACGAGAAGGCGATCCGGAGGATGATCCCCAGGTACTTCCCGCGGTCGCCGCTCAACATTCTCTGGGCAATCCAGGCCATCGATCGTGAGTCGTCCGGCGGATCATGGGAACAGGAGACGACCGGCGCAACGGAGTGGTTGCCCCCGCCTGCTCGGCGGCGTCGCCCAAGCTCGGCCCGGGAGGATCGGCCTGGGCGCTTTCTCCATCCGTCTCACGGTATGCATCCCTGAGCCACTGCGCGCCAAGTGGTGCTGGATATCGATTGCACGCTCATCGATTCGAAACGTCGCCATTTCCTCTCGAAGCGCTACTCAGGCAATGGGATGGACGGTCTCGACGGCTTCTGCTGCATCGTGAGGCACCACGCGCGGATCGCCTCAAGGAATTCGTGCCCACGGTCCTTGTGGACTTCAATCGCCGCCCCGATGGCGCCGTGGGGTGCCCCGGAGCCACCCGGTCTCGGCCAGGCCCTTCCGCGTCAATCTGGCAGCCAACCCCGACAATCTTGCGTGGTCGTGCCGTCGCCCCGCGGCGGTCTCTGTCGGATGCAAACGGCGCGCCGGGGTCGTAGAGGATCAGTCGCACCCTGAACGTTCGTCCCGGATCCGCTCGGCGCGGCGGCGTTTCCGCGTCTGGTCGACGGCCCGATCGTGCGCCTCGTCGCCCGACGCGCCGCGGCGCCGCACGTCAAGCTCGTCCATGGTCTGCTCGGGCCCGTACAGGATCAGCCGGTCGTCGCCGCGGATCCTGGTGTCGCCGCGCGGTACGCCGAGGTAGTCGCCATTGGCTCGGTGGATCCCCAGCACCGTGACGCCCTCCTCGTGCAGGCCCAGTTGCCTCAGCCGTTTGTCGGCGAGCCAGTCGTCGGGCTCGACGCGGCACTCGCGCACGCTGTAGTCGCCGGTGAGGTGGAGCAGGCTGGCGTAGTCGAAGGTCTCGAGCCCTGTCCACCGCGCGAGGGCCCACCGCATGGCCTTGCCCGTCTGCCGCTCGACCCATTCGCTGGTGGCCACGAACCAGAGCAGGACCACGCCGCCGGCCAGCCAGGCGAGCGGCAACAGCCAGTTGCCGGTCTGGCGGACCTCGAACAGGGAGAGAAGCAGCGAGGAGACGGCGGTGACGATGCCCGCATTGCCCAGGATCATCAGCAGGATAAGGACGCGGCGGCGAACCGGGTGCTGGACGATGCGCTCGGACTCCTGGGTGGTGAACCCCACGCCCGTAAAGGCGGAGATCGACTGCAACCTGGCCAGTTCCTGCGACAAGCCCGTCAAGGTCAAGGCCGCCGTGGCCAGGCGCGTGATGAGAAACGACAGGGTCAATACCACCAGAAGTGTCAGAATGGCGGTCATGGCGTGCGGCGAGGATCCCTCTACGTGCCGCGTGCGGGGCGTGCGCGCGTCGCGACGTCGTCTTGCCGCGGCTTTCCGGGGCAATCGTCGTGCCAAATCGCTGCCGCGAGGTGTTTGCGCCGCCTTCGGCATTGCCTTTGCTCCGCGGCAAGCCGGACGTAATGCGTCATGTCGGCCGGCGCACACGCCCGCGGCGCTGTTGTTTCAGCCAACGGCTCCCGTTTCCGCCAACCGAACCGCCCGCTGCATTCACCCCGCCGCCCACGCCATGTTCCTGTCGCTCGGCCGATTTGTGACGCGATGCTGGCCGTTTCTGTTGGCGGGCTGGGCGGTGCTCTTCACGATGGCCGCGGCGACTGCTCCGCCGTGGAACGAGGTGGCCATCGACGGAGAGCTGACGCACCTGCCCGCCGACATGCCCACGCGCAAGGGCGCCCGCCTCCATCGGGAGGCGTTCCCGGGCGACATCACCGACAGCAGCGTGGTGATCGTCGCCCACCGAAGCGAGGCCCCGCTCCAGTCGCAAGACAGGCAGTTCGTGGGCGGGCCCCTCGTGAAAGGGCTTGAGGCCATCGCCGAGGAGTACGGAGGCCTGGCGGGCACGGCGACGCTTCTGGAGGCCATGCCTCACGAGATCGCCGAAGTGGCGGAAGCGATCGCCAGCCACGGCGTCGCCCTGCCGGACCCGATCGAGCCGCTGGCAGAGCCGCCCCGCCCCACCCGGGACCCCGGCGAGGCAGGACCGCGAATCGTTTCGATCGCCAGCTTGCGCGATCCCCTGCTCGGATCGAGGCTGGTCAGCGAGGACGGCCACGCGACCCTCGTGATGGTCGGACTGACGAGCGATTTCCTGGAGACGCAGAACGACGTCGTGCTCAGCGACGTCGAATCGCTGCTTGCGCGGCTTCGGCAGCAGGGCAAGGTGCCCGAAGGCCTGCGGATCGATCTGAGCGGCAGCGCCACGGTCGGCACCAGCACGATCCGAGCCGTGTTCCAGGGGACGCGCGCGGTGCGCCGCTGGGCCATCTGGATCGCGGTGACCCTTCTGCTCGTCGTCTTCCGCGCGCCCGTCGCCGCGCTGATCCCGCTGGCGACCATGTACGTGGCCGTCGAGGTGACGCTCGCGGCGCTGGCCTGGGCGGCCTGGTACGACCTGCTCTCCGTCTTCGACGGTCTGAAGCTGTACGTGACGGTCATCGTCTACGGGGCGGGCGTGGACTACAGCCTGTTTCTGTTGGCGCGCCAGGAAGAGGAGCTCCGCGACGGCCACACCGTCGCCGACGCGGTTTCGCGGTCGCTGGCCAGCGTCGGGACGGCGGTCGCCGCCAGTGCCGGCACGGAAATCGCCGGGATCGGGCTCCTGGCGACGGCCGATTTCGGCAAGTTCCAGCAAGCCGGCGTCGGGATCGCTTTCGGGCTCTTCGTGCTGCTGATCGCGTCGCTCACGCTCACCCCCGCCCTGTTGTGCCTTACGCGCAAATGGGCGTTCTGGCCGCAGTTGCTCGAGCGCCGGCGGCCGGTCAAGCGGTTTTCGCTCGACTGGATGTCGGCCCAGCTGTGGCGGTCGATCGGTCGGATGCAGCGCAGATTCCCGGGCGTTGTCTTCCTGAGTGCCGTAGCGGTGCTCGCGCCCATGGCCGTCGTGGGCGGCACGAATCTCGACAACCTCAGGTACGGCCTCCTGGCCGGCCTGCCCGACGACTGGCCCTCGGTCCGCGGCCTGGCCGTGGTGCGATCGCATTTCGAGCCGGGCGTCACCGGCCCGATCACGCTCCTGGTGCACGACGAGGAGGCGGACTTCAGCAGTCGCGAGGGAGTCCGGCAGATCGCCGATCTGAGCGGGCGGCTCCGCCGCCGGGCCGACGACCTCCAGATCGCCGACCTCCGCAGCCTGAGCGATCCGCTGGGGCGCGACGATCGCGCCCGACAGACGATCGCCGATCTGGCGGCGCTTGTGCCGGGCGAGACGTTCCTGGACCGTGGCCAACTCGTCGTCGCCGATACGACCGGAATGTCGGCGGCGGAGGTGCTCTTCCAGGAGGCCGTTCGAGAGCTGGCTTTCGATCACTACGTCAGTCACACAACCTCCCACGACGGCAGGGTGACGCGTCTGACGCTGATCCCGACGGGCGATCCGTTCCGCTTGGAGAGCATCCAGCACATGGACTTCCTCGAAGACGAGCTGCACGAGGTCCTGCCGGAGGAGCTGGCCGACGCCGAGCTCTATCTGCTAGGGGCCACCGCCAGCTTGCGCGACGTGCGCGACGTGGCGCGAAGCGACTGGAGGCGGATTCGCGTCGTCATTCCCCTGGGCGTGTTCCTCGTGCTCCTGATGCTGCTCCGCCGACCGCTGGTCTCGGCCTACCTCGTGCTCACGGTCGTCTTCAGTTTCCTGGTCACGTACGGAGTGACTTTCAGCCTGTTCCGCGCGCTGGATCCGGCCGGTTTCGCCGGCATCGACTGGACCGTGCCGATCTTCTTGTTTACGCTGCTGGTGGCCGTGGGAGAGGACTACAGCGTGCTGCTCGTCACGCGGACCGAGGAAGAGCGGCGCGACCACACGCCGACCCGTAGCGTGACCGAGGCCCTGGTGAAGACCGGCGGGCTGATCTCCGGCGCCGGACTGATCATGGCCGGCACGTTCTCGGCCTTGCTCATCGGCGGCACGCTGGCCGGCATGCGGCAACTCGGTTTCGCCTTGGGCTTCGGAATGCTGCTCGACACGTTCGTCGTGCGCCCGCTGCTCGTGCCCTCCTTCCTGGACCTCCTGGCCCGGTGGAGGCTGAGCCGGCGCAGGCGGCTGCCCGGCGGCCGGTGACCGGAAGCGGGGAATCTCCCGGGCGACCGGGGAGCTGCCACTTCGAGGATCGCGCCATGAAGAGCTGCCGCTGCTGCGGACTGATCCAGCGCGTGCCGCCGGTTCCCAGGGGCGCAGCCGCTGCGTGCCGCCGCTGCGCGACGCGCCTGCCTGTCGGATCGGCCGAGAGCACGGGCAACTCGCTCGCGTCGGCCATCGCCCTGTCCGCGCTGATCCTCTTCCTGCCCGCGATCACGCTCCCGTTCCTGCGCATCGAGCAGCTCGGGCACACCCGGGAGAACAGCCTGTTGGGCGGCGTCGTCGCGCTGTTGGCGCACGACGAGTGGCTCGTGGGGCTGACGGTTCTCTCCTTCTCCATCGTGGTGCCGCCCGCCAAGCTGCTGGCCCTGCTGGTGCTCGGCGCGACGCCCGGCCGGCTTCGCTCCCGCGTGCGCGCCGGCACGCTGCGCGCGGTGGAGCACCTGGGACGTTGGGGCATGCTCGACGTGCTGCTGGTGTCCGTGCTGCTGGCGTTCGTGAAGCTAGGCGACCTCGTCGATTTCGGCGCGGGGCCCGGCGTGTACGCGTTCGGGCTGTTCGTGCTGCTCAGTCTCCTGGCTGCCTATTTCTTCGATCCGCACGCCTTATGGGATGAGGGTCCTATGACAAGCAAGCAACGACCCGACGGCCCGGACCCCAAGGCCGCCGATCCGCACGCTGCCCACAACGGCGAACCGCCGCGGGCCGGAGTTCCCGGCACGGAGCAGCCAGCCGGGCTTCCCACGGCCCAGGTCGTGCCGCGGCGCGGACCGCGGTGGGTGTGGACGATTCCGATCCTTGCCGTGCTCGGCGTCGCCGTGCTGGTCTATCAGGGATGGCGGCAGCGCGGAACCGTCGTCACCGTGACCTTCGCCGAAGGGCACGGTTTGAAAGCCGGCGACCAGCTCCGCTATCGGGGCGCGGTGGCAGGCCGCGTCGAGCGGATCGTGTTCAGCGACGACCTGGGTGCCGTGAGGGTGGAGATTCGGCTCCAGCCGGGGACCGAGGCCCTCGCGCGCGAAGGAAGCCGCTTCTGGGTGGTTCGCCCTGAAGTGACCCTGTCCGGCGTGCGCGGCCTGGAGACGGT
Organism: uncultured Pirellulales bacterium; assembly: GCA_964434165.1. GTDB lineage: Bacteria > Planctomycetota > Planctomycetia > Pirellulales > Thermoguttaceae > CAYSUS01. Next base: position 76,484 of record CAYSUS010000026.1, read on the forward strand.
TGTGGGCGCGAGGTACTTGGAGGCGCTGCCCGGCCCGGCCGGGGCCTCGCCGCAATATCAGTTCATCGGGCTCGAGGAGCCGCCGCTGCATGACGTCCGCGAGAGCGGCGGCCTGGACATCGTCCTCCAAGCAGCGGACGCGTCGGGACTGATGGCCGGAAGCCCGCTCTACTACCGGCAGCTTCGCGTGGGCGGCGTGCGCAAGGTGGGCCTCGCCAGCGACGGCAGCGCCGTGGAGGTGCACGCCTACGTGCGCCCGGCGTTCCGACAGCTGGTTCTGCCGAACACGCGGTTCTGGAAGACGGGCGGTGTGAAGATCGAGGCCGGCTGGAAGGGCCTTTCCGTCGATGTGGACGCCGCGCAGACTCTCTTGCAGACCGGTATCGCCATGGCCGTTCCCACCGATACCGACCAGCCGGTCCGGCACGGCCACCGTTTCGTGCTTCACGAGCAGCCGGAGGAGGAATGGCTCGAATGGAGGCCGGCCCTGGGGACGGGCACGGTTCCGGACAACCTTCCCCGGCCGAGTTGGGCGATCCTCGAATGGACCGTGCCCGGCTATCTCTACAACTCCACGAAGAAGCGCAGCGGATGGGTCCTGCCCGCCGACGGCAAGCTGATCGGGCCCAAAAGCCTTCTCTCCGCGCCGAAATCGGCAAAGCGGACAAGCGCCCATCTGCTGCTCGCGGGGCGGCGCATCGCCATCCCGGAGCAGGTCTCCTCCGTGGGCGCGGGACTCGCGCAGATCGAGACGGACTTGCGGGAGCGTCCAATGGTTGCGGTCCAACTCCGCGAGGCCGAGCCGCCGGAAGACGTGCTCGTGGTGGTCGATCCCGATGGGGGGCCGCTGTTCGTCTCCGCGGCCCGGCTGGCGCTGGAGAACGGCCGCTGGCGGGTCGATCCCGAGGTGCCCCTCGATCCCGGTTGGCACGGGGCGGTGGCCGTGTCGGTGGCCGACGGCGCCGTCGTGGGATTCCTGCTGATGGATGACGATCCCGCGAGGATCGCCCTGTATCGCGCGCCCAAGCCAGAAGAACCCGGCCCGACGGCGGATCGCTCCGCCGAAGACGGGTGAGGTTCGTCCCGACGGCCCCGGCTTCGGCGGGGCGCCGATCCGTTTGCTGGAGACCGGGCAGCAGAAGGTGGCCACGATCCTCAACCTGCTGCTCGACGAAGGCGTCAACCTGATCGACACGGCCGCGGCCTACCGCGGGTCCGAGGACGCTATCGGCAAGGCCGTGTCGCATCGTCGCCGCAAGTACGTGCTGGTGAGCAGGTGCGGCTCGCCCGGCAATCCCCAGTCGGACGAGTGGCAGCCCGCAAGAGCACAGGGAACGAGGAGGCGTCGCGCGAGCCGAGCGGGGCGTCAGGATCCGAGAGGATTCGACCCTCGGCTCCGGAGACGGGAGGACGGATCGCCCAAAGGCAAACGTGCCTAAGGAGTCAGGGCGACTGTTGGAGGGCGCGGTGCTTCCAGTGGTGCTTTTCAGCCTTCCGCTCTAGGGCGCGTCTCGCCGCTGG
>CAYSUS010000027.1:0-77628 GCA_964434165.1 uncultured Pirellulales bacterium
ATCGGCCCGGAGCCGATGAGCAGGATCTTACGGATGTCGTCGCGTCGCGGCACGGAGGGCCTTCCCGGCGGTGTCTGGCGGCGTACGAGCGAGGCGGCCCCGGCGGCCGCACTCCCCGATCAGCCGGGGTCGGGGTGTGTAAAATCTCACCATCATATCGCGCCGGGAGAGGAAATCGCAAGGCTCGGCTGTGCCCGCTCTCGCCGCCTCTCCCTCGGCCCTGCCGCCCGTGGTATGCTGACCTCCGCATCACCCCAACCGCCCCCCAGGAGCCGCCGATGCCCATCGAGTTCCGCTGCGACCAGTGCAACAAGCTGTTGCGCGTGCCTGACGACACGGCGGGCAAGAAGGCGCGATGCCCGGGCTGTTCGGCGATTGTCGAAATCCCGGCCGCGCCAGCGCGCGGCACCGCCCCGGCCCAGCCTGCCGCGCCGCAATCCGGCGGGCTGACCGGACCGCCGCCTCCGCCGGGCTACCAGCCGGGCGGCCAGCCGGGAAGCCCGTTCGCCCCGGGCGTCAACCCCTACCAGTCTCCCTCCGCCTACTCCACCGAACGCGCCCAGGCAGGCTATGCCCCCACGGCCGCGGCGGGCTCCACGCGCCTCGACTTCGGCGACGTGTTCAGCCGCACCTTCACCATCTTCGGGCGCCAGTGGGCCAACTGCGTCCTGGCGGCGCTGGTCGTGCTGATGGTCGGAGGCGGCGCCATGGCCCTGGCCGGGGTCGCCGCCGCCATCGCCGGCGAAGCCACGCACGACGAAGGCGTCTTTACGCTCGTGATGATCGTCGGCATGCTGGTCGCGTACATCGTGTTCTTCTGGGTTACGGTCGGCCAGGCGATCTTCTTCCTCAAGATCGCGCGGGGGCGGGAGGCCACGGTCGGCGATCTGTTCGCCGGAGGGCCGTTCTACCTGACCGCCCTGGGCGCCACGATCCTCTACGCCCTGATATGCTTCGGCGGGTTCCTGCTCTGCGTCATCCCGGGGTACATCTTCCTCCTGATGTTCTCGCAGTACCTGTTCCTCATCGTCGATCGCGACCTGGGGGTGATGGATTCGCTGACCGTCTCCAAGGAGATCACCGACGGCAACAAGCTGATGATCTTCGCGATCCAGCTCGTGGCCGGGCTGGTGGGCCAGATGCTGGGCTACGCCACGTGCATGCTGGGGCTGCTCGTGGTCGTCCCCTTCATGATGCTGCTCAACGCCGTGATGTACCTGATCATGACGGGCCGGCCGACCGGCGACCGCGTGTGGTCTCCGCAGCCGCCGCAGCACGCCCCCCACGCAACGTCGTGAGGATCCGCCCGCCATGCCGATCGAGTTCCGCTGCCACCACTGCCAGGCCTTGCTGCGGGTGAAGGACGACACCGCGGGGCTGATCACGCGATGTCCCCGGTGCGATACCACGCTGACCGTGCCTGAAGCGGGACAGGCGCCCCGCGAGCCCCCGGCTGAAGAGACCCCGCCCCACGAGGCCCAGGCCCCGGCCGAGCCGCAGTGGACCGTGCAGCCGGCCGGCGAGGTCAATCCCTACCAGACACCGCAGTCCCACGAGGCGGCCTGGCGCCCCGGCCCGGTCCGCCCGACCTCGCAGGAGGACGCCACGGCGACCCTCTCCTTCGTCCTCGGCATCTGCTCGGTGCTGGCCATGTTCTGCTGCGGGATGCTGGGCCTGCCGCTCTCGATCGGCGGGCTGGTCACCGGCATCATGGGACTGAAGTCCAAGCAGCGGGGCCTGGCCATCGCGGGCATTGCGCTGAGCAGCGTCAGCCTGCTGCTCGTTCTGGCCATGATCGTCTGGATCGGGGTGGTGATATCGATGGAAGCCGCGGGTGGTTTCTGAGACGCCCGTCCTGCCACGTCGCGGCGGATACGGGATGGCGCCACACCGACGCACTCGATGGCACGTTCGGTGGATGATAGAGTGGACGGAACGGGAGTCGGCAGAGGCAACGGATCTCTCGCACTCCGTCGCCTTTCCCGCCGTTCCTGTGAGCCACTGGCCTGTCCACAACGGGGAAGCTGTTCGTCAGTCGTTCCTTGCGCGGGAAGAAGCCGCCCTTCATGCCCGGTCCCCTCCCCTCCTGCCGTCCCTCGGTTCTCGATGTCCTCTGAAGCGAGTCGTGCCCCCCACGAGACGGCCGCCGCCGAAGCGCCGGCGGAGCCTGCCGCGCCGCCGGACCGCTTGGCCGGCGATCCGCCGCCGCGGCGGGTCTGGCTCCCGATCGCGCTGCTTGCGGCCACCTGCGCCTCGACGTTCGTGGCGGGGGCCGCGCACTGGCAGCCGTTCTCGTACCTGGGCGATCCGGAGCGCCTGGCCGCGGTCGTGGCGCGGCACTGGCAGGCGGGCCTGCTCTACATGGCGGCCGTGCTGGGCATCCTCCTGACGCACGAGATGGGCCATTTCGTGTTCGCCGTGCGCCACCGGATACCGGCCAGCCTGCCGTACTTCATCCCCGTGCCCATGCTGCCCTTCGGCACGATGGGGGCCGTGATCGGCATGTCCGGCTCCGAGGCCGACCGCCGGCAACTGTTCGACCTGGGCATCGCCGGACCGCTGGCAGGGCTGGTCGTGGCCTTGCCCGTCTCCTGGATCGGCATCCGGCAATTGCCCCAGGCCGCGCCGCCGGCTTGGGGCCTCGGCCTGCACCCGCCCCTGGTCTTCCGGTGGATGATCGACTACCTGCACCCGGGCTACCCGGCCGACGTGGTGCTTTCGTTCCATGCCCTCAACCCGTGGCTGATGGCCGGCTGGGTGGGCATGCTGATCACGGGATTGAACATGCTCCCCATCAGCCAGCTCGACGGCGGGCACGTGGCCTACGCCCTGTTCGGGCGCCGCGCCCACTGGCTGGGCCGTGCCATGCTGATCGCCTCCATCCTCTACGTCCTGGCCACGGAGCGGTACGGCTGGACGTTGATGATCGTGCTCGTCACGCTGATCGGCACCGACCATCCGCCCTCGGCCGACGACGAGGTGCGGCTGGGCTGGTTCCGCCGCGTGCTGGGAATCGCGGCCCTGGCGATCCCCATCCTCTGCTTCACGCCGATGGGCATCCGCGTGCCGGGACCGTAACGGACGATGCAGAAACAGCTTCCCCATTGGCTGGTCGATGAAGGGCGCACTCGATGGCACGTCGCGTGGATGACCGGGGGGCGGAACAGAAGTCCGCAGGGATAGCGGAGTTGATCTCTCTGTTGACCCCCTCTCCTCTGTCTTCGGAACAGCGAGTCATGCAGGCCCTGTTCACCAAGGCCTCCGGCATCACCCACGTCGTCATCGGCGCGGCGATTGCCTGTTCGTGGAAGCCAGGGCCGTCGAGACGGTCCGACCCGTTCCCAAGGCGCAACGGCTCGGCTACATGGAACTGGCTGGCATCCCGCGGGGTCTGATCACCCGCTTGCGTGCCGTGAAACGGCCGGAAGGCCTGTCGAGGCTGGTTCCCGGTTCCTCCCCGGGCCAACCGAAACTGGCACCGCAGAGGAGGCGAAGGCAACGGAGCTCTCCCCACTCCGTTGGCTCGGTTCCCTCCTGTTTGGATCGGCCGCCGGACTACCCAGAATGGCGGAGTGGTTGTGGACGCGTTCCTGAGGGCGGCCGAGGAACGGCTTGGGCGATTGGACCGACTCGCAATCCCGCCTTTCGCGGATGCCCGCCACGGCTTCTCGGCCGGGACCGACGCGTCAGTGCTGGGCCGCGATCGCCGCCAGGATCACCACGCCCACCAGCACCACGGCCGCCGCGGCGATCGACCAGTGCAGCCAGGCCTTGGCCGACCTGGACAGGCGGAGCTCCTCCTCTTCGGCCTTCTGCTGACGGTACTCGACGCTGTCCTCGAAGCGGAGCCGGAACTGGACCTGGCAGTACGGGCACATGGCGTCCTGGCCGAGCATGTCCCGCGGCGTCTCCAGCTCGTGGCCCGACGGACAGAGCACGTGGACGATCGGCGCGGTTCGGCCGGTCACGTCCACGCCGCCTTCCTGAGAGGCCGTCGAAGCGCCGCCCCCGAGGAAGTCGAACCCACCGCCGGGCCGCACGCCGGTGAACGACTCGGGCTGCGGGGCCTCCGCGGTCGCCGGGCCGAAATCGGGCTGGTGGCTCTCGGCGGCCGGCGCGGGATCGTACTGCGGGGCCGCGCCGCCCTGATCGAACAGCCCCGGCGGCGGCGTGGGCTGCGGCTCCTCCTGCGTCTCCGCCTGGGGCGCTTCCGCGGCGGGCGCGCCGGCCGGCTGGGGCACGAGGAACATGCTGTTGCAGTACGGGCACATGCACTGCTGCCCGGCCTGCGACTCGTCGCCCTGCAAGACGTGTCCTTGCGGACAGAGAAACTGAAACGCCATGGAGCGAGCCTCTCGTGGGCCAGGGATCGTCCGCCGCCCTTGCGGGCGACCGCACGCCGCGCGCCGCCCCCCTCAAGACGAACCTCCTGACGGGACCACCGCGGCCAAGGGACACGGAAAAGGGGTGGGCGTCGTTTTCGCTCCAAGCGCGCCGCGGGGAGATGCCGTGCCGGGATGCGATTCCCGACCCCTCGTTCCGCCGCCCGGCTGGGCCGCTGCCTCCGCCTCCTCTCCGTCTGCCTTTATTCTGTCGAACGAACCGCGTTTCGTCCAATCGCCGCCGCGACGAAACGCCGGGCGTCGTAGCCCTTACGGGTGGTTTACGTGGCTCCCCCGCACCTGCCGCCACTTGGAGGGCGGCGCCCCCGTTTGTTACTATACAAGGCTCAAAGCGCCTGGCCGTGTGCCGCGCGCGGGAGCCGATCACGGGGAGCGTCCGCTTCACCCCCGCCCGGCCCGGACCGGCTCCAGCCACGTGGCGCGGCGGCCTGCGGGGCTGCTTGCGCCACGTCTTTCAACCCGCACTCCTTGCGCGACGCCACTCGCCCGAGACGCCATGAGCACCGAACCGAACCGACCCACCGATCCCCAGACCCCGCCGGAAGAAGCCAGGGACCCGACCGGGCGGGATGCGGACCAAGAGCAGTCGCAGGAAAGGCCCCGGCGCATCCTCATCGGGTCGCAGCGCGATCCGGCCGCCTATCGGTCGCGCCCCAAGCGGGACTGGGTCACCGGCGGGGAGCAGGACGCCGAAGCCGGGCAACCCGACAAGCAGGCGCCCGTGCCGCAGGAAAAACCGGAAGCCCAGCCGCCGGCCGAGACGCGACCGGTTGAGACGCCGCCGACGACGGAGACGCCGACGACGACGCCGCCCGTCGAGTCCGCACTGCCGGCCGAGCAGGCAATCGGGGCGCCGCGGCCCTCCGATCCTGAAGCCCCGTCGCCGCCTGTCGCGCCGCTCGAAACCGCGGCCCCGAGCGGCAAGACCGCGCCGGGCCCGGCACCCCGGGCCGAGGACGCGGCGACGACCGAGCCCGAAGCCCCGCGCGAGCCGCCTGCCAGCGGCCAGGAGGCCGCCCCCGCGGAGCCTGCGGCGGCCGAGCAGCAGGGCGCGACCGAGGGGGCCGCCGAGGCCCCGTCGCGCGACGATCGCCGCGGCAAGCGGGGAGAGAAGAAGCCCAAGGGGCCGCGCATCGATCCGGAGTGGCTGCCCCGGAAGAAGCAGCTCCCGGTGCCCAATCTCCGCCGCGATCTGCCGTCGGACCTGGCCGAGGAGTATGAACAGGCCCTGGGCGACGCCTCGCTGGAGGAGCTGCTCGAGGCGCCCGGGGCCGGCGCCCCGGCAGCCTCGCTGGAGCCCGACTCGCGGCACAAGGGCCGCATCGTGCACGTGCACAACGAGGACGTGTTCGTCGAGCTGGGCGGGCGCGAGCAGGGGGTGGTCCCCTTGCGCCAGTTTCCCGAGCCACCGGCCGAGGGCGCGGAGATCGAAGTCGTCGTCACCCGGTTCAACGCCGAGGACGGCCTTTACGAGCTCTCGCTGCCGTCGATGGCCGCGGCGGTCGAGGACTGGTCCGACCTTTCCGAGGGGATGCTCGTCGAGGCCCGGGTCACCGGGCACAATTCCGGTGGGCTGGAGTGCGACGTGAACCACATCCGCGGGTTCATCCCGGTGAGCCAGATCGCCCTGTACCGCGTCGAGGACCTCTCCGAGTTCGTCGATCAGAAGTTCAACTGCCTGATCACCGAGTGCAACGCGCAGCGGGGCAACCTCGTGCTCAGCCGCCGGGCCGTGCTGGAGCGCGAGAAGGAGATCGCGCGGCAGGAGCTGATGGAGTCGCTCGCCCCGGGCGAGGTCCGCGAGGGGGTGGTCCGCAAGCTGATGGACTTCGGGGCGTTCGTCGATCTGGGCAGCGGCGTGGACGGGCTGTTGCACGTCAGCCAGCTCAGTTGGGCCCGGGTGGAGCATCCCCGCGAGATCCTCCAGGAGGGCCAGACCATCGAGGTCCGCGTGGAGCGCGTGGACAAGACCACCGGCCGCATCAGCCTCGGCTACCGGGAGCTGCAGGAGAACCCCTGGAGCAAGGCCGCCTCGCGCTGGCCGCCCAACTCGATGCTCAAGGGCCGCGTGGTCAAGTTGATGGACTTCGGGGCCTTCGTCGAGGTCGAGCCCGGCGTGGAGGGATTGGTGCACATCTCCGAGCTCTCGCACAAGCGGGTGTGGCGGACCAGCGACGTGGTGAGCGAAGGGGACGAGGTCGAGGTGGTCGTGCTCTCCGTCGATGCCGACGCCCAGCGCATGAGTCTCTCCATGCGCCAGGCCCTGCCGGCCCCCGAAAAATCCAAGAAGGACGATTCGGACGAGCCGTCCGAGGGCGGGCCTCTGCCGAGGAAGATGCGGCAGAAGTCGGACCAGCCGCTCAAGGGCGGACTGGGCACCTCCAGCGGCGGCGATCGGTTCGGGCTGAAGTGGTGATGCCGGCTGGGGCGGCGCGGCAAGCATTGCTGATTGCCGCCGACGCTGCCGCCCGATACCTCTGGAAAATGGGCGGTCTGCGCAGAGCGTGCCGCTTCGCCCTCGGCGTCCCCCCTCCCGAATCGACGAGGTCCGACATGTCGCGGCTGAGCAACATCCTTCTGGACAAGGAAATCCTGCTGGAAAGCGGCACCAACGAGCTGGAGGTGCTGGTCTTCGACGTGGCCGACTACACCTTCGGCATCAACGTGGCCAAGGTCCGCGAGGTGCTGCCGACGACCGGGATCACGAGCCTGCCCAAGGCCCATCCCTCGATCCGCGGCGTGTTCAAACTCCGCAACCAGGTCATCCCCTGCGTGTCGCTGCTCGACCACCTGGGCATCCAGGCGACGCGCGCGCAGTCCGAAGGAACACTGATCCTCACGGACCTGAACCAGCAGCAGACCGCGTTCCTGGTGGACGAGGTGGAGCGGATCCACCGGCTGAGCTGGGAGAACATCCTGGCCGTGCCCAACCTGGCGGCCCTCTCGCAGACCCCGGTCACCGCCCTGGCCCGCTGCAACGACCGGCTGATCGTGATGCTCGACTTCGAGATGGTGCTCGACGACGTCACCTCGCAGTATTTCCGCACCGACGCCGTGGCCAACCCGCTGGGCCTGCCGCGCGAGAAGCTGCGGATCCTGCTGGCCGAGGACTCGCCCACCGTGCGCGAGGCGATCGGCAGCACGCTCATCACCAGCGGCTACCAGCAGCTCACGTTCTTCGAGAACGGGGCCGAGGCCTGGAAGTGGTTCGAGCAGCGCGTGGCCGAGGCCCAAAGCCTCGACGACGTGGGCGACCTGCTCATCTGCGACGTGGAAATGCCCCAGGTGGACGGCTTCCATCTCACCAAGCGGATCAAGCAGCACCCGATGCTCAAGGCGCTGCCCGTGCTGCTGTATTCCTCGATCATCACGCCCGACAACCACAAGAAGGGCAAGGCCGTGGGGGCCGACGCCCAGGTCTCCAAGCCCGAGCTCCGCGAGGTGGTGCGCCTGGCCGACGAGTTGATCTCGACCGCGCAGCGCGAGAACCGCGCCGCGGCGCTGCGGGAGATCACGGCCGAGGCGGGCCAGGCGGCGCCCCCCACGCCCCCCGCGACCGCGGCCGAAGCGCCCGACGCGGAGAGGCCCGCCGCTTCCGCGCCAAAGGCCGATCCGCCCGCCCCGGCGCCGGCGCCCGCCGCCCCGCCCAAGCCTGCACCGGCCGCGCGGGCCGAGCCCGATCCCCGGCCGGTCTCGCCGCCCGCGGCGCAACCGGCGCCGCAGCCCGCCCCGGCCCCGCGCCCGCAGACCGTGCCCAACAAGGTGGAAGAGGAGCTGACCGCGCCGCGGGGTGTGGACCCGCGCCTGTGGCGGGTCTTCCACCTGGAGATCTCCGAGCGGGCCGCCCACCTGAGCGAACTCCTCGACCAGACGGAGCAAAGCGGCCCCGATGACGAGCTGATCACCGAGGTGCTCCGCACGCTGCACACGGTCAAGTCGGCCTCGATGGTCGTGCCGCTCGACCAGGTCACGCGCCTGACGCACCTGATCGAAGGCCTCACGATCGCCGCGCGCGACGGCGATCGCGGCACCTGGCCCCAGGCCAAACTCCGCTGGTACCTGGAATGGCTCCAGCAGCTCGTCACGCCGGGCGCGGACGTCAACCAGACCCTCGCCGCGGCCGCGCGCCTGGAGGGTGAGCTCGGCTCGTAGCGCCGGGCCCGTCCTTGAACACGGGCGTTCCCCCGGGCATCATAGCCCGAACCGCGACCGCCACGGACGCCGGAACCCGACGCGTCAGCGAGGGCCACCCGTCCCCATGGGCCTTCTCGACAAGAAGAACCCCAACGCGACCCCGGCGCGCGTGCTCATCCAGGCCCTGGTCTGCGCGGCCGTCGGGGCCGTGGTGTTTCTCCTCTTCAAGCCGCGCTTCCGCGAGGCGTGGCCCGTCGTGCTGCCGATCTGGCTGCTACTCTGTGCCGGCGTGGGCGCCCTCTGGAAGTGGCAGGTTCCGGAGGAGTGAGTCGGCCGCGGCCGCGCAAGTCCGCTCCCGTTCGGCCGCGGCTCCCGCGGCTCACGCTCGCGCCGGCCCCCCGCGCGACCGCCGCCGCCACGCCGCCAGGGCCAGGCCCGCCAAGGCCGCGCACCCAAGCGCCATGCTCGACGGCTCCGGCACGAACTTCCGGAGCGAGACGTTATCCACCCAGAAGTCGATGCTGTGGTTGCCCGTGCCGATGAGGATCCGATCGAAGGCATGGAGCGAACCTGCCAGGTCCGTGGCGGTCAGCACCAGGGGCGTCTCGCCGGCCGGGTCGTCGAAGTACTGTAAGGTGAGCTCGACGCCCCCGCCGGTCCCCAGCAGCCAGAGCACGAAGCGGTGGTAGTCGTTTTCATCGATCGACGGCGCCCCCGTGGCCAGCTCGGCCAGCAGCGTGTTGCCCGTCGCGCCGGCCAGGTCGCTACCCGGGTCGTCGTCCTTCCACAGCGAGAGGTCGCCCGCCGCGGCCGCCCCGATGTTGACGAAGTAACCCGTGTCGGCGGGGCCGAACAGGCCGATGCGATAGCCGTCCTCGGTGTCGGGCAGGGCAGGGGCGTTGTTCGACTTGAGCAGCACCTCGAGCACCAGCTCCTCGGCCGGCAGGAGCGACTGCACGGAAGGAATCGCCCCGGTCGAGTAGCGGTAGCTCCCTCCGCCCTGGTTCTTCAGGGCGTAGGGCGGATCGCCCGGCGGAGTTCCCACGCTCAACCCGCCCCCGGTCGAGGCGGTCCACGGCACGTCCGTGGGATCGGAGACGTCGTCGCCCGGACTCGATCCCTTGGTGTCGAAGTCGTCGTACACCAGCAGCGACTCGGGCGTGTGGAAGAGCTGGATGCTGTGGCGGTTCACGCGCACCCCGTAGCGGTCGGGAATCACCGAGTCGTAGCGGAAGACCCCCGCGATGGGGTTCTGACCCGGTGCCGCCCCGCCGTCGATCGCCCCGGCCACCTCGGCGATCGTGTAGTGCGAGCCGTCGGCCGCCCCGGGATTGGTGACCACCAGGCGCGGCCCTTCGGTCGTGCCGGTGAACAGGCGGCTGTTGAACACGAGCTGATCGGACTGGCCGCCCGCGCCCAGGTCGATCTCCCAGACGGCGTTGTTGCGGAAGCCGACCCGGCCGCTGCCCGCCGCGTTGAAGGTGAGCGTGCCCACGCTGCCCGGCCCGTCGCCGGGCGCCACGGTGGACGGGCTGGCGAAGTCGGCCATGAATTCGTCGTTGCTGGTCATCCAGATCGTGCCGGTGCCGCCGAGCGTGCCGTCCTGGACGTGGAGCTGCTTGGCGTCCGGCCCGTCGAGATCGACGCGGCCGTTGAGCCACGTGGTTCCCTCGGTCTGCACGATTTGGCCGACGCGCACGTCGCCGCTGATCCGCACGGCGTGCGCCCCCTGCTTGGTGATCTGCCGCGGCGTGCCGTCGTGGGTCAGCGCGCCGTTGATGTTGAAGATGCCCGAGCCGCCCCCGGTGAGGACCAAAGCGTCGGTGATCGTCAGGTCCAGATCGAGGTTCGTGGTCGGCGTGGCGCCGCCGTTCTGGTCGCTGACCGACTGGGAGTGGTTGATCTGGATAGCCTCGCCCTCGGGCCCCCGTTGCATCACGACCGGCCCGCCGTCGATCGTGTAGGTCCGGTCCACGCCCAGGTTCGGCTGGCCCTCGATCGTGATGCGGTTGATGACGAACGGCCCGCCCGACCCGTCGTCCAGGTCGTTGGTGCTGGTGTAGTCGGCCGGATCGAGGGCGTTGAACTTCAGCAGGTTGTCGTTGCCGCTGTCGGGCACGGAGTTCTGGTCCCACTTCGTGGCCGTGCTCCAGGTGCCGGTCCCGCCGGAGTTCCAGCGGTGGGTAACCAGCGCGGCCGAGGCCGGGCGCTGGGCGGCGAGGATCGAGCAGGCGACGAGAACGACAATCCAGGGCGGTGAACGAAGCATGGTTTTCCCCCTTCGGCCGGCCATTCCCCCACGGAGGCCGGTCCCTCTGGCGTAACAGTCCTGGCGATTGGTCCATCCTAACAAGGGGGATGCGGGGTTGCCAGTTTCCCGTGAGGCAAGACACAGGGCGGTGAGGCCCCATGGACCGTCACCGAGCCCGGCGGCGGCTTGCGCGCCGGGTGAAGCCGGCAGGGGGCCACCCCATGCTGCTTCAGCGCGGTGCGCCCGAGAGCGCTCCGGGCCGACCAGCCGCAAGAAAGGACCGCAGGACGCGCGCCGACGTCGATCCGCGGCGGACGCTCCCGACGGCGCGAACGGCCCCGTCAGGGACGGATCCGCACGTGCAGCACCAGGTCGCCACGGCGCCCGGAGACCGCGTCGAGCTGGCCGGCCCCGCGGACGCGGAGCACCGACCCGTGCGAAAGCCCCGGCGGGACCTCCACGCGAAGCCACTCTGCCGGACCGCTGGCCCGGCCGCTCCCCAGGCACGCGTCGCAGAGGATCGCCGCCCAGCGGCCGCGCCCGTTGCACTCCGGGCAGGGCCCGGAAAGCGCCAGCGAGCACTCCAGCACCCCGCCGAACGTCGCCTCCTCGGGCGAGAGCGAAAGCTCGGCCTCCACGTCGCCCTCCCGCCGCGCAAAGGAGCGAGTGGCCGGCGAGGCCCCGGCGAGGCCCGGCCCCAGCCACGAATCGAGAAGATCGCGCATGGGGGCCGAGAACCATTCCATCCCCGCCTCGTCGTCGAAGAAGGCCGGCGTCTTGACGTCGGTCCAGGCAGGGCGGGGCGCGGGCCGTCCCCGGCGGGGCCCCGCGCGCTGGGCGTCGTAACGCCGACGCTTGTCCGCGTCGGCCAGCACCTCGTGCGCCTCGTTCACCTGCTTGAACCGCTCGGCCGCCCGAGAGTCCTCCGGGCAGACGTCCGGATGGCACTTGCGGGCCAGGCTGCGAAACGCCGCCTCGATCTCCTCCGGCGTGGCCGTGCGCACCAGGCCGAGGATCGCGTAGTAGTCGGGCGAGTTCGGACGATAGACAGCCACCCTACTCCTCACCGCGCGGCAAGCCACCCAGACCACGAGCGTGATGGGAACCACGGAGGGCACCGAGGCGAGACAAACCACGGAAGGCGCGGAGGACACGGAGACATGACCAGAGAGACATCTGTCTTGCCGTCGCCCTCCCGCGCGGTTGCTGGCTCGTGCGGCTCACTTCTTGCTTGTTCCTCCGTGTGCTCCTTGATCCCTCTCTCCTCCTCCCTGTCCCCTCCCATTCTACATCGGCGCATCCGGGCCGGGATCCAGAGGGCCGTAGCGCCCCCGATACTCCTCGGCCGGATACTTCCGCTCGTTCCTGGCCATCTTCCGCTCCACGGCCGCGGCCAGGTCCAGGCCCAGCTCGTTGGCCATCGCCAGGGCGTAGCACAGCACGTCGGCCACCTCGTCGGCCACTTCGGCCAGGCGGTCGGGCTGGTCGGCGATGCGGCGCGAGGCCTCGCAGGAGATCCACTGAAAATGCTCCATCAGCTCGGCGGCCTCGATGGCCAGCGACATGGCCAGGTTCTTGGGGGCGTGGAACTGGTGCCAGTCGCGGCGGTCCACGAAGCCCTCCACGAGCTGCTTCAGGCTGGCGACGGTGGTCTCGGAGTCGGTCATGGCGCCAGGCGTGCGGGACAGGGGTCCACAACCCTCGATCCTACCACCAACCGCCACCATCCTGAACCGCGACCGCAAGGGAGCGGCCGGCCCACCCCCCGACACTTGGCCCAAAAAGTGCATGGCCGGGCCGCAAGCCATCGGCTACGTTGCCGGATGCGGCAGTGCCGACCGGCGCGCGCCACGGCGCGGCGGTCGGCCGGCGAGCCTTGCGAGGAAGGGCCCACCATGATCCGCGTCGCGACGACCGTGTGCGAAACAGCCCTAGCCGACACCGGGCGGCGGCTGACGGTGCGCTTGGGAGTCGGCCCGCGCGGGGGGAGGGTCGAGCCCGCGACCTGGAAAAACTCGAATTCGCTGACCAACTGATTCGCCGCTCGTCGGGTCGATCCCGGACTGCATGCCGCAAGTGGTTTGAATACAAAAGGTTGGAACACGCCGGTCGGGCCGGAAGCGTTGCCAAAACAAGGTTGACCCCACTTAAGTGCGTCCCTCAATGGATGCATATTCCGGGGTCCCACCTGCCACTTCGGCGGGGCAATTGGCGCGACGCGCCCCCGCAACAGAGGGCCGGTTTCGCGCCAGCGGACCGCGCCCGCGGCGAGATCGTTGCTCATTGACAATTCGATGGCAGGGCCTGGCAGCCGCGGTCGTCCGGCATGCCCCTCCATGACGGTTCGGGTTTCGATGGATCGCCGCGCCGTCAGTCCCACCTGCCAGCGGGCGTCGGCCAGCAGCGTGATTCGGCCGCGCGGACGGTGCTGGCGTGCACGATGCGGGAATCGGGGGATGCGTTGGGCTCGCCGGATGGCAGAGCCCCGCTTCCCTTCGGAGCGGTCCATCGACGGGTTGATTGTCGAGCATGCCGTTGGGTTGAAGGGAGCGTTTCAGCAGCGCCAGCGCGAGAGGAAGGAGACCCCAGAATGGCCGTGGATCCCAAGCGGCGCCAGAAGAAACTGGAGCGGAAGAAGTCCAAGAAGAAGGCCGAGCGCCGCTCGATCGCGCGGCGGGAGTCGGGAGGCATGCCCGCGCGGCTGCGCGAGGCAGCGACGGCACCGATCCTCCACTGCTGCGTGGCGGATACGCTGTGGGAGCGGGGGCTGGCATCGGTGCTGATCAGCCGGCGGCTCGCGGGCGGGCGCGTGGCGGCCGCCGTGTTCCTGGTGGACGCCTGCTGCATGGGCGTGAAGGACGTGATCGTTTACGTGGGTCCTCAGGCGGCCTACGAGGAGAGGGTTTACGGTCCCCTGGCGAGCGAGTACACCATGGTTCCCTTGAGCCCGGAGGACGCGCGGAACCTGGTCGAAGGCGCGGTGGCCTACGCCGACGATCTCGGGTTGCCGCCGCATCCGGACTACCGCGTGGCCGAGCGGTTGTTCGGCGACGTCGATGCAGCGGCCAGCACGGTGCGGTTCGAGTACGGCAGGAACGGAAGACCTTTCTTCATCCCCGGACCCTTCGAGGACGCCATCCGGTGCCGCGAGATCGTCCGTGCCCTGCAGGATCGATGCGGGGGGGGACGGTTACCACTTCGTGATGCGCGGGCCGGACTGGCACCTGACGGCCCACGACCTGGCGGACTGAAGGGCCGGTGGAGGCCGGTGTGCCGTCCGAAGGCAGGCACCCCCTTGGGGATTCGCCTCATCGCCCGGCGGTCGGCCTTCGAGGGCCCGTCCTTCCTATTCGCGCTTGCCCACGCGCCGCCAGACCTCGATGCCGCTGAAGTTCGCGGCCCCGCCCGACGCGGTGATCGTGATCTTGCCGCCCTGGGGCGAGACAATCCACGGCCCGAGGCGCCGCCACCTTCCGGCCGGGCCGCTGTCGTAGTCCTGCTCCACGACCCGGCCGCCAAGGCGGATGGTGTACGTCTCCGGCGAGGTCTCCTCCCACAAGTAGGCGAACACCGCGTAGGTCCCCTCAGGAAGGCCGGTCAGCGACAAGGTCGGCTTATGGTCCCAGCGGAACGAGCGGATCATCTTCTCCCGGGCCTCGTCCGTGGGCGGACGGAGCACGACCTGGGTGTTCTTCAAGGGGCGGTCCTGGCAGGCGAAGCCCTCGGCCGCGTCGCCCTCCCACTGCTGGCCGTCGATCTTGATGGCCGGACCATTGACGTTGATGCCGCGGTAGAACTGCCACGGCCCGGTCTTCTCCGGCGGGCCTTCCAGGCGCGTGACCGGCGTGGTGAGGTCTTGGTATGCGGTGGGCGTCCCCGGCGGCGGCGGGACCGGCTCGCCGGCCACCTTGACCACCGCGCGGCGATAGGCCTTAAGCGGCGGGTCGCCCGAGTCGGTCACTTCGAGGATCACGTGGATCGTGCGGCCCGCGGCGTCCCTGGGCAGGGCAACGACGGCATCCTGCGCGTCGGCCCCGCGGATCGGCGCCGCTTGCCAGTACGTCCCCGGCTCGACGTAAACCCACCAGTGGTATGCCAGCGTGTCCCCGTCGGGGTCCTTGGAGCCCGCCGCGGAAAGCTGCACCTGGCCACCCGGCTCCGCGGCGATCGGGAGCACCGCGCGGCTCCGGTCGCGATTGAGCACGGCCGACGGCTCGTGGTTGGCCTCGCCATACTCCTTCACGCACCAGTCCATCCGGGCCTGGAAGGCGTTCTGATAGGCCTCGCGCCAGCGATCGATGGTGTGGAGCATGTCCGGCTTGCCGTGGCGGAGGTCCCTGGCGCCGACGTACTCGCGGCCGCGGCCGCTCCGCTCGAAGCGTCCGCCCCAGTTGCCCCACTCGGGATGCTCCGGATCGCTCAGTCCGTCGGGCAGCACGTAGAAGAACGAGGGGGTGTCGCCCTCCTTGACGCCCGCTTTGCCGGCAGCTTTGGGCGGATAGCAGGGTCCCAGCGGGCCGTGGCCGGCGAGCACGTGCCGCTTGAGCCACCCGGGCGAGACGAGGTCCTGATCGCCCCCTTTCCAGATCCCGCGGAACAGGCCGTTGGAGTAGATCCAGAAGACGTCGGGGTGATGCTCCTTGACCCAGCCCGCGGTGCGGTCCTGGTCGGCGATGGAGTGCACGCGGATCTTGCGCTGGATCGCGGCAAGCTCCTCGGACGAGTGCGTCCTCGCCAGCTTCCACAGGGCCTGGGCCAGCTCGCGCGGCCCGCCCCAGATGGACAGCCACACGGGGCGCGGGTCGTCGCGCTTGAGCACGCGAACGATCCACTCCGAGGCCTCGGAGTCCATGCCCGGCCCGACCGTGTGCGGATCGCCGTTGTGGCCGTCCTTGATCAAGGCGGCGAGCTCGTCGTGCGAGGGGTAGTCGGCGCGGTGCTTGCGGAGGTTCGGCAGCACCTGGCCGTAGGCATCGACGGCCTTGCGGATCAGGTCCGGCCGGGTGTCCTTCTCGTGCCCCCAGCCGAAGCCCGTGCACAGGCCCTCGACCTCGAAGTCGCAGGCGTAGAGGAGAAAGCGGACCAGCGACTGCTGGTCGTCCGGATCGCCGCCGATGTCGGTCATCACGACGATTCTCGCCTTGGCTTCCTTGGGTACTGCGAGCGGCTCCTCGGCTCGCGCCGGGTTGGATAGACACGCCATCCACAGCGCGGCGCCGAGCAGCGCCCGACGCCGAAGCGCTGGTTCATTACAGACGTGCGGCATGACAGACCTCTCGGAGAACAAGGATCACGACTGCTGCCCCGCTCAACGCACCGGCCACCGGGAGTCCTCGACGATCAGCCGGCCCATTTCGCGCCGGTAGCGGTACTGGCTCGGGTCGTCGCCCAGCCCGCGATACTCGGCGGCCGGCTCCTGGCCGGTCCAATCGACCGTGCTGCGGCCGACCAGGAGTTCCGACGCGGGCTCCTCGGTGTTGAACGTCACGCACGGCACGACGAGATAGGTCGTCGGCGTTTTGGGGCGATGATTCCAGACGTCGGAGACGGCCCGCCGGGCCTGCAACCGCGCGCTGGCGATCGCCGCGGCCAGAGCTCGGTAGGACGGCGGCACCTGGTTCTCGTCGCGAAGCGCCGCGAGCCGGTCGCGCCCCCCACTGGCCAGCGCGCGAGCCAGTTCTCGCGCGGCTGGCAGCGCGCTGCCGGAGAGAACCAGGCCCAGGGCCCCGCAGCACGTGGAAAGGCCGTCGAACCGTTTGAGCCGGCCGTATTCCGCGCCGGAGCGGCTCTCGATCACGCCGACGTGGGCGTTGATCTTGGCCAGCACGAGCTTCTTCTGGTCGGCAGGGCCGGCCAGAGCGAAATGCTCCTCGGCGGTCCGCAGCGCGCCCGTCTCGTACCGCGCCCCCAGGTTCACCGTGCGGAACGGGGCCCGACAGCCGCTACCCAAGGCGGGCAGCAGGCCGGAAGCCACCAGCCGCTGGAACGCCTCGACGCCTTCCCACTCGGCCTCGTCGGAGCAGGCGACCTGGTACGCCCCCACCGCCGCGGCCCTGGCTGTGACCACGGCCTGGCGCAGCGCGCCGCCGGTCTCGCTCAAGGGGCACTGGCGGCCGATCAGCGCGTCGAGCGCGTGCATGGCGGTTACCCGTTCATCGATGGGCGGTGCGGAAACGCCCGATTATGGATCGGGTGGCGCCTCGGCCGCAAGCGGGCGCCCGGACCAAAGAACGAGAGCGGGCGCCGCGGCACGGCGCCCGCTCTGGGAGTCGATCGCGGCCCGAGCGATCAGTCGAACGGGTTGGGGGCGGGCTTGGTGTCCGGCTCCTGATCGAACGGGTTGGGCAGGTCGCCCGACGGCTTCTCCGGGGCGGGCTCGGGCGGCGCCGGCGTGGTCGCGCCGGGCTCGACCGGGGCGGGCACCGCAGGGGCGGGCTCGACCGGCGCGGGCACCGCAGGGGCGGGCTCGACCGGCGCGGGCTCGGCGGGAGCCGGGGTGTCGAAGGGATTGTCCTCCCCGGGCGCGGCAGGCTTGTCGGCCGGCAAGTCCATGCCCGGGCCGGGGCCCGGCGGGCCGAATCCATCCGGGGCAGGCGGGGCCGAGGGGACCAGGCCGCCGGGCACGGCGTCGGTGGCGGACTTCATCGCGTTGGTCACGGTGTCCGTACCGGCCTTGCCCGCCGCGCGGAACAGGGCATCAAGCACACCCCCGGCCTTGGCGCCGGCAGGCGCCTCGGTGGTGCCGCCGTCGGCAGGGACCTCGACCGGCGCCTCCGGCTTATCCGGCGGAGTGACGTCGAAGGGGCTCGGCTCGGCCGGCGCCTCGTCGGGCATCGACGGCTCTTCAACGGGCGTCTCCGGCGTGGTGGCGTCGAAGGGGCTCGGCTCGGCGGGAGTCTCCACCGGCGCCTCCGGCTTGGTGGCGTCGAACGGATTGGGCTCGGCGGGCTTCTCCGTGGTCGCGGTGCCCGGCTCCACGGGCGGGGGCTCGGGCTTCTCGGGCTTGATCATCGGCTCCTCGGCCGGCACTTCCTCGAATGGCTTGGCGGCCGGCTCGGGCGGCGGCTCCGGCACGGCGGGCAGCTTCACGTCCGGGGTCGGGGGGGCGGTGGCCTGTTCGCGGACGATTACGTCGCGCCGATCCTGCACGGCTTCGTACCGCGCGGCGGCCGCGGCCTGCGCCCTCTCATGGGCCTCGAGCTGGGCCTCGCGGCGGTACTTCTCGATCATCGCCCGCGGCTCACCCTGAATTCGCTGGAGCGACCGCCCCACGCGGTACAGCTTGTTGACGTCGGCTGCCTCGAGGTCGGCCCCTTCCTCGAAGTCCATGCGGGCCTCGGCCTCGCGCCCGAGCTGCAGGTACGAGAGGCCGCGGAAGTAGTAGCACCGCGGGTCCTTGGTGCCGGCGTCGATGGCCGAGGTGAGCACCGTGTGCGCCGTGGCGTAGTCGCCGGAGAAATAGGCATGCACCCCGCTGCCATAAAGCCGGCTCAGGACGGCTTGCTGACCGTAAACCGACACGCCGCCCAACAGGACGACCCCTGCCGCCAATAAAGCGAGTCTCCGATACATGGCAACCGACTCCCTGGGACGAAAAACAGTGGTTCCTTGGGGGCGGGTGTGGTATGGCATCCCGAATTGCCCAAGCCCGCCAGAAACGCCCTGACCCTCGTCGGCCTTGACCCTGGTCAGTTGCGAACCGCGATCCGAACGACCGGCACGACTGCGCAGTAAGCACGTGAAGAACACCGGTGACTGCCTTGATCGTAATTTCCCCCACTCGGAATTTCAAGCAAGGGAAGCCACCGTGGCGTCGCAATCCGGTGATCCTCCCGCGGTGGCCGGCCCCGTGCCGACGGAAGCGCGCAAACCCCTCTAAAGGGGAATCGAGATCGCGTCGCCGCACTGGTCGCCTGAACCACACCAGCGGGTGCTTAGAGACGAGAGCAGGGCACCCCGATTGCGAGACCCCGACCGAAAAAGGGCTGCCCAGTAGCCCCCAGGGGAAGCGACCCTGGCTTCGGCTTCGAGGTTCTGCCTCCGAGCTGCCCTGCTCTGCGTTGCGCAGATGGCACTCGATGTCGGGCCGCGACGCCGTTCACCCCTGACGGCATCGGACAGCCCACTGCGCCGTGGACGAAGACTACCCAATCTCCGCCCACACTCCATTCATCGCAAATTGATTATGATGGTCTTAACACTCAGAACGCGCGACCGGGCAATCCATCGGTATTCTTCGCATCCCGACCCGGTCGCAACCATCTTGCGGGTTATGCTGAGCAAGCGTGGGGATCCTGGGGGTCGATGTGCGTTACGAGAGCTGCGACGTTCGCTGCCGATTCGGGGCTCTTCGAAGAATGGGCCACCGCGCCGCACGCACGGCGCCAGCTCCTGACCGGGCGCATCGATCGGAGTCACTTCGGCGGATTGCCCCGAGGAAATGCTCCAATGGGGGGTATGCAATCCTTGACGGTGCGAAAAACAGGGAACTATACTAGAGGCTGTCCAGGGTCAGCTCTTTGCTCGCCGCACGGCCCGATGCCCGATCTCCCTCCAAAGGAATGCCGCCGATGAGTTTGTCGCTTTGCGCCCGGTTGAAGCTCGTTGCGCTGGGTTGGGCCGTCGCCTTCTGCGGACCGGCGTTGCCGCTCTCGGCCCAGGAAGAACCCGCCGCGCCGCCGTCGCAGCCGTTCCGTAAGCTGGCCCCCGGCGTGCTCCGCGACGTCGATCCGGCACGCCAGGTCGAGGAGACCAACAGCCGCCACGACCACCTTGGCCTGATCGACGTCAACGCCGACTTCGAGTGGGCCAAGAACGTCTCCTTCCGCCACGACGTCTGGCATCTCGACATCCGCTACAAGCCCGTGCGCACCATCTGGGTCGATATCCCCCAGAAGAACGGAGCGATGCAACGGAAGCTGATCTGGTACTTGGTTTACAGCGTGACCAATCCCGGCGAGACCATGCACCCGGTTCCCCAGGGCGACGGGACCTACCAGATCGAGATGCAGCAGAAGGACGTGCGCTTCGTGCCCGAGTTCCTCCTCCGTGATCACGAGACCAATCAAGTCTCTGCCGACACGGTGATCCCCGTGGCCCTCGGCCCGATCCGGCTCCGCGAGGACGCCAAGCGCCGGTTCCTGAACACGGCCGAGATGATTCGCGAGATCAAGGTGGGCGAGACCTTCTGGGGCGTCGCAACTTGGGAGAACCTCGACCCCCGCATTGACCGCTTCTCCGTTTACGTCAAAGGCCTCACCAACGCCTACAAATGGAAGGACGACCAGGAGGCCTACGTCCGCGGGGAGCCGGTTTCCGGGCGCAAGCTGGGCGTCAAGACGCTCAAGCTCAACTTCTGGCGTCCCGGGGACGAATACTCCGAGGACCGCGACTTGATTCGCGCGGGCGTGCCGGGCGGCCAGGACTACGAGTGGGTCTATCTTTACTGAAGGCCGAATGGCGGTTGACGGTCCTCGGCGATCCCGATACAAAGTAGGGTTCGCCGCCTCCGCGAAGCAGCCACTTTGGCGCGCAGAGGGCCAATCCCGGGCTGCGGCGCTTTTGGCAGATTCACGCGGTTCCTTGTGGGCCAGGTGACGGCCTGACCCGATCCGAGCGAGGCAGTTTCCATGGCACACAAAAAGGGTCAAGGCTCCAGCCGCAACGGCCGCGATTCCAATGCGCAGCGCCGCGGCGTGAAGCGTTTCGGGGGCCAGCAGGTTCGGGCGGGTAGTATCCTGGTCCGCCAGGTGGGCACGAAGTTCCACCCCGGTCGCGGCGTGGGCATCGGCAACGACTACACCCTCTACGCTCTGATCGATGGCTGCGTGGAGTTCGACCGCGGCGGCCGCCGCGTCAACGTGGTCGCGGTCCAGCCAGCCGCGTCGGCCAACTGAGCAGGCCGAATTCTCGCCCGCGGAGCAATACCGAAAACAGCTCGGGGATGGCCCGGTCGTGGGCCGTCCCCGCTTCTTTGCGCCATGTTCGTCGATGAAGTCGAGATCCTGATCGAGGCAGGGGACGGGGGCCACGGGTGCGTGAGCTTCCGCCGGGAGAAATACGTGCCCCGCGGCGGGCCCGACGGCGGCGACGGCGGCGACGGAGGAAGCGTGATCCTCCTGGCCGAGCCCGGCGTGGACAGCCTCGCCCCGCTGGCCCATCGCAAGCACTGGCGCGCCCAGAGCGGCAAGGCCGGCCAGGGCGCCAACCGCCAGGGGGCCTCGGCCAAGGACCTCGTGCTCAGTGTCCCGCCGGGTACGGTCGTCCTGGACGCCGAACGGGGCTTCGTCATCAAGGACCTCGCCGAGGCCGGCGACCGCGTCACCATCGCCCGCGGCGGCCGCGGCGGCCGCGGCAACGCCTCGTTCAAGTCGGCGACGAACCGCGCGCCGCGCGAGCGGACGCTGGGCGCTTCCGGCGAGTCGCGCCGCATCCGCCTGGAGCTGAAGATCATCGCCGACGTGGGCCTGGTCGGCAAACCCAACGCCGGCAAGAGCACGCTCCTCAGCCGCCTCTCGCGGGCCCGGCCCGAGATCGCCGCCTACCCGTTCACCACCAAGCACCCCAACCTGGGCCGCGTGCAGATCGACCTGGACCGCTCGTTCATCCTCGCCGACATCCCGGGGCTGATCGAAGGGGCCCACGCCGGCGCAGGTTTGGGACACGAATTCCTTCGCCACATCCAGCGGGCGGGCATCCTCGTCCACCTTGTCGAGCCGCAGCCGGCCGACGGCGCCGACCCGATCGCCAACTACCGCGCCATCCGCCACGAGCTGGAGGCCTTCGATCCCGAGCTGGGCCGACGGCCCGAGATCGCGGCCGTGACCAAGGCAGACCTGCCCGGTGCCGAGGAGGTCTCCACCCGACTGGCCGAGGCCACTGGTCGCCGGGTGCATCTGCTTTCGGCCGTCACCGGGCAGGGCCTGAACCAGCTCGTGGCGGCTGTCGTCCGTGCGCTCGACCGCCGGGTGGAGGCGTGAAGGGCCCTCTGGCGGCCCGCGCTGACCGCTGCGCGGCAAGTCTGCCGGACGGCCAGACGGACTTACAAGGGGTTGCTCATGCACCCGGTCGAAAACGACCTCCCGAACTGCCGATGGACGAAGTCCAGCGCGTCCTGCGTCACGTCGGAGAGGTCCGCTAAACGCGGCTCTTCCGCGGCTTCCTCCACCGGTTGAGGTAGCAAGTGCCCCCTCGCGTCGGGTTCCGACCGCCTGGGTCGCGCCCCGAAACCCGCCCGCCTTGCCGCCCCACGTGACCCGACAGCAACCTCTGGGAGAAGAACCGTGCGCGAGAACCACCTCGCCCGACGCCGCTTTGTCCTGCGAAGTCCCCTTGTCCTGCGAAGTCCCCACGCGGTCTTCCTGGCGCTGGCCCTGTGGACGACGGCATCCCCGGGTGGAGCCGCCGCAGACGAGCTGTACCACCCGCGTCCCCATCCGCCGACCGACGGCCGGGTCGGCTCGAACTACACGCCAGCCTACGCCGTCAACCAGGTGCAGTTCTGGCATGACTTCCGGCCCCAGGTCGCGGAAAGGGAACTGGCCGCCGCCCGGGAGCACTTCGGGATCTCGACGCTCCGCGTGTACATGCACAACATCAACTTCGAGGAGGAAAGGGACGCCTTTATGGCCAGACTCCAGACGTTCCTCTCGATCTGCGAGCGGAACGGGATCAAGCCGGGCCTGGTGTTCTTCGACGACTGCCACCGCGACGACGGGATCTTCCTCGATCGGCCGACCACGCCCGTCAAGGGCTTCCACAACGGGCGCTGGGCCTGGTGCCCTCAGAAGCGGCACCGCGATCCGGGGAACCTGGAACGGTTCAAGCCCTACGTGCAGGAGGTGATTCGCGCCCATCGCACGGACCGCCGCGTCCTGTTCTGGGAGATCTTCAACGAGCCGAAGCCGGGGGCCCAGTACAGCGACCGGTTGCGTCGGGCCGGGTACATCTGGGCCAAGGAGGCCAGGCCGATCCAGCCCGTGCTCAACTGCAATCACGTCCGTGGCCAGGGCTGGACCGACGTGGACGTCTCGGACATCGTCGATGCCCACATCTACCACTGGGTGCCGTCGAACTGGGACCGGCTGGCCGAGGCCAACCTGCGCAAAGGGACGGTATTCACCGAGGCCGGCGCGCGGTGGCACGCCCCCAGGCGCAGCAACGGCGCGCCGTGCGAGGTGGCTCACTGGCTCGAGCGTCGCCGTGCCGCGGGCGTGTCCACGCCCGGCGTCTATCTATGCTGGGAGCTGATGGTGGGCAACTCCCATTGCCGGTGGTACTGGGGGACGAAGCCCGACGAGCCCGAGCCGACCGTTCCCTGGTGCGGCCTGATGTGGCCGGACTGCACGCCCGTCTCCCTGGCCGAGGCCGAGGCCGTGCGGCGCTATGCGACCGGCCGACGGCGGGCGATGTTCTTCGACGACTTCCAGGACTCCCCGCCCGCCCCAACCCGACCCGGGTGGGAGACCTATGGCGGAGCCGACCGCGGCGGCAGCGGCTATCTTCCCCTTGCACCCGGCGTGAAGATGATCGCCGGTGAGGAGCAGTGGACCGACTACGTGGTCGAAGGCCGCGTGATGCTCAAGTCCGAAGCGAAGGGCAATGCAGGGCTGCTCTTCCGCACGAGCGAGCCTGGGGACGGCTACGACCAGATGCGGGGCTATTACGTCGGCCTCGACACGCGCAAGCTCTACCTCGGCAAGATGGAGAACAACTGGCAGCCGCTGGCCGACTTCGACCTTGCCGGGCTCGACTGCAAGGTGCAGCCCGGCATGTGGAACCAGATCCGCGTGGCGGTCGAGGGCCCGCGGATCCGCGTGTGGCTCAATCGCATGCACCCCTCGGCCGATCCGCACCGCGGCCTGCGCATCGACTTCACCGACCGGAGGAACCCCATCCTCTCCGGCGCGATCGGAGTGCGCGCGCACCGCGTGCCGGCCTGGTTCGACAATATCGTGGTCCTGCCGCTTGACGTGCTGCGGCCGAAGAAGCCCGAACCATCACCGCCCGACGCGTGAGCGAGGGACTTCGCGCCATCGAAGCCCGACTCAATACGCGAGGAACCCCAGGTGCAACTCCGCGTGGCGGAGATTCAGCTCGATGCGATCTTCATGCGACATCGGGCCGAAGGCCGGGCTGTCGTGCTTCGCCTCTTCTCCTTGCCGCAGTCGCTCCAGGGCAGCCAGCAACCGCGTTGCGGCCGCGGCGGTCGCCATCTTCTCCATGCCGGTCGTGCCCTCCTCGACACCGGGGATGC
Source organism: uncultured Pirellulales bacterium (assembly GCA_964434165.1). Lineage (GTDB taxonomy): Bacteria > Planctomycetota > Planctomycetia > Pirellulales > Thermoguttaceae > CAYSUS01. The sequence continues at coordinate 24,044 of CAYSUS010000027.1, forward strand.
GCACGCCGCGGGGCATACCCTCGCGGAGCATTTTGCGCAGGCGAAAGCGGAGGATCCAGCGCACGAAGAACGGGGGTCGCCTGATCGGAAACCCGTCGTACCCGTACTCGATCCACGCGGCCACGTGGGACATGACCTGCCCCGGTGTCCAGTTGCCCCTCGCCCGCAGCGTCCCCTCACGGTCGGCGGCCAGGATTCGCTGCACCTCGGCCGTGCAGTCGTCTAGCGTGCGGAACCGGAGCGTCCTGTGGTCGGGTGTGGTCTGGGTCTTGACGGGAGATGCCATGGGACTTGCTGGGGGGCGAATTCTGAAGGCCAGCGGCGCGACGGCTTCGTGGTCAAGACGAGCTTAACGCGGCGGAGTGCGCCGCGTCAAACTCTCTCGCCGCTTGCGCGGCTGGGGGAGGTGTTCCTGGGCGATCCCGTCCCGTGGGCTCCCGCCCACGGATTCACGCGCTGGCCGCTGCGCGGCCCGGACCGCCCTGCGAAGCGCCCAACCGCTGCGCAGCGTCCATCCGAGCCGTTTTCCCGGAGCATCGGTCGGTTTACGATGGCTCTGGGGCGGGCATGGTGACGGCCAATCGTAATCCGCCTGTTGATCACGCTTCGATGCACGACCGATTCCCTTCCCTCGCTGACGCTTCGGGTTTCGTCGCCGCCGGCATCGTCGTCCTGACGGTTCTCGCCTGCGGAACGGCCGGCGCCGAGGGCCGTGCAGCGTGGACGCAGAGCTACGAAGCCGGCTACAACGATGCCAACGGCGCCTATGCCGGCGGCTCGGAGATCATGCACCTGGTCGCGCACCAGGGCAAGCTCTATGCGGCCAACGGCTACTGGATGGACTCCCGCTGGACCGATCCGCCCTACCAGGAAAAGCAGTCCGCCCAGGTGCTCCGCTTGGACTCCGCCGACGGCCGGTGGCAGGTCGATCTGGACACGGGCCGGGGCGGCGGGAACGGCCTCCGCTACATGAAGGGCAACACCCTCAAGTCCATCACCTTCACGCGCGATGCGTTCGGCCATCCGCTGCATCGCCCTCGGCATCTGCTCGTGCTGGCAGCCGGGGCCCATGCGGATACGCGCGGCGTCGTCTCGGCCTGGGTTCGCTACGACACCGCCGGCACTTGGAAGCACGCGATCGTCCGGCGCGGACCGCGCAGCCGCGGCGTCCGATGGATCCCCCGCGACATGCAGGTCTATCGCGACAAGGTCACCGGCCGGGAGCGCCTGTTCCTGCTGGTCGGCAACCCGGGCATCCTCTCCGGCGTTTTCGATCCCTCGCAGCCGACCGGGATCCGCTGGGACGACACGGTCGAGTTCCCCAAGGATGGGCCGCTCCGCACTAGGCCGCTGGGCATGGTCGAGGCCAACGGCGCACTGCTGTTCTCGGTCGGCGGCACCATCTATCGACGCGTGGACGGCCCGAAGCCTGCGTACACCAAGATCCTCGACCTGGGCGAGGCAAACGCCGACGTCGGCGGCATCCGTGGCCTCACGACCATCGCGAATCCCCGCGGACAGGGCGAGTCGCTGCTGTGCATCTGGGCCCCCGACGGCCGCTCCGCGGGGCGGATCAAGCGCCTCGACCCGGACGGCGCCGGCAACTATGCGGTCCATGATGAAGCCCGCCTCCGCGACCTGATCCGCGCGCACCTGGAAGTCGAGGTCGCCTATACGCTCGGGGCCCACAACGAGTTCTGCCCGGTCGTCCACCCGGGGACGGGCGAGACCGTGCACCTGGTCGGCATGCAAGGGAACCTGCGCGGGGCCGATCAACTCACGTGGAAGGGGAGCCGGCTCTACGCCGGGGCGCTCTACGCCGTTCGCACCGCCCAGGGCGACTACCGCGTGCACGAGGTCAACGGGCCCTACGCGCCGGGCAGGCCGATCCTGGTGGCGCCGCGGACGTTCGCCGTCTCGCCTTTCGGCGACCACCTGCTGTTCGTCGCCGGGCACGACGCCAGCGGCCATCCCTCGGACGACATGGCCTGGGTCTTCAAGGCGCCCCTGGACGCGGCGCTGGGGCGCAGCGCGGACCGTTAGCCCGCCCAGAACTGCCGAAGAGGCTCCCACCCGACTGTCGCGCGGATCGCTCCGCGGTGCGGGCGATGCGGTCTGGCCTCTCGTGGCCCTGCGCCCTCTGCGCGGACCAGTGGGCCAGAAAGACCTACCGAGGGGGTATGGCCGACGCGTATGCTCATGGCTCTCGTCTCTCGCGGGGCGATGCTGGCAGCCGTGGCCGTGTTGATCGGTGGCGCTCCCTCGCGGGGCGATCGGCCGAACAAGCCGCCCGTCAAGCGGTTCGTCCTGGCCGGGCATTCGAACAAGGAGGGCGCAACATGGCCATTACCCGCTACCGGTAACCGCCCATGCGCAGCCGCGTGCCGTCCCAGGTGTAGGTCTGCTTGCCGACTCGCAACTCGTTGCCGTGGGCCTGGGGCATCGGCGGGTCACCCCGGCTGAGGATCATCACGGCCGAGCCGCCGGCGAGTTCCTCGACCCAAATCCGCGAGAGTCGGGCGTCGCCGATCTGCTCTCGGCCCTTGTACGCCCAGCCCGGCTCGCGCCCGGTCCACTTGGTCCTGGCGTCGATCGGGTGCTTGGGGTTCTTCCAGGCGGGCGCGACGACGATCACCGCGGCCGCCCCGGCGCGGCCGCTGTAATCCACCGCGACGCTGTGCGGCTGCTTGTCGATCGTGAACGAGACGACGCCGCTGCCGTCCTTCTGCGGCTCGAACGCCGTGACCTCCGGCCGCCCCGCGCCCACGCCGAACTGGAAGCGAATCCCCAGCCCGAAGATCCCCAACGCCCCGCTCCTCGGCGAGCGCACGTAGCCGTGCCGCCCCTCGGGGTTGAGCAGGAAGCAAAACACGCAGTCGTCCGGGTCTTTCCAGTCGTTGCGGAAGATGCAGTAGCCGTGCAGCGTGTCCATGACGGCACGGGGCAGGACCTCGCGGGGGTTGATCGGCTCGAGATCCATCGGCCAGTGAGCCATGGTGACGACCATCTTGCTCGGGTAGTGCCAGACGCCGAAACTGTCGGGCTCGGACTTGCCGAGGCTCTGGCTCCACGTCCACAAGAGGGCGGCGCGGTGGCGGTCGTCGGGCAGGGCGCCGAATCCCTGGCCGAGCTCGCCGCCGTCGGTGTAGCCCCGATGGCCGAGCTTGTCGGCCGTGTAACCGCCGGCACCGCCCACGTGCGTGTACCACGGGGTGCCTTCCTCGTCCGAAATGATGCCCATCACCCACTTGAGCGTCAGCCACCGCGCTGCCGAGCCGGCGGGCGTATCCGGCGAGACGAAGTCCTTGCCCCACGCCACGCGCGCGGCGGAGAGAAACGGGATGAGCGTGGGGTTCGCTGCGATGTGCCCCGGCCCAAAGCCTTCGGAGAAATACGCCCTGTCGCCGAATCCCTCGGTGAGCAGCGTGTGCAGGTTGGCCTCCACGCGGGCGAGAAGCTCGTCCGCCCGGGCGGTGTCGATGCCGGGATCGCCTCGCACCGCCAACAGGGCGATCCCTGCCCCGCCCAGCGCAAAGCCATAGTGATTCGACCCAGGCGGATAGCCCGTGCCCTCGGCCGCAAAAGCCAGGCTCACTTTGCGGGCCTTGGTGTACTTCTGGTAGAACACCTCAGGCTTGTCGTACTCGAAGATTTCGCGGGCCACGCGCTCGCGGAAGTCAGGATCCCAGCCGTCGTAGCACAGGTCGTAGGCCAGGGCCACGTTCATCAGCAATGGCCCGGCGCGCATGGCCGTGCCCGGTCGCGTCCAGTTGAAGCGCGGGTCCATGTCGCTCTGGCCGAAGGTGAGCTTGATCCTGGCCAGCTCCTCGTCGCTCTTGCCGGCGTAGCCGAGCTCCCTCAGGTTGCGCTGGACCCCCTTTTCCGTCCATTGCTTCTGGACGGACAGGTGGTTCTTGATCTCCAGCAGCGAGACCGCATACAGCGTGTCGTCGAACATCCGCTCCAGGCACGTGCGGGCCATGTCGGCGTACTTCTTCTCGCCGGTGAGCTGAAAGAGCATGCCGTATCCGGCCGGGTGCCCGATCGTGAAATGGCCTGGCCGGGTGCGGTCCATGGTCAGGTTGAGCGGGATAAGCTTCTCGAAACGCGGAAGCCGTTCGCCGCCGTTGCCGAGCAATTCGCGCAGGCGGGCCACCATTCGCTTGCCCTGCGGCGTCTGCATCCTCTCGCGCAGGGCCGGCACCTCGTTCTTGCGGAAGAACAGGCGCGGATGCTCGGCGGGCTTGGGCGCCTGGAAGCCTTCGATCGTTGCGGGCCAGGGGCCCGGCTCGGCGGCATGGGCGGCGAGCGTCAGGAAGGACAATGCTAGCAGGAGGACGCTGAAGTACTTCGAAACCTCCATCATGTCGAGCCTCCAAGAACACCGGACTGGACTCGCGCTCGCTCATGGACTGCTAGTGCACGAGAGCACGTCCCGAGCGGTCGCACGAACCGGGGATTGGGCCTATTCCCCGCCCATGCACACCATGCGGCCATCGGCCAGCGCGATGAACAGGCGCCCGCCGGCCGCCGCCATGCCGTCCCACGCGGGCGGGGCATCCAGCTTGTACTCGGCGAGCTTCTCGCCGCTGGTAGCCGAAGCGGCCCAGAGGACACCGCCCATGCGGCCCTCGTAGGCCTTGGCCAGGTCGTCGGGCGGAAACACGACGGGCGTGCCGGCGACGAACAGCACGTCGCCGGCCAGTACCATGGCCTTGCCGGTCACCGGGACGTGCTCGCTCCATCGCTCGGTGGCCGTGGTCGGCGGGGGCCTCCTGGTTCGCTTCTTCCTATTCTTGCCTGCGTCGGCCGCCGGCTTCCTCCGCTTCTTCTCGGCCGGCGCCGCGTCGCGGGCGGTCTCCGAAAACGTCCCCGCGAAGAGCGTGTATCCGTGGGGTCGCGGATCGAAGTTCGAGGCCCGGCCCGGCGAGTAGCCGCGCACCTCGTAGAAGTCCTTGCCGTCGAGGACCAGGATGTCGCCGTGCGCGGCCCCGCGCGACGCCGGGATGTCGTAGCGGATCGTCGTGTCGATCGAATAGAAGGTGCGATGATGCGGGATCGACTCCAGGAAGCCGGCCGAAGGGATCATGTGCGCGGGACGCGGATCCTGGGCCGCAAGCGGCGTCAGGTCGGGCCGGAAGGCCTGGTGCCTGAGGTACAGCAGCTCGCCGTCGGTGAAGAAGACGTCGGCCTTGAAGCCGTCGATGCCGTTGCCCGACGAGAGCTGACTGGTGAGGATCGGGAACCCGTCCTCGCCGTAGGGGCCGTACATGTGCCGGCGGTGGACCACGCGCCCCGTGCGCGGATCGAGCCCGTAGAGGAAAACGCCGCCGTCGAGGAACGAGTTGCGCCCTGCGGCGAAGTAGGCCACGTCGTCCTTCACGAGGATGCTGCCGCAGACGGGCCACGCCGATTCGAGCTGTCCGTACGCGCAGATCAAGCGATCGGGCAGCGCGCGGAAACGCCACGCCAGCTCCCCGTCCGACGCCCTCAGGCAGTACACCCAGCCGTCTCGGGACCCAAACAGCAGCAGCCCGCGGCAAAACGTGGGCGGGGAATCGACCCGGGCCCCGGTCGTATAGCGCCACAGCTCGCGCCCGTCCTTCGCGTCGAGCGCGCACACGGCGTGGGCGTCGACGTCGGCCACAAAGACCTTGTCCGCCGCGATGACCGGCGCGCTGGCCCTGGTGGACAGCCGGGTTTCCCAGCAGGTCTTCAGATCCGCCGGCGTCTTGGCTCGCGTCACGCCGCTGCGCTCCTTGTCGCTGCGGAAAGTTGGCCAATCGCCGTCGGCGTTCGCGTCTTCGGACTTGGCGTCGAAAGCGGGCCCCTTCTCGAGCTGCGGCTTCTCGGCCACGTCGATCGGCTGGGGGGAGGACTCCAAGCCCGGCTCCGGGGCCAGCGCGTTCATCGCATTGAGCATCACCCAGTTGCAGCAGGAACAGGCCGGCGGCCCCAGGTACAACAGCCCGTTGCAGGGCAGATGGCCGATGCCGCACGTGCTGCGGGCCCAGGGGTGCGGGAACTCGCCCTCTTCGTGGAGGCCGAGGAAGTCGCTCCCTCCGGTCTTCGTGTTGATGTACCAGCAGTCGGTGATCCGGTTCCGATAGCAGCGGTCGTGGCCCATCGGGCCCATCATCTTCTGGCTCAGCGTCTTGACGATCTCGCCGGTCTTCGGATCGTGCCCGTTGTAGTACGACGACCAGACCAGGCCGTTCGCCACGTACAGGTCGGGGGCCTTGAAATGGTTGAGCTTGGCGTTGGCCGTCCACATCTCCTCGCCGTCGGCCAGGGCAAAGGCCGTGACCTTCCTCGCGTCGGCCAGGTACACCGCGTCGTCGGAAAGCACCAGCGAGGGCGACATGCCCGGCTGCTTCGGCTTGACGTAGTCGATGGCCACGCGCCACTTCTCCTTGCCGGTCTCTCGGTCGAGGCAGACCAGGGCTTCGAGCGTGGAGAAGACGGCCACCTTGCCCTTGACGGCCAGCGAGGTCCCCTGATAGCCCTCGGTGTCGCTGCCCGACTTCTCCCACAGCTTCTCGCCCGAGTCCAACTCCACCGCCAGGATCGAGCTCTTGGGATCGGCCAGCTTGGGGATCTCGGGGCCGTAGGCCCGGCGGTGGAACTGGCTGCTGCCCAGGCCGCCGTGCGGGTTACCGATCCCCAGCGTGTCCGTGGGATCGCCCACGACCGCATAGAGCACGCCGCGGTCGAGCGCGAACTCCTGGGTCCGCTCCGTTCCCTGGTACGTTTCGAGCACCTCGCCCGTGGCGGCGTCGAAGGCCGTGACCGGGGCGTCCCAGCCCGGCGTGCAATAGACCCTATCCCCCAGGGCCACGAGCCGCCGCTGAAGCTGGGCCGGCGTGTACTTGATGTAGATGTTCACCGGGTGCCAGTCGGGAAACGGGCGCTGCCAGAGCACGATCCCGTTGAAAGCGTCGCGCGCGACCAGGGTGAACTTGCCAGGCAGGGCCGGGTGCTCGGCCGATCCCTGGTCCTCGATCGTGAACACGCGTCCTCCCGACGAAACGAAACTGGTGATCGACGGCATGGTCAGGTGCGAACGCGTCCACTGCGGCTCGCCGATCCACTGGGAGCGCCGCGGCGGGCCGACCACGCGGTCACGGGCCACGGCGTTGTTGTCCGCGTCGTGGAAGTGCTGCTGCCACTCGTCGATCTCGTCGGGCCACGGCTTGACCGTCTTGGTCCAGTTCTCGCCTTGCTTGACGTACGCAAGGCCCCGCGGCGCGAGGACGCGCATGATCTCTTCGCGCGACACCGCGCCCGGGTCCTCGACCACGATCAGGTTAACGAGGTTGTCCACGTAGGGGAGTCGCTTTCCCGAGAGCCGCTCGATCGACACGCCTCCGTACAGCCCTTGCGACCGGATGTGCTGGCGCGCGGCCTCGACGTTCTGTGGATCGGCATCGAGGCCCTGGACCAGGAAGCGGTCACCAGCCATAAGCGCGGCGGTCAGTCGGCCGTCGCCGCAGCCCAGATGCACGATCAGCCCTCCGGTCGCGCCAGTGTCGGTCCGGATCTGCCGGGCGAATCGCTTGACGTCCGGCTCGAGCCGTTCCGCCGCACGCGGCACCGACGCGCACGCCAGATGCGCGACAAGGCTGACAGCCCCTACTCGAATGACAAAGCCGATACGCACGGTCCGGATCATGATTCTGTCTCCTGCACGGCACGGAGTGGCGCCCTGGAAACCGGCCCGAAGCGGCCCCCGCGAGCCCGCGAATATCATCCCATTCCGCCGCGGCCCGTGCAACCGCCCCGGGAAACCCGGCCGCAGCCCCTCGCCACTGGCCGGGTGTCCTCTGGCGGGCCCCAAACCCGGCGCCCGTCAGGGAGCGGTCCGTAACGAATGGCTCGGGTCCGTGCGCGGCGGGACGGGTCCTGACGATTGTGCGGCCGCCCCGCCGGCGCACGCGCCCTATGTTTGAGTTGAGGCCTCCGAGGAGGCCGCGGGCAGGGCAGGACGGCTCTCGGCATTCCTGTCGCGGGGCGGGCGCCCCTTCCACCTCCCGGCGCCGGCACGCCGAGGCAGCAACTAACACCGCGGGAGATACGGCATGTACGCACCAGCCAGAAGCGCTCCGTTTACGCGCACCGTGCCCCAATTACAGATCATCATCGTCGGCCTTCTCGTCGGCTTTCTGGCCTTCCTGGCCGTCGCCGCCTATGTGGTCCAGTCTGGCGAGATCGCGTGCGATCCGAGGGAAGTCAGGGCGATGACCCTCATGTGCCTGGTCGCCACGGCGATGATCGTCGTCGGCTATCTAGTGACCTCGGCGATGCTCGCCGTTTTGCTGCGAAAGATGCGACAGCGGTGCTCGAAGCAGCCGTACGGCGCTGCACCGGAGGAGGGCGTCACCGACCGCGATCGTCTCTGGCGGTTCTACTTCGTCAGCACGATCGCCGGCGCCGGGTTGCTGCACAGCGGCGCGCTGTTCTGCGTCGTGGGATACATGGTCACGCAGGCGCTGATTCCGTTGGTGCTGGGCGCGGCGCTGGTGCTTGGGGTCGCCCTGAAGATCCCGACGCAGTCCCGAGTGGACGCGTGGCTGGACGAGCAGCTCCGCCTCTTGCGCGAGGAGCGGCAGCTCGCGGGGAGGTAGGAATCGGCCGAGACTTCTGGAGTCTTCAAGACTTCGGAAGTCTTTCAGCCGCCCTCACCCCAGCCCCCTCTCCCGCAGGCGGGAGAGGGGAGCACGCGACCACACCACTCACCGACCCACCCAGTAACCCAATAACTCAGTCACCAACACCGCCTACCTTTCCGCCATCTCCCCGATCCGCAGGTTGCGGAACGATAGGTCCGTGGTTGGATCGTGCCCCTGGATCTGGATCGTGCCGGCCTTCAGGCGCAGGCCCCGGCGCGGATTCTCGTGGGGCTCGCGCGTGTCGGTCCAGTCGGAGACCTGGTAGCCGTTGACCCAGCAGGCCATGTGCGGGCCGCCGGCGTGGATCGTCAACGTGAACCAGGTGAAGTCGTCGGCCACCACCTTACGGGCGTTCTGGCGGCGGAAGATCCCCCCCGTGCCGCAGTCCTGCGGCTTGGTGCGATCGCCGTCCTTGTACCCGTTCTGGATCTGGCACTCGTAGCCGTTCATCGTGTCGCCGGGGATGCAGCGGAAGAAGATGCCCGAGTTGAGGGCTTTGCCGTTGACGAAGACGTCGAGCTGCATGGTGAAGTCGGCGTACTTGCCCTGGGTTTCGAGCTGCCCGCGTCCGTCCTTGACGTTCAGGTAGCCCTCGGGCGTGACCGTGAACTTGCTGGCCATGTCGGGGTACTCCTTCCAGCCGGTGAGGTCCTTGCCGTTGAACAGGCTCTTGGGGCCCAGAGGCTTGAGCTTGACGTTGCGGAACTCGACCTTGCCCGAGTTGAGCTGCAAGCCGATGTGCCCACGGCGGACCGGCTTGGGGTCTTCGTAGTCGAGCACCTCGCGGCCGTCGAGCTTGACGGCGAGCTTGCCGCCGCAGGCGGTCACCTCGAACCGCTGCCAGTCCGTGGAGGTCTTGATCCCCTCGGCCTTCTTGCGCTGGACGAAGCTGCCGGTGGGGAAGGAGTTATCGGCCGGGTCCGCGATGTTCAGCTCGTAGCAGTCGGTCTTCACGTCGCCCGGATCGGCCAGCGTGCGGAGGAACACGCCGCTGTTGGCGCCCTGGGCCGCGCGGAAATCGACGACCAGCTCGTAGTCGGCGAACTGGCTGGTGGTCAAGAGCAGGCCCTTCTCTCCGTCGCTCACCGCGATCGCCCCGTCAGCCACCTTCCAGTCGGCCTTGCTGGTCGGCTCCCATCCAAACAGCGAGTGGCCGTCGAACAAGAGAATCCAGCCTTCGGCGATCTCCTCGGGCGAGAGCGTGTTGGGCTTCGTCTCCGCCGAGAACGCCGGGCACGCGGGCGCAAGCAGGATCACGGTCGCGATCGAGGTCAGGACAGGGCTTCGCAGGAAACGGTTCATCATGGGTTCTCCGGGCGGGTTCTTATCAGGCTGGCGCGGGGTGCGGGAACGGGCCGCGGCGGCCGTCCGCAGGGTTCAAGCGTATTTCGCGTCGCGGCGAGGATCAAGCCGCGGCACCCAACCTCCCCGACCCCGTCTCGGACACGCCGGCACGGGTCTGGGTTTGATCGGCCGGGCCGCCGGACGCTACACTAAGGGTAGAGTCGCTCGCGGCATGCTGCCGGCCCCGGCCGAGCCATCTTGCCTCCGGTGTTCCCATGGCCACCATCTTGTTCCAGGTTGATGATGATGAGCGGTTGGAGATCCCGATGAACGTCGGCACGCTCGCCGAGTTCCGCCGCTGGGCCACCTCCGACGAGTTCCCCGAGCAAGGCCGGATCGACTTCATCGCCGGGCAAATCGAGGTGGACATGTCCCCCGAAGACATCTTCATGCACGGTACGGTTAAGACGAGCCTGGTCGGCGCGTTGTACAGCCGGGTCAGTTCCCTCGAAATGGGCGTTCTGCTCTCGGACAGCACACGCGTCTCCTGCCCCGACGCCGATCTCTCCGTGGAGCCCGACATCGTCTTCGTCTCGCAGGAGAGCCTCGCGACCGGCCGTATCCGGCCGGTCCCCAAGGCCGGAGCCGAGCCGGACCGCTACGTCGAGCTGGAGGGCCCGCCGGACCTGATCGTGGAGATCGTCAGCGACAGCTCGGTGGCCAAGGACACGCAGCGGCTCCTGGAGCGGTACTACGCGGCCGGGGTCACGGAGTACTGGCTCGTGGACGCCCGGCGCGATCCGACCGTGTTCCGCATCCACCGCCGCCGACGCGACCGGTTCGAGCCGGTCGAGCCCGACGCGGAGGGCTTCCAGCGATCCGACGTGCTCGGCTGCTCCTGCCACCTCGCGCGGACGCGGGATCGTCACGGCCGCATCAAGCACGTGCTGAGCGAGAGGTAGGGCCGTCGCGGCCGTGGGCTCGCCCTGGGAGCGTTGGCCCTGCCGCATACGACTCCATTCATATCCCCGCATGTCCGGCAGAGGGCCTGGCTGCCTGGTCGCTGGAGGATGGTAAGGGTAGTCGATGGGCATAGGGTACTCGAACCTCTGCGACAGCTTCTTCAAGGCCGCAGCGGTCATCTTGGTGTCGCGGCAGTTGACCCGCTTGAGGCCCTTCATGGCGAACAGAGTCTTGAGCGAGGCATCCGTCACACCCTTGCACCGAACGAGGGTCAGGTCTCTCAATCGCTTGAGCCCACGCAAGTGCACCAGGCCCTGGTCGTTGATCTCCGTGCCGCGCAGGGAGAGAATCGTCAGCTCCGGTTGACGGCCCAGCCATTTGAGGGTCGCGTCGCCCACGTCCGTAAGATCGAGATCGACGTGCTCCACCGACGTCATTGAGGGCGGAAGCACCAGCCGGCGATTCTACCGCCATACCTCGAGTACTGCAAGCACCATGCGCGCCCGGCCGGCTGCGGCTGGGCGGCCGCCTCTTGCCTCCCGTCCGACGGGGCGGCTGGAATCGAGTGCGCGGCGGTTCGCTCGCCCGCGCGTCCTGAGCAAGGAGGAGCCGCAATGGGGGTTGCCAGTTGCGAGGGAGTGATTCACGACGGGCAGGTTCCACTGCCCGACGACGTGCGACCCCCGCAAGACACCGTGGTGTGCGTGGTGGTCCACCACACCGAGCACGGAAGTACGCGGTATGGACGCTCCGCCCGAATCACCCGCCACTCGCCTCTGGCCACTCACCCCCGACACAACCTCAAGCCCCGATCGCGGGCCGCAGCCACGGCCTGGCGGAACTCCATGCCCGAGACCGGCCGGTCGATTCGCGGATGGCGATAGGCGTGGCCCTCGGGGTGATACTGGGCCATCACGTTGACGAACGTACGGGGCGAGACCTCCTCGGCCAGGAAGCGCATGACCTCTTCGGTGTCGGACGCGCCGGCCGGCATCACCAGGTGCCGCACCAGAAGCCCCCGCGTGGCGATCCCACGCTCGTCCATCTCCAGGTCGCCCACCTGACGGTGCATTTCCCGCACCGCCGCGCGCACGACCTCGGGGTAGTTCCCGGCCGCGGCCAGGTCCCGGGCGACCGTGCCGTCGAGGAACTTGACGTCGGGCATGTAGATGTCGATCACCCCGTCGAGGAGCCGGAGCGTCGGCAGCTCGTCGTATCCGCCCGTGTTGTAGACCAGCGGCAGGCGCAGACCCAGCTCCACGGCCGGCACCAGGGCTTCCAAGATCTGCGGCACCACGTGCGAGGGCGTGACGAAGTTGACGTTGTGGCAGCCCTGGCGCTGGAGGCTGAGCATCATCCGGGCGAGCTCGCCGGGCAAGACCGCGCGGCCCTCGCCGTGCCAGCTCAGCTCCCAGTTCTGGCAGAATTCGCACCGCAGATTGCAGTGGGTGAAGAAGACCGTACCCGAGCCCCCCGTGCCGCGCAGGCACGGCTCCTCGCCGAAGTGGGCGAAGTAGCTGCTGACCAGGGCATGGCGCCCCGTGCGGCAGAAGCCCTGCGGCCCGCCGACCTCGAGCCGGTCCACGTGGCATTGCCGGCCGCAGGTCGCGCAATCGGCCAACGCCTCGATCGCCTGGGCGGCTCGCCGGGCGAGCTCGCCCGACTCGTAGAGATCCAGATAGGCGGGGCGCAACGGAAACATGGCAGTGCTCGTGGCGAGCGGCGAGATCCGGGTGCGGCCGGGTTAAGACCTGGGCGATCGAGCCGGGGGTCGCGGGCCCACCAAATCGAACCTGCGATGTCCGCCCCCGCCCTATGCCTTATAATACGAACCTTGCCGGGGATCGGGCCCGCATCGCGTCCCGTACTTCGGCGAGGGGGCCCGTAGCTCAGCGGTTAGAGCAGGGGACTCATAATCCCTTGGTCGGGGGTTCGAATCCCTCCGGGCCTACTTTCGTCAGGTCTCGCAACGTCCCGCCGGTTGTCGCCTAGAACACTGAAAGCCAAGACGTTATGAAAACCGCTCTCGTCGAGGCTGCTTCCGCCCGGTTCGCAGCTTCCCGCCGCGTTTTGCAGCGTTTTGCGGCCTGACTGCCCCCGCATCTGCGCCCGCACGACTTCGGCCGCTCGCCCGTCCGCCCCGTTGCCCGCTGGGCGTCGGGGGCCTCGATGTCGCCACCGAGGATGTCGGGAAGGCTCGCCACCGCCTCGGCGTCCTGTCCTGGAAACAGGTGCCCGTAGGTATCCATCGTCAACGTGATGGACGAATGCCGCATGACGGTCTGCACCACCTCGGGATGGTTGCCAGCCAGGGCCAGCCACGCCCCCGCGGTATGCCGCAAGCTATGGAAGTCCGCCTTCTCACCTTCGCGGTTCTGGGGCTGTAGGAAGTCGCTCTGTTCCCGTCGTAAGCGCGTGCCCGCCGGGCGTCTGCCAGGTCCGCCCGAAACATCCGGGCCACGTTCGTTTCTTCGGGCATCGCCAACACCGCCGCCCCTGGGGCTTTGGTCTCGATGTGCTGGGCGAGCTCGGTAGCCAAGCCGGGCTGGATCTACAGCCGGGCGTCCTTCCGGTTCAACGGTTACTCGGAACCACGGCATCACCAATCGGGTAGCTGGGCGGGTTGCCCTGGCCAGCCCACTCGCCAGCCAGCAGGTCCGCGCTGGGTGGTTCGCCGAGGGGTTCCGGGCCGACCTCTGCGCCGAGTACCATCGGGAGAACAGGTTCGCTGTTGGACGCGCCGACCCGCCGGTTCCTTCGGAAGCTGAGGAATCGGACTCACGGCTGGCTACTCGCTCCGTGCCGTCGCGTTTCGTCCCCGTCGGGATCGCGAACCGGCGGCAGTCGCCTTCGCAGGAGCACTGCGACAATGGCTTTGCGTTTCCTTTCGGTGTCAGGCCTTCTGGACTTCGAACACACCGACCAGCCCATGTGCGAAACCCAGACCTTGTTGGAGTTTCATCTCGAGGTAACGCAATGCATAGCCGAGTTGGGGTTCGATGATGTTCTCGCGGGGTAGCCCGAGACCGAGCCAGCCGACACCTTCGACCACGAGACGCATGCGGTCCATCATCTCTCGCAGAGCGGTCGGATAGGAGGCCGGGATCGGCGGCGGCTCGGAAGTGAACGCTCGCGCCTGGATGTCGTAAGTTTGCATGAGTCCGTCAACATACAACACCAAGGCGTTCCAGCACATTTGCAGGCGCTCGAAGTAGTCGTTGATGAACTCGAAGCCCGACTTCGGCATGTAGTCCACCAGCAAGGAACTGGGATCGGTGCGCAAGTTGGCCTCGTGGAGTGAATTGACCGCCTGACGCAGAGGCTGGGCATGTGGATTGTAGTCCGCGGTGTCCATGTGGCGGCCGGTAAACACGGAGCGGTCGAAGTACTCGAGCGTTTTGATTTCCACGCCCGCGCGCTGGCTGGCCTCGGCAACCATCCCTTCCGCTTCCTGGCGGCTGACCAGGCGAAGCAGCAGATGCTGAAGCTCTTCGCGCCGCTGTTCCCGCTCTTCCTTCTCGTAGATGTAGGAAACCACGTAATCCATGTTGCGGTTCTGCGAGAGATCGTTCGTCCACAACGACTGCCACTCGTAGGAATAGCGGCCGAGCCAGTCGCAGACAATCAGGCAGTGTTCCTTGACTCGCGAGGCTATCTCGGCCAGGAGTCGAACGAAGGTCTCATCGTCATTGTGGTGAGAACAGGTCCCGTAGGACGTGAAATACAGATCGTAAGGCCTTTCGTTCTCACCCAAGGGAAGCCCCTGACTGAAGTCGGCTTGTTCGAAGACGAGCTTGGAGTTCTGGCCGTAGAGGTCTCGCGCCTGGGCGATCAGCTCCTCGTTCAGGTCGAGCCCCATGTAGAAGCCGAGCATGCTGGGAGTCAACAAGGCGACCTCGAAGTCCCGAAGGTCGGCATCGCGATGCCGTACGCCAGCGAGCAGTTCGTAGCCGTCGGCGCTGCCACATCCCAGGTCCATGATCCGTACCCGTTGCATTCGCGACTGCTTCCGCTCGATCAATCGCTCGAGGTACGGGTGCAGGAAGAACCGGGTGATCTCGTCCTCCCAAAGCCGGCGGACGTTGTCATACTTCCCGACCAGGCCGGACTGCTTGGCATAAAGCCCACTGGTGGCGGCCTCGGTATAGGCCTCCATTTGATCGTTGTCCAGCATTTCCTCGGTCCCAAGCATTTCCTCGGTCCCAAGCAGTTCCTGGGTCTCGAGCAGTTCCTCGGTCATTGGGCCACTTCTTTCACTTCATCAAGTGTGGTCGGCAAGATGCCGGGAATGTGTCGTACGATATCGTTGCGGAGCTCAACCGGCATCCGATTGCGAGGCTGCTGGAGAATCTCCCGGTATCGACGGTGCGCTGCAGCCAGGGCCCCTGCCTCCGCGTCTTCCATCGGATAGCGAGAGTAGACCGGATCTCGGCTGGGGAGCGGAAGGTTGTACATGTACGTCTTGTGACTCGAGGCCATGACTTCTCGCACCAACGAGGCCACCTCTTCGCGGCGGCCGTCGCTGATCGTCGCGTCCTCGAGCGTCCGCTTGACCAGGTCGATCTGGGCGTTGTCCAGGATGGCCTGTTCCGGACAGAAGACGTTGGTTCGTTCGAGCAGGCCGAAAGCGTAGTGGACGTATTGCGCTCCCGAGGCCGGCACGGAGAGCAGGGTGAGCATCTTCTCGACCGTCGCCTGGATGCCGGGCGCGGACGCATCGGCGACGCCCGCCGTCGAGTAGCACGGCAGCCGGTAGTGTCGAGCCATCTGGGCGCAATCGAGATTGTAGTGCACGAACTCGGGCGCCGCGTACATGTCGTTGAGGTTGTCCAGCCGCGTTCGCACCGGCACCGCTCCGTACAGGACCGGTGCCCCGGGAGCAACGAGTTGGTTGAGGGCCACGCCGGCCAGCAACTCCGCGTTGATCTGGGCTACCATGCCGAACTCGTCGAACGGGCCGGTGGCACCGCCCATGGGGCAACTGGAGATCACCACCGGGACTCGTCGCTTGGAGATCTCGATCAGCTTTGCAGCCGTATCGCTGACCATCTGCAAGGGACTCTTGATCACGCAGGTGATGAACGACAGGACGGGGTTCTCTCGGAATGCTCCTTCCCCGCCCGCCACCATGTGGCCCAACCGCATCACGTCGTCGAGGGCCTCCAGGGTCGTCAACCCGGCCTGAACATGCTTGCTGATGTTGCTGAAGCTGGTAAAGAACTGGTTGACGTCCTTGTTCGCCTCAACGATGCCCTCATCCTGGATATTGACGTTGCGGATGAAGAAGTCGAGGTGCTCCAGGTTTTCGCAGAGATGGGCCGAGTTGCCCAACCGCTCGACCGAACCGGCCAGGCGCGTGAGCTTCGGCCGCGAAGCTTCGAAGGCTACGTCGAGCCAGATGTTGGTCTCCGAACCGCTGCCGAAGCGCACGCGAGGCTCGTGGGCGTCCAGCACGAGGCGATTCGACGGTTCTCGGGCCCCCAGGACGACCGTCGAGGGCGCCGTGCTGAGCGCCTTGTCCAGAAGCGGAGTCAAGATGCGAACGCGAGCGCAGTCTCCGGCATCTTCGACCAGCGCCCCGGCGCTGCGATAAACCTCGGCCGCCTCTGCGCTGTAGCACAGCAGACCGGGATCTTCCAGCAGGTCTCGCGATACGCTGTCGATCAGTTCGATCTGGGTCTCGGACAGTCGGCAGTGTGGTCGGACCAAAACGCCTTCGCGTTGCGGTTGGAGCACGGAGTTGTCCTTCTCTCGGCTGCTTGACAGCGAGTGTTCTATGTGCTGACGATTTCGGGGAACGCCTTCAGGACTTCGTCTCGCAGACCGGTTGCCAGTTTGCTGCTTCCCGAGGACGACCTGAACTCTCTGACCTGCGTCTTGGCCCGCGCGAGCGCGCTGTCGTCCGGCGACATGGAGCCTCGCTTGTGGCGGTTGGCCAGTTCCGGAACGAAGAACTCTTCGCGCATGTGTCGCACGGTGTGCTCTTCGGTCATGAAGTCTGCGCCGGGGCCCTTCTCGATCATCAAGCCGGTTGCCAGGGTCTCGTCGGTGACCTCGATCCCGCGCAACACGCGTTGGCACATCCCGAGGATCTCGTTATCCATCACCAGCTTCTCGTACGAGACAGTCAAATCCGACTCCATCAGTCCCGCGATGTCGTGGATGTAGTTCGCCCCGGACATGGCTACCAAGAGGCTCGACATGGCACTCTCGTAAGCCGCCTGAATGTCCACGTCCTTCGAGTCGGTGGTCCCCCCGGTCGAGTAGAGCGGGATCTCAAAATGTTGGGCCATCTGTGCCACCGCGGCATTGATCATGGCCCGCTCGATCGGCCCCCCCAGGTGGTCCATCGTGCGGAGATTCGTGATCGACCCCACGCTGCCGCAGATCCCGGGCGCCCCCTTGTTCACGCACTGCACCAGCGCAATCCCTGCAAGCGTCTCGGCGACGTGGGTCAACACGTTGCCGGCAAGCGTGATCGGCGAAGTGGTGCCGCAGATCGGTTCCGTGGGAACCACCACCGGCAGCCCTTCCCGGGCCAGATAGCAGGTCATCTCGCCGTAGTCGTCGTCGATCTTCATCGGGCTGATGATCAGCGTGATGAACGACACGAACGGCTTGTCTCGCAGCGCATCCGCACCGCCGGCGATCATCTGCGCCATGCGGACGACCTTCCGGCAGCCTTCCAGCGAGTAGATTCCGCCCATGACGTGCTTGGTCGTGTGGTCGAGGGCGTGAAAGAACCGGTTGGCGTCGATGTGGTCCTTGTTCTCGATCTCGTTGGGGAAGACGTTGATCGTGAAAGCGTGGATGTTCTGCAGGGCGTCGACCATCCTGGCGTTGAGAACCACGTCCTCAACGGTTGACGGCCGACGCTCGCCGGTGTCCGGATCGAGCACGTAAATGGCCGTGCCGCCCGTGGCATAGTGGACGCGATCTCTCTCGAGCACGACGTCGTGTTCGCCGTCACGGGAAGACAAGGTGATTGACGAGGGATTCGAAGCGATCGCGTCTTCGACCAGCGAGCGGGGCAGTCGAACCACGCGGCTTTCGGTGTCGGCACGAGCACCCGCTGCCTGGAAGGCCTCCATGGCCGTGTCCGAGTACACGGCCATTCCCGATTGCGCCAGGACTTCCAGCGCCGCGCCTGCAATCCGTTCTACACCGTCTGCGTCCAGTGGCCGAAAGGGGGAAGCCGGGATTCCCGGTACCTGATGCTTGAGCTTCTTCAACCGTCTATCCTTGGGTTTTTCCTGTCGTGCATGCGGGAGCCTCGCTGCACGGTTGCGCCCCATCGTGTTCACTGCCGAACCGGCCGCTCGACCAACGCGCGACGTTCTCGACGACGAACTGGGCCCCTGGATACGCATCGCAGAGGACCTTGTGGTACGCGGACTCCTCGTGGGAACGAAGGGCCGCGGAGGGGTGTCGTTCGGCATACTCCGCAAGTCCATTGGCGGGAAGCCAGCGATCGAGGCCGAGACCCGCAATCAGTTCAGCCGTCCCACTGCCTTCGTCGAACTGTTCCTTGTCGCGCCACACGATCTCCCGCGGCAGAAGGTCCTCGCACGCCTTGCGAAGAATCCACTTCTCGACCGAGCGGCCGTCGGGGTTGCGGCGGAGCTTCCACTCGGCGGGGATACGTTGGGCCAAGGCAATCATGGCGACGTCGAGGAACGGCACTCGGGCTTCAATACTATGGGCCATCGTCAGACGATCCACCCGTTGTAGATTGATGTTGTGCAGGGCACCGATGGATCGTCGCAACTCCCGTTGCAACTCGTCCGCCCCGGCGATCTCGCGGTGGTATCGGTACCCCGCGTACAGCTCATCGGCGCCCTCACCCGTGAGGATGACCTTCACTCGCTCGGCGGCCAAGCGGGCGGTGAAGTAGGTAGGGATGGCGCTGCGCACCAGGTCTTGATCGTACGATTCCAGGTAATAGATGATCTTCGGCAGCAGCCGGAGGACCTCGTCCCGGTTCAAGACGTACTCGTGATGCGTGGTGTCCAGGTGGCGGGCAACCCGTCGCGCCGCCGCCAGGTCGCGGCTCCCCTCGAAACCGACGGAGAACGTATGCAGACGATCCATGTGGCGCCGGGCGATCGCGCAGATGATGCTCGAATCGAGGCCGCCTGACAGGAACGCGCCCAACGGCACGTCGCTCATCAATCGCTTGCCGACGGCGGCCTCCAGCGTCTGGCGAAGTTGCCCCGCGGCCTCATCGATACTGTCAAATCGGCCTTCCTCGGTGGGTTGAGGGACCTCGTAGAATCGGCGGTAGCCGCGAGCCGAGTGGAAGGAAGTGCCCGGCGGGAACTCCCGCACATCGTCGGCAATCCTGGCCAAGGCCTTCTGCTCCGAAGCGAAGCACCAGTGCCCGTCGCGTCGGCCGGTGTAGAGCGGCTTGATCCCGATGGGGTCGCGCGCGGCGAACACGTGATCGCCGTCGGCGATCACAAAGGCAAACATCCCGTCCAATGCCGCAGCCGACGACTCCCGGGCCTGCTGAAACAGATGGAGAATCGTCTCCGAGTCACTGTGGGTTCGAAACGTAGTATTGCCCGAGAGCGTGTGGTTCAATGCACGGAAGTTGTAGACTTCTCCGTTGGCCACCAGGGCAGAGGCATCCGAGTCGCCGAGGATGGGCTGCTTGCCGCCGGCGGGATCCATGATCGCCAGTCGGCGATGGCCCAGCATCCCGCGCGATCCCGGAGCAATGAAGGTCCCATCCGAGTCCGGGCCGCGATGCACCATCCGCCCCATCATGGTACGGATGGCGCCTTCATCAGCTTGACCCCAGATTCCAGCAATTCCACACATACTCTGCGCTCGTTGTCTTTCGTCTATCCCTTAAGGAACGCCGCGGACGACCTACAAGGTTATCCACTGGCCGACCGTCTCCACGGCCCGCTCCGCTCCAAAGTGCTCCGTGAAAATCCGGAAGTAGAAGTACTCCTCTTTGCTGCGTAGCAGCGGGTGCTTCTCGCATGCCTCAGCGAACACCCCGTCATCCACCGCGTCCTCGAAGTAGGCGGGCAGCACGCCGGCCGAGCCCGAGCCTTGCGAGAACTCCTGCTTGCCCCGCCACACAATGGACGCCGGCAAGTCGGACTCATAGGCCTTGCGGAAGATCCACTTCTCAATCCTCCCGTCACCTTCCGGCTTCTGCTTGTATTGCGGCGGGATGCGCAGCGCGTAGTCGAGCAGCTCGCCTGAGATCAGCGGCGCGACCACACGGACCGAGTGGCACTGGTTCATGCGGTCAAGTCGCAGCGAGGCGTTGCTATGCAGGTAGCCGAGGCATTCGATCTGCTTGGCCGCAAGCTGTTCCAGTGGGAAGTCCTTGAGGTAGGTGTAGCCACAGAAGATCTCATCTCCCCCTTCGCCAGAAAGCAGCACCTCAATGCCCTCTTCGCTGGCCCACCGGGAAATCAGGTAGTTGGAGACCGAACTCCTTACGAGCGAGGGGTCGAAGGATTCCAGGCAGTAAATCACTTCCGGAAGAGCGTCGAGGATCTCGTTCAAATCGACAATCAACTCTTGGTGGTCGGAACCGATGTGCTCAGCCATCGTGCGGGCGTGGCGGATGTCGCCGCTCTCGCCCACGCCCATGGCAAATGTCTTCAGGCGAGCCCCATCGCCGAACTTCTCCTTGCCAAGCCGGCTCGACAACAGGCAAATCACACTGCTGTCCATGCCGCCGCTGAGTAGGGCCGCGGTCGGGCGGACGAAGTCGACGCGATTGCGAACGCTGCGCTGAATGATGCCCCGGATCCGCTCGGTGATCCCTGGAAGGTCGCTCTCCGTGGGTCCGGGCGGCTCGGCCAGTTCGGCGTAGCGGGTAAGACCGCCATCGGAGTCCATGAAATGGCCCTCCGGGAACTCGCGTATGTCATCCGTGACTGCCCGAAGGCTCTTCAACTCCGAGGCGAGATAAGTTGTGCCGTTCTTTCGACCATAGAAGAGGGTCTTGATTCCCAGCAGATCTCTGGCGGCGAAGAGACTCGCACCATCGGAAATCACCAGCGCGAAGATGGTGTCGCCCAAGAAGCGGACCATCTCGTGGCCGTGCTTACGATAGAGTTCCAGCAACAGACGCTCTTCTCGAAACGGTCCGTCCGGAATCCCATGTTCGTCCGCCAAGGTCGCCCAGTTGCCCATTTGGCCGTCGTAGCAGATACTCGTGCCATCGCCGAGCGACGTGGAGACAGGCAATTGCGCCCGATCTGAGCCTGGGAGGAGGTCGCCGCTGGCATGATTCTGGGCCAGGACGGCGCGGCCACGCTGGGCGAGACCAGATAGGGTGGGGCCTCGATGTTGGATCTTCGCAAGCATCCTCTCCACGTCATCACGATTCGGCTGACCATACGCAACCACGAAACCGCTCATATCACCTCCAGAATCCGCTGGCCCCTGTTCAGGTGCATGCCCCGTGGCTCCAGGGGCCGCTAAGCAGGAGGCGCCTGCCTCCACGAGTGGCGAGCGCGACTGGCCGCAACCGCCATCTTCTGGATGACACCGCAGGCCCTAAACACCTGCGGTGCTTATGCTTGTGCCGACAAGTCTAGCCGCTCGCGTCCCTTGCGTCAACCCGCCAGGCAGCGACGCTGGGCCTTTCATCCCGCTTCGATTCGCGGCAATCCACGGCGAATTCGACCAACCGGTGGCGAGGACCGTGGCACCACACCGAGCACCTTGGGCGAAGAGAGCACCGCAAAGAGAGCCGGAGCGGGGCGTTCTCGTCTCGGCTCGGGCCGAGGAGGTTACTCGTTTCGCAGCTCCTTGTTGGAATTCCGAGTGCTTGGGCAATTCAACATGCCCGTCAGGCTTCTCAAGGGCAGGCCAGCCCCCTCACGACGACCGCCGAGTCCCCATGCTGGCTCTCGCCCCTGGGGTCCGTTCATGGCAGCTAACCACTCGTGACTCAGGTAGGATAGTTCACGCAGCGTGAACCGCACATTCTTCGGTGCCGTCTGCCCGACCGGTGCTGAAGACGAGTTGCATCCGGTTTGAACTGCCGCACTGAGTATCTTGGCGCGAGTGACCTTGCCCGGCTGCAGCTTCGCTTCTGCAAAGGAACCTACCGGCGCCGCGGCGAGACCACCTCGAACGGAATCGCGGGAAAGAACCCCAGCTTCTGCGTCCAGGTCGTCGGCTTGTCGCCCTTCTTCTTCGGCGGGACCTGGTGTTCCCGGGAGACGCTGAACAGCAGGTTGCCCTTCAGCCCGACCTCGACCTTCTCGCGGTCACACTTGATGGGAATGACCACGCCCTGAGGAACGATCACGGGGTCCTCGAGTGTGATGCCCTTGGGCGGCAGGCTCAGTTCAAACCGGAGTTCGCTTGCGGCTTTGGCATCGGCTCTTAAGGGGAACGGCGTGATCCCGTGGGCGCTGAGACGCACCGTGTTGTGGACGAACGTGCAGGGCGGATTGCCCGGCGGCTTGCCCGCGACGAATACCGTCCAGTCCTTCGTCGGTACCAGATGATGGTAGATGAAGGCCTGCATCACGTCCTCGGCCGGCAAGGCAAGTCGCGAGAGATTCCGCCGAGGGCCGGCCCCGTGGCCGAGGATGTGCATCACAAGAGGCTCGGCAGGCGCTTCCTTCGGCACGGTAAGCGTGAGGCGGCACTTGTCCTGACCGCCCGGGACCCAGGCGCCGCTGAGCTCGAACCCCGGGGGCGCGTTTTCCAACTCCAGGACGATGTCCTTATCGAACCCGTCGTGGCGGATAGCGTGGACGGTGATCGGCACACACGTGCCGGCCTGGGCGGTCACACTCGAGGGTGTCACATAGAGGCCGAAATCGGGGCGGGGGGGCCGAATGTACAGGCGGTAGCCGTAGTCGGGACCACCCCGGCCCTGGGCGTCGCTGATGGTGACGTAGCGAGCCCCGCGCGTGGTCGCGTGAATCCGGGAATCGGCATGGTGGGTGATCAGCGGCCAGCTCTTGTCTTCGTAATCGTCGTTGTGGGCCACCACGTCGCCGCTGGCGGTGACCAGACGCACGACCGAATCCAGGGGCGAGTACAAACGCCGCGCATAGACCTCCAACACGATGGCGCCGGAGGCATCGATTTGGTAGTAATCCACGTCGCCGGGCTTGTCGATCCGGCCGTTGATCACGATCGATCCGCCCACCTTCCGGGCCGTCTCGGCCGTATCGTTGGGTTCCCTCTCCATCGTTTCGGAGAGAATGTCGGTCATGAACCCGACCTTGTTGGAGAAGATGCTCTCATGCTCGAGAACCACGGGCTGGACGCTCCGGCCGCGATAGCTGACGGGATCGATATCGAGGGTCTCAAAGGGCAGATTCCAGCCCATAAGCTCCACCGTGCACGCCTGCCCGACCTTCCCCCCCAACGGGAATAGTCCCGTCACAAAGGGGATTTCACCGATCGAGATCCGGTAGACGAAGTCTTCCCGGCCGCGGTAGATCGAGTCGCGAACCTCGATGACGTACGTGCCGTCCCGCGGTACTTCGTAGTACAGGACCGGGTCCTGCCGAAAACCGAGCGAGTCGGCGAAGGCCACCTCGTCGCCCTGCTCGTCGTACAAACGCAAGACGGCCTGGAACCAGCCCGGCACGGCGTCGGCCAGGTAGGGGATCAGCTCCCGTGCGGCGCAACTAGCCACCAACCTGGTACCCTTCTTGGCCTGGAAGGCAAAACGGTCCACGTCGCCGGGCATGATCTGCCCGTTGATGACCGTAGGCAGTTTCACCTTCACCGCGTCGTGGGGTACGTCGTCGTTGGGCTCCTGCTCGCTGACGTCCGGCCACTGCCCAACGTAGAACCACAGCGGATTCGACATGCCCGTGTCGGTGAGCAGACGGAGCTCACGCGCGCCGACCTCGGCGTCGGCCGTCACCTCGACGCGCACGGTAAGCTCCTCCAGGAGCTGCGGGTTGGGCTGGCGCTTGGGATCGGCGCGCCGCATCTCGTAGATCTTCATCTCCGCGAGCTGCTCGTCGGTGATTCCAAGGACCTTGATGGCCGCCTCGCGCGAGAGCCCCGCTTCCTCCTGCTTCGTGCGGATATCGCGGTTGATCTTCGTGTATTCTCCCTGGGTCATCGGCCGGTACCATTTGACCACCCTGGCCTTGATACCATCCCCGGAGATGAACGCTTTGGTGACCTCCTTGATGTACTGCCCTCCCACGATGACATCGAAGCTCGTGCCGCGGCAACCGCCGCCGGGAAAAACGTAGCCGATGTCCGGGTTCTTCGTGCCCGTCTGCGCGGACACCCCGGGGGCAGCGATCAGGGGCAAGGCGACAGCCAGCGTCCAGCGCCATCGAGAAGCAATCGTCATCCGTCAGCCCCCCATGGACTGCGTTACATGATCTCTTTCAGCCGGCCCGCCAACTTGATGCCCGGTTCGTCGGGAGAAGGCGTGGCCTTGACGACCTCGTTCATCGGATGCGGCAGGTTCGCGTCCGGGTCGATGCCCAAGAGCTCGTAGATACTGCCGATCAGGTCGCCCGGATAGACTGGGCGATCGTTGACCCGCTCCCCCTTGGAATCGGACGAGCCGACGACCTGCCCGCCCTTGAAGCCGCCGCCCGCGACCAGCACCGAGAAGACCGCCCCGTGATGGTGCCGCCCTCCGTTCCAGGGCGACTCCCAGGCGATCTTCGGGGTGCGGCCGAACTCGCCACAGGCCCACACGAGCGTGCTGTCCAACAGCCCGCGGTCCGACAGGTCGCTGATCAACGTGCCCAGCCCATTGTCGAGGTTGGGCAACAGCCGCGGCATGGCCTTGAAGTGTTCCTTGTGGGTGTCCCACACGAACTGGTTGATGGTGACGTACTTCACTCCCTTTTCGATCAGCCGGCGTGCGGCCAGGCACGACTGCCCGAAGGTGTTCCGCCCGTACCGCTCTCGCAGCTCTTCCTTTTCCTCGGACAGGTCGAAGACCTTGCCGGCGTCGCCGATGATCAGTTCGTAGGCCTTTCTCTCCGCCTCCTTGGCGGCGGCGATCTCGGGATGCTTCTCGCCGAGGGCTTGGGCAAGCATGTCGGACTGGTTGAGCATGTCGCGGCGATAGGCCTGCTGCGCGTCGGAGATGCCGGGCGCGACGATCCCCTCCACCGCAAACCGGGCGGCATTCGGATCGCCGCCGGTGGCAAACGGCTTGTACTTGATGCCCATGAACCCCGCCTCCGAGAACCGGCCCTGCGGGCGCGTGAGCACGATGTAGGGGGGAATCAGGCTCTCCGCCCCGCCCTGAAAGCCCTTGAAAGCGGCGACCACGGCGCCGACGGCCGGATACACTAGACGGCCGCCGGGAATACGCCCGGTCTGCACCATGTAGGAGGCCGTCTCGTGACCGTTGATGCCGTGGGTCGCGCTGCGGATGATCGAGTACTTGTCGGCCAGCTTGGCCAAAACGGGAAGCATCTGACCAACGCGGATCCCGTCCACGTTCGTGTCGAGGTACTTGTCCAGCGGGCCAGTGTACTCGCTGCCGGATTCCGGCTTGGGATCGAACGTGTCGGTGTGAGGCGGACCGCCGGAGAGCCATAGCTGAATAACTGCCTTGGCCTTGGGCTCGGGCCTGGCCGCCTCCGCGCTGCCGGGCTTGGCTTCGGCCTGCTTGTCCGCGGCCCGTAGCACCCGGTCTCCCAACAGCAGCCCGCCCATCCCTAGCGCCCCGCACTGGAGCACCTGACGGCGCGAGACCCGCCCGCAGTTGAGCGAAACGTTTGTCTCCGACAACGGCACGTACACTTCTGGTTTCCTGGTCATGTGCTCTTCTCGCCGTGCAAGGGGAACATACTGTCCGCACACGTGTCACCCTCTCCCGCGCGGGAGAGGGGAGTAGTTCTGCTAGTGCCGAAACAAGAACTCCGTCGAGTTGATCAAAGTCCACGCCAGATCCCCGCCGCCCCACCCTTCTCCGGGCCCGGGCCGACGCGAGAGGATGGCCAAATACAGGCTCTCCGTTCCATCGCCCTGGGAGAGAATCCTCTGAATGCCCTTACCCTTGCGAAGCTTGTCGCGGATGTGGCTCGAATTGAGCATGTGCAGGCGCTGGCCCGCCGTGATGCTGTTGTTGCGTTCCGACTGCATGCCGCTGTCGCGCGGCGGCTTGCCAAATAGTTCGAGGAAGCTGCTGGTGATACTGCCGTCGGGCAGGGCAATCGCCCGGCAGTTGTCCGGAACGAACGTGTACGGCTCCGGAATGATACTCGAATAGGTCTCGGTCGTCCCCGTGATCTGGTTCAAGGCGTCGATGATCACCTCGGCCTCAAGGCGGCGTACCGTATACGAGGCGAACTGGGCTCCGGCCTCGGGGTGGTCGCTCCTGGAAATCGGGGAGAGCTGGTACGTGGTCGAGTTGAGGATCAACCGGATGACGTGCTTGAGGTCATAGTCGGCCTTCACCAGTTCACCCGCGAGGTAGTCGAGCAGTTCGGGGTTCGAGGGCGGATTGTCGGGGCGGATGTCGTCCACCTCGTGTACGATCCCGCGGCCCTGGAGCCAGTACCACACCCGGTTGGCGATCTGCCGGGTGAACCAGGGGTTCTCGGGCGTAATCAGCCAGTCGGCAAACACCTTGCGCGGATCCTGGTCCCTGGTGAGCTCCACGGCGGTCCCGTCGGGGAACACCGGCTTGGGAGCATCCTTCTGGTCCTTGTCGGGATCGAAGATGATGATCTCTTCCTTCCACTCGCCGGTTCGCTTGTAGCCGATCTTCGTGAAGAAGCCCGTCAACCCATCGAGCCGCTCTGTCGGCCATTTGTCGGCCCGAGTTCCCATGAAGGTCAGGGCCACGGCCTGGGCGACCCCCTTGGGATCCTTGGTCTGCACGGCGCGATAGAAGTTGACCTGCCCGGTGCGGAAGTTGCTGCCGCTGGAAGTGAGCAACTGGCGCACGAACTCGTCGTACGACATGTTGCTCTTGATCGAATCGTGGATCCAGCGGTGATAGGCCTGCGCGGCGTTGGGCCAGAGGTTGATGGGGAACTCGGCCTTCACGCGGAGAATGTCGCACCACCGCATCGTCCAGTAGTCAACGAAGTCGTCGCTTTCCAGCAGCTCGTCGATCAACCTCGCGCGCTTGTCCGGGCTCTCGTCGTCGAGGAACGACTTGGCCTCCTGGACCGTCGGGAGAGTGCCGGTGAGATCGAGGTACACGCGCCGCAGGAAGACCCCGTCGGAGCAGAGGTTGGCCGGTTCGATCCCCAACTCCTCCCAGTTGGCGAAGACCAGCTCATCCAGTCTGCCCCGCGCCTCGACAGGTCCCGGAATCTCGAACACGGCATGCACGTCGCCTTGGGAAGGCCCCCTCTGCACATCGGGAATGCCCCAGTCTTCAGCCGGTTCTGGCGGCGGGGGAACATCCGGGAGACGATCCTCCTCCCTCGGCTCCTTCGGCTCTTCCGGGGCCTTGGCCACAGGGGGCTCCGCCGGCCTGGTAAGGACATACAGGGCTACCCCCGCCAGGATGCAGAAGGCAACAGCCCCGATCAGCATCGCGACCAATGCTGTCAGAGAGTCCTTCGTCTTCTTCCTCTGCCGCGCGCCGGCACTCGTCGCGGGTCGCCCGGAATCGGCCACCTGAATGTTGATTCCGGGCAAAGGACTCGCGGCCGGGGGGGAAGCGGTCACCGGCTCGACCGCCGGAGGCATTTCTCCCGGCGACGCACTCGACTGTATGGGGGGCGGCGTCACGTGACCGGCCGGCGGACTTGGCTGTACGGGTGGCGGCGACACTGGAGCGGGCGGTGGACTCGGAGATCCCGATGGCGCCGGCGGCCCCGCGGGCGGAGCCGTCGGTCCAGGCGCCGGACCCGTTGAAGGAGTCGGCTGCCCGGGCGGCGGACTCCGCATTCCAGGAGGCACCGCCATCGGCACGCCAGACGAACCAGTCGGAGCGGGAAACAAGCCCGGCACTTCCGCTGCGGGGCGCCAGCCACCCAAAGTGGCATTGTGGACCATCGTCTGCGGCCGCACGGTCCCGACGGCCACGGCGGCGCGCAACTGCTCCCCCGTCACCGGGCCAACGACCCGGTTCTCGACCCTGTACGACCACGACTCATTCCACTTCGAAGCCATGCCTGATCACTACTTGGCAGACGGCCGCAGGTGGACCAAGGGGAGCCCGCTTCTTCGGCTACTCAGCCCGTTCGACGAGCGGGTCACGTGGCCGGGAGGTACCCGACTCCCCATGCCAATTTCGGCTCACGGTCTTCAACCTATTCGAGTTTAACCTGGGAGACCCCGGCAGAACCAGCCACGGTTCACACGACCAACACCGTAGTTGCTCGGAAAGCGAGAGGATTCGAGCCTTTGCCCTTCGGCTCCGGAGGGGTGGGCCAGATGGTGCGCGCGGACGAGGAGTTCTAGGCCTTTGTACCGCAACACGTTACGCGAGATGATCTTGCGTGCTGGGAAGCGCAAAACGACCTCACCGACTTGGGGGGATTTCTGTGGGATACCCTTTGATCGCCAACGCGCAACCGATCTTGCCAGCCATCAACTCTGATTGGGAGGGCTATCGCGGAGCGCGCAGCGCAGGCCACGCACGCAACCGGGGGCTTGCCGGCACCTGGGAGCCCAAAGACCGGTGGGAGCGTCAGGCGGGCCGCATCTACTCGACTTCGCTGAGGCTGATGATGCTAGTGGTCCACTACCGGCACATGCCGCTGTACCGCGTTGTGAACCAGTAGGCATTCTTGGGCGAATCGGTCGCCGAGCGGGCCTCACCCTCTCCTCTGTCAGGCCGTCATCTGCCACGCAAGTCCGGCGCGCGACCTGCCTCCCTCCGCGGCGACAGTTGCCCCGTCCAAGCCGGGTTGCCTCGGTTGCCAGCGGCCCGAAGGGTGCCTCGCACGAAACGGTCCTGCCCCCTTCTTCCTCCAAGGCTCGTGCACGGCCATTCAGCGATTCGATTCCGCGCCCTCGGCGGGTTGCATGAGCCGAGCGGCGGGCGGGGTGGCGACGGCCTCGGAGGCCTCGATCTCCTCCCGCGAGGAGACAGCGCGGGGCACGTCCCGGGATGCGGCCGAACTGGCCACGCCGCCAGGCGGATCGACCACGCGGAGCACGAACAGCACGCGGTAGGTCTCGTCCGCCGGTTCGGCCTCCTGCTGCGGCTTGGCGCCCTTGAAGGCCCCACGTGGGTCGCCACCGCGGTCCGTGGCGGGTGTCTCCGGCGTCGCATCATCCACAACGCAAGGAGGTGGTCCCACTGGCTCAGGACGCGCGTTGGTCGCAGGACGGTCTTCGGCCGAAGCCTCCGCGGGCCCGCCAGATTTGCCCTCCTGGAAACGGACCTTCACGCTGTCGCGCAGCATGGCCTCGTCGGGCTTGGCGGAATCGGCGAGGCCCGCGCCGCTTGCTGTCGCTTTGGACACGTCCGATGTGCTCCTCGCGGGCGCATCCGCCTTCAGCTCCTTGTAGCGGCCGGGGCCGCCGAGTCCGGACGAGGGCGTCCGGCTCTTCGACTCCTGCTTCTCCTCGGGACGTCCTTCGGCCGCGGCCAGTTCGGAGTCCGGCTTCACAGGGGGGCTTGGGTCGGACGATTGCGCCGGCGCGCGTCCGTCGCCGTTCT
Organism: uncultured Pirellulales bacterium; assembly: GCA_964434165.1. Lineage (GTDB taxonomy): Bacteria > Planctomycetota > Planctomycetia > Pirellulales > Thermoguttaceae > CAYSUS01. Next base: position 53,525 of record CAYSUS010000027.1, read on the forward strand.
GGTCGGCTGCTCCACCGGAAGTTGCCGACGGCTCACGCACCGGTGCGGGTGCCGCGGGCGCGGCCGTGGGCTCCGTTTGCGGATCGGTGGCGGTATCGACGCCGGCCTCAGCCTCCACAATCGCCGGCGGCAAAGCCAGGCGCATGGCACGAGCCCGTCGCTGCGCCCTGGATTCCGACCCGCCTTCGCGACCCTTCCGCTCGGTCAGCTTGTCGGCCGCCTTGCGGTCCACCGGACCCCGGTCGTCAGCCGCTTCATCGGCCGTGGCCACGCGAAGCGCGTTGTTCACGATGTCCTTAGCGGCCTCTTCGGTCTTCTTCTTAAAGCTTTCACCGCTGGCAAGCCGGTTGTATCGCAAGAAGGCTTTCTGGTCGGGGACCGCGGGGTCGGGGGCCACGCACAGGGACACGAAGCTCTCGGGCCGGGCGTCCAGGGCGGCCAGTGCGGCCGCGATCTGGCGGGGCGAGGCCTCGACCAGGACCACGTCGAGGTCCTCGGGCGCGGCCCAGCCGAAGGCCGCGGTCTGCGTATCGTGGCGGTCCGCCTCCCCCGGCTTCTTCTCGGCAAGCCGGCTGGCTGCGCCCTGGCCTTGCTGGGTCTGCTTGCCCATCGCGCGGGGCCGGACGCTTCTTCGGTTGACGTCCAAGGCCTCGTCGTGCTCCGCCCACTGGATGCTCTGGTCGGTGATCACCTGATCGAAGACCCCCTCGCGCGCGGCGGCCGGGCTGACGTCACAGAACACGACCATGGTGCCGTCGGTCTGGGCATGACGACGGAAGTGGAAAGCCGCCTCGTCTCCGCCCCGGCCCCCGCCGTACCGCTTCGCCCTGGGACCGCCTCCGCCCGCCAGCGCGTTGCGTCGATCCAGCCCGCGCCCGTGGTCCGCAGCGCCGGGTCGCTCGTGGGCCGACCCGGGCTTGGCGCCGGCGCCGGCCAAGTCTCCGCCTTGGCCCGGCTCCCTGCCGGCTGTCAACGCGCGGTGCGGCACGCGCCCCCCCGCCTTGCCCTCGTGGCCTTGATCCGTCTCGGCGAGCCGTTTCTCGGCTGGCACGGTCTGGCGGACACGGTCCTTCTCACCAGCCGCCAGGCCATCGATCGCCGCACCGCGGTCGTTGGCTTTGCTGCGTTCGAGGCCCGCAAGGCCCTCCTTGGTTCCGGACTCGTTCAACGGACGGATTACCGCGCCGGCCAGCCGGTCGCCGGAATCGTCGCGGTCGGGTGCTTCCTCGTCCGCGGCAGGAGGGGCCTGGGCGACTTCGTGATCCGGGGCCCGATCGTCCAGTCCCTGCGGTCCGAAAACCATCAGCAACACGGCCACGGCCATGGCCGTGACGGGCCAGAACAGCGTGCGCGGGGCCAGGGCCCGTCGGCCAATCGTCTTCCAGAACGAGGCGTCCGCGTCCGCGGGCCCAGGGGGCGGCGGGCGATCGGGCTCGGCCTCGCTCCCCGGGGGCGGTTCGCCGAGCATGCGCCGCTCGGCCATCCGCAGCACGTCCGGCGCCAGGTCGCGATCCAGCTCGTAGGCCGGCAACGACTGAAGCGTGTTGCTCAGCGCGCGAAGCTCCTCGAGGGTCTGCCGGGCGGCCGGGCTGGAGGCCAGCAGCCGCTCGACCTGCGCCTCTTGCTCGGCGGTGAGCTCGCCGTCGAGGTATGCGCTGAACAGTTCGTTTTCCGGGACGTTCTTCATGACATCGGAAAAAGACTTCGAAGCTCGAAGTACAAAGGGCAGGAAACCCGAAATCCGAACCGCGAAATCCGAAACAAATCCAGTTGACCGAAGTTAGTAATGACAGAAACCGGGATCGCGCCTACCGTTTGAAGCACTTGCTTGTGGTACTCTCGGAGTTGCTTCGGATTTCGAGATTCGTATTTCGGATTGGCCGTCTGCCCGTCACTCCTCCAAGCTCATGACTTCCCTGAGGAGCTCCTTCAGTTGCAGGCGCCCACGGTGGAGGCGGCTCCGCACGGTGCCGATCGGCAGGTCGAGGACCTCGGCGATCGTCTCGTAGCAGCAGCCGTCGATCTCGCGGAGCACCAGGACGGTGCGGTGTTCTTCGCTCAGCTGGGCCAGGGCCTCGTGCACCCGGCGGCAGCGTTCATCGCGGTCGGCATGGCCTTCCGGCCCGACGCTCGGGTCGAGGGGCTCCTGCCCGCTTATCTCGCGGACGTGCTCGACCGAAAGCGCCGGCTTCCGACGGCGTCGGAGGCTGGCCGCCATGTTGAACGCGATCCGGTACAGCCAGGTGTAAAAGGCGCTGGAGTGTTGGAAGGTGTCCAACTTGACGAAGGCCTGAACCAGAGCATCCTGGACCACGTCCCGGGCGTCGTCGGGGCCGACGACGTGCGCGATCGTGTTGTACAGCCGGCCCTGATATTTCTGGACCAGTTGCCCGAATGCCGCCGAATTGCCCTGGAGGGTCGCTTCGATCAGTTGGGCGTCGTCGTTCACAGCAGGTTTCGCTTATTGGGACGCGGCGAGAGGTGCCGAAGTTCCCGCCGAGGTTCCGGAGCCCGGCGGGAGAGCGCCCGGTGGCGACACCGAAACCTCATCTTCCCCCGGTTCGCCGCGGCTGTCAAACCCTTGTTACAGAGTCACTTGCGGTGGAAAGGCGGGCAACGGAGCGAAGCGCGAATTCGGCGCCGATCCCCCCACTTGAGCCGCTTCCGGGATGGGCGTCCGTGGCCGGCCGTCGGTGTGGTTTTTGCTTGCGCGGGCGGGCCGGGTGCCCCGCGGCGGACCTCTCGGATCGTCTGTCCTCCTTGCCAGTGTACCTCCTGCGGCCGGCTACTCGGGGACCTGAAGCCCGGCAAGACTCGGGATCGTGCAGCGCTCAGCTTGCCGGCGCCCCGCTTGAGAGCAAGGAGCGGACGAGGGCAGCCCGTGATCCCTGGACGAGGTGGTCCCTGGATGAAACAGGGCAGCCAGCCGAAGCGCCGCGGGCCTCGATTCGGTACGCCCGGTGGGAACCTACAGTTCTCTCTGGGGCGATGAGAGGGATTATTCCGCAGGCGCGGCCCGGCGGCGCCGCCGAGGATCAAGACGTCGGCAGCGAGGCCTCGTAAGAGAGACTGTCGATGAACTTCTTGGCTGCCAGGTAGTCGGATGGCGGCAGGTCGCGAATCTGATCCTTCAGATGGGTCTGCATCAGATTGCAGGCGTCGCGGAGCTTGCGGCGCTCGTCGATGGTGAGCACACCGCCCGCAGCCCGCTTGTTGTACAGCGATTCGATCTCGGCCCGCATCTTCTCGAAATCGTCGGTCTTCAGGGCCACCGGCCAGGAGACCTTTCCCGAGACCGGATCGAGCTCGCTAGGGCTGAGCCGATCGGGGGCATCCTCCTTGGCCCAGCGGACCATTTGCTCGCTTGTAGCCCGCGGCTGCCGCTCCTCGGCGCGGTAGGCGCGGTTGGCCGCGCGCATCTCGAAGTAGGTGTCGGTCCACTGCCGGGCGTTTTCGATCTCTCGGCGTCGGACCTCGCTAAGGTTAAGCATCGCTTCCGACGTGTTGAGGTTGTAATCGCCCTGCGAGCGAACGACGTCGGAGACGCCCCGCGCGTAGCTCTCGGCCGGGGTCGCCGCCCGGTTGTCCACCCACCACTGGGCTCCGGCGGCCTGGGGAAAGAGCCCTAGAATCGAGACGAGGATCGCAATCGTGCCCAAGCGACGCATGGCTCACACCTCCCAGACGAGACTTCGATCAACAGGCAACCAGAGGGGACACGCGACCCGTCGGCGACGGTTCCCAGCGGGGGGTTCCGGCATTGCTCCGACGCCCTTCAATTCGAGCGAACGCATTACGCTGGCGCATGTTCACTTTCCTGGTAACGCAGTTATAATACCGGCAATTCGGCGGCAGTCAACGTTGCCGAGGCCTATTCCGCCGCGTCGAAACGCGATTCCACCTGGGAGAGTGCCATGCGCCGTCTTGTCGTCTTGCTGTTGCTGGGAAGTCTGCTTTCGTGGGGGGGGTCGGGTCTGGGGGCCGAGGGCAAGGTTGCGCGGCTGATAGACAAGCTCGACTCGGACCAACTGGCCGTTCGAGTTCAGGCGATCGACTCCTTGGGGATGATGGGGGGGGATGCCGCGGAGGCGGTGGATGATCTGACCGAGGCTTTGGGCGACGAGTCGCCGGCCGTGCGCTCCCATGCGGCCCGGGCGCTGGGGCTGATCGGCGAGGTCCCTCGCCCCACGATCCGCAAACTGGTCCGGCTGGTAACTGATCGCAACCAGTTGGTTCGCCGCGCGGCCCTTGGTGCACTGGCCCGTTTGAGGCCGGGCCCCAGGATCGTGCTCCCCCTGGCAGCGAAGCTGATGAAGGAGGCCGACCCGGCCGTGCGGCTCCGCGTGATGGATGCCCTGGCTGAGACGGGCAAGCCGGCGGTGCCGTTCCTCATCGAGGCCCTGAAGGATGACCAAAGCGCCTACTGGGCGGTCCTCGTCCTTTCGGAGATCGGCCCCGACGCGGCCGAGGCCGCCCCCGCACTGGCCGAGCTGGCCAAGAGCCGGAAGGTCGAGCTGGCCCGCGAGGCGATTCTCGCGCTGGGCAAGATCGGCCCGGACGCAAAGGTCGCCGTGCCGGTGCTGACCGAGGCGCTGCCCAGTGAGATGCCGGGCGTTTCCATTGCCGCCGCGTACGCCCTGGGATCGATCGGACCCGCAGCCAAGCCCGCGGCCGAGGGCCTAGAGAAGATGGCCGCCAGCGAGAAGGAGTTCCCCAAGACGATCGCCACCTGGGCTCTAGCGCGGATCCAGCCCGACGACAAGAATCTGCGGGAAAAAGCGGCGAAGCTGCTGATCGAAGAGTTGAAGTCCAAGGAGGAGCGCGTTCGCATCGCCGCCGCGCGAGGACTGGAAGGTCTCGACCCGGAGCCCGGCGAGTTCGCGCCGTACTTCATGAAGGCCTTCGAGGGTGCGCAGCCGGAGGTCCTCACGCGGGCGCTGGACGCGATCGCCACGCTCGGCCCGGCTGCCGCGCCCGGCTTGACCAAGATCCTGGGGGTGAAAGAGGTCGCGCCGGGCGCGGCCTACGCGCTTGGCGAGATCGGCCCGGAGGCCAAGTCCGCCGTGCCCGGGCTGATCGGGCTCCTGCAGAGCGATGACGTCCCGGCGCGGCGCGAGGCGGCGATCGCCCTGGGCAAGATCGGCCCGGACTCGAAGGAGGCCGTGGACGCCCTGATCAAGCTGGTGGACGATCCGGAGGAGGAAGTCCGTCACGCGGCCATCTTCGGCCTGGGCGGGATCGGCCCCGACGCGATGGCGGCCAAGGACGTCTTGGCGAAGACGCTGGCCGGCGACGACGAGTTCCTCCGGGTGGTCTCGGCCTGGGCCCTGGCCCAGATCGATCCCAAATGTCCGGTGACGAGCCCCAAGTCCGTGCCGCTGTTGATCGACGCGCTCGGCGATCCGAAGGACCTGGTGCGACTGGAGGCGGCCCGAGCTCTGCAGTGTTATGGTTCCGCCGCCAAGGAGGCCATCCCGGCGCTGGAGAAAGTCGCTGAGCACGACGAGGATGAGTTGGTGCGGGACATGGCCGCCAACGCCCTGAAGGCGATTCGAGGTCAGTAGTCGTCCGTAGCTCCGGCCGCGGCGGAGGGCCGCAGGTCGCAACAGCCGAGTAGGGTTTATGCCGGGGGTGACGATCGCGCTTGCGCGGCGTTGCCCCTTTTTGCGTGGCCCGCGCGTTGTCGGGTGGTTCTTGCCCGACTAAACTAGAACATCCACGCCCAGCGGCCACTCGCTGCGTGTTCTTCCCCCCTCGACGTCGGCTGGCGCCGACTCCCCCAACCCCTCGAGCAGGGCATGGCCACGATCCCCGTCTTGCAGGAATCGCAAATTGAGGAGCGCGTGGGGCGGCGCGGCTTCCGGCGGGGCCGCGAGTATTACCGTGGCGGGGCGGTTATCCACCCCCGCCGACAGGGATCGACGCTGAAGGCCCAGTGCACCGGCTCGCATCCGGTCCCCTACCGGGTCCGGGTGACATTCAACCGGCACGAGGTGCTGGAGGCGGAGTGCTCTTGCCCGATCGGCCGCGGCGGCTACTGCAAGCACGTGGCGGCCTTGCTGCTAGCGTGGCGCGACCGGCCGCAGGATTTCGCGGAGGTCGAGGAGTTCGACGCCGCCCTTGCCCGATGCAGCCGACGCGAGCTGGCCGATCTGATCAAGGATCTCGTCCACCTCCACCCGGAACTGGAGGAGACGGTGGAATCGCGCCTGCCGGCCTCGGGCGTGCCCCGCTCTCCGCCCGACCCAGCCGTGTACCGCCGCCAGGTCGCCGCGCTTCTGGAGCGCGCCGGGCGCGAGGGTGGCATCCGCGTGGAACGGCTGGGCGAGCAGCTCACGGCGATCAAGGAGATCGGCGACGCGTTCATCCGGCAGCGCGAGTTCGCCGCGGCCTCGGTGATCTATCTGGCCATTCTCTGCGAGCTGTTGGCTCAGGGCCAGGCGCTGGCCGATCGCGAGCCGCCGGTCGCCGCGGTGGTCGATCCGTGTGTGGAGTCGCTGGGCCATTGCCTGGCCGAGACGCGTCAGGAGACCGAAGCCCGCACGGTCATCCTGCGCACCCTGTTGAGCCTGTACCGCTTCGACCTGGGGCTGGGCAGCGCGGCACGGCGCGACGTGGTCGAGATCCTCCTCGGCCAGGCCAACGCCCGGGAGAAACGGTTGCTGGTGGAATGGATCGAGGCCATGCTCCCCGAAGCCGACAGCGACGCCACGCGCCGGGCGTTGGGCGGCCTGGCTCTGGAACTCGATCCGGACCGGATCGAGTTCGACTCCTTCGCGAGGCTCTGTCGGGCGAGCGGCCGCGTGTTCGATCTCTGCTACCGGCTGATCGGCATGGGCCGCACCGACGAGGCAGTGCACGAGGCGCGACGCGCCGACTCCTACGACCTGTTGCGCCTGGCCGATCTTCTGGCGCTCCGCGGCGAGGCAGGCCGGGCAGAGGCGATCGTCGAGCAACGGCTCGCGTCGGCGGAGACCCCGGAGCTCCGCGCTTGGCTCGACGAGCGCCGCAGCGCCGAGCGGGATCGGCTCGCCGCCCTGGAGCTCTCGGAAAAAGTGTTCCGCCTGGAGCCCAGTTTCGAAAGCTACGCGCGGCTTCGCGGGCTGGGCCGCCGCACGGGGGCATGGGACGGGCTGCACACCCGGCTGCTGCTGTTTCTTGAGCAGTCCGGGCGCGTGACCCTGCTGGTCCGCATTCATCTGGACGAGAACGACCTGGACCGGGCGATCGCCCTGGTGCGCTGCGGGGGGGGCGAGGAAGGGATGGGCGGGCTGGAAATGGATGTCGCCCGGGCGGCCGAGCGCTCACGGCCCGCCGACGCGCTGGCCCTCTATCGCGAGCAGGTCGATCGGCTGCTCGCCGGACGCAACCGCGAGCACTACGCCGAGGCATGCCAGTTGCTGCGCAGGATTCGCAACCTGATGAAGCGGACCGGCGCCGCCCGCTTCTGGGGCAATTACCTGGACGAGCTGCGCGAGCGCCACCGAGGCCTGCGCGGGTTTGAATCGGAGCTCGAGAAGGCCGAGCTGTAGCCCCCTTCTCCCCACGGAACACCCCAGGAGGCCGATGATGTCCGAAGACCAGGCCCCGCGCTGCGAGCAGTGTCCACTCAGAAAGAAGGCCGAGGCGCGGCCCCGCTCGCTAATCGGCATTCTCTGGAAGCTCCACACCTACATTTGCCCAGGGTGGAAGTCGTACCAGCGCTGGCTGGCCAGGAAGGCGGAGAGGGATCCCGTCGGATAGCCGTGCACTCGCGCCGCGCGGTACGCCAAAGGGGGCGGGCAATCTCCGCGATTCGTGGCCTTCCAACCAACGTGCCTCCCGGAGCTTCGCTCCCATGCGTCGCCACGAGCATCCCGCCCGCGACGCGGCCCTCGCCGCGCTACAGGCCGAGACGCTGGACGTGCTCGTGGTGGGCGGCGGGATCGTGGGGGCCGGCGTGGCCCGCGATGCAGCCATGCGCGGGCTGCGCACGGGACTGGTCGAGCAGTACGACCTGGCCTTCGGCACGAGCAGCCGCTCCAGCCGCCTGCTGCACGGGGGATTGAGGTACCTGGCCCAAGGGCGGATCGGGCTGGTCTATGAGGCCAGTCAGGAGAAGCGAATTCTCCACCGCATCGCCCCCCACCTCGCCCGGCCGCTGGAGTTCCTCTTCCCCACGTATCGCGGATCGGGCTGGCCCCGCTGGCAGCTTCGCGTGGGGGTGAAGCTCTACGACCTGCTTTGCTGGGGCAAGAACATGGGCCCCTCCGGCAGCCTGAGCCGCGGGCAGACGCTCGCCCGACTGCCGGGGCTTTCGCCTGAGGGGCTCACCGGCGCGGTCTCCTACTACGACGGCCTGACCGCCGACGCCCGACTCGTGCTCGACACGCTCCGGTCGGCCGCCGCGGCTGGCGCGGCGGTCGTCAGCTATGCCAAGGCGGAGTCGCCGCGGCGCAACGGGTCGGCGTGGCGGATCGCGATCCGCGACACGCTCGCGCAAGGAACTTCCGAGGTCGCGGCCCGCTGCGTGATCCACGCCACCGGGCCCTGGGCCGAGCGACTCGCGCCGAGCGGGGTCCGGTTGCGCCTGACCAAGGGAGTGCACCTGGTGGTCGATCGCGCGCGGATCGATTGCGACGCGGCCCTGGTCCTGGCCGAGGGAAGCCGCATCGTGTTCATGCTCCCCTGGGGCGAGCGCCTGGTCCTGGGAACCACCGACACCGACTACCAGGGCGAGATCGAGGCCGTGCACACCGAGCGGGAGGACGTCCGCTACCTGCTCGAGCTGGCCGACCGCCACTTCCCGGAGGCCGAGCTCACCGAGCGGGCCGTGCTGGCCACGTGGGCGGGGCTGCGGCCGTTGATCTACTCGGGGTGCGGCGGCCCGTCCGACATCTCCCGGGCGCATCAGATCCGCGAGCCCCAGCCCGGCTGGATCGACGTGGCCGGCGGCAAGCTGACGACCTACCGACGGATCGCCGAGCAGGCGGTCGATCGCGCGGCCGCGCGGGCCGGCCGTTCGATTGCGCCGTGCCGCACGGCCCAGGAGCCGTTGCTTGCGGAACCCGACGCCGCCCGATTCAGCGGCATCCTCCCGCCGGAGCTCCGTCGGGAGGCGGTCGAGCACTATTGCACCAGGGAGTGGGCCGTGCATCTGGACGACGTGATGGTCCGCCGCAGCAGCTGGCACTACTACCTTCCCGACTCGTCTTCGGCCAGTCGCCAGGTCGCCCGGTGGATGGGCGAGCTTCTGGGCTGGAGCGACGAGGAGCGGGAAAAGGAGCTCGCTCGGTATGATGAGACGATTCACTGAGCCAGCGGCGCTTGTGCTCATGATGGCGGGCGTACTGCACGCGGGGGGCGCCATGGCTGCCGACACGCCGAAGAGTAAGTGCCTGATCGTGGCTCACCGCGGCTATGCCGCCGTGGCTCCGGAGAACACGCTGGCGGCGATCGCGGCGGCCGTCGAGGCCGGGGCCGACGCATGCGAGTTCGACGTCCGCGTTAGCCGCGACGAGCATATCGTCCTGATCCACGACGAGGACCTGAAGCGGACCACCAACGGCCGCGGCAAGGTAGCCGAGAAGACCCTCGCCCAGCTGCGGCGCCTGGACGCCGGCTCGTGGAAGGACGCGAAGTACGCGGGCGAGCGCCTGCCGACCCTCGACGGGGCCCTGGCGCGGCTGAAGGATTCCGCCTGCCGGCCGGTCGTGGAGATCAAGGTCGGCGGGATAGCCGAGGAGGTCGTGGCCGCCGTGCGCAAGGCGGGGCTCGTCAACCAAGCGGTCGTGATCGCCTTCAGCAGGGACGTGGTCACGGAGGTCCGGCGGATTGAGCCCGACATCCGCTGCGGATGGCTTTCGGACGAGAAGGCCAGGGGGACGCCGGCCGAGCACGCGGCGTGGCTGGCCGCCCGGGCGGCTGAGTGCGGCACGGACCTGATCGATCTCGACCACCGCATCCTCTCGGCCGAGTTGGTGGCGGAGCTGCGGCGGCGGGGACTGGAGGTTTGGACCTGGACCGTCGATGACCCGCGTCGGGCCGCCGACCTGGCCCGGTGGGGCGTGCGTGCCATCACCACGAACGACCCGGCCAGGCTCCGCCCCGGATGCCGCCAGCCCTAGCCCAAAGCGAAGTAGAGCAAGACCGAGACAACAGAGAGAGCATCTCGGTTGACTCATGTTCCGTACGCCCCGCGATGTGCTCAACGCGCCACAGGGTGCGTGTTCCATCAACCAGCAAATGGGCAAGTCCTCTTTGCGCCATCCCCTAGGGCGTTGCGGTCCGCTCCTCGGCCACGCGGCGGAGCACGGCCGCCACGTCCGGCAGTCGCGCGATACGCTCCAGGCCGTACCGCGCGCGGCGGCGCCAGTTGGGACGTTCGCGCACCGTGCCGGGCATGTTCTGCTGCCGCGTCTCGCCCCACAGGTCCTCCAGGTTCACCAGCACGGCGGCGGCCCGGCTTCGCGCGAGAAAGGCCAGCGCGGCCGCGGTCACCTGGGGCGTCGAGTCCTCGCCGCGAGGGAGCAGGCGCTTCTGCTGGAGGAAGCGGACCACGCTGCGGCGCTCCTCTTGCCGGTCCTTCTTCAGGCGGCGGGACTCGGCCCGGTCGATCAGACCCAAACCCACGCGATCTTCCAGGTCGCGCCCGTCGAGGTAGGCGGCGAAGGTCGGCAGGTCGTGCGTGTTGAGGCTGGCGACCGTGTCCGCAGGCACGGCGTCCAAGGGGGGCCGGCGCTGGGGGTGGACCCGGAACGGCAATACGTACATGCCGGTCAGGCCGTGGCGATCCATGGCCCGATCCACTTCCGGCGGCACGGTGCCCAGGTTCTCGCCGACGATCAACGCCCCCTGCCGATGCGACTCGAGCACGAGGATGGCCATCAGCTCATCAACGCGGTAGCGGACGTAGGTCCCCTCGGCCGGATCCATGCCGGGCGGAATCCAGTACAGCCGGTGAAGCCCCATGACGTGGTCGATGCGGAGGACCTTGGCGTATTGCAGGTGTCGGCGCAGCGCGGCAATGAAGTGCTTGTAGCCCGTCTCGCGAAGCCGAACCGGCTGCAGCGGCGGGAAGTCCCAGTTCTGCCCCTTGGTGAAGAAGGCGTCGGGTGGGGCGCCGGCCGACGCGTCGAGCACGAACAGGTCCGGCTCCCGCCACACGTCGAAGCCCACGCGGCTGACTCCCAGGGGGAAGTCGAAGTACCACAGGAGCTGCTTTTCCGACGCGGCGTCCACGGCCGCCCGGACCTGCATCTCGGTCTGCCACTGGGAGTAGAGGTAATAGCGGCGGGCCGACTCGTCGTAGTCGCCGGGGCGGAGCCTGCCCGATCGCATCCGCGCGGGCCAGTCGCGCCAGTCCAAGCCGTGCCGCTCGGCCGCGGCACGGAACCGCGCGAACGACTCGACTTCGGGCACGGCGCGGCAATACCGCTGGAGCTCGGCCGACCCTCGATCCGACTCGGCGAAGCACGCCGCCGTCAGCCTCTCCAGCACCCGGCGTTTGATGGCGGCCAGGCGCGGGTAATCGACCAGTCGGCGCCGACGCAGGCGGCCCAGCTCGGGCTCTTCCTCGAACTGCTGCACCAACCGTCCGGCGGCGGGGCAGGAGCCCAGGTCTTCGATCTGCCGCGGATCGAGGTAGAGCTCGTTCCAGAACAGCCGGCTGGTGGGCGAGTACGGGCTGGGGTCGTCGGCCATGCTCACCGGCGCCAGGATGGGCAGCGTCGCCACCAAATTGCCGCCGCAACGGGCCACCCAGTCCATCATCGTGCGCAGGTCGCCGAAATCACCTGCCCCCCAGCTCTGCCGGCTGTGAATCGCGTACAGCGGGGCGAACACGCCCCACCAGCGTCGGCCGCTCTCGGACGGGCGGCATGCGGTGAGCGGGGCCGAGATCACCCGCGCGGCGTGCTCGCGCCCGGCGATCGCGACCAGCAGCTCGTGGTAACCCCACGGCAGGGCCTCGGCCACGCGAAGGCGACGGGCCACGTAGTCGGCCCCCTCGACGCGCTGCCGGTGGGCGACGGGCAGGTCTTCCAGCAGGTTCGACCACTCCCAGACCTCGCCCTGCTCCAAACGCAGTCGGGCGTCGAACCGCCCCACGGCCGAAGCGGGCAGGCGCAGCGGCGCGTCGAGCTTGCCTCGCCAGGCCACCAGCACCGGCTCCAGGATGCGGGACCATTCGGCCTCGCGTTGCGCCCGGACCGCTTCCGGGGCGTCGCCGGGATCGCGCATCGGCGCCCCTAGCAGGCGCAGGAGGCCGAGGAGCGTCTCGCGCGAGGCCTGCTGGACGCGCCCGCCCACATCGAGATACTCCGGCAGGATGCCGTACTGCCGGGCCGCGCGGCGGAGACGCGCGGTCGTCTTGTCTCTGGGTGCTTTGCTCACGCGGTGCTGATCTCCCTGGCATGGACCGGGCACGCGTGATTCTACTGCCCGCACGGCAATTGAGAAGCCGCGCAGCTCGACGCCTCGTCCGATCCGTTCGGAGTTGCGCCCGTTCGCGCGCTTCTGCCGCTTGCCGCCATCCGGCGCAGCTCCACCGGCGGCGCTAGTAGATCTCGATGCTCTTGACCACCCCGCCCCCGGAAACGTGCGAGCCGTACAGGCAGCGGCTGGCCGCGTCAAGCAGATCCTGGGCCGGGAAGTTTCGCGGCGGCAGCACGACACTCGCCGCCCCCAGGCTGACCTGGAGCCGCTGCTCTCCGATCGCGCCGGGCCCCAGGGGCACCCGCCGCACGTGATCGAGGAGCTGGTGCGCCAGACGCGCGGCCTTCTGGCGATCGCAGTCGGGCAGAATCACGGCGAAACCCAGCTCTCCGTACGGCAGACAGATGGGGCACGTGTGATCGAGCTGGCCGCACGCCTTCTGGAGGACCTGCGGCACGATCTCCGTCCCCTCGACGCCGCGGGTCAGCAACAGCTCGTCCAGGTTGTCCGGCTCCACCAAGAGCAGGCTCAGCGAGCGCCGGGCCTGCCGGCACGCGGCCACCGCGGCGCCCAGGCGGCCGAGAAGCCCCGGATCGGGCTCGACACAGCCGTTCGCCAGCGCGGTGCTTCTGGCCCCGCGAGCGTGGGGAACGGGCGCGGCCAGGGCCGATTGAGCCGCCGGGACCTTGGGCGCAAGGGAGGCCGCGTCGGCGGGCGGCTGCTTCGGCGGCAAGGCCGCAGGTGGAGGGGGCGCGCCGCGGGAGAAGTTGGAGACCGCCTCGGAAAGCCCGGCCATCTCCTCGGCCAGCGGCGAGGCCTCGGCCGACTCGTCCCGCGCAGGCCGCGAGCGCTTGAGCAGCTCGCCGGCGGCCTCCGCCGCGGTCTCCGCCAGTTGCAGGTGGGCCTGAACCAGGACCTCGCGGTAGTCCATGCCGTGGGGGAGGTCCAGCCGGAGCACGTCGGCAAGCTGCTGTACCTTGTCCTCCAGGTCGGCCACCAACGCTTCGAGTTTGGGCTGCGAGAGGTCGCGGTACTGCTTGCCGACCTGGAGCAGCTCGCCCAGCACGTCGGCGTGACCGTCGGCCAGCAGTCGGGCGATCAACTCGGCCAGGTGCAGGATCTGCGGCAGCGGCGACGCGTCGCGCGTGGGGGCCGCGATCGCTTGATGCAGGTCGCGCCAGGACACGTTTCGGGTGATCGAGTCGGGCAGGTGCCACTCGGTGAGCAGGCGCGCGGTCAGGGCCGTGTGGTCGAACCCCATCGTCTCGCTCTCCAGCGCCACCACGTCGCGGCTCGCGGCCGCCGCGCGGCGGAGGAAGCGCGTGTAGGGCTCACCCACCACCTGGATCATCAAAAGCACCCCCAGGTCCTGGAGGAGCCCCGCAATGAAGGCGTCATCCCCCGGCACGCGCCACAGGCTCTCGGAGACCTCCCGCGCCGCGACCGCCTTGGTGAGGGTATGCCGCCAGTAGGGTCCGAGCACGTCGCCGGAAACGTCGGAGAACATGCCGTCAGGCAGGCTGAAGCCGAGCACGAGCAGCTTCAGCGGCTTGGTGCCCAGCAGCGTCAGCGCCTGGTTCAGATCCGAGACCTCGCGGCTGAGCCCGAACAGCGAGCTGTTGACCACCCGGAGAATCCGCGTGGTCAGCGCCGGGTCGTTCTCGATGCACGCCTTCAACTCGTGCGTGTCGAGCTGGGGCCGGTTGGTCAGCTCCAACACCTTCATGGCCACCGCCGGAAGGCTGTAGAGCTGCCCGGCTCGGTCAACGAGGCGATCGAGTGTCGGGTTCGGCGGGCTCATGGGCGGATCGTGCGCAGTTGTCCGCCGGCCCGCTTGGGGGTGGCCGGCGCGGGAATCCTCCCCGTCTCAACACAAATCTAGCCCACCCTTACGACCGGGGATCGCGATGCCGCGCTTCGGGGGCCCTCAGAAGCAGTACAAGCGGAGCAACCCGCTATCGGCGCCGCGTGCCGGGGCGGAAGCCGTACGCCCGGACCTCGAGAACGGACCGGGAAGCGGAAGAACGGCGCGAGAAGCGCGCCAGACAGGACCCGCGCACCGAGAGGTCGGGTCCACGGCCGGCCTGTGCCAAGCCCCCGGATCAACCCTTGCGATGGCGGATCTTCGAGCGCATGCGGCGCTTCTTACGACCCAGCTTGCGACGACCTTTACCCGACTTTTTGACTCCCACGAAGCAACTCCCGCGACCCTACGGCCGACTTGTGTAATCCTGAGCCCAGTGGACTGCTCCCGCACCCACGCTACCCGCACGCGGTGGGGGCATTCACGATACTATACCAGAGCCCTGCGCGATCGACAAGCGGCCCGGCGGCCGACAAGCCCGAAGGGGGCCGTCAGATCGACGCCTCGCACAGGGCCTGCTGGATCAGGGGGAGCAGGGCCTCGGGCTCGATCGGCGTGCGCACGAAGTAATGCACGCCCAACGCGTGGCTGCGGCGAATGATGTCGGGCCGCGTCATCGCGCTGAACACGATCATGGGAATGCGATTGGTACGCGGCGAGCGGGCGAGCTGCTCGTAGGTCGCGGTCTGGCCGGCGTCGGTGTGACGCATATCCAGAAGAATGAGCGAGATGCCCGAGGCGGCCGCGTCCAGCGCGTCCTGCCCCCGTTCAGCGACCGTGATCGCCAGCCCCCGCTCATCGAGGTCGGGAGCGAGCCGCGTGACCAGCTCGGCGTTCTCGCCGACGAACAGGACCCGAGATCGATGGCGGGACTCCGTCTCGACCGATCCCGGCTTCTCAAACGTCTCGAAAGCCATGGTCGTTTCTGTCCGAGGCAACCGCCAGCGGGGAGTCCCCTTGCACGACTCGGGGGGTAAGTCCTTACGACGGTTTCGCTTAAACGTAGGACGCTCTTCGCGCGCGGTCAAACCAGACGGGCCGGCCGGGGCGTGCGTTGTCGGGCTTGCCTTTCCGGCTGCCGAGGCCCCTTTCCCTGCCCGGCGAGTGGACAGCGGCCGACCGGAGCCTCGAGGAGCAACTTGGGTCGCCCGCCTCACTGCTCGGCGGCGGCCACCACATGCCCGTGCGCGTCGATCCGCGTCTTGAGCAAGCCGCCGTCGATCCGCTTTGGCTTGCCTGAGCGGCCGCGATAGAGCGCGATCTTGGCGGCTCTCGCCGCGCCGGGCGGGACGATTTCGAATTCCGCATCGATCGCCCTCTCGCCCGGATTGTGCAGCAGCACGACCTCGCGGCCCGGCTCGCGGAAGCGGAATCCCCAGAGTCCCTCCCGCTCGATGCGCTCCACGTTCTCGGCAGGCGGGGAGTCCTCGGCACGGACCTCGACAAGGAAGAAGTAGCGCGTGCCCTCGGGATACCTGACCATCCCCTTCTCGCCTGCCACCACGCTCAGCGGGTCGAGTAGCGTGATTTCCGTGCTGCGGTAGCGATCGGGCTTGTCGAGGAAGAACGTCTCGCTGGGCTTGGTCACCGTCTTGGCGTAGTTGTGATCGTGCAGTCTGATGAAGAGGCCACCGTAGCGGAAGGCGTTCTCGCCGGCCGGCTCAATCTCGCGCTTCAGGCCCAGCCGGATGCGGCCGTGCACCGCGGCCCGGGTCTCGTCCTCCATGGCCTCCAGGGCCACCAGGCCCACGAGCCGCGTCTTGGAGAGGTACCAGGCCTGCGTCCCTTGCCAGGGGAAGAGGTCGTCGCGCTCATACGACCAGTTGGGCTTGCTCACCTGGTAGCGCACGGCCAAGGAGCCGAAGTCGGGGCCCAGCGCCGTGCTGAGCCTCTCCAGCGCGCTGTGGCAGCGCCCGCCCTTCCAGTGGTTGTCCGTGTGGTTCAGCCGGACCTCGGTGGTGACCACCTGCAACGCCGCGTCGAGCGGCAGCGGCCGGACGTCGGGATCGGTGAGCATGCACCCCGCAAAGGTGTCCTTGCCCTGGTAGCCCACGCCGTAGTCCCGGCCGTTGCCGGCGAAGCTCCACCGTCCGTAGCGACCTCGCGGGCCTTGGGTGTTCTCGTCGAAGATCACGTAGTCGTCGGGCAGCGACTTCGAGGCGATTGGCTTCCAGAATTCCGCGGCGATCGCGGCCAGGTGCCCGTGCCCGTGCCCGAAAACCTCGCCGCAGATCTCGGCCACGCGCTTGTTGAGCGGGTCGTCGAACAGGCCAGCGATCGTGTCCGGCCCTTCGGCGTCGGCCCGGCTCCAGTAGTGTTTCCAGCACGGGTCGGTGTAGTACTCCGGCACGCCCGCCGGCTCGACGTTGTAGGGATAGAACGGTATCGTGCGCCGCAGCATGGCCAGCGTCGTGGGATTGCCGGTGAGCTGCCAGAACCGGGCCGAGTAGATCACGTTGATCTTGTGGTAGACGAAGCACTCGTTCTGGGTGTTGATGTAGGCCCAAGCCCCGCCGGGATAGGTGGCCGAATCGAGGATTTCCACGAACACGTCGCGCTCCTCGGCGAACACGGCGTCGCCCCACAGCCGGTGGGCCAGTTCCATAATGAGAATGTGGTGCACGTCCATGTTGGGATAGGCCGGCTGCTCGACGTGCGGCTTCTTGGCCAGGCGCGCGCGGCCGTAGTCGGTCACCTGGTAGTCGGCCAGCACCTTCAGGCCCGCGAGCAGGTCGGCCCGCTTGGCCGGCGGCAGCAGATTGGGATAGGCCTCGTCCATTTCGCGCCAGGCGTCGAGCGTCGGGGCGAGGCAGAAGCGGTTGATGTTCGGATCGCGGCCGTGGACCGCCTCGCGGTCGATGTTGAAGTCGCCCCGCTCGTGCTGGTGCGCGATCAGGTCGAACAGGTTGAGCAGATTCCGCGCCAGCATGGGATCGTGGCGCAGGGGGCTCTTGGGCCGGGTCATCGACCAGACGAGGTCGTAGCTGGAATCGCCGAAGGAGCGGAACGACCAGGCGTTGGGCACGGCCACGTAGCCCGCCCTGCCCTTAGGCCACGACCGCTCCGTCTTCGACCAGCCTCGCGCGGCCTTGGTGACGCTCTTGAAGTAAGGGTTGTTCTCCGGGTCGAGCGCGTCCTTTTCCTCCGGCGCGGCGGCGCGGACGCGGTCGAGCACGGCTTTCGAGTCGGCGACTCGCCGGGCGAGGTCCTCGGCCAGGGCCGGGGCCCGGGCGACGAGCTCGAACTCCTCTGCCTCGAGCAATCGTTGCACGTCGTCGGCGCACCACTCCAGCGCGGCGCAGTACACCCGAGCGACGGCCACGTACCGGCCGGCTTCCTCCGCCTCATCGAGCTTGCTGTCCAGCTCGACCAGGCCGGCCTTGATTCTCTCGACGGCCTTGCACGTCTCGGCGACGATTCTTCGGCGCTCCTCCTCGCGCCGGCGGTTGGCGGCCTCTTCCTCGGGCGTGTAGCCGGTGAAGACCACGTCGTCGATCCACACGTCGCAAGGCTTCTTCTCAGGCGCGGAATCGTCGTGGGCCAGGACCATCAGCTCCAGGAAGATCACGTTCTCGAAGTCCCGGTCGCGCCGCGCACCTGCCGGCGTGCGGAAATGCGCGAGGTCGAGGCTGACGTCGCGCCAGCCCGTGAAGTCCAGCGTGATCGCCTGCTCGTCGTTGATGTAGTACAGGCTCTTGCCGCCCTCGGGGCGCGGGGCGCCGAGCATCGCGCGGAGCTTGTGGCCACTCTTGTCGCCGCGCACGCGGAATGTCACGTGGACCACGCCCTGGAGCGTGTGCGGCTCGAAGTGCCGGGTAGTCCAGGTGAACTCGAAGGGAGCGAAGCCGCTCTCCAGGCGCAGGGCCTTGCTCCCCTCCTCCTCGGCGATGGACAGCGCGGCGTTGTTCTTGTGCCGCCAGGCATCGAGCTTGCCGTCCTCGAAGCCCCAGCGCGTACCCAGGAGAGAAGGATGCTGGAGCGGCGCAGGCGGGGCCTCTTCGGCCGCGATCGTCGCGGCAGCCAACGGAAGACACATGGAAAGCAGGACCAAGATGCGCGACATGGGGAATGCCTTGGGGGGGAAGGAATGTGAGATGATCGCAGAAGACCTCCGAAGCCTCGAAGTCTTCGGAAGCCTGGCACTGGCCCCAGGCTCCCTCGGACTTCGGGAGTCTGGCGCGGCCCTACGCCTGGCGCTGGATGACCTGGCCGCCCTCCAGATGGCCCGGACGGACGTTCTTCAGGCCCTGCCGGCGCAGGGACGGACGCACGGCGGCGACAACCACCGTGCGGCCCATGTTCTCCCACCGCAGGTACCACGCGCCCCAGACGAGGATCGCGGCGGCCAGCACGCCGGAGGCGACGCTGCCCCATCGCAGCGGCAGCGCGCACAGCAAGGCCTCGTCCTTGGCCCGCTGCAATCGCCCCTGCTCTTCGACGAAGATCCGCCCTTTCAATCGCGATTCCTCGATCTGCTTGAGCTCCGCCGGCAGCGCTTCCTGGTTCTGGGTGATGTCCATCGCGTTCATCGCGTCGCGGGCCTCTTCGTAGTGCCCCATGTAATGCTCGTGCCAGGCCCAGAGCGGCCAGACCAGCACCGCAAACAGCATCGCAGGCAACAGGAACAGCGGCAGGCGCAGCCACCGGGCTCGCCACACGCACCGCGCGCAGGCCGGCGCCGAAAGCTGCACGAGGTCGTGATACACGCTGCGGCCCTGGAAGATCTTGCCGACCTCCGCCATGCTCTTGGGCACCTCCGCGTGGCTCGTCATCTTCCGGTAGGCGTGATACTCGAACGGCTCGATGCCGTGAATGCTGCCGCAGCCCGCGCAGACGTCGCGGGGGGTCGAGCCGTTGCCGTCGATGACCGTCACCGGAGCTCTCCTCTCGGCGCGACCGCGTGCAATCGCGCCGGGTTCACGACTCGTGGCACTCCGCGCATAGCTTCTTGACCGGAGCCTTCAACAGCCCCTTCTCCGTCGAGCCGTGGATGCCGTGGCACATCTGGCACGGCTCGAGGGGCTCCAGGGGATGCGCATGGATCGCTTCGAACTCCACTTCCTTGTGGCACTTCAGGCAGGCCTTGTATCCGAGGAAGTCGCCCACCGAGACCAGCCCGTCGAGCTTCTTCGTCTCGTGGCACTCCGCGCACCGCCCGGCCCCCTCCTGCTCGTCGATGGGATGCCACTTGACCGCGGGCCAACCACGGGGCGCGTCCTCATCGTCCGGATACCGGGCGAAGTACAGCCGGCACTTGCGGTCGCCGACCTGGATCGTGTTCATTCCGGCGGAGAGATGAACGCGGGCCACGCGGAGCGGGGACCGGAAGGCCTCGCACTCGACCGCCAGGCCGTTGACCGAGACCGGCGCGGGGTTGCCTTTGGCAACCACGTCGAAGCTCCCGGAGAGGATCACGGCCTTCTCGGGCGGAAAGACGATCTTCTTCTCGGCTTTCTCGGGCGAGGACGTGCCGCCCGGCCTGGGGCCGGAGGAAGGATCGGGCGCACCAACCGGCTTCGGCTCTTCGCTAAGCACTCCCACCGCGGACCCCAGCACGCCACAAAGGACCAATAGGGCCGGCGCGATCAACCAGCCACCGCGTCGCGGTTCTCCCACTCGACCCATCAGACGACTCCGTACTTGCGCGTGAGGTCCGCGTTCGCACGCACTTCGTCCTGGAACTCCGGCATCATGCCCACGATCACGCCGTCGCTCGGCTTGATGTTGGCGAAGGCGAACTTGAAGGCCTTCTCCACCGAGTACTTGCTCCAGCACTCGCGCCCCGCCGCCAGGATCTTGAACCCCAGGCAGGGCTGATCGACCTGCTTGACCACGTCGGTCATCTCCACAGGGTCCGTGTCGAAGAACGGCTCGCCGACCGTGACCTTGCCGAGCTTCTCCTGCTGCTCGTCGCGGGGCCGGGTAACGTAGTAGAAGCATGTCATGAACAGGTCGTTCTCCCAGCCCTCGTCGGCGATCCGCTTGATATTGTCGGGGTTGTGCGCGGACACGCCGGCCAGCAGGCCCCGGTCCTTGACCTTCTTGACGAAGTCACGGACCTGCCCATGGCGCCCGGCACGGAACATCGCGTCGGTCACGCCACCGTGGTGGACGACGGCGAAGGGGGCCGCCTCGCGCACGACCTGCTCCAGTGGCGCGTCGTGCGAGCGCTCGGCGTGCAGGCAGATGAACCTCATCCTCGAGCCCTTCTCGCGCAGGGCGCGGATGGCCTTCACGCCCTTCTCGATGTGGTCGTACTGCCACGCGGTGATCCCCTCGCGCTCGCACTTCAACAGGAACTCCACGACCCGCTCGTCCGTGAAATACTCGCGCATGTGCCGGGCCATGTTCAGCGTGGTGTGCGAATGGCCGCCGATCGGATTCCACCCCGCCACCAGGCGGCTGATGCGGTGCTCGCCGAGCTGGATCGAGGGGAGCGGCGAGCCAGCCTCCGCCGCGCCCTCGTCGGCCCCAGCCCGCGAGGTCCCGCCAAGGGCCCATCCGGCGGCCGCCGCGGCGGTGAGCTTGCCGAGGAACTCCCTTCGGCCTTCACAATCCTTGTCTGCCATGGCACTTGCTCCCCAAGAGGTTGGCCTTCGGTCGGCGCGATGGGTGCGGCCCGACCCGCCGTCTCGCGCGCGGCGACAGGGGGGCGCCTGGCGGCCCGGGAGGGCTGTGGGCCGCGAAGCGCCCCGATTCCCTGACTTTAATGGGCGCTGCGGGAGGAATCAAGATATCGTCTTGCCCCGCCTGCATTTACTGCTACATTGACACCTATCGGGCGTCGTCCCAGGCCCTCGCAACCGTGCGCCCCGCCATGTTCCCCATCGTCCCTTGGCGATCGCTGCTTGCCGTGGCCGCAATGGGCGTGCTGGCCGGGTGCGGACCGGGGAATCCCCTAGGGCGAAAAGCCATCTCGGGACGAATCACGCTCGACGGTGCGCCCCTGGAGCAGGGTAATATCCGTTTTGAGCCGCTCGACGGGAAGTCGGGCATCGCCAGCGGCGCGGTGATCGAAGACGGCCGGTTCGCCATGGCCAAACTCAAGGGCCTCCCGCCGGGCAAGTACCGCGTGCGGATCTTCTCCTCCGAGCCGGCCCCGCAGGTTCCCGGCCCCGAGGGCGAATTGCCCGCCCCGGGCGCCGACCTGCCCGGCCGCTCGCTGATCCCGCCGGAGTACAACACGGCCAGCCAGATCGTCCACGAGGTGACGGCCGACGGCGGCGAGCGGTTCGAGCTCGACGTGCAAACCAAATAGAGAGATCCGAAGCACGAAATCCGAAGCAATTCCGAAACACGAAGTCTAGATGGTCCAAACGGCCAGGGCAGGGCGACTGCCCCTTTCAGTACCCGTCATTCCCTCCTTCCGTCATTCGGATTCGTTTCGAGTTTCGCGCTTCGCTATTCGTGTTTCGGGCCTGAACCCGATTCCGCGCTGACCCCGCAACCCACGAGGCCGATCATGCCCACCCTTCGGCGCGGTTTTACCCTGGTCGAGCTCCTCGTGGTGATCGCGATCATCGGAATCCTCATCTCGCTGCTGCTTCCGGCGGTGCAGGCCGCGCGCGAGGCGGCGCGCCGCGCCCAGTGCTCGAACAACCTGAAGCAGATCGCCCTGGCCATGCATAACTACCACACGGCGCAGAGGACGTTTCCGGTCGGGTCGTTCGGGTGCTGCTGGGGTTCATGGCTGGTGGCGCTTCTGCCTTACCTGGAGCAGAGGCCGCTCTACGAGCAGTACAACCACAACGGCAAGTGGGACGTGCCCGACAGCTCCTACCGCTACGGCGGATCGAAGAACCTCGCCGTCACGCGCCAGCGCCTGGCCGTGTACACCTGCCCCACGGACATCCCGGCCGAGTCGGACAACTGGAACGGCATCACCTCGCACAATTACGGGGTGAACTACGGCAACACGGGCTTCATCAATCGCACATTCGTGGGGCCGGAGGCCGACGCCGAGGCAAACATGAACGGCGTGATCTTCGGCGGCGCCCCGTTCACCATCGGCGGCCGGAACGACCGCCGCCAGGCCTTCGACATCGCCTCGATCCTCGACGGCACCAGCAACACCCTGATGGTCAGCGAGCAGATGCAGGGGCACGGCCGCGACCTGCGGGGTTTCTCGTGGTGGGCGTTCGGCTCGGGATTCATGACCTACCTGGCCCCCAACTCCAACGAGCCCGACGTGATGCAGTCGTCGAGCTACTGCAACCCCGATCACCAGCTCAACCCTCCCTGCATCGGCCCGCACACCCTGGAGCAGCCCATGACCTGGGCCTCGCGGAGCCGTCACCCGGGCGGCGTGCAGTCGGCGATGTGCGACGGCTCGGTCCGGTTCATCAGTGAGAACATCGACATCGGGACCTGGCGCTCCCTGAGCACGAGCCAGGGAGGAGAAGTGATTGACGGGGAGTATTGATCGGGGCCGGAGGGCCCTGGGCGCGCGGGGTGGATGACTGGAGCGGGATCGACCCTACCCCTGATGCCAAGGCGCGCCATTCGATTTTTGCCCAGGTCTTTCTCGACCGTCTCGGTCGCGCCCTGGGAAAAGCCCGCTCGCTGAGGGGGGCGCAATTCCATTGCCCCCGCCAATTGCCCCGTCTAGACTACTGCATGGTGCTGGATGACCCCTGGGCCCGCCCGGGCTTTGCCGTCATGACCTTCCATCCCGGTATCTGCTGACTTCCGCTAAGGGGGTGCCACGATGTCTCGATTCCGTCTCTTGGTCTGCCTGGTGGCCACTACCGTTGTGCTGGCCTGTAGCTACCCCGCCCCGGCCGCGATCCTCCTGGGCCACTGGCAGCTTGAGGAGACGAGCACCGACATGGGGGCCGTCGATTCCTCGGGCACGAACCCGCCAGGGGTGTACGGCACGGGGGAAGATGGGGGCGTCGATCCCGACGTGCTCGGGCCGCTGGGGTTCGGGTCGGCCGCCCGGTTCGCCGCCGACGGATACGACGTCAACGTCGGCGCCGGTTCCACGCTGGGGCTCCAGAACAACTTCACCGTCACCGCCTGGGCCAGGTTCGATAACGTCTCGGGCAAGCACTCGATCCTCGGCAACCCCGGCTGGGCCGTGCGGAGCTCCGGGTCGGCCCCGCAGATCACCACGTTCGGTGTCCTCGACTACACCGGCACCTCGGACACGCTGCAACCCAACCGATGGACCCACGTGGCCGTGGTCCTGGATGCCAGCAACGACGCCCAGTTCTACGTCAACGGCCAGCCGGCGGGCTTGGTTTCGCACACGTCGCCGGCCAACCCCAACGCCGCCGACTTCGCCATCGGCGCCCGCAGCCCGGGCAACGCCAGCGAATCCATGGTCGGGGTAATCGACGACGTGCGGTTCTACAGCGGCACGCTCACCCAGGAGGAAGTCCGGGAGGTCATGACCGATTACACCGGCCGGACTCCGCAGATCATTAACCCCGTCAGCGTGCGCCTCGACGCGGGATCGGAATACAGCGCCTACGTCACCGAGAACCTCATCAACGACAGCGGCCTGAGCGACACGGTGACCGTTTTGAACTACCAGGACGTGACCCACGCGGGCTCAGGCAGCACCAACTCCTGGGTCACCGACGCGCTCTACCCCGACTACTTCTCCGCGGGCGGGGAGCCGCCCGTGCTGACCTTCGACCTGGGAGGCTACTACGCCCTGAGCGACGTGCTCGCCTGGAACTACAGCGTGGTGGGCAACGCCACCCGGTCGCTGCTGGCCGAGTTCTCGACCGCGGGGATGGACGGGCCGTTCGGCAACCCCGTCTTGCTAGTGTAGTGTTTCAGGCTGTTGGTGCTTTATCGAGGGCTGCGCGTGCCTGAG
>CAYSUS010000028.1:0-75354 GCA_964434165.1 uncultured Pirellulales bacterium
TCACCGCCCGGGTGCTCGAGGCCCTGGGAGAGCTGGGCTATCGGCAAGGCGAGAAGGCCGTGGACCGTGCCGTGGCCTACCTCCGCCGCACCCAGGAGCCGGACGGGAGCTGGCTGGGGCGCTGGGGCGTGAACTACATCTACGGCACGTGGCAGGTGCTGGCCGGGCTGGAGGCCGTGGGCGTGCCTTCGGACGACCCGGCCGTGCGCGCCGGGGCGAAGTGGCTCCTCGACCACCAGCAGGAGAGCGGTGCCTGGGGCGAGACCGCAACCACCTACGAAGACCCCACGCTCTCGGGGCGCGGACCGGCGACCGCCTCGCAAACCGCCTGGGCCCTGCTCGGGCTGCTGGCCGCGGGCATGCGTGACCATCCGTCCGTGGAGCGCGGCATCCGCTACCTGGTGGAGTCGCAGAGTGAAGACGGCTCCTGGGACGAGGCGCCGTTCACCGGGACGGGCTTCCCCAGGGTGTTTTACCTCAAATACCACTACTACCGCGTCTCCTTCCCGCTAATGGCCCTGGGCGGCTGGCTGGGGAAGTAGAGGTCTCCCGACATCCTCGATCGCTTCATGACCGGCCCATGCGTTTTCCGCTTTCCCTGACGCGATCCCTTTCCGGCTACATGCTCAAGAAGCGCCTGGTCGGCGAGAGGAGATACCCCCTCGTGCTGATGCTCGAGCCGCTGCACGCGTGCAACCTGACGTGCACCGGCTGCGGGCGGATCCGCGAGTATTCCACGTCGATCCACGAGCGGCTTTCGATCGAGGACTGCATCGCCTCGGCCGAGGAGTGTGGCGCGCCGGTGGTCAGCGTGTGCGGCGGCGAGCCGTTGATCTACCCCGGCATCGAGGAGCTGGTGGGCAAGCTCCTCGCCAGGCACAAACACGTGTATCTGTGCACCAACGGCACGATGCTCGTGCGCAAGCTGCCCGGCTTCCCGCGCTCCGAGCGGCTGTTCGTCAACGTCCATCTCGACGGCATGGAACAGACGCACGACCGGATCGTCGAGCGCCAGGGCGTGTTCGCCAAGGCGATCGAGGGGATCCAGGCGGCCAAGGCGGCCGGGTACTACGTCTATACGAACACGACGGTCTACCTCCAGACCGACATGCACGAGATCGCCGTGCTGTTCGAGCTGCTCACCGAGCTGGGCGTGGACGGGATGATGATCTCGCCGGCCTTCGGCTACGAGGCCGTCCAGAACACGACCCCCGAGGCCGCCGCGCAGATCTTCATGACCCGCGAGGACATCCACGAGAAGTTCCGCCTGGGGCGTTCGATCCTCTCGCGCTTCAAGCTCATCGCCTCGCCGGTGTATCTGGAGTTCCTCCGCGGCGAGCGGCCGCTCGATTGCGCGGCCTGGGCCAACCCGACGCGGAACATCGCCGGATGGAAGGGCCCCTGCTACCTGATCACCGACCGCCACTACGCCACCTACCGCGAGCTGGTCGAGAAGACCGACTGGGCGTCGCTGGGGCCGGACAACGACCCCCGCTGCGAGCACTGCATGACGCACTGCGGTTTCGAGCCGGCCGCCGTGTTCGCCGCCCGGGGCGTGAGGGATCTATTCAAGATGGCCGTGTGGCAGATGACGTGAGGCGACGGGGGCGTTCCCCGGCAAGCATGTCCACGCTCCGCGAGGGCATCCTGCGCGCGGCCAGGGCCTTGACGCGTGTGCCAGGCCGGCCGATGATCGGGGATGTCGGCAGTGGCCGCCCTCCACCACGCGCCTCCTCTGTCCCGCACATCCATGTTCCGCTCCATGCTTCGAGCCTGGCTCCAGCGCACGGCCCACCAGCAGGTCCGCGACAAGGTCATGGAGGCCGCGCGCCGCAAGGCCGAGGAGGCGGCCGGGACGGCCAGCCAGGCCGGGGAAGAGCCGGAGGAAACGCCCCCCTGCGACGTGGGCGTGGTGTTCGCCCTGTCGATCGAGTCGGGCGGGCTGGAGGATTTGGTCACCGACCTGACCACGATCCGCGGCGGCGGGCTGACGATTCTCCGCGGCCGCCTCGGCGAGCGCCACGTGACGCTCGTCCGCTCCGGCGCCGGGCGCGAGGCCGCGGCCCGGGCGACCGAGGCCCTGATCGACGGCCACCAGCCCGATTGGGTGATCTCCGCGGGACTGGCTGGCGGGCTGGTATCCGCGCTCGGGCGCCACGACCTGCTCGTGGCCGACTCGCTGCTCGACGCCTCGGGCGATCGACTGGACATCGACCTCCGCGTCGATCCCGAGTCGCTGAAGGAGACGCCGGGCGTCCACGTCGGAACCCTCCTGACCGTGGACCGCATCGCGCGGACTCCCAAGGAGAAGCGTGCCCTGGCCGAGAAGCACCCGGCCCTGGCCGTGGACATGGAGACGTTCGCGACCGCCCAGGTCTGCGCCCGGCGGGGCGTGCGCCTGCTCGCCGTGCGCGTGATCGGCGACGCGGTCGATGAGGAGATGGCCCCGGAGGTCCGCGGGCTGCTCAAACAGAAGAGCGGGGCGGCCCAGTTCGGCGCGGCGCTCGGCGCGATCTGGAACCGGCCTTCGAGCGTGAAGGACATGTACCAGATGCGCGAGAACGCCCTCTTGGCCTCCGACCGCCTGGCCAAGTTCCTCGCCGGGATGGTCGAGCAGTTGGGCGAATCGGGGTAGGGACGCAGCGCGCCGCTGGCTATGGAGCGAATCAAAACGGAGGGCCGGCGGCGGATGCCTCCTCAGTTTCCATCATTTGAGCTTCGGTGATTGAGGCTTGTTTCGGATTTCGAGTTTCCGATTTCGGAATGGGGGAGTCCGCCTTCACATGGCGTCGGCCTACTCCGCTTCCCGCAGCGTCTTGTACAGCGGCAAGTGGCGGTAATACACCTCGAGCATCAGCAGGTTCAAGGTGGTGACGTAGAGCCGGCCGCCTTCCCCGCCCCACCGGTCGGGCACGGGGCGGTCCGGGTGCCAGCTCCCGGCCAGCGGGCCTTTCTGCACCTGGCTCGACGTCAACAGGGGACGCAGGCGATCGTTCCACGCCTCCCAGGGCTCGCCCTGGCACTGGTACATCACCTGGGTGGCGTAGTACCAGTAGTAGGCGTCGCGCGCGGGCGACTCCAGCGTGCCCAGCGACGGCAGGTTGCCCGCCAGGTATTGGGTCCCGCGCTCGACCGCATCGTGGTCGCGGTCCCAGCCCTGATAGAGGCGCATCAGGAGGGCCTCGGCCGTCATGGCCAGGCTCGGCTCGCGCCCGCGGCGCTGTTCGCGCGTGTCCTCGGCAAACGGGTTATAGGCGTAGCGGGCCGCGTCGCCCGAGCCCTGGGCGCGGTCGAGCCAGGCGGAGACCCCATGCAGCGTCTCCTCGGGCACGTCCAGCCCGGCCATCTGGGCGCTCTTCAGGGCCATGAGCTGCCAACCCGAGACCGACGTGTCGGACTCCCGGCCCGGTACGTAGCGCCAGCCGCCCCGCGCCGGGTCCTGCGACGCGGCGATGAACGCCACCGCGCGCTCGGCCGACTCCTTCAGGCGCGCATCGCGGGTCATGCCGTAGGCCTCGCACATGGCGATGGCCGCGATCCCGTGGCTGTAGAGCCAGGTGTACTTCGAGCCGCCTGCATGGCCGAACAAGTCGCCGCTGGGCTTCTGGTTGGCCAGCAGCCACTGGAGGCCCTCGTGCACGGTCTCGCGATGCTTGCCGTCGCGGTGCGTGTAGCCCGCCCCCAAGAACGACAGCAGGGCCAGCCCCGTGGCGGCCGCGTCGGCCTGCATGGTGCCGGGCACGATCGCCGCCGCGCGGGCCGTTTCGGCTAGCTCGCGGCGCTCGTCGGCGGTCAGGCCGCCACCGGTCTCGTGTTTCGCGGCGAGCTTCTCCAGGGCCGCGCGCTGGGCGGCATCGCCGGCGCCGGTGCGCAGGAGGGCCCGGGCCGCCTCGACCAGGGCCTGGCCGTCATCGGCCGCGGCCGTCTCACCCGCGAAGGCCTCGAAGCGCTCGGGAAAGGCGTGAATGCTCCACCGCCCGTCGGCCCGCTGGGTCCTGGCCAGGAACTCCAGCCCCATCTCCACAGCCCGCTCGCTCTGGCGCGAGCCGCCGCGCTGGAGGGCCTGCTCGTTGCGCCGCATCGGGTCGCGCTGGCGGAAGGCCTCGGCCGGAAGCTCGGCCGCGCGGCCATCGAGGGCCAGGCGGCCCGAGGAGCGCCGGGTCAGGAATCGCCCGGCTGAAGCGTGCACCACCTCGCTCTCGGGCCGGGCGCGGCGGCTGGGCAGGCCCACGTCGAGCGACGGTTCGAGGCTCAGCCCGCCCGCCCCCGGCATGGCCGCGATCCGCACCGGCAGGCCGCTCCCCTGCCGGCCCAAGTCGCCAATGCCCGGCCCTCCGGCCAGCGAGGTCTGGCCCGCCTCGCTGCGCGACGACCCAGGTCCCAGATCGGGAATGTCCGCTTCGACCATCCCGCTGGGCAGCCCGGCCAGGTTGCTCCTCCCCAGCGGCCCGCCGGCCATTTCGACGTCCAGCGAAGGGCCGCGGTCATCGCCCTGCGCCGAACGCCGAGGACCGGCCGTCGAGCCCGGCGTGGACGCGGACGGTCCGCCCTGTTCCGCACCTTCGATCGAACCCCGCGAGAGCAGCTCCCCGGGCAGGTCCCCGGCCGGGTGCTGGAGGCCTGTGGCGTCGGCCGCAGGGAGCTCGCTGGGGCCGGCGGTCCGGCGCCCCCCCTCGGTCGGCCCGGCGCCCACGACCTCGGGCACGTCGCCGGGCAGGCTGGAAGAGGGCGAACGTCCCAACCGACGAATCGCTCCGGCGCGACCGCCTTGCGGCAGATCGCCCGGAGCCGTGTCGCCGGCACCGCCTGCGCGCGTCAGGTCGCCCACGGCTACGTGGCCCGCGCCGGGGATGCCATCGCGGATGGTCGCCACGCGGCCGGTCCTGGTGTCGGGCAGGCCCCCGCCCGACTTGCGCACCACATCCGTCGTCCCTTGGGGTCCCGACCGCGGCGTGCCCTGGTCGGCCGGCGGGGCGCCGGCTGAGGCGCCGGACACGTCCTCGGCAGCCCTCCCGCCCAGTCCGGCGACGGCTGCCGCGCCCCGGTCGGAGCGCCCGATGCGCGGGGCCTCGGCCGAGGCGAGAGCGGGAACCTCGGCGCCGCTTGCCGGCGCGCGACCGGCCGCCAGCCCGACCGGTCCGAGGCTGTCGGTCACGTCGGCCACTCCAGGCACGGCACCAGCCCGACCTGCCGGGGCCCCCGGCGCGGCGCGCTGGACGAGCGTGCTGGAGCCGCCGTCGAGACGACGGGCCGTGCCGCCGGAATCCGCGGCCTGTCCGGACGCACCTGCCAGGGAGGCGTGTTCCATCGGCTCCGCCCCGGAAGGCAGCCTGGGGCCCGGTCGGGCCCGAGGCACCGTGGAGTGCGGGCTGGCAGGCAGGTGGATTCCTGCGTGCCCCTGGAGCGAGGCCACCGCGCGACGCGCGGCCGCGGCATCCAGCGGCGAGCCCGCTCCGGTCACCGGCTCCAGCGAGCCGGAATCGGCCTCGCTGCGGCGCTCGCCCGGCAGGCCGGCCGTGCGGTACTCCTGCTGACTGGCGGCGGCGTCCCAGCGCGACGACGCGTCCGCTTGCCTGTTCGGTTGCTCGAGCCGCAACTGGTCGATTCGCCCTGGATCGAGAACGGGGCCAACGGACGACCGCCTGGCGATCCGGTCCGGCGGCCCCGCCTGGACGCGGACCTCCGGCGTGGAGGGCCGCTCGATCCGCCGCGGCTGGGCCGCGGCGATCCCCGCGCCAGGCACGGCTGCCGGGACCTCGGCGTCGGGCGGCCGCGTGGGGATGGGGTCAGCGACTGGCTGGCGCCGGTCCTGCCGGGCCCGCGAGGACGGCGCCAGGCGAGCGCGCCGCTCGCCGGCGGCCCCGACGCCGGCCTGCGGCTCCGCCGCCTCCGCGCCGAGATCGTCCCGCCTGGGGCTCCGCAGGGGACCGCTGTCTTGCGTTGGTGCGATCTCCGGACGCTGCTCCATGTCCGGCCGGGCATGCAAGGACCGCATGGGCGCTTTGACCGCCTGTGCCTCCGGCTCCTGGCTCTGCTTCGTGGCGACCGGCGACTCGCGCTCCTTGGGCACGGCGAACTCCCGCGGCCTGATGCGCGGCTGTCGCGCCGGCTCAGTCGCCTTGATCGGCTCGGCCGTCTGCACCTCGACCTGCGGGACGTCGGTCGGGCGTGTCTTGCGCTCAGGCAGCTTGGGCGCGGACACCCGGTCAGGCTGCGGTTCCGCCTCCGAAGCGCGGCGGGCGGGCTTTCTCACCTCCCCCGGATCTGTCGCCCTGGGCTGCTGCGTGACGCGGCGCTGGCCGCGGGGCGCCTCGGTCCGGCGGCGCGTCGGCCGCTCGACCTTGGGGGCCGGCTCCCGCCGCGGCTGAGCCGGCTGAATCCGCGGAACCGGAGCCTGGCGGTCCGGCTCGGGCCGCTGCTTCCACTCCTGGCGGCTGACCTGCTCTCCGGCCGGACGGCGCGCGCGGCGTGCGGCCTCAAGCTCCCGGCGCCGCATGCTGCGCGGATCGATCTGTTCAGGCCGGGCCTGGGGCACCTCAACGGTCTCCTTCGCCGGCGGGGTGGGGCGGTCCAGGTCGCGCTTCACCTCGTCGGGCACCGGGGCCCGCGGGGTCTCGGTCTCGACCGGCGCGGTGTATCTTCGCGGGATTTCGCCGGTCTGGAACCGCTCTTCGGGGACCTCGCTGGCCGGCAGTACCACGACCTCCTCCACTTGCGGCGGGTCCTCCTCGTCCAGCAGGGCCAGGGAGTAATACCCAACTCCCAGCCCGAGTGCGAGCCACATGTGCACCAGCAGGCTGAACAGCACGGCCAGCTTCATGCGCTGGCGCATGCGGCCGCGCAGGTAGTGGACGCCCGCGAACCACGCCGCGAGCGTGAGCACCACCGTGCCCAGCCGGAAGATCGCGTTGTGGAGGATCCGCGGATCGTCGAACCGGCTGGTCGCGAGGATCAGCCCCGCGACGAAGCCGGCCAGGACCACGATCAGCAGGTTGACCGGCCAGAACTGGTCTTCCACGTCGTCGAAGGCCGCGACGCGGAGCGTGCGGATCGGCGGGCGCTCGCGCTGGTCCATGACGGTGGCCTCCCGCGCCGCGTGCCCCAGGGCAAGCAGCGTCGCAAGTTGCGGTCTAAGACGGTGGTGAGGACGGCTCCTGGGTCACCACGCGGCACGGCACGCGGGCCCTCTTGCACAGATCGAAGACCGTGGCGATCGGCTGCCAGCGGCAGTCGCGGTCGGCGCGGACCACGGCCGAGGCCCGCGCGTCGCGGCTGTAGGCGCGGCGGAGCGCGTCGAAGAGCTGGTCTGCGGTGTGAGGCCGACCCGCCACGCGGTACTGGCCCTGCCGATCGATCGTGATGTAGAGGTCCTTGGGCCGGCTGGTCAGAGGCTCGGCCTGACTCGCCTCGGCGAGGTTCACGCGCAGCTCGCGCTGCTCCTCCTCCGCGAACCGCGTGGCTACCAGGAAGAAGATCAGAAGCAGGAAGACCATGTCGATCAGCGGCGTCATGGGCAGCGAGGAAATGGCCGAACCCTTTTTGATGTGGACGGACATGGCGGCGCTCTTCGTCGCTCGTGGATCGAACGGTCGTGGCGATGGCCAGGCATCGAAGCGGACGGCTCTCGGAGAGAGCCTGCTACCGGGCGGCGGGCTCCTTGTTGGGCATCGACGTCTTGGCCTCCAGGGCGGCTTCCATCTGGTCGGCGCTCATGCGCAGGCGACCTTCGTATCGCTCAAGCTGGGGCAGGACGCCCAGCAGCGTCTCGTGCAGCTCGCGGCAGAGCCTCTCGATCTGGCTCTCGCAGAAGTGGGCCACGATCGCCGCCGGGATGGCCACGCACAGCCCGGCGAACGTGGTCACCAGGGCCGTGTAGATCCCCTCGGCCAGCTCCTGGGCCTTGCGCTCGCCCCCCTGGATGCTCGCGGTGACGATGAAGGCCTGGATCATCCCCTGCACGGTTCCCAGAAGGCCCAACAGCGGCGTGACGCCGGCGGCCAGGTTGAGCCACCGCACGTTGGCGTAAAGGCGCGCGGCCTCGCGATCGTTGGCGTCGGCGACCGCCTGCTCGACCTCGGTGTGCGGCCGACCGATCTTCAGCAGCATGCTGCGGATCACTTTGGCCGCGGCCGAGGGATACTGCTGGCAGAGACGGTACGCGGCCTTGGGGTCCAGGCCTCCCGGCTGGGCGGCCAGCCTGCCCAGGCCGGCGATCAGACGCGGCGGCAGCACCCTCCTGCGGCGCAGGGCCATGCCCCGTTCCAAGGCGAAGGCCACGGTCAGCAGCGACATGAACGCGATGGGGATCATCAGCGGGCCGCCGCGGACCAGAAGCCCAAGGTAGTTGATCTCCTGCGGCTCCTCCTCGGGCGTCTGCGGCCGAGGCGCCGGAGCGGCCTTCCGGGCCGCAGCGCCGGCGGCCAGATCGTCCTCCGCGCGCCGCGCGGCCTCCGCCAGACGCGCGGACTGCGCCTCGGCGTCGGGGACCTCGGGCGACCGCTTGGCGGCCTCGGCGCCGGGCGCCACGGGGGTGGGCGGCGGCGGTTGGGCCGGAGCCGCGCGCGGCGGTCCGACCAGGAGCAGGGCAATCGCCACACCGGCCACCCTCGCATTCGATCGCCGGCGCCGCGCAGCAGCTCGCTTCATGGGCATGGTCGGGCTCCTCTTCTTCGGCTAACCGCCCAGGGCCTGGATCCGCGCCCGAGCCAGATCGGCCTTGTCGCATTCCGGGTGTTTGTCCAGGAGCTCCTTGTAGCGCTCGATCGCCTTGTCGGGCATTTGCAGTGCCTCGAAGCAGCGGGCGGCTTCGTAGGTGGCGTCGGCCTGCCACTCGGGAAACGCCTGGTATCCGCCCATCACGCGGTAGAAGCTCTTGATCGCCTCCTCGTGGTCCTTCTGTTCGAACTGGATCTCGCCGATCATGAACTGCGAGCGGGCCGCGACCTCCTGGTTCGTGGCTTTGGCGATCACCTCCTCGTAGCGCGTCTTGGCCTCGTCGAGCTTGCCCTGGTTCTGTAGGGCCAGGCCCTGCTCGAAGATCGCCTGGGGGGCGTACTGCGACTCCGCATGAGCCTCCGCGCACTGCGCGGCGAGCGCGAGGGCCTTGTCCCACTGCTTGAGCTGGGCCGCCGCCTGCGCGCTGTGCAGGAGGACGAGGGCCTCGAATTCCTTGTTGGAGGGGTCCTTCACCGCCCCGTAGGCATCGAGGGCTTCCTGCCATTTCTCCTGTTTGAACAGGCACTCGGCCTCGACGAACGCGGCATCGCCGACCAGATCCCCCCGGGGGAACATCGCCCGCTGGTACTTGAACGATTGCGCAGCGTTCTTCAAGTCGCCGGTCCGGAAGTACGCCCAGCCCAGCTTGTAGATGGCCTTCTCGCCCAAAGGGCTCTTCCCGGCCTTCTCCATGGCCGCGTAGTAGGCTGCGGCCGCCCGGGCGAAGTCCTCCGCGGCGTAAGCCGCCTCGCCCATGTGGAAGAAGGCTTCGGCGGCCAGCGGGCTGTCGGGATGCCCCTTGGCGAGCCGGCCGAACACCTCGGCGGCCTGCTTGTCTTGGCCGGCCGACTGGAGGGCCCAGGCCAGCTCGTAGAGGACCTTGTCGGTGGCCGCGTACTTCGGATCGTCCTCCAGAAGCTGCCGGAAGGTGGCAGCGGCCTGGCCGTACTTCTTCATACCCGACTGGCACAGGCCCAGCACGTATCGCGCGTCGGAGCGCTCCGCCGGCGTGGGGTCGGCGGCCAGCAGGGTTTGGACGTCGGCCATGGCCGGCTCGAATCGGCCCAGTTGCTGTCGGGCCATGCCCCGCGCGTAACGCGCGCGCGGCACGAGCTTGTCCTGGGGATACTTCTCCACCAGCCGGTCGAGCGCGGCCTCGGCCTCGGCATACTGCTTCTGACTGAGCCGCGACCAGCCGAGTCCGTAAAGGGCGGCTGGCACCAGCGGGCTGTCGGGCCACTTCTCCACGACGGCCGCATACTCGCTGGCCGCCTCCTGGAACTTGCCTTCCGCGTACAGGTACTCGCCGAGCCGATACCGGGCATTGTCGATCAGGCGGCTTTCGGGATGCTCGGCAATCGCCCGTTGAACGGCCTGCCTGGCCTCCTCGGCGTTGCCGAGCAGCCAGTACGCGCGGGCCATTGCCAGAAGCGTGGCATCGGCCTGCCGCCACTTGGGGTCGGCGGCCAGAGACGCCGCAAGGGCCTTCAGACCCTCCTGGGGCTTCTTCAGCTCCACGAGGCTCGCCCCGACGAGGTACTGCGCCTCGGCCACAAGTCCAGGCGCAGGCAGGCTGGCCGCGATCGGCTGCATGGCCGCCGCCGTCTCCTGGTACTTCTTCTGCAGGAACATGGCCAGGCCCTGGCGGACCTTCCAGGTCGGGGCGTCGGGGTGCTTGGCGTTCGAGGCCAGGAGCTGACCGTAGGCCTTTTCGGCCTCCTCGTACTGGCCGAGCTGCATGCGGCTCTCGGCCACCACGTACGTTACGTCCAGACGGAGCTCGTGCTGCGGAAAGGCCGTGAGGAACCGGGCGGCGTGGTCCAGCGCGGCCTGGTGCTCGCCGGCGTCCAGCGCTGCGAACGCGGCCATGTAGGCCGCTTGCGGGCCGACCTCGTCCTTGGGATGCTGGGCCGCGATCTCCGCGTATATGGCGATCGACTCCTTGCGGCGATCGGGCATCTCGAACAGGGCGTCGGCTCGATCCATCTGAAGCTGCGGACCAAACGGGGTCTTGGTGCCCTCGGGCAGGGCCTTCTCGATCACGGCCAAGGCCTCGGCCGGCTTCTTCTGCTTCAGCCAGCTCCTCGCGATCCAGTGCGCGGCCTCGGCCGCTCCCGCCCCCCCGCTCGTCAACGCCCCGCCCAGCATCTGGCGGGCCTTGTCGTAGTCGCCGTCGAGATAGAAGCACTTGCCGGCGGCCAGGGTCGCCGGCGCGGCGTACTCCGACTTGGGGAAACGCGCCGGAACGGCGGCATACTGCGCGGCGGCCTCGTTGTACTTCTTGAGCTGCACCAGGGCGGCGGCGTAACGGAACGCGGCGTGGTCGGCGTGGGCGAAGCCCTCGGCCTGCGACGCGGCCGCCAGCCAGCGGGCCGCCGTGTCGTACTGGCCGGCCGCGAAGAGCGTCTCGCCGCGGCGCATGCCGACCTCCGTGGCCAGGTCGCTGCCCGGGAAACGCCGCAAAAAGTCGTCGTAGGTCTTGCCTGCCTCGGCGTTCTGGCCCAGCTCCTCCTGCGTGACGCCCAGGGCGTACAGCGCGTCGATCACCAGCTCATGGTCAGGATATTTCTCCACGAAGGCGGCGTACGCGGCCGCGGCTTCCTTCTTCTTCCCCTGGCCGTAGAGGCACTCGGCGCGATAGAACACCGCCCGGGGCACGTTCTCCGAATTGGGGTACTTGCTCAGCAGAGAAGCCAGCGTCCGGGCGGCCGCGTCGTAGAGCTCGGGCTTTCCTTCCCGGGCGAGCGTGAACTGAGCCACTCCGAGGTAAAGCGTGGTTTGCTCGAGGATGCTCGACTTCGGGTAGGCCTGGAGGACCTTCTCAAACGTGGCGGCGGCCTGGTCCGCCCTCCCGGCCTTCAACTGGCATACGCCGAGGTAGTGGGTAGCGCGGTCGGCCCGCGGGTCGTCGTCGTGGCGTTCCAGGAAGCGGGCCCACTCCTCGGCGGCGCGCTCGAATTCCTTGTCGTTCTGGAGCCGAGTTGCACCGGCGTACAGCAGCGTGGCCGCATCCGACTGCTGCCCGGCCACGGCGGGCCCCGCGGCGGAAAGGACGAGCGCAACGGAGAGCGAGGGCCCATAGGCCCAAACCGCCAGACGCATGATCTCACCTCTTCGATCGATGTTCCGCGCCGCGGTCGGTTCCGCCCTCCAGCGGCACGGGGGCTCAAGCCAGGTCTCCGCGGAACCCTGCCCGCATCGGTCCCATTATCCAGACTCCGCCGGGGGAATTCCAGTGTTGGAGAAAAGGCGGCGGGAGGAGGGCAGTGGCACGATCGAGTGCAGCGGAATCCCGGACGCCGGTGCCGCCGCGCCCGCGGCCCGCGGCAGCCGAGACGCCGGGGGCGAACTTGCATGGCGCGCGGGATTGGCGATACTCAAGCCTTCGGCAGCCGGCCGGCTGGCGGGGGCGGTCGATCCTCCCCCGGTCCGCGAGCGGGCCGATCCCACCCTCGATTCCGGAGAGATTCGATGCAGCTTCCCGCAAAGGTTGGTATTCTCGGGGCCGTCGGTTGGACGGTGGCCCTCCTGCTGGCCGTCCCCGCAATCAGCTCGGCTGCGAACCCGGAGGAACGCATGCTATCCCACGACGTCTTCTTCTCCCTGAAGGACAACTCGCCCGAAGCCAAGGCCCGCCTCGTGGCGGCCTGCAAGAAGTACCTGGCGGACCACCCGGGCACGGTCTGGTTCGCCGCCGGAGTGCTCGCCGACGACTTCCGGCGCGAGGTGAACGACCGCGCGTTCGACGTCGCCCTGCACCTGGTGTTCGAGAGCAAGCAGGCTCACGACGCGTACCAGGACGACGAACGTCATCACAAGTTCATCGAGGAGAACAAGGACAACTGGAAGAACGTCCGCGTGTTCGACTCGTTCCTCGACGCCACTTCCCACGCCGAGACCCCGGCGGAGAAGTGACGTCGGCATCGGCGGAGAGGGTGACGGGACCCGGCGACGGCCAGGGAACGGTTCAACGCTTCTTCAGCGTGATCCCCAGTCCGCCGCCCTGCATGTAGAACAAGGTCTCGAGGTTCGGGTCCTCGGTGATGGCCTTGAGGAACCGGGGGTCGGCCATGCGCCGGTTCATGTTGTGGGCCGTCACCAGCCCTCCCGGGCGGAGCTTCGGCAGGAGCTTCTCGAGGTAGTCGATGTATCCCTGCTTGTCGGCGTCCAGGAAGATCATATCGATCGGCCCTTCCAGCTCCTTGACCTTCTCGTGGGCGTCGCCCAAGACCACGGTCACCAGGTCGTCCACGCCAGCCAACTTGAGGTTCTTCTGTGCCAGCGCGGCCCGCTCGGGGTCGATCTCCAAGGTGATTAGCTTGCCGCCGGTCTTGCGAAGGCCCTGGCACATCCAGATCGCGGAGATGCCGTTGGAGGTGCCGATCTCCACGACCTTCCTGGCACCGATGGCCTCGGCCAGGAGACGAAGCATGCGCCCGTCCGTGTCAGGCACGTTCTGCATCCGACCCTGCTTCTCTGCGATCTGAGCGATCGCCTGGAGGGCCTTCTTCTCAGCGTCGCCTTTGGCCACTTGGGGCTTCTCAAGCGATTCGCCGCCGCGGCCCGGCCGGGGGCCCCTTGGAGGTCCCCCGCCAGGGCGGAAGCGGGGCCGCATTTCCTCGCGGCTCAACGTGCCGTCGCGGTTGCGATCGAGCTTCTTCAGGGCCTCCGCCGCCGCGGCCATCTCCTCTGCCGACAGGTCGCCGTCGCCGTCCTCGTCGATCGCCGTCGCGAGCGGGTTGGGCGGCGGCCCCAAGGGCGGGCCGAAATCTGGCTTGCTCTGCTGGGCCGTCGCCACGGCTCCAACGAGAAAGAGGGCGGCGAAGGCGGTCAATGCGGGGATCCAGCGTCTCATGGGGTCGCTCCTGTGGATTGGGTACAGAAACTCGGAATCATGTCAGGCAACGAGCATGCATGTCGCGCAAACCGACATGGATCTCTCCAGCTCGGTCCGGGGCTCTTCACCTGTATATGCAGCCGAGCGGCGAATGCCGACCGGTGATGGCCCGCGGCGGGGGAATTTCATGCACGCAGGGTGCCGGTCGGGCTTCGCGCGGGCGAAACGCTCGTCCTTGGCGGGGTTGCGGCGCCTTGGCACGCGGCATGCACAAGTCGATAATGCACTGCTTAAGGTTGGATTCACCCGATACAGGGAGCTCCCAATGCTCACCGCAGAGAAGGTCCTCGACCGCTATTTCCTCGACCTGCGATGCATGGTTCTCGAGATCGGGGCCGCGCTGGACCGTTATGACGCCGCAGCCGAGCGCGGCAACGGGGCTCCGCGCGAGGCCGATGACCGGCTGGAAAAGCTCTTCCAGGCCCTCGATCTCGTGGCCGACCGCCGCGCCCCGCCGGATCGTGCACAGCGGCTACTGGAGCTGTTCTCCGATCCCCCGGAATAGGGACGGCAATCCTCCGCCTTCTCGCGTCTTCTACGGAGTCGTCGCCATGCAGATCATTCAACCCCACTACCACGCCATCGCCCGCACGGCCCAGGACTACGAGCGCATGGCCTATTCGGGCGTGGTCGCCGTGGCGGAGCCCGCCTTCTGGGCGGGCTTCGACCGCCTCTACCCGGAGACGTTTCTGGATTACTTCCGCCAGATCAGCGAGTTCGAGCCGACCCGCGCTGCCCAGTATGGCATCCGGCACTTCTGCTGGGTCGCGGTCAATCCCAAGGAGGCGGAGAACCCCACTCTCAGCCGCGCCGTGCTGGAAAAGATGCCCGAGTTCTTCGAGAAACCCACCGTGCTGGGAGTGGGCGAGACCGGCCTCCACAAGTCGAGCCGCAACGAGTGCGAGATCATGGAGGCCCAGGTCGATCTGGCGATCCGCCACGATCAACTCCTGCTGGTTCACACGCCCCACCTGGAGGACAAGCTCCGCGGGACGAAGCGGATTCTGGAGATCCTCCGCGGCATGCCGGTCAACCCCGATCGCGTGTGGATCGACCACGTCGAGGAGCACACGCTGAGGATGTGCAAGGACCCCGGGTACTGGGTCGGGTTCACGCTCTACCCGATCACGAAGTGCTCGCCCAGGCGGGCGGTGGACATGCTGGAGAAGTACGGCACGGAGCGGACTTTGGTCAATTCCTCGGCCGACTGGGGGCCCAGCGATCCGTTCCTGCTTCAGGAGTGCGTTTCGGAGATGCGTGCACGGGGGCACCGCCTTCAGGAGGCCATCGAAGTGTTCCACAACAACCCCGCGCGGTTCCTGGGCCAGAACCCCAAGTTCGACATCCGGCCCGTTCGCGTGGAGCAGGTCGAGGGCCCGCCGTCTCCCGTGCCTTCTCGCTGAAAGCGCCTCGGCCCGGCCACCGCCCAGGCAAGATGGGAGGGTCCTGCAAAATCTGCCGTTTCCCGTGAAGTCTGCGCATAGTGCAGCCGATTCCTGATACTACGGTAGTACAGATTCGGGGGAGACATGCGCGCAGCCAGTCACGGACTGAAGACCACCCTGGAACTGCTCTCGGAGACGGAGAACGAGGCCTCCGTCCGGGTCCTCGTGGCGGCATTGGACAGCCCTCACGGGCGGGTCCGCGATGGGGCGCTGGGGGCGCTTTTGGCGCGTCGGAGCCTGGCGGGCCACCGCGAACTGGTCCGCCGGCTGCACACGTTCGACCAGCGGTGGATGGACCGCATGCGCGAGCACGCGGTCCGCATGCGCCAGGCCCTGCGGGACGCCGTGCTGGAGACCGATCCCCAGGTCTGCGAGAACGGGTGCCGTGCCGCCGTCTGGTTGGGGGAGTACGATCTGGTGCCGACGCTGGCCAACGCCCTGGCCGACGCGGCCAACCCCAACGCCAACCTCGTGGCCGCGACGCTGCTCGACCTGGTGGCCCAGCTCCGCCACGAACTGGATGAACCGGAAGTGGACGGGCGGCGGCGCGATCCGCGGCTCGTGCGACCCCACGTGCTGACCGCCCTGGAGTCGGCGGTCGAGCGGTTTCCGCGCCATCCTCGTCGCGAAGTCATCGAGGCGTATTTGCTCCTGGCGTCCTGGGACAGCGCCCTGCTGAAGCAGATCCTGCAGAACCCGCACCACACGGCGTTCCCCCCGGTCATCGACCTGCTTTCCAAGAGCACGGCCGTGGCCATCGTGCGCCTGCTGCTGAGCTACCTGGACGACCCGCACGCGCCCTCCTCGGTGATCAACGTGCTGGCTTCGCGGTCGGACGTCAAATTCCTGCGCCACTTCCTCCGCAAGGTGGCCCGCGATAACTCGGCGGCGATCGAGCAGAACCTCAAGCGGATCCGGACGTTGAGCTGGCTGCAAGCGGGCGCGACCGTCTTCGACCGGCTCGACGACCAGGCCCAGCGCGGCGTGGTTCGCCTGGTGATGGCTTCGAGCATGCCACGGCTCCAGGCGTTCAACACGATCGAGTACGTCCTGCTTCACGGCAAGCGCGAGGGGCGGCGGGCCGCGGCCGAGGCCCTCCAGGAGTTCAACGGCGCGGCCGCGAACGCCCTGGCATTGAAGGCCCTGGAGGACGAGGACCCCCAGGTGCAGGCCGGGATCGTCGCGCAGCTGCGCAGCCGGGGGATTCCGGGCATCCTTCCCCGCATCGTCGAGATGCTCGAAAGCCGCCATGCCGCCGTGCGGAACGCGGCCCGCAAGAGCCTGGCCGAGTTCAGCTTCAAGCGCTTTCTCGGCGCCTTCGACATGCTCGACGAGGAGGTGCGACGGAGCACGGGGCTTCTGGTTCGGAAGATCGACCCGGACACGATTCCCCGCTTGCGCCTGGAGCTGAGCTCGAAGTCGCGGACCCGCGTGCTGCGGGGCATCTCCGTGGCCAGGACGATCGACGCGGTGGCGCAGGTCGAGCCTCAACTGGTCGATCTGGTCGGCAGCGAGGACCACATCGTCCGCGCCGAGGCCGCCGCCGCGCTGGCCCAGGCCAATTCGGAATCGAGCCGGAAGGCGCTCCGGCGGGCCGAGAGCGACCGCAGCGCGGCCGTGCAACAGGCCGCGGCCCGCAGCCTCAAGCAACGCGATCAGTTCGCCTACTATCGCGAGGCCCTGGCCGACCCGCGAGACTGACGCGAGGGCATCCACGATGAGCAGCTTGCCGCTGGCGGGCATCCTGGTGGCGGAATCGTCCGACCGCTTCGCGGAGATGTTCTCGCGTTTCCGGGAGCGGCCCGGCGAGATCGACACCCAGTACCTGGTGACCGGACTGGTCGTGATCGCGACGCTGATCGCGGTCCTCTGGGTGGTGTCGCGCCTGGTGCTGGGAAGGGAGCGCCGCGGCCCCTACGAAAGCCCCGGCGGCCTGTTCCACGCCCTGTGCCAGGCCCACGCATTGCCGTGGTCCGATCGCTGGCTGCTGTGGCAGATCGCCCGGCAGCGTGGATTGGCCGACCCGGCCTGTCTCTTCCTGGAGCCCAAGCACCTGGAGGTGGACGGACTGAGCCGGGGTCTGGCGGCCAAGCATGAGCGTCTTGCGGCGCTGCGCGAGCAGCTCTTCGAGGGGTTGGAGGAGGGGCTGCCGCTCTTCGCCGCCGGACCGCCGGCGTCGCGGG
Organism: uncultured Pirellulales bacterium; assembly: GCA_964434165.1. Classification (GTDB taxonomy): domain Bacteria; phylum Planctomycetota; class Planctomycetia; order Pirellulales; family Thermoguttaceae; genus CAYSUS01. The sequence continues at coordinate 17,241 of CAYSUS010000028.1, forward strand.
CGATGGACAGCGCTCCCCAACCGGGCCCGGCGTTTCCCCGCGTGGCGTCACCGGGTCTGGACCTGCCGCCATGGTCGAAGTCGGCGCGGACGGGCGATCTGGAGCTGGCGCCGCGGGGGTCGCCGCCCGAGATCTCGGGGCTGGACCTTCTCTAAGCAGCCGTGCACGAACCCGGAAGGGGAAAGGGGTCAGCTCCCCTTTCCCCGAAAGCACCCTCCGGGCCGCTTGGGCGCAACGACCCTGCCCCCTTGCCGGAATCACGCAAGGCGATTCGGGTCGAAGCCGCGAGACGGGCTCGCGAGCCTGGTCTGCACCCCGCGGCCGCTCGAGCAAGGCCGCTTCGCACCGCCCCCGCGATCAGAACGCGGTGCGCGGGGCGGGCTGGCTCGACGGCGGGCGGCGCTCGCGGAACAGCCCGCTGACGTTCCCGCTCGACACCGGATTGACGCCCTCGCGGGCCACCGGCTTGAAGTCGTTGGGGTTGCCGCCCGGGCCGTAGGTGACCACGGGAGTCGTTTCGCGCCAGCCCATCTGATTGAGGAGCTGCTTCAGCGGGACCTCGTTGATGCCCAGGCGCTGGGCGTCGCTGATCATCTTGGAGTACTCGGGCAGCAGGTTCTTGACCATCGCCCCCTCGGGGGCGTCGCCCCGTACGAGGTACCGCGTGTTGATGGACATCTTGCCGCCGGGCTGGCCGTCGCCGGTCAATACGGCGCCGCTCTTGTCGTCGAGGTAGCAATCGACGATCCCGCCGTTCAAGCGGATGAGGCTGATCACGGTTTGGAGGTCGCTCTTGCCGTCGTCGTCGATGTCCATGATGCCGGTCAGGGCGAAGCGGCGGCGCTCGCCGGGACTCCACACCGGCGTGTGGATCTTGTCGCCAGGCATGATCGGATCGTTGACGCGGTCCTCGACGATCCGCGCCTCCGCGACGTGGTCACCCCAGATCTGCGTGACCTCGACGCTCCCCTTCTTGCCCGACTTCGTCACGTCGTTCGTGTCCGCGGCATACACGGCGAAGGTGGTCTGGCGGCCCAGGCCGTCCAACCGGCCCAGGTCGATCCACACGGTGCCGTTGCGCTGATTCACCCAGGTGACCTCGCCGTCGGCCACTTCGAAGGTCTCCTTGACCACCTGCTCCAGCTTCTTCGACTTCTCCTGGTTGAGCTGCGCGAGCTTCTGGACCTGGATGTTGGTCTCCTCCAACGTGCCCTGAAGCTGGGCCAGCGCGGCCTCGCTGTCCTTGCGGGCCTTCTCGAGCTTGGCGGCCAGGTCGTCCTTGGCGGCGTTGAGCCGAGCGCGGTCGGCGTTGAACTTGCTCCGCTCGTCGGCCAGGTCGGCGGCGGCCTGATCGGCGGCGGCCTTGGCCGTGGCGATCTGCGGCTGGACCTCCTCGTCGCGTCGCTCGTTGCGGGCCTTCAGGTCGGCGTTCTCCACCTTCTGGGCCTCCAGCAGCTCGTTGAGCTCAACGATCCGGCTGTGAAGGAACTTCAGCACCTCGCGGTACGTGCGGTTCTCCTCGGGGAAGTTGCTGGCGTAGGTCACCATCTCGCGGCGGAACTCCTCCTCGATCGTCGCCATCTTGTCGCTCTCGGCGAAGCCGGCGAACTTGACCAACTGGGCCTTCTCGCTCTTCTCGTTGCCCAGGTCGCGCGCCGCGTTGGCCGCCTGCTCGGCGTTGGCCTTGGCCTCGGCCTTGGCCTCGTCGTAGTTGCGGAAGAAGATGAACGTCGTCACGCCCAGCACGATCGTGAGCATGACAAAGATGATCAACGCGATCTGGAGACCCTGGTTCTCGCGCGCCATGATCGACTAGCTCCTTTGCAGCACGGTGTTCCACCGCCGGTGTCCGCGGGGCCGGTGACTGGATGAGTGCCTCTTCCTCGGATGCGGCCGAAGCCGCGTTGCTTCCAACGCCAACGCACGCCCCGAAGCGTGCGAGTCGGATTCGCGTCGCCCGACACGATCGCACCGGCCCAGTAGGAGGAAAAGCCCGCCGGCAGCCCGATTAGGGATCGCAAGCGACGAAGTCAAGCGCTAAGTGTGAGTCTAAACGCCCTCCTGCCGACTGTCAACGAAAATCCCCCCAGCTTAGGGTAGGGGGTCGCGACTACCATGCAGGCCCGTCCGGCAACGGCATCGCCCGCCGCGGGGTGAGGCGCGGCCGGAAGTCGGAAGCGGCCGCCAGGTCCTCGGACTTCGGCGCGTGCCATCCACAAACGTCCAACAGTCTCGGCAGGTTGATCCTCTCCACCCCCAGGTCCTCAGCCCGCCGCAACACGCGGCTGAAGGCCGCCCACGCCCCGGCGGGGCTGCCCGCGTCCGGGGCCTCGCCGACGACCACGAACCGCGTCGAGGCGGTCACTTGCCCCTCAACGTGGCCCCCCACGTCGGCCACGCAATCGATCGCCCCGCCCCCGGCCGTGATCCGATTGCGAAGGGTTTCCGTGTCGTCGCGACCGTCCCCATCCATGTCGAGCCGTCCGACCAGCGCGAAACGGATGGGCCTGCCCGGGCTCCAGCTTGCCGAATGGATCGGGTCGCCGGGAAGAATCGGATCGCCGAGCGTGTCGCGCACGACCCGCGCTTCGGCCTGGTGGGCCCCCACGATCCGCGTCACCTCGACCAGGGCTTTGCCGGGCTCGACGCCGGGGAGGATCGTCCCCATCGAATAGACGTTGAGCCGGACCAGGCTCCGCAACGAGTCCTCCCACCCGCGGTCGATGTGCACGGTGCGGGTTGCCGGACTCACGGAGACGACGTGACCGTCGGGCGCCGCCGCGCCGTCGCGGCCCGACTCGTACTCGCGCTTGAGCGCTCGCAGTTGCGCAACGACTTCGGCATGGCGCAACTCGAGCCGCCTTTGCATGTCCTCGTACTCCTCGGTCAGACGCTGCCCGGCAAGTCGCGCCTGGCCGACTTGCGCGGCCAGCTCCTCCTCCCGCTGCCGACCTGCGGCGAGGTCTCGACGCGAGGTCTGGCGGAGAGTGGCCAGCTCGTCCGCCGCGGCGTCGGCTGCCTCGCGCCATACGCGGACTTCCTCCCCATGCACGTGCTGACGGGCGGCGAGTTGCGACAGGCACTCAGCCAGGGTCGCCTTGACGCCGGCCACTTCAGCGGAGCGCTGCCGCATCGCCTCCCGCTGCCGCGCAAGCAGCCGCCGATAGTCGAAATCCTCGTCGGGGAATCCTGCGCCATAGGTCGCCAGGTCGGCCCGGAAGCGATCCTCGATCGCCTCCACCTTCTCGGTCCGGGCCGCGCCGAGGATTGTCTTGAGGCGGGCGGCCACGTCGCGCGCGGCGGTCGCGGCGGCCCGCGCGCGCTGGGCCTCGCTGCGCGCGGCGTCGCGCTGGGCCCACGCCTCCTGGCTCTGCCTGAGGAAGACCAGGCTGGCCACTCCGAGCACCACGGTGAGCATGGCAAAAACCACCAGAGCTACCTGAAGCGATTGGTTCTCGCGCGACCTGGGAAGGGTCCTCCGCGCCACGGGCGCAACCCCAGCGGATGCCCGAGATCCGGGATCGAGATGCGCCTCTTCGAGTTGTGTTCCGCAACCGGGCACCGACGCCCGGGCCTGAAGACAAGACACTCAAGGCTGAGAAGGGGCCTCCTCCAGCGCCCGCGAGTATATCGCCGTGGTGCGGATGCGTCAAGCGTCCAGAACTCGGCGCCCCGAGGCGATCGCCAGGCGCTTGCCCGAATGGCCGCGCACGATCGTGGGGGGGAGAAGGGGGCAGGGCCCGCGTGCGCGAAGCCCAATTCGGGCCGCTCGGGCAGAAAGGCTCCGACCCCTCCTTCCCGATCGCGCCAGGCGATTCAACGGCCAACCCACTACCTTCCGCCGAGGAACTCGGCCTGGCCCTCGTGCAGGCGGATGCGGGCGCGGCTGAACTTGACGCGGCTCTCGTGGGCCGCCAGTCCCGCGCGGCGCCGGTCGCCCAGGTCCCAGCGCGTGTGGAGCGAGAGGCCGTCGATCGGGCCGGCCGTCTTCATGAACATCTTGCCGTTCAGGACCACGTCGATCAGGGCCCCCTCCTGCTCGACCCTTACGCCGATCAAGACCGTGTAGCGCCGCCCGTTTTGCAGGAGGCCCGGCGCGCGGCGCGAAGGATTGCCATCGGCCCACGCCAGCCGGCGCTGGAGCAGCTCCAGGCCGTGGCACTTGCCGCCGCTGTGGCTGAAGACCAGCGTGATCTGCTCGCGCCCCACCGGGAAGACCATGGCCACGGCGCCCTTGCCGTCAGTGCGCACGAACTCGACCTCCAGGTCGTAGCTGCCCGAGAGCGTGACGGGCAGGGCGAGCCGGCAGTCGCGGGCGGGCGTGACGATGAGGTCGTCGCCGACCCACTCCCACTTCCCCTCCACCGCGTCGCGCTCGGTCCTCACGGCGGGAAGGACCTCAGCCCACTTGCCCGGCTCGAATCCCTCCAGGTGCGGGGCCTGCGACGACCGCTCGGTGCCGAGGGCCTCGTCGATCGTTCCCAGCCGCCGCTCGACCTTGACTTTCACCAGGGAGGAGAGCTGTCCCGACTGGGCCTTCCGGTACCAGACCTTCGCCCGCTTGTACATCAGCGGTCGGTCGAGCTTCTCGGCGGCCTCGGCCGCATCGAACCAGGCGTCGGCCAGGGCGACCTGCGCGGTCGGGTCGCTGGGCTTTTCGGTCGTGTCCCTTTTGGCGAGCTCCTTGAGTTTCGCATCGCCCGACTTGGACAGGTAGGAGAGCCCCTTTTCCCAGTCGCTCAGATGCAGGCAGTACCAGCGTCCGGCGTCGAGGTTGGCCACGGGGTCGTCGGGACTCGCCTGGAGCACGCTTAGGGCCTCCTGCCACGTCTGCCAGTCAGCGACCAGGGCCTGGACCTCTTGATTGCGGTCGAAGGTCCGCTTGCGCAGGTCGGCGCCCGCGGGCTTCAGTGCCGTCCGATACGCGAGGTCGGCCGCCTTTCCGGCGAGATCGTACCGTCCCGCGTCCAGGGCCCGATCGATGGCCTGATCGGCGGCGTCCACCAAGTCTCGGAGGGCGGCGGGCTGATCGGCCGCGCCGGCCAGGTTCTCCAGCACCTTGATCCTCAGCGCCAGCGCATCGACCTCGAATCCCGCCGCCAGAGCGTCGAGCGCCCGGCGCATCAAGTCCACGTCGCCGCCGGCCGCGGCCAGTTCCGCGGCCGTCTTCAGCAGCACGTAGCGCTCGGCGGGCCGCTCCCCGCACTCGCCGGCCAGCTTGCGCAGGGCGGCGGCCACCTCGCGCTTCTCCGCCGCCTCGGTGATCTCGCCGAGGCGATAGATGTCATCCAGGTCGGCGTGGATCTCCCGTTGCCGGTCGTCGGCCGGCGCGGGCAGGCGCTTGCCCGAGGCCTCGGACGGTGGGGCGGGCTTCGGGGGCGTCGTCGGGTCCGAGGCGGCGCCGGACGCCGCGACCAGCAGCCGCGGCGGCCAGTACTTGTTCGTGCGCAGCCGGTACGATTCGCCGGGGCTGCAATCCCTCTGGAACAAGAAGACGTCGGGATCCCAGGGGATGGGACCGAGGTCCTTCCACCCCTGCTCGACGAGCTTCTCGCGCGTCAGACGGTCCTCCGTCCATCCGCCCCGCGAGTTGCCCTCGTATTTCCAGTGCGCCAGGAGGAACACGCGGCAGGCCTTGCGCACGGTGAACTGGAGCACGCCGTTCCGGACGTCGGTGCTCGGCTTCTCGGGGAAGTAGAACGCGGTGGCCCCGGCGATGGCGGGCGGCATCGCCGCCCCCTCGGGCGCGACAAAGGGACGCGGCTCCATCCCGGCCACATCGACGGGAACGTCGGACGGTTGGCCGGCTGCCTGGGAGGGCCTCTCGGGACGTGGGCCGTGCCACAGCACGTCGGCGGGAATCACCTCTTCCGCCGTCCTTCCCGGCGGAATCCAGAGAAGCTGCATGTACGCGTCCTCGGTGTCTTCCTCGTACTCGATCCTTAAAGAGTAGGGACGAGATTCGAGGATCGTCTCGAACTTGGCCATGCGCCCGTCTGACAAGGCCCGGTATTGACTGTGCTTGGGCTTCTCGTCGAGGATGAAGAGGACACGATTGTCCGCCTTCCAGAGAAACGTGTACGCGCCTGGCCGTGGCGGTGTGATCCAGCCTGTCCATCGTATCGAGAAACGGTCGCTGGGAAGGCCCTCTCCCGGCGGGCCCCGTTTCCAATCGAAGTCGATCCGCGGGTCGATTCGCCGTTGGATTGGCGTCTCCAAGTCGGTTCCCTCGAAGATCTCGGCCAGAAGGCCCTTGGCCGCTACGGGCTCCGGCGTCTGGGCGGCGGGGGGCTTCTCGGCCGGGGTGGCAGAGCCGCCCGACGATTCGACCCACGTAGCCTCGCCCGACAGAAGCCGAAACCGGGCGCGGGAAAAGGTGACCGACGCGTCCTGGGCGCCGATCTGGGGACGCGACGGATCGCGGAGGCCGGCACCTTCGCTCTCCAGCGCGGAGGCTTGATCGCTCCATTGCAGCACGGGCTTGCCGTCGAGCAGGACCCGGACCCCGACGGTCTTGTCACCGCGTGCGACTTTGGCGGCGAGGAGGCAACTGCGCTGGTTGTCGATCGTGCCGCGCGGCGTCCAGCCGAGCTGGCGCCCGCTCGAATCCGGCGCAACAAGCCTGCATCCGATCCCTCGGCCCGGACTCAGCTCCACCTTGCAGGCGGATTGCCCTGCGGGCAGCAGCATGAGGACCGGCCCGTCGGCTTCGGTGCGGGTGAGCTCGAGCTCCAGTTCATAGGAGCCGTCCACGGCGATGGGCAGGCGAAGCAGGCCCTGGCGCGTGGCGGCCTCCGGCGCGGGGCGGACGCTGAGCGTCGCGCCGCTCTTCTGCCAGCGGCCGGAGAGCATGTCGCGGCGCAGAAGGACGTGCGGCAGTAAATCGACCCACTGGTCCCGTTGGAGCGGGCCCGTGGCGGGTTCAGCCGATGGCTTCGCCCCGTCAGGGCTGGCCTTCGAGCGCGGCGCCGAGGCGTTCGGCACGCGGATCAGGCATCGGTCGCCGGCCTGAAGATCCAACTGCCGGTCGATCGTCTCGTAGCCCGGCACCGAGGCGATCAGTCGATGGGCGCCCGGCGAGCAAGGATGCTCCCAGGCGCCGCTCGGAGGGACCTCGAGCGACTCGCCGTTGAGGGTCACCACGGCGCCATCGCGGACGGACACGGGCCAGTCGAAGACCAGCAAGGCGCGGTCCGACGATCCCCCGCCGGAGAAGTTCATGGCCACCACAACCACAGCGATCAGCAGCAGAACCCCCACCACGGCAACCACGGCGAGTGTGGGGTCTGCGCCGCGGCGGGCCGTGCGACGGGTCCCGGATGAAGGGGCGGGACCCGTCTGCGAGAACAGCCGATTCAGGCCGCTGTCCGACTGCGCGTTGGGCTGGCGAGGGGGCGGGGCAACGACCGCGGCAGGCAAGGGGGGGGCCGCAGGAGGCGGGGCCTCCGCGGCAGGCAAGGGGGGGGCCGACACCGCAGACAGGCCAAACTCCTCGCGCAAGCGCCGGTCGTACGCCGCCCGGCTCTCCGGATTGAGCAGGCAGACCTTGGCCGCGGCCAGGCCGTTGAGCAGCTTGGCACATAGATCGGCGTGCTCGCCGCCTTGGAAATTGCGCAGGTGCCCCATGCGCTGGTCGGCGGCGTTCTCGATCACTTCGGGCTCCGCTTCGAACAGACGGATCCCGAGCAGCCGATAATGGTTGGCCGGCTGTTCGTCCGGCGGAATGCCCAGCCAACGATGATAGGGGTCGAACGGCTTTCGCATGCTTCTTCCCAGGATACCGCGGCGGGCGAGCCGGCACACCCTCGGTCAAGGCCTCTTGGGTCGAAGCGGGTCGGCGTGGAGCGATCCCCGGCAAGCACGGCGCATCAAGGGTTGGACGATTCCGCAGCGGACTCCGTTCCCCACGTGTTCAAATTGTGTTTCGGCGGTGGCCCACCGGAGGCGGGCGATTGAGCCGCACTTGACGGACCTGGGGGCGGGAGGACAATGATCGAGCCGCGGCATCGGTTCCCTAATCTTCTGCTAGCGCGACCCATGTCCCAAAGCCGCCAACAGATGACCTTGCCGGGTATTAGTGTAGAAAAGCCCCAGACTCCATCACCAACATACACCGACCGGGGGGGGTCGGAGGCGGTGCAGGGCGAGAAGTCTGGGGCAGTACGGGTAGAACCGGATTGTCTATCCAGTAAGACGGTCTTTGTCGTCGATGCGCACTCGCTTATTCACCAGGTTTTCCACGCCCTGCCCGAGATGACGAGCCCCGGCGGGGAGCCCGTCGGCGCAGTATTCGGGTTTGCGCGGGACATCTTATTCCTCTTGGAGAAGAAACGGCCGGATTACCTCTTCTGTGCGTTTGACGTGCCTGGCAAGACGTTCCGCCACGATCTCTACGAAGGCTACAAGGCCGGCCGGCCGGAGATGCACGAGGATCTCGCCGCGCAGATCCCCACGATTGAACGACTGCTGGAAGCCCTGGGACTCGCACGGCTCGGCTGCCCATCCTTCGAGGCGGACGACATCCTGGCCACGGTCGCCCGCGAGTCCCAAAGCCTTGATCTGCAGTGCTTCCTCGTTACGGCCGACAAGGACTGCCGCCAACTGATCAGCGACCGCATCTGCCTCTACAATATCCGCAAGGATCAGGTCCTCGACCGCGAGGGCCTACTTTCCGAGTGGGGCATTGTACCAGAGCAGGTAGTGGATTTCCAGGCCTTGGTGGGAGACCCCACCGACAATGTGCCGGGCGTCCCGCTGATCGGTCCCAAACTGGCTAGAGAGCTGCTGGGCAGATACGGTTCGCTCCAGGCCGTGCTCGAGCACGCCCACGAGGTATCGGGGGAAAAGCGGCGCAAGAACCTCCAGCAATATGGTGAGCAAGCCCTGCTCAGCCGAGACCTGGTCCGGCTGCGGGCCGACGTGCCGATCACGCTGGATTGGGAGGCCGCCCGGCCGGCTCGCATCGACCGCCAGCGCGTTCGCGCCCTGTTCCGCGAGGTCGGCTTCCGCGATCTTGGGGAGCGCGCCCTGGGCGTGGTGGGCGAACCGGCGGAAGCCCCCCTCCCGGGTGTCGAGCGCCAGACCACGATCGTGGCCGAGAAGGAGACGCTCGACGAGCTGGCCGCCCGCCTGGCCGCGGGGAAATCCGTGTCGATCGACCTGGAGACGACGAGCCTTCGGCCGCGGGGGGCGGAGATCGTGGGCTACGCCCTGGCCGCGGACGGGGGGTCGTGGTACGTGCCGGTGCGAGCCCCCCAAGGCGATCCCTGCCTCGATCCCGACCAGGCCGCCGCGGCGCTGCGAGGCCTGCTTGAAGATCCGCACGTGGAGAAGGTGGGGCAGAACCTGAAGTACGACATGGTGGTGCTTCGCGCGTCGGGCGTGGAGCTGCGCGGCGTGGCGTTCGACACCATGGTGGCCAGCTACCTGCTCGAGGCGGGACAGCGCAACCACAATCTCGACGACCTCGCAGGGCGCTACCTCGGCCATACCACGATCAAGATCGCCGATCTGATCGGGAAGGGGAAACACCAGAAGCGCATGGACGAGGTGCCGGTCGAGCGCGTGGCCGAGTATGCGGGCGAGGACGCCGAGGTGCCGCTCCGTCTGCGTCCGGTCCTCGCACCGAAGCTGGAGCAGAACGAACTGACCCCGCTGTTCCGCGACGTGGAGCTGCCGCTGATCGAGGTCCTCGCCGAGATGGAATACAACGGAATCCGGCTGGACCTCGACCGGCTGGCCGCGTTGAGCCGCGAGTACGGGCAGCGCATGGAGGCGATCGAGGCGGAGATCTACGAGCTGGCAGGCCACAAGCTGAACATCGCCTCGCCGCGCCAGCTTCAGAAGGTGCTTTTCGAGGAGCGGGGGCTGCGCGTCGTGAAAAAGACCAAGACCGGCCCGAGCACCGACGCGGAGGTGTTGGAGGAGCTGGCGTCGGAGGACCCGCTGCCGGCGAAGATCCTCGGGTACCGGCAGTACGCCAAGCTGAAGAGCACGTACATCGACGCCCTGCCGGAAATGGTGCTGCAGGCGACCGGCCGGGTCCACGCCTCGTTCAACCAGAGCGTGGCGGCCACGGGGCGGCTGAGCTCGAGCGACCCCAACCTTCAGAACATCCCGATTCGGACGAAGGAGGGCCGGGAGATCCGCTCGGCGTTCGTGCCCGGCGAGCCGGGCTGGATGCTGCTGACGGCCGACTACTCGCAGATCGAGCTGCGGGTGCTGGCCCATTTCACGAAGGACGCACGTCTCTGCGAGGCGTTCGCGCGGGATGAGGACATCCACGCCCGGGTGGCCAGCGAGGTCTACGGGGTCCCCCTGGCGGAGGTATCGGGGGAGATGCGGCGCCGTGCGAAGGCGGTGAATTTCGGGATCCTCTATGGGCAGTCGGCCTTTGGACTGGCCAGGCAGTTGGTGATCGACAAGGAGCAGGCCGACCAGTTCATTGAGGCCTATTTCGCAGGATACCCCCAGATCGAGGAATTCCTCCGTCGGACTCTAGCCGAATGCCGTTCCAGCGGGTATGTTAAGACTATCCTGGGACGCCGGCGTTCCATCCAGGGAGTCCGCCCCGACGCCGGCCGCCAGAGAAACCTCGCCGAGCGGACCGCCATCAATACAGTCATTCAAGGGTCGGCGGCGGACCTGATCAAGCTGGCGATGATCTCGATCCACCACCGGCTCAGGCGGGAACGGCTGCCCGCCCGAATGTTGTTGCAGATTCACGACGAACTGGTCTTCGAAGTCCCCTCCGATCACATCGAGAACCTGGCTGGGCTCGTGGTCTCGGAAATGTCGGGTGTCTGTCCGCTGGACGTGCCGCTGAAGGTGGACGTCGCGGCGGGACCGAATTGGGCCGACGCCAAGCCGTGGAAGTGAGCTTCGGTCCATGCGGGTGATCGGCATCCTCGGCGGCGTAGCCAGCGGGAAGAGCCTGATCGGCCGGATCATGTCCGAGCAAGGCGCGGGCGTCCTGGACGCGGATCGGGCAGGCCACCAGGCGCTTGGGCAGCCGGAGATCGCGGCGGCGGTTCGGGCGCGGTGGGGGTCGGGGGTTTTCGGGCCTGATGGCAAGGTGGACCGGGCGAAGCTGGCGGAGATCGTGTTCGCGCCGGGCCCCGAGGCCCGCGAAGAAAGACGTTCCTTGGAGCAGTTGACCCATCCGGAGATCGGCCGGCGCCTCGCCGCGCAAGCGGAGTGTTTGGCCCGAGAAGGCACGCAGGTTGCGGTCCTCGACGCCGCGTTGCTTTTGGAGGCCGGTTGGGATAAGTTGTGTGATAAGCTCGTGCTGGTTGACGCGCCCCGCGATTTGCGCTTAGCGCGGGCTCGGCAACGAGGATGGAGTGAGCAGCAGTTTGCCGCGCGCGAGGCGGCCCAGCTTCCGCTCGATGAAAAGCGACGGCGTGCCGACGTGGTGATCGACGGCTCCGGCACGGAGCAGCACGCGCGGCGGCAGGTCGAGCGACACTGGCCCGCCCTTATCGGCTGATTGACCCCGTCTCCCTGGCCGCGACCCCTCCGACTCGTCTTTGAGGACGTTCGTTCCGGGACCGACTCCTCGAAGCGAAACGGCTTTTCGGGAGGGCTGAGGGAGCGAGAAGACACCCTCCGCCGGCGCCCTCCGTGTGCTGGCTCCCTTTGACACCTCCTTTCCAGGAGCAGCGCCATCATGGCAACGACAAGAGGCACGCGATCCGGCGCGCGAGCGCGCAAGGACGCCCCGAATCCCGAGGCGGCGAAATCCAACGGCGAACCCCAGCCCGACAGCCCGGGCCTGGAGGACTACGAAGGCACCGAGCCCCTCTCCCTGGCCGAGGAGCTGGTGGAGCGGGGTGGCGCCGCCGAGGAGACCGACGAGCGCTACGAGCAGATCAAGCAGTCGGGCGACACGCACATCGCGCGGCTGCAGAAGATGTCCATGTCCGAGCTGATCGAGGAGGCTCGCAAGGAGAGCCTCACCGACTACATGGGCATGAAGAAGCAGGATCTGATCTTCAAGATCCTCAAGGAGCGGGTGAAGCTCAACGGCCTGATGTACGGCGAGGGGACGCTGGAGGTCCTCCCCGACGGCTTCGGCTTCCTTCGCAGCCCCGACTACCATTACCTCTCCTGCCCCGACGACATCTACGTTTCGCCCAGCCAGATCCGGCGTTTCGGGCTTCGCACGGGGTCCGTGGTCTCCGGGCAGATCCGGCCGCCGAAGGAAAACGAGCGGTACTTCGCGCTGCTGCGGGTCGAGGCGATCAACTTCCAGGACCCGAACCTCCTCTCCCAGAAGGTCTTCTTCGACGACCTCACGCCGCTGCACCCGGACAAGCGGATCGCGATGGAGACCTCGGCCGACGACCCGAACACCCGCGTGGTGGACTTGATCGTGCCCGTCGGCTTCGGCCAGCGCGGCCTGATCGTCAGCCCCCCGCGCGCCGGAAAGACGATCCTCATGCAGAAGATGGCCCGGGCGGCCCTGGCCAACTACCCCGACCTGTACGTGTTCATGCTCCTGATCGACGAACGGCCCGAAGAGGTGACCGACATGGAGCGGCAGGTCAAGGGCAAGAACTGCGAGGTGATCAGCTCCACGTTCGACGAGCCGGCCAGCCGGCACATCCAGGTGGCCGAGATGGTGCTCGAGAAGGCCAAGCGCATGGTCGAATACGGCTACGACGTGCTAATCTTCCTCGATTCGATCACCCGCCTTGCCCGGGCGTGGAACAGCGAGTGCCCCCACTCCGGCAAGATCCTCTCCGGCGGCCTGGACGCCAACGCCTTGCAGCGCCCCAAGCGGTTCTTCGGCTCCGCGCGCAAGGTTGAGGAGGGAGGCTCGCTGACCATCGTCGCCACCGCCCTGATCGACACCGGCAGCAAGATGGACGAGGTGATATTCGAGGAGTTCAAGGGGACGGGCAACCTGGAGATCGTGCTCGACCGTCGCCTGGTGGACAAGCGGATCTGGCCGGCCATCGACATCAACCGCAGCGGGACCCGCAAGGAGGAGATGCTCATGGACCCGGAGGAGCACCGCCGCGTGTGCATCCTCCGCCGCGTGCTCAACGACATGAACCCGCCCGACGCCATGGAATTGCTCGTCACCCGGCTCCAGAAGACCAAGACGAACGCCGAGTTCCTGATGAGCATGAACATGAAGTAGATCCGAGGCGAAGGAGTTCCCACGATTCCGAGGTTTCCGAAGTCCCCCAGACTCCAAAAGTCTGTTTGGCGGAAGTCTGATTCAACCCCGCCACCGACCCCTCACCATTGCCTCCCGTGCCCAACATCTACGAAGGCCAGCCCAGTGGCCACGACGGCCGATTCGCGATCGTCGTGGCCCGCTTCAACCCGTCGATTACCTCCCGGCTCCTGGACGGCGCGGTCCAGACGCTCACGGCGCACGGGGTGGCCGGGGAGCGGATCGACGTGGCGTGGGTGCCCGGCGCCTTTGAGATCCCCACGGTCGCCGGGCGTCTGGCCCGCAGCGGACGCTACGTGGCCGTGTTGTGCCTGGGGGCCGTGATCCGCGGCGAGACCACGCACGACCAGCACATCAACCGCGCGGTGAGCATCGCCCTGGCCGAACTGGGGGCGAGCTGCGGGGTGCCGGTGCTCTTCGGCGTGCTGACCTGCAACACGCTGGAGCAGGCCGAGGCGCGGAGTGGCGCGCAGCCCGGCACCCGCGGCAAGGATCGGCCGGCAAGCCGCGTGGGCAACAAGGGGAGCGAGTGCGCCGAGGCGGCGCTGGAGATGGTCGATCTGATGTCCAAGCTCCCCGATTGACTCGCCATGCCGCCATCCCGAAGAAGCCAGGAACTGGCCGCGCGGCTCCTGCGGCGCCGCGCCCGCGAAGCGGCCTTCCAGGTGCTCTACCAGGACGACCTCAACCCGGGGCTGAGCCCCCAAGTGGGCGAGGACTTCGTTCGCGGCCGACTCAACGCCGCGGCGCTCGTGCAGTTCGCCGACGAGGAGCTCGAGGAGTACCTGCGGGAGTGGTTCCCGGAGGCCGCCGCGGCCGGGGCATTGGACGGCGTGCGCGAGGCCCTCCGGCGGATGGCGCGGGAGGGCGCGGGACAGACCCGCGATCGGGCGGCCGCCCTGGCCCGGCAGTTGGTGGCCGGCGTGCGTCGGCGACGCGCGGAGATCGACCAGGCCCTTCAGCGTGCGGCCCAGAACTGGAGCCTCCAGCGGATGGCCCCCACCGACCGCAACGTCCTCCGCCTGGGGGCCCTGGAAGTGCTGGAGGGCGACGTGCCGGCCGCCGTGGCGATCGACGAAGCGATCGAGCTGTCCAAGCGGTTCGGCGGAGCCCGCTCACCGCAATTCGTCAACGGCATCCTGGACCGGCTGTTGCGCGAACGGCAAGACGAAGACGCATCCGCGCGGCGTGTCCACGCGCCGCGCGGGCGTGCGTCGAGCCCGGACTGAGCTTGCGAGACGTGCCTTCGCTGGCCGGGGGCATGCATCGTTGACGGGAGAGCGCCGGGACGACAGGGCCCGGCTCGGAACGACGAACGGCCGACCGCGCGTCGTGCGCATCGACTTGAGCACGGAGAACCGACCGGGGAAGCATCGCATGGGCCTTTTCGACCAATTCAAGCAGGGGCTGCGCAAGACGGCGCAGCTTCTGAACACCGACGTCCGCGACCTGTTCAAGTCCGAAGGCCGGCTCGTGGACGACGAGTTCCTCGACGAGCTGTTCGCCCTCCTGGTGAAGACGGACATGGGGGTGAAACCGGCCCAGCAGATCGTCCAGGAGGTGGGGGATACCTTTCGCAGCCGCCGCGTGGAGATGGGCGAGGTGCTGGACCGGGTGAAGGTGAAGCTCAAGGAGCTCATGCAGCAGCCCGAGGAGCCGATCCAGTTCGCGCCGGAGGGTCCGACCGTGATCATGGTGTGCGGCGTCAACGGCTGCGGCAAGACGACCTCGATCGCGAAGCTCGCGCGGAGGTTCGCTGACGAGGGAAAGCGGGTCGTGCTCGGGGCGGCCGACACCTTCCGCGCCGCGGCCGTGGAGCAGTTGACCGTCTGGGCGCAGCGCCTTCGGTGCGAGATCGTCACGGGCCCGGCTGGCAGCGATCCGGCCGCCGTGGCCCACAACACCGTGGCCCAGACCCTGAAGACCGCGGCCGACGTCTGCGTGGTGGACACGGCCGGACGCCTGCAGACCCAGCAGAACCTGATGCAGCAGTTGGCCAAGATCCATCGCGTGCTGGGCAAGCAGATCGGCGACGCGCCCCACGAAGTGCTCCTGGTGCTGGACGCGACCACCGGACAGAACGGGATCAGCCAGGCCCGGCACTTCACCGAAGCGGTGCGGTGCACGGGCATCGTCCTGGCCAAGCTCGACGGCACGGCCAAGGGCGGCGTGGTCGTTGCCATTCGCCAGCAGGTCGGCCTGCCCGTGAAGTACGTCGGCGTGGGCGAGAAGGCCGAGGACCTGGCGTTGTTCGTGCCGGATGAGTTCGTCGACGCGCTGTTTGAGGACGTCCGCGAGCTGAACCGCTGACGGCCGTCCGGACAACGCGCCGGGGACCGCGGTGCGCGCAGGCCCCTTGCGGAATTCTCCCCTGGATCGGGCAGCCGGCTTCTCGCCCATGGCGCCCATGCTGCACGCTTGGGCATCTCGCGCCAGCGGCGAGAAGGCCGCGCGGTCGTTTGGACGCGGCCCGAGGCCGAACGCCTCCCCCCCTGCCGCGATCCGGGCAGGCACGCCCATCTTCCGGGCGGGACCGCGGGGGCGGCCGGGCGCGTTGGTCGGCGAAACGGGCGGCAGGGGCCGCCCAGCCCGCAATCTTTGCCGCGCAGCCGGCTCCGCGAGGACTTTCAGGCGCGATTCTTCGCCTTCCCGCATCAATGGGGAAAGCCGGCAGGGTCGATACTCCAGACAAGACGGACGTCGAGGTCAGACGTACGGGGATTGTGGTTTCCGCGGAATCCACGCTGGCCCGCCGTTGGTTGACTGGTTCCTCAACCCACCCGTTCACCACCAATTCCCAAACCGTTGGAGTCGAGACCCATGAAGCCCTTGTCTTTGGCCATGGGAGCCGCGCTGGCGTGCATGCTGACGCCGGGCCTCGTCCGGGCCCAGCAGGCGTTCTACGCGCCGAGGATGCAACAGCCGGCTTCCGTTCAGCCGACCGCCTACCAGCCCAATGACTACGCGTACGCGTATGCCGACGGGAAGGCCCCCAGCGCTTCGCCCAGCGACGCCGCCTCGGCCCCGCCCGCCACGATGCCCGGCGCAGACTGCGAGAGCTGCGGCCCGGTGGCCTGCGATCCCTGCATGGCCTGTTGCGATCCGGGCGGCGCCGCCTGCGGCGGCCGGTTTTGCCGCGGCGGCGCGCTGGCCGACCCGTGGACCCTGTTTCCCGAGTTCGAGAGCGGCCTGACGATCGGCGACTGGCTCTCCACGGGCGTGTACGGCAATGCCTGGGGCGCCCGCGACAACGGCCCGCTGGGCTTCCGCGAAGTGGGCAACGGCTTCACGTCGGATCAGAACTGGCTGTACATCGAGAAGCCCGTCGACACCAGCGAGAAGACGTTCGACTGGGGCTTTCGCATGGACTACATGTTCGGGGCCGACGGCCCCGACACCCAGGCCTTCGGCAACAGCCCGTTCGGCTGGGACAACGGATGGATCAGCTCCGACGACGGGGTTTACGGCTCGGCCATCCCGCAGCTCTACGGCGAGATCGGCATCGGCAAGCTCTCCGTGAAGATGGGGCACTTCTACACGCTGATCGGTTACGAAGTCGTCCCCGCCCCGGACAACTTCTTTTACTCCCACGCCTACTGCATGTTCTTCGCCGAGCCGTTCACCCACACGGGCGTGCTGGGCACCTACGCATTGACCGACGACGTGTCGGTGCACGCCGGGTGGACCACCGCCTGGGACACGGGCTTCGAGAACCCGTCGGGCGCGGCGCTGTTCCTCGGCGGCGTCAGCACGCCGGTGGGCGAGAAGATCACCTTCACGTGGATCTGCTCGGGCGGTGATAACGGCGTGCTCAACGGCGCCGACCAGGGCGACCTGTACATGAACAGCTTCGTCGTGGACGTCGCGCTGAGCGACAACCTGAACTACGTCTTCCAGCATGACCTGGGGCTGATTACCAACGCCCCCGGGGCCAATGCCCAGTGGTACGGGATCAACCAGTATCTGCTTTACCAGCTCAACGATTGCTGGGCCCTGGGCGGGCGCCTGGAGTGGTTCCGCGACGACGATGCCGCCCGCGTGCTCGGCACCCCGGCCGACTACTGGGCCATCACCGGCGGTCTGAACTTCAAGCCGCACGCCAACTTCACCATCCGCCCGGAGCTCCGCTACGACTGGGCCAACGGTCCCTACGCGGCCGGGGCCAGGCCGTTCAACGACGGAGCCGACCGCGAGCAGCTTTCCGGCGGCGTGGACCTGATCTTCACGTTCTGAACGGCCTCCGGCACCCCGCCGGAGATCGTCCGGCGAGCCTCCACTGATCGCCGGCCGTGGCGAGTCCGCGGCCGGCGATTTTCCGTTTCTTGGGGTTAGACTGCCGACAGCGTGTCCGAAGTGCCTGTTCGAATAGCGTACGATGCCGAGGAAATGGGCAGGACAATGCCGCCTGGCCACCAGGAAGCCCATTTTGCGTCCTCGGTGAGGTTTCCTAACTCCGATTTTGGCAAGCACATGCATCGGGGTCGCCCAGCCTGAGGCGCGGCTTGGCACATCGGTTGCATCCCGTCGTCGGCGAGTGATTCTGGCTTTCGGCGTGCGGTCCGGGGCGGACTGTCCGCGGACCGGCCATCGATCGAGCGCCTGCCGCTCCGCGCGCCGCGCCGGCTTCGCCCTGTCAAACCACGTTCGCAGATACGTAGCAAGAGGACCGAGATGAGAGTGCCTACCTCCACGACCTCCCTGGGCCCCTGGCTGCTGGGAATGGCGATCGTCGGGGCCGGTCTTTGGGTCGCCGGACCGGCCTCGGCGCACGCGTCGCCCAAACCGTTCGACTCCATGAGCCTGGAAGAGAAGGTCGACGTCCTGGCGGCCTCCGCCATCGAGCTGGATGACGAGGACGGAACGGTCGCCAACAGCAGCCTCTACACCGACTCCAACGCCCTCTGGACCTGCCTGGCCGCGTTCCTGGTGTTCTTCATGCAAGCCGGGTTCGCCATGGTCGAGTCCGGTTTCACCCGGGCGAAAAACGCCTGCAATATCCTCATGAAGAACCTGATGGACTTCTCCATCGGCAGCCTGACCTTCTGGCTCGTGGGCTTCGGCTTGATGTTCGGCGCCACGAGCACCGGGCTGTTCGGAACGACGAACTTCTTCTACGACGCAGGCGACAACAACTTCAACTGGGCGTTCCTGATCTTCCAGACCGTGTTCTGCGCCACCGCCGCCACGATCGTCAGCGGGGCCATGGCCGAGCGGACCAAGTTCGTCGGCTACCTGGCCTACACGATCCTGATTACCGTGATCGTGTACCCGATCTTCGGAAGCTGGGCCTGGGGCGGACTGCTCGACGGCGGCGGATGGCTGGAGGAGCTGGGTTTCCTCGACTTCGCCGGCTCCACGGTCGTCCACTCGATCGGAGGCTGGTGCGCCCTGGCCGGGGCGCTCGTCCTCGGCCCGCGGATCGGCAAGTACAAGGGCAACCAGACCAACCCCATCCCCGGACACAACATCCCCCTGGCCGCTCTCGGCGTGTTCATCTTGTGGCTGGGCTGGTTCGGGTTCAACCCGGGCAGCACCACCGCCGTGGGCGGCGGAAGCTTCGCCTACATCGCAGTGACCACGAACCTTGCCGCCGCGGCCGGGGCCGTGGTCGCCATGTTCACCTCGTGGATCGCCTTCAAGAAACCGGATCCCTCGTTCAGTCTCAACGGCGCCCTGGCCGGATTGGTGGCCATCACGGCCGGGTGCGACTGCCTGCCCGCGCACTACGCGGCCCTGACCGGCGCGATCGCCGGGGCCATCGTGGTCCTCTCGTGCGTGGCCTTCGACCGCATCCGGATCGACGACCCGGTGGGGGCGATCTCGGTGCACGGCGTGTGCGGGGCCTGGGGCACGCTGGCGGTCGGGCTGTTCGCCAAGGAAGTGGGACTGCTCGCAGGCGGCGGGGCCGGCCAACTCGTCACCCAGGCGATCGGCGTGGCCGCGGCCTTCGCGTGGGCCTTCCCCGTGAGCATGGGCATCTTCCTGGCCATCAAGTACACGATCGGGCTCCGCGTGAGTCCGGAAGAGGAAATCGAAGGACTCGACCTCACCGAGCACGGCATGTACGCCTACCCGCCCTCGTTCGTGGCGGGCGTGCCCGCCGTGCCGGGCGAGATGGCGACCGCGCCGCGGCCGAAGCCGGCGGTTGCCGTGGAAGCGGGTTAGACGTGTGGAATTCCCCGTGGGGAGCCGGTCGCCCCGCGGTTTGACCGGGCCGGCGGGAGTCGTCCTGCTACGAGGATTCGTCCTCCGCGCAGGCGGCTCCCGCCGAACTCCCCGGCCTCTACGCACGCCTTCCAGCCGGGGCCGTGCTCCGACGCACGGCCCCGGCCGTCTTGAGGGCGGGCGTTCCACGCGATAGGATGGCCGCAAGACTCGTGTCGAGGCAGGCTGACCCCCGCCCGCTCGTCGCGCAGGGGAACGAGTCTGGGAAGCCAGAACGGCTAACGCAACCGCACGCTCCAAGAGCCCGCCGTCATGAAGCTGATCGTCGCCATCGTGCAGCCCAACCGCCTGGAGGCGATCAAGACCGCCCTGGCCGAGGTCGAAGTCTTCCGGCTGACGGTGATGGACGTGCAGGGCTTCGGGCGGCAGCGCGGCCAGACGGAGATCTACCGCGGCCACGAGTTCACGGTCGATCTGCTCCGCAAGGTGCAGTTGATGATCGCCGTGAACGAGGAGTTCCTCCAGCCCACCATCGACGCGATTCTCAAGGGCGGTCGCACCGGCGCTTCGGGCGAGATCGGCGACGGCAAGATCTTCATCCTGCCGCTGGAGGACTGCATCCGCATCCGCACCGGCGAGCGCGGCGGCGAGGCGATCTGAAGCCGTGATGAACACAGAACGGTCAATTCGATGCTCAGTCCGGCTCGAGCACGTCAGTTCCTCGTCCTGAATTCGTCACTCGTCATTCATCGAACGGGCTCTTGCGCCGCGGCATGAAGTGGCACATCGCCACGCCGGTCAGGTAGAGAACGACCAGCGGCAAAGCCATCAGGAACATGCTGTACGGATCGGCCGGCGTGAGGACCATGGCAATCACGAAGATCACCAGCATCGAGATCCGCCAGCTCCCCAGGTACGTCTCGACGGTGAACACGCCGATCCGCTCCAGGAACAGCATCACCAGCGGCAACTGGAAGGCCACGCCGAAGCCCAGCGGCAGGAACAACACGAAGCTCAGCCACTCGCTGATCCGCGGGTCCGGCTCGATGCCCAGCCACCGGTTGAAGCTGAAGAGGAAGTCGAGCACCGGCGGGAACACGGCGAAGAACGCCAGGGCCGCCCCGCCCAGGAACAGCCCCAGGCTGATGGGCAGGAACATGTGCACGTAGTACTTCTCGTGCGGATACAGCCCTGCCGCCACGAAGCTCCATATCTGATAGAAGATCCACGGGCTGGCCAGCAGTGCTCCCACCAGGAGCGAGGCCTTCATGAAGATGATGAACGGCTCCTGGGCATTCAGGCTCGTGATGGGGATGTGAACCGGGCGCCAGATGAACACCGGGAGCAGCTCCTCGCGGTTCACCTCAATGGGGCGGGAAGACGCGCCGCTCGACTCCGCGCTCTCCTTCGGGGTCTTCTCGGGCAGAGGAAAGTCCTTCAACTGCTCCGGAAACCGGGCCTTCAGTGCCGGCAGCATCTCCTCGGGCTGGACATACACCTGCTCCGGGATGAGCTTCTCCTTCTTGACCAGGTGCTTGAGCTCGGCCGGGTTCGCGGGTAAGGCCATCCCCTGGTTCTGGAGCTCTTCGAGCTTCTTCTCCGCGTCTCGGAGCGACTTGTCTTCCTGGTAGTCCTCCAAGGCGTTCTTAAGCGGGAGCTTGATGAACTGGACCACCTGGTTGCCCACGAACAGCCCCACGACGAAACCCGCCACCAGCCCGACCAGCGACCGAAAAAGGCAGCCGCGGAGTTCTTCGAGGTGCTCCCCGAAGGTCATGGTCGAGCTCTTGAAGAGGTCTTCGTCGTATTCGCGGCGGGGCATGGGCGGGCTCGGGACGGCGTCCTGATAGCCGACTCGTGAATCAGCGGCGTGAACCCCCTATAATACCACCGGATCGGCGGGGCGACAACGAAGGCCCTCGCCGAGCGCGGTTTGCCGCGCCAGCCATGCGCTTCTCGCGGCCGCGCCCATCTTCCAGGATTGGACTTGCAGAAGGAGGCGAGCTTCCTCATGACCGACCCGCTCTACCCCCTGCGCTTCCGGCCCCTCTTGCAGCGCTATCTGTGGGGGGGGAGGCGACTAGCCACGGTGCTCGACAAGCCGATCGGCGAGGAGCCTGCCGCCGAAAGCTGGGAGATCTGCGACCACGGCCAAGATCAGAGCGTGGTCGCCGCCGGAGGGCTCGAAGGCACATCGCTGCACGACTTGCTCCTCCGCTTCGGACGCGAGCTGCTCGGCCCGGTGGCGGATCGGGTGGACCTCGCTCTGCCGCCCGAGAACCCCCGCAGCCGATTCCCCTTACTCGTCAAATTCCTGGACGCGGCCAAGACCCTCTCCGTCCAGGTCCATCCCGACGACCGCCAGGCGGCCTCCCTCGAACCGCCCGATCTGGGCAAGACCGAGGCCTGGGTGGTGTTGTGCGCCGAGCCGGGCAGCCTGATCTACGCCGGCCTCGTACCCGGAACCGACCGCAGGGCGCTGGCCTCGGCCGTGGCCGAGGGCCGTTGCGAGGAGGTGTTGCACCGTTTCGAGCCCCGTCCGGGCGACTGTGTCTTCCTCCCGGCCGGCACGGTGCACGCGCTGGGGGCCGGCCTGCTGGTGGCTGAGATCCAGCAGTCGAGCAACACGACGTTTCGCCTGTACGACTGGAACCGGCTGGGAGCGGACGGCAGGCCTCGACCGTTGCACGTGGAGCAAGCGCTGGAGGTCATCGACTTCGATCGGGGGCCCGTCGCGCCGCAAGGTCCCGCGCCCGGCGGCCCACCTGACGTGGAACGCCTGGTGAAGAGCGAGAAGTTCGTGCTCGACCGTCGCAACCTGGCTGGACCGACGCGGGCTGGAGGAGACGGCCGCTTCCACGTCCTGCTGGTGCTGGAGGGGGAGATCCACGTGGAGGGCGATGCTGCGGAGAAGCCTCTCCGCAAGGGCGGGACCATCTTGATACCCGCCGGCTTGGACGCCGTCGAGGTCAGGCCGGCCGTTCGAACCGCCGTGATGCTGGACGCGTACGTCGAGGCGTAAGCCAAGGACTTCTCCCGGACTTCCGAAGTCCTGGAGACTCCGGAAGTCTAACGACGGGGGCTTGCGACCAGCGCGGTTCGGTTTGCACCGGCTTTCAGGGCGCACAAGCGCTCAAGTTTCCCACCGCAACAGAAGGCCTGGAAAAGACTTGCAGGTTCGATTCCCCATCGGCCGATGGCTCCGATGAGCTTGGGGCGGCGAGCCCGGGCGGATTCACCTTCTACCCCCGGGTTGAAGTGCCTATAATCCGCCCCCCTGAAGCGCGAGCCTCGCCTCGCCCCCGGGTGAAGCCGTGCCGAACTGGCCGAGGAAAGGGCCGTTTCATGCGATGCTGGTGGTTGCTTTCGGTCGCGGTGGCGATGGCCTTCTCGGCCGGATGCCAGGGCCTCGCCAGGCCCAACTGGCTGCATCCGGGCCCCGCCCAGTATCAGCAGCAGCGCGCGCACCAGTTCGATCCCTATCCTGAGAACGAGCCGGGGCCGGCCATGGTCGGCACGCGTCCCATGGAGTTTCGCAGTCCGCCTCCCGAGGTCCAGAAGGCCCGGCCCGATCAGCTCCGCCAGCGATGGTTTCCCTGGCAGCTCGGGGGGATGTGATCCGCCGGGGCCGCGTCGATCCGAATCGGGCACCCCCCTGAGCCGGGCCCGATCGGCCCGGCGTTCGTTTTCGCCCATGTCGGACGCCACCGGGCCGGCGCGGACGGACTTCTCGCGAACGGCCCGGCTTCCGGCCGAAGGCCCTGCTCCTGTCCAGGCCTCGGCCGTGCCGTTATGATGGCAAAGGAGCTTCCCTTTCGCGACTTGCCCCGCTGCCATGCCCCATCGAAGGCCCCGAACGCGCATCCCGAACACCCGACCCAAGCCCTCCAGGTCCGCGCCACGCGCCGACGACGAGCAGGCTGCGAAGGGCGTTCGCCTTCAGAAGGTCCTGGCCGAGGCCGGCGTGGCCAGCCGCCGCCAGTGCGAGGAGTTGATCCAGAGCGGCCGTGTCGAGATCGACCGCGAGACCGTGACCGAGCTGGGCGTGCGCGTCGATCCGGCCCGCCAGGAGATCCGTCTGGACGGCGAGGTGCTCAAACGCCATCGCCACGTCTATTACGCGGTGAACAAGCCGGAAGGCGTGGTCTCCACCAATCGCGACCCGGCCGGTCGCCCGCGGGTGATTGACCTGGTTCCAGCGTCCTCGCAGCGGCTGTTCGCCGTGGGCCGGCTCGACCTGCACAGCGAAGGGCTGATCCTGCTGACCAACGACGGCGATCTGGCCCATCGGCTCACCCACCCGCGATTCGGCGTCGAGAAGACCTACCGCGTGTCCGTGGCCGGGGAGCCGGAGGACGAGGTGCTCGATCGGCTCCGCCGCGGCGTGTGGCTGGCCGAGGGCCGCGTCCGGGCCCGAGCGGTCACGGTCCGCGGCAGGCACAAAGGCAGCTCGGTCCTGGAGATCGTTTTGGACGAAGGGCGCAACCGCGAGATTCGCCGCATGCTGGCCCGGGTGGGCCACAAGTTGCTCCGTCTCCAGCGAATCGCCGTCGGTCCCGTGCGGCTCGGGCAGCTTCCCCCTGGGACTTGGCGGCGGCTCAGTGTCCAGGAGGTGCAGGCCCTGCGTGCCGTGGCCCACGGGAAGAAGCCGCCGAAGGGGCGAAAGCCGCGGAAGCATCCGAAGTCCCGCAGGTCGTGAAGCGAGAGGCGGTCGGCAGGGACGCATCACCCACCGCGAGGTCCGCAGCGAGATCGCAGCGCAAAACCCCGGGTTGCTCGACCCTGGGATGCGCAGCGTTCTCCGCGCTCCAGGTTTCCGTCATTTGTCCATTCCGTCATTTGGATTTGCTTCGGATTTCGTGCTTCGGATTTCGGATTGGATCCGCCGAGCCGACGCAGTTCCCGAGCCGTGACCCCGCGGAGACGGCCCCATGAATCGAGCGAGTAGCCCCCGCTATGCCGACCAGGCCTGGCATGGCACGGTCGCGATCCGCGAGAACGTCCCGCTTGCCCGCGACACGTACCGCGTGCGCCTCGAGGCCCCCGAGATCGCACGGCCGATCCTGCCGGGGCAGTTCCTCATGTTGCGGCTGCCGGGCTCGAGCGACCCGATCCTTGGCCGGCCGCTGGCCCTGTACGACGTGGTGCGCGACGAGTCCGGGGCGCCCCCGGCGATCGACATCGTCTATCTGACGCTGGGGCGCATGACCCGGCGGCTGGCGGCGCTCGGGCCTCGCGACGCGTTGGAGGCCTGGGGGCCGCTGGGTGGCGGCTTCCCGGCCGAGCCGGCCGAGCACCTGCTCATGGTCGCCGGCGGCATCGGGCAAACACCCTTCCTGGCCCTGGCCCGCGAATACTTGGGGCTCTCCACCTACGGCGATCCGCCCCGCCACGTGCCCCGGGCGAAGCGGGTGACGCTTCTCTATGGCACGAAGACCTGGGATTACCTGGCCGGGGTCGAGGACTTCGAGCGTGCGGGCGTGGAGGTGGTGCTGAGCACCGAGGACGGATCGGCCGGCCAGCAGGGCGTGGTCACGCAGTTGATCGAGCCGACGGTCAAGGCGTCGCCGCATGCCTGCCGCATCGTCTGCTGCGGCCCGGAGCCGATGATGGAGGCCGCCGGGCACGTGGCCGAGCGCCTGGGGCTTCCCTGCCAGGTATCGCTGGAATCGCCGATGGCCTGCGGGCTGGGCATCTGCTTCAGCTGCGTCGCCCGCATCCGCGACGGCAAAGGGGGCTGGGACTATCGCCGCACCTGCGTCGATGGTCCGGTGTTCGACGCCAGGGACGTGGTCTGGTGAGTGGGTGAGTGGTTTGGGGAGCGAGGGCTTTGGCGAACGGGATCGATCACTTCGCGCCGGTGCAGCGGCCCTCGCATACTTCGTGCTCGTTGCTCCATCCTGCCGTGCCTCTCCGCCACGGCCGTCGCCGCCCGAGGAGCGGAATGCTGGCAGCGAGGCCTAGGGCCAGCAGCACCCACGTGGCCGGCTCGGGAACGCGGGCCAGCTCCGCCAGGCGCACGTCGTCGAAGAAGTACTGGGACGAATCGCTCGGCGGGAGCGGATCGTGAACCGACAGGCGGAGCCAGACCTCTTGACCCACCAGCCCCGTGTCGATCGTGAGCGTCTCGAGCAGTCCCTGCCAGCCCTCGCCCGGAAGCAGCTCCATGTCGTAGGACGTGGACAGCATGTCCCCCACGTTGACCCCTTGATCGCCGACGGTCACGTCCGTGGCGAACGCGGCCCGGGCGAGGGCGCCGCCCTGCTGGTCGGCGCGAGCCGCCACGTCGACTTGGAGCATCCACATCTTGCCTACGTCGTCGGAGTCGATGACGCCGAGCGACTGGAAGATCCAGGTGTCGGTCACGCCCGCGTCGCGCAAGACGAGGTTGGCGACCTGCTCGCCGCGCGAGGCGGCGGGCATCTTCCCTCCGTCGTGCTCCGCGGGATTCATGGGATGGGAGTTGGGGCCGTCCTGCCCCGGGCCCGCCGAGGCCGACTCGTACCATCCGGCGATCGGAACGCCGGCGACGATTCCATTCTCGTGGGGCGGCACGTCGGGCGACTCGAAGCTGCCGTTGGCCACCGGCATGGTCGCCAGGATCAACTGGTCGAGAGTGAAGCCGGGCATCACGGTCAGGGCGGCGGCCTGCGTCGAGGTCAAAGGCCGGTCGTACACCTGAAGGTCGTCGAGCTTGCCGAGGAAATCGCGCGCCAGATCGGCCCGGTTGCCCAGGAACAGGTCGTGGGCCAGTCCGCCGAAGGTGGATCCCGGCTGCGCGGCAGCCGGTACGCCGTCGATGTACCAGCGGCCCTGGCCGCTCGCGTCGTGCGTCAGCACGTGGTGGTGCCACCGGTCGCGGGCGACTGGGCCGGGCTCGCCGAGCGTATGCCCCTGGCCGAGGTCCTGCGTGATCCCCCCGGCGTACAGCTCGGCCGGGGAGCCGTATCGCCGTAGGAACAGCTCGTCGAATCCGGGCCCCGACCCCGCCCCGACCATGTAACCGGTGTTCGTGCCGCTCGGGTCCGGCGCGAACTCCCAGAAGGCGATCGAGAAAGTCCCGTCCGGAAGGACCTCCCTGGGAACGACCACGCGATCGTCGTTGCCGTCGAAGCTGGCCGCGCCCCCGATCCTCCCGGCGGCGTCGATCGTGGCCCCCGTGGCTGTCCCGTGGTTGGCGCCCACGGAGTCGGTGAAGTCCGAGTCGAACGTCCAGTGGCCGGTCAGGACCGGCGGCGGCGACCCGGCCACGCGCCGCAGGGCATCGTAGTGCCGCTGGGCCGCGGCCTGGTCGAGGGCCGCGCCGTAGATCGCCACTTCATCGAGCTGGCCGTCGAACCCCCGCTGGTAACCCTGGCCTATGGGCGTGAAGTCGGCGATGCCGATGCCCAGCGGCGCGCTGCTCCCGTAGGAGCTGCTGGCCACGACGCCCTCGAGCGCCTTCGACAAGCCCGTATCGCCCTGGCTGAGGTTGGCGACGTAGCTGGTGATCTGGGTGTTGCCGCCCGACTGCTCGTACGTGTTCACCAGGTAGTACCAGTCGCCGGGCCGGAAGTACCGCAGCACGGTCCGGTCGTTGTCCGGCTGGGAGAAGTCGTCGCCGACGATCGTCGCCAGCCGGTCGCCTTCGCCCTGGTAGAGGTAGTAGCCGCGCCGATCGCTGGCTTGACGCGTGGCCACGCCGTAGCCGCTGCCGCTGGGCGCGGCCAGGGGCCGGAAGATCGCCTCGACGGTCATCGATGCGGGAAGCGCGACGGGCGCCACGGTCGAGAGCCCGGCCCCGCCGCTCGAAAACCCCTGCCCGTCGTTGTACGGAGTGAGGCTGGTGCTGGTCCCGTCCCATGCCGGCCCCGAGAAGCTGACTCCGGTGGCCGTGCCGATCGTGCTGGAGCCCGTCCCGTAGCTGACCACCGAGAGGTCGGCGGCGCCGGGCCCCTGGTCCGCAAGCCGCGCCAGGTCGTTGGCGCCCTCGAAGGTGTAGTGATGGATCAAGTCGGGCTCGGCGGTGACCGTGCCGCGCAGGTCAACAACCGAGCCTCGCGACAGGCTCGAGACCGTCAGGATCAGCAGTGCCGCCCCGGCCGACACGAACGCAACGCGCGGGGCGAACCGTTTCGAGAGCGCGAACATGGCAGTTCTCCATGCAACCAGGAGTGTCTCCGCAATGGGCCCCAACGGCCTCGTGTCCTCCCGTCGGAAGGCGGGTCCGCAGCGTCCCTGAGTATAGCCTGTCGCGCTGGGAAGTCACGCGCGCGAAGGGAAATCCGCGCCGGCGGGACGGGCCGCGGCAGGAGAAGACCCATAACTCACCCGTTCACTTGCCTTTGGGTCCTGGTGAGAATACAATGTCGGGCTTTCGGGCCGGCGCGGCGCCTGCCCCGCCGGACCCCACAAGACGCGGACCGCGCCGATCATGCGCGCCAGGAGGCGGCGCCATGTGGAATTGCCCCAACTGCGGCGAGACGCTGGACGAGGCGTTCGCCCTGTGCTGGAACTGCGGCACCGATCGCGAGGGGCGAATCGATCCCGAGTTCGAGCCGGTGGCTGACGATCCGCAGGTTCCCGATCCCGGACTTGGCGGGGAGGAGGCGATCAGCCGAAACGCCGAGGAGGAAGCCCGTCGGCGCGCGGGGGCGGCGGCCGTGCCCGACGAGGAACGGATCCGATCGCAGCCGTACCGTCTGGTGACTGTGGCCTCGTTCCGGTTCCCTTTTCCCGCCTGGACGGCACGCAACCGTCTGGAGGAAGTCGGCATCCCGGCGATCGTCGCCGACGAGCAGACTTCGACCATGTACTGGCTCTACAACCAGGCGATCGGCATACAAAGGAAAGACTGGTGAACTACCACATAATGGATGCACACCCGCTGACGGTCATGATCATCGTCGGCACGATCATGGTCACACCTTTCTACTTCTTCGCTACGTATGTCTATAGCGGAGCATCCCGGTCAAAGGGAGCAGTACTGGCTGCCGTATCCCTCCTCTTGGGTGCTTTCATGTTCTGGGTCTGCATAAGCGATCTTCCCCGCCGCCTCGGCCTTCCCGGTAACCTCATCGTGCCTGCCGCATGGATACTGCCCAGTCTGGTTCTCGCCATCGGGCGGAAGTGGTTCCTGAGTGAGCCCCTCTCGCAGAAGTGGCTAGTCGGCCTGCAGCTGTTTCGAGCGATCGGTGCCGTGTTCCTCGTGGAGATGGTCCGAAGGAACATCCCCGGCATCTTCGCCTACCCGGCAGGCATCGGCGATGTCCTCGTCGCCGTCGTGGCACTGGCGGTACTGATTCGCTTCCGTCGAAGCGCCTTTATCCCGGCAGGAGCGGTATTCCTCGTCATAGTGCTTGGGGTGGCGGATTTTCTCAGTGCGTTCTTCTTTGGATTCACATCGTCCGAGACGCCGCTCCAACTCTTCCATCCGGAGGTCCCAAACAACGCAATCGTCTTCCCCACGGGAATGATCCCTCTGTTTCTTGTGCCCTACGCCATCTTCTTCCACGCGCTTTCTGGCCTGAACTACGTGATGCACGAGAGAAAGAAATGAGGCATCGAGTGACTGCGTTGAGGCTTGCATATGTAGCGAACATTGTGATTCTTGTGCCGATTGCATTCGGAACGGTCTTCCGCCTCTTTCCAACGGATCAGGCTGCATTCATCGAGAGTCCTGGATGGCGCATCCTGGCCGGTGCCCTGTGGTTGGCTATTCTCGTGTTGTCAATCCTCGGGCTTCGGCATCCACTTCGCTACAGTCCTGTCCTTCTTCTTCAGGAGATCTACAAGACCACGTGGTTGGCCGTCTATGCCGCCCCGCGTCTGCTGCGCGCCGATTTCACTTCCATCCCTTGGGGCATAGCCGCCTCCTTTGCCGCCATCGTGTTGATATGGCCGTTCTTGATCCCGTGGAAGTACTTATTGGCGAGCGAAGAGCAACGTGCGCAACTCAAGGCCGAACAAAGCGCTGCAGCGGACGCGGACAAGCGCTACCCTTGATGTGATGGCTTGTCGCCTTGTACCTGAGACTCCCCGTTTGAGAGACTATCCATGGAAGACCTTGACGAATTGCCCGTGATCAAACCAACGCCCACCGTGATCCGTCCCGACGACCACGCCGTGCGAAACGGCCGCATCATCGTGATCTGTGTGAATGCGGTTATCCTCGGTCTCTCGTTTCTTACGATCTGTCTCTCCGTGGCCACCGCGGAAAGCCAGGTGCACCCGACCCAAATCGTGCGTTTCGCGATGTCGATCGCTTCATGAAATACCAACGCCAAGCACCGCGCGACAAGGATGTGTCCTATCGATGACTGCGCTGATATTTGCGGTCCGATTGGCAACGCCGTCTTGAGGCGACGATCCGCCATACCAGGCCGCCGTGTTGTCGGCGAGCTTTTTGCACCCTCGACCAGCGCTCGCTCGCGCCGTGACCTGCAACGCTGTTCTGGTTCAGCGTGACGTTGAGTTTGGGCGTGCTGG
Organism: uncultured Pirellulales bacterium; assembly: GCA_964434165.1. GTDB lineage: Bacteria > Planctomycetota > Planctomycetia > Pirellulales > Thermoguttaceae > CAYSUS01. The sequence goes on from CAYSUS010000028.1 coordinate 47,059, forward strand.
AGTTAGCGAGTGGAGCGTGGACTGAAGGCAGTGTCTTGTGGACTGGGGGACCAGTCCCCCAGTCCCCCTGAGGTTTATCGCATTGCGCCAGAAGCAAGTGGGAAAGAGGCGACGGCAACCCGTGCCGATTTGGCTGAGCTGCGCGAAGCTTCGAGCCGGGCCGTTTCGGCCCCGCGGTGCTCGCATCGGGATACCGGGCCGACACGGCCCAGCCACGATTGGGGCGCAAAGATGCGACACGCCCTCACCCCAGCCCTCTCCCAGAGGGAGAGGGCGTGAATCGCTCTCACGCCGCGCGTCCGCGAGAGGGACCGGGGGCGTCAGGCCTCGGCCGGCTGCTGCTTGAGGTGCTTGATGCGGGCGGAGAGGCGGGACTTGATCCGCGCGGCCGTGTTGCGGTGGACGATGTTCCTTGCTCCGGCCTGATCGGCTTTCTTCGCCGCCAGGCGGTACTCGCTCTCCGCCGTCTCCAGGTCGCCGGCCTTGACCGCGTCGCGGACCTTGCGGCACTGGGTCCTAAGGGCGCTCTTCACGGCGCGGTTCCGCGCGCGGCGGACCACGTTCTGACGCAATCGTTTCTTGGCACTTTTCGTGTTCGGCATGGGCTTGGCGGAAAACGCCTCCTCGGGGACGGAAAACTGGTATCGTGCGGCGCGCCCGGGGGGGCGCGCGTGAATGCCAAAAGGGCCGGGAGCGGGCCACGACGGCTCCCGGCGGAGCATGCGCGCGTCGTGAACGGCTCTCGACCCCGCGGGCAGTCGATCATTCAGCCGTGTCGGTCTCCCCTCGCGCTCGCTTCTCCTTCATCTCGGCGACTTTGCTGAGCAGTTCGGAGACGTCCTTGTAGTTGAAGTCGAGACCGGCCAGAGTTGTCAAGTGCTTCTCGGCCGCGTCGAGGTCCGACCGGTAGATCGCCAGCTTGCCGGCCAGGTAGAGGGCGTCTTTCTTCTTCGACGCCTCGCGGTCCGGAATCTCCTGGATCGCCATCTCGTAGTGGGTCATGGCGAGCGGCTTCTGGTTGATCTGCTGGAAGCACTGCCCCAGACAGAGCAGGCACGCCCCCTTGCGCCGCGGATCGTTCTTGGCCTGCTGGAATTCCTTGATCGCCTCGGAATACAGCCCGTTCACCTGGTAGCGCAACCCCAGCTCGTACTTGTAGGTGAGGTTGTTGGGGAACTTCTCGACCATTCCCTTGAAGTACTCCAGCTCCTTCTCGACCTGCTTCTTGCGGAGCCGCTTGTACTCCTGCTTGGCCTCGTCGCTGCCGGTCTCGTCGGACTTGCGCTTGGCGATGATCACCTTGTAACGCAACCCCCGCATCTGGACTTCGTCCCAGCGGTCGCGGATGTCGGGATCGCCGCCGGAGGCCTCGAACGCGCGGGCGTAAACCTCCTCGGCCTTGTCGTATTTGTCGTCGCGGAGGTAGATGTCGGCCAGTTGGACGTAATGGGACATCTTCTTGGGCTCGCGGCTGATCTCGCGCTCCAGGCGCTCCTCTTCCGACAGGGCCTGCTGCTGCGCCGTCTTGCCCGCCGTCTTCTTCTTGCCGCCCTCGGCGTCCTCGTAACCGCCTTGATGGATCGTCTTCTCCACGGCCAGGTCGGCGATGAGCCGCTGGATCTCCTCGTCGTCCGGCCGGACCTGTTCCACGCGGTGCAGGCAGGCGATGGCCTGGTCGAACTGCTGCCGCGCGCGCAGGGCCTTGGCGCACTGGAGGTTGACGTCCGGGTCTTTGGGCCTGGCGTCCAGCGCCATCTTCAGATAGACCAGGGTCACGTCCTCCAATTCCATCTCCTCGCAGGCGTCGGCCATCGCGGTCAGGGCGGCGACGTCCCACGGGTTGACCTTCAGCACCTCCAGCCCGTGCTTGATGACCCCCTCCCAATCCTGCTGCTGCTTGCTCTTCTTGATGGCCGAGCGGTCGCCGCGGGCTTTGAACTGGGCGAGTTTGCTGCCGGTCTTGTTGTTGCTATACTTCTTCTGGAGGTTCCCGAGGAAGTTCTGCAAGTAAACGAGGTTGCCCGGATCGCCCAGCACGCACTGCGTGAATAGCTCGGTCGCGTAGTCGTGGTTCTCCTGGGCAAGTTGCCGGCTGGCGTGCTCGAAGCACTGTTGCAGGCGCTTCCGCTTCGCCGGCGACATCTCAGGACGTTCTTCGGTTGCCATGGTCCGCCGAATCGTGCTTCATCGAGATCCCAGAACGACGGCCCCCCAGCCGGCCCCACGAATCGGCCCTACCAATCGGCCCTACGAATCCGGCTGACGACCTCTACCCTACCTCCGAGCCAACAGCCTATTCTAACAGGTTCGATTCGCAACACAACTGCCCGACAATGGACCCCGCCCCGGACAACCCGACGTGGGCGATGATGCGAAACAACTTCGCCTTCCGGGCTCGGGGCATCCAGGGCCATCGCTGACGCGAGCAACGCCCCCACGACTTCATGACCGACTCCCCCGGAACCCGCCCTGGCATCGTCTATCTTGTCGGGGCCGGTCCCGGGGAGCCGGGCCTGCTTACCCTGCGTGGGGCGGCGTGCCTCGCTCGGGCCGATCTGGTCCTGTACGATTTCCTGGTCAACCCGGCCGTGCTGAAGCACTCCAAGGAGGGGGGCGAGCATGTCTGTCTGGGGCATCACTCGGCCGAGCGGACCATGCCCCAGGATGAGGTCAACGCCCGGATGATTGAGGCCGCCAGGGCCGGCAAGGTCGTGGTCCGGCTCAAGGGAGGCAGCCCCGACGTGTTCGGACGTGGGGCCGAGGAGGTCGAGGCGCTGCGGGCGTCGGATGTCGCCTACGAGGTCGTTCCCGGCGTCACCGCCGGCTTGGCCGCGGCGGGCTGCACGGGCATCCCCGTCACGCACGGCGACCACTGCTCGGCCGTGGCGCTTGTGACGGGGCACGAACGAAGCCGCAAGTCCGGGCCGCCGCTCGACTACTCCCGCCTCGCCCAGTTCCCCGGCGCCCTGGTGGTCTATATGGGCGTGACCACGGCCGACCGCTGGGCCGACGCCTTGATTCGCGCGGGCAAGTCGCCTGCAACCCCGACCGCCGTGGTGCGGCGAGCTTCCTGGCCGGACCAGCAGACGTTTCGTTGCACGCTCGGCAGTCTGGTTGACGTAATCGCCCAGAAGAGGATCCGTCCCCCCGCGGTCATCATCGTCGGCGAGGTCGTTGATCTGGCGCCGGAGACGACGTGGTTCAACAGTCGGCCGTTGTTCGGCCAGTGCGTGCTCGTCACCCGGCCGGAGGTTCAGGCGGATGCCCTGGTCGGGCCTCTGGCGGAGCTGGGGGCCGACGTCGTCGTTCAGCCCGCCATCCGAATCGGGCCGCCTGACGACTGGCGCCAGCTCGATGAGGCCTTGGATCGCCTTGGGAGCTTCCATTGGCTGGTCTTCTCCAGCAGCAACGGGGTACGGGCCGTTCTCGGTCGCCTCCTGCACCGCGGCCGCGACGTGCGCGACCTGGCAAGGCTGAGTCTGGCGGCGATCGGGCCCGGCACGGCCGAGGAGCTCAGCCGCTATCACCTTCGAGCCGACCGCGTGCCCGACGAGTTCCGCGCTGAGTCCCTGGCCGAATCCCTCGCGGCAGAGGCGAGGGGCCAGCGGTTCCTGCTCGCCCGGGCGAGCAGGGGGCGTGATGTCCTGGCCGAGGAGCTTCGCCGCGCGGGGGCCGAGGTTGAGCAGGTCGTGGTCTATACCAGCAGCGACGTTCCAGCCCCCGAGCCGGAGGTCGCCGAGGCGCTGGCCGCCGGGCGGATCGATTGGGTGACGGTCACCAGCTCGGCCATTGCGCGGTCGCTGGCGGCGATGTTCGGGCGAGAGCTCCGGAAGGCCAGGCTGGCGAGCATCAGCCCGGTAACCACGGGGACTCTGAGAGAGCTGGGCTACGAGGCTTCCGCAGAAGCGGAAGTCTACACGATGGAAGGGATCGTTGCCGCACTGGTCACATCTGCTCGCGCAGCGTGTTCCAGCTCATGTAAGCAAGGATGAGAGAACACACGACAAACCCGATGTCAACCATCATTCCGGCAGCCTGGTTGAACGGGAACTTGACGGCAGCATCGAGGCCGAAGGCAAGAAACATCAACACGGAGACGGCCAAACCGGCGATGGCCAGGATTTTCGGCATCGAGGAAGTCCCTACCACGGCGATCCAATCGCGTGCGAATTATCCAGTTTCTCTAATATACTTCGGCTGTGCCAGGTTCTCCACTAGAACGCTTGAGAAACCCGGGTACCTGCGTTGCAGCTACCCCCACAGCGATTGCATGGCCGGGCAGAGGAGCCCTCGGGCCTTGGAGTGACGTGTTACGATGAACAGCCTAAGCAAATACCCATCGATTGCAAGGGCCGATTGGGCGGAATTCCGCCGCAGAATGCCCGTCGCCCGCAAGTGGGCCTACCTCGACCACGCGGCGGTCGCCCCCATCACGGGTCCCGCCCAGCATGCCATTGAGGAGTGGGTCCAGGAATCCGCTGAAGAGGGGGCAGTGCCCTGGCCTCAGTGGGACATGGGGGTGGAGGAGTGCCGCGCGGTGGCTGCCCGTCTGATCGGGGCTGCCCGGGAGGAGGTCGCCCTGGTCAAAAACACGACTGAAGGAGTGAACTTGGTTGCCGAGGGTTTCCCCTGGCGCGAGGGGGACAACGTCGTCACCCTGGCCGACGAGTTCCCCACCAACCAATACCCGTGGATGCACCTTCAGTCGCGGGGCGTTCAGACGCGGCGCGTGCCGACCGACGGGGGGAGGGCGGACCTGGACCGAGTGGCCGCCGCGTGCGACGACCGCACGAGAATCGTGTCGGTCAGTTGGGTGAGCTACTCCAGCGGATGGCGCAACGACCTGGATCAGGCGGCCGAGATCGCCCACCGCCGCGGCGCCCTGCTGTTCGTGGACGCGATTCAGGGGCTGGGGGTGTTTCCGCTCGACGTTCAGAAGACGCCGTTGGACTTCCTCTCCGCCGATGGCCACAAGTGGCTGCTGGGGCCCGAGGGGGCGGGCGTGTTCTACCTCCGCCGCGAGCATCTCGACCTGCTGCGTCCGACGTGCGTAGGCTGGAACAGCGTCGTTCATGCCAAGGACTTCCACCACATCGAGCTCGATTTCAAGCGGTCGGCCTCGCGGTATGAGGGCGGGTCGCAGAACGTGGTCGGCATGCTCGCTCTCGGCGCCAGCCTGCGCACTCTGGTCGAGCTGGGCACGGAACATGTGGCCGAGCGCGTGATCGAGATCTCGCAAGCGGCCTGTGAGGCCCTCGTGGGTCTCGGCGCGGTCGTTCACAGCGACCGCCGGCCAGAGCACGCCAGCGGCATCGTTGCCTTCGCGCTGCCCGGCCGTGACCCTGAGGAGACGAAGCGGCGATGCGTTGATCGGGGGGTCGTGCTGAGCTGCCGCTCGGGGCGGCTGCGGATCAGTCCGCATGCTTACAACGACGGCTCGGACGTCGAACGGCTGATCGACGCGCTGAAGCCGGGGCGGGGATGAGTTGCCGGCAGCGGTCCGCGCAATCCGATCCGGGTCGCGTCGGCCCGGCCCGGAGACGGATCCGCGGGGCGGGCCAGGCACGCGCGGCGCGGGCGGAGCCCTTTGTCGCGGCCGGCCCGGCGCGATATAACGGTCGGCCTCCCCTGCGAATTCCCTTGTAAGGATCGACGGCGATGAGCACCTCCAGTCATGTCGCGGTGTATCCCGGCTCGTTCGACCCGATCACGCTGGGCCACTTGAACGTCATGGAGCGGGCCGCGCGGCTCTTCGACCGCCTGATCGTGGGAATCGGCGTGAACATCGAGAAGGCACCGATGTTCACCGCCGCGGAGCGCGTGGAGCTGGTCCGCGAGGCCACGGGGCACGTGGAGAACATCGAGATCCGCACGTTCTCCGGACTGGCCGTCGATTTCGTGCGGCAGTGCGGGGCCCGCGTGATGATCCGCGGGGTGCGGCCGATCACTGACATCGCGGCCGAGCTGACGATGATGATGGCCAATCGGCGTCTGGCCCCCGACGTCGAGACCCTGTTCATGATCGCCGACGGCGAGCTGGCCCACGTCTCCAGCTCGCTGATCAAGCAGATCGCGCCGGTGGCGGGGCAGCAGCTATCGCGGTTCCTGCCGACGGCGGCGGCCGAGGCCGTGCTTCAGCGCCTCAGCGCCGCGAGGTAGAACGGGCCGCGAGGTAGAACGGGCCGCGAGGTAGAACGGGCCGCGAGGTAGAACGGCCTGAGAAGCACGCGCCGCTCAGTTGTTCTCGGGCCCGTTGGTGCCATCCTGGTCGTTGAGGTGGCGTCGCAGATAGCGCGCCCGCTCGATGTTGCGGTCGGTGCTGTCCAGCTCGCCGCCGGTGATCTTCTGGAGATGCGCGGGCTGGGTGTGGATGAACAGGTCGTTGACCGTGGGGATCTCCAGGTTCTTGATCAGGCCCAGGTTCACGCCCATGCGCACGCTGGAAAGCAGGTGCATGGTCTCCTCGGAACTGATCGTCTGGGCGGTGCGGAGGATGCCGTAGGCGCGGCTGACGCGGTCGTGCAGGTTCTCGTGGCCCTCGCGCACGAGGAAGTCGCGGGCCTGTCGCTCGTAGTCGATGATCACCGGCACGATCTCGGCAACCTTCTTGATCAGGTCCTGTTCGCTGCACCCCAGCGTGACCTGGTTGCTGATCTGGTAGAAATCGCCCATCGCCTGGGAACCCTCGCCGTACAGGCCGCGCACGGCCAGATCGAGCTTCTGGAGGCTGCGGAAGATCTTCTCGATCTGGCGCGTGAGCACCAGGGCCGGGAGGTGGAGCATGACGCTCACGCGCATGCCCGTGCCGACGTTGGTGGGGCACGCGGTAAGGTAGCCGAGCTTCTCGTGGAAGGCGTACGTGTTCTCCCTCTCCACGCGGTCGTCCAGGCCGTTGACCGTGTCCCAGGCCCGCTCCAGATTCAGGCCGCTGTGCATGGTCTGGATGCGGAGGTGGTCCTCCTCGTTGATCATCATGCTGAACCGCTCGGTCTTATCGACGACCACGGCCCGGGCCCCCTTGCTCTCGGCCAGCTCGCGGCTGATGAGCTGCCGTTCGACGAGGAACTGGCGGTCGATGGGGCCGAGGGCGGTCACGTCGAGGAACAACAACTGCCCGGCGTCCTCCCAGCCGAGGATCACCTTCTGAAGGCTGTCGAGAATCTGAACGCGGTCGGTGTCCGAGGCCCGGCTCATGAACGGATAGGAAGCGAGGTTGCGGGCCAGCCGGATCCGCGTGCTCATCACGATGTCGGCCTCCGGGCCGGAGCCCTTGAGCCACTCGCTGCGACTGCGCGTCAGGCCTTCGATTTCCGCCGCATTGTCCATAATCACAGGTCTTTCGATTCCTCGATCTGGCGGATCTTGTCGCGCAACTGGGAGGCCCGTTCGTAGTTCTCTTCCGTCACGGCGTCCTGCATCTCGCGGCGGAGGCGAATCAGCTCCGTCCGCTGCTGGCTGCCCTGCGGCGAGTGGCGGGGCGTCTTGCCCACGTGCTCGGCCTCGCCGTGGACGTTGAGGATCAGCGGCTGAAGCTGCTTCTCGAAGCACAGGTAGTCGTGCGGGCAGCCAAGGCGGCCGTTGCTGCGGAACTCGTAGAACGAGATGCCGCACACGGGGCAAGTCTGCTGGTCCAGCTCGGCCAGCTCCTCGGCCGTCTGGCCGACCGCCATCTGCTGCGCCATCTGCTGGGCGAGGACCGCGGCCATGCTGCCGGCGGTGGCGGGCTCGGTGCCGGCCTGAGAAAGGTACTGCCGGGCGTGCTCCTCGCAGAGGTGAAGCTCCTGCGGAGAGCCGCCGGTCAGCTCGGTGATATGGAAGGTGGCGGGCTTATCGCAACGCTGGCACTTCATGCTCGCACTCCCAGGCGCGGCGTGGGAAGCGATCGTCATCGCGCTGACGACCGGCCTTTTCGGCGGACGCTGGCAGCCGAGCGCGACCTCCTCTCCAGCGTATGCCTGCGACACCATACACCCCGTGGATTCTATCACCGCCCCCGGACGTGTCAAGGCAATTGGGGCGCAACGTCTTGCGGCGACTGAAGCCTCGAAAACCGCGGCCCCGCGGGCGCTTGCCGCGGGACGCTTGGGGCGAGTTGCCCGACGCGCCAGCGGCTGCTAAGCTGGGCGGATTGGCCCGACGGGACCGCGAGGTCACCGTGTGGAAGGCTTGTGGGAGGGTGGTCCGACGGCGGTCGGCGTGCTCCTCCGTGCGATGGACGATCGATGGCCGCGACGACCCGGAAGCACTACCCCGACTTCGATCGCTTCGCCGCCCTGGCGCGCGACGCCGACCTCGTCCCCGTCTTCCGCCGCCTGGTGAGCGACGCGCTGACTCCGGTGACGGCCTTCCACAAGATCGACGCCGGAAGGTGCTCCTGCTTGTTCGAGAGCGTGGTCGGCGGCGAGAAGGTGGGGCGATACAGCTTCCTTGCCACGCACCCCTTTCTCGAGATCGAGTCCTACGGCAACCGGGTCACGGTCCACACCCACACCGGCACCTCGGCCTCCGGCCAGCCGCTGCTCGTCTCGCGCCAGTTCGAGTGCGACAACCCGGTGCTCGAGCTCCGGCGCCGCGTGGAGGGATTCCGCGAGGCCCGGCTGCCCGGCCTGCCGCCGTTTTGCAGCGGCGCGGTGGGGTACGCGGGCTACGACACGGTGCGGTACTTCGAGCACCTCCCCGACGCGCCGCCCGACGACCGCCAGGTCCCCGACCTGGCCTTCGCCTTCTACGACCAGATGGTGGTCTTCGACAACGTGACGAAGACCATCACCGTGGTGGTCATGGCCCGGCTGGACAAGTGCAAGAACCGCGGGGAGGCCGAGCTGCGCCGGGCGTACGACGACGCCCGCCGCCGCGTGGATCAAGTCGTCGATCAGCTCGGGAGCGGGGCCGGCGATCTCGTCCCCGTGGACATCGAGGTCGATGGCGAAGCCGAACTGGCCTGGGAGTCGAACTTCACTCAGCAGCGCTTCGAGGAGGCGGTCCGCAAGTGCGTCGAGTACATCCGGGCGGGCGACATCTTCCAGGCCGTTTTCAGCCAGCGGCTGACCGTCCCGATCCGCGTCCATCCCTTCGAGATCTACCGCTCCCTGCGCGTGGTCAACCCCAGCCCGTTCATGTTCTACGTGCGCACGCCGAGCGTGACCCTCGTCGGCAGCTCGCCGGAGGTGATGGTCCGCGTGGTGGACGGCCTGGTGACCGTGCGCCCGCTGGCCGGCACGCGGCGCCGCGGCGCCAACGAGGAGGAGGACCGCCGCCTGGCCGACGAGTTGCTGGCCGATCCCAAGGAGCGGGCGGAGCACGTGATGCTCGTCGATCTGGGACGCAACGACGTGGGTCGCGTCTGCCGGTACCGAAGCGTCGAGGTCAGCGACGTGATGGTCATCGAGCGCTACAGCCACGTGATGCACATCACCTCGAACGTGACCGGCACGCTCGCCCCCGGCAGGACGGCCTTCGACGCGCTCCAGGCGTGCCTCCCGGCGGGCACGGTCTCCGGCGCGCCCAAGGTGCGGGCCATGCAGATCATCGACGAGCTCGAGCCCCACCGCCGCGGGCCGTACGCCGGGGCCGTGGGATACGTCGATTTCAACGGGAACATGGATACCTGCATCGCGCTGCGGACCATTGTCATCCAGGACGACAAGGCCTACGTCCAGGCCGGCGCCGGCATCGTGGCCGACAGCGACCCGACCAACGAATGGCACGAAACCCTCAACAAGGCGCGGGGCCTGCTCAAGGCGATCGAGATCGCCGAACTGCGGAGAGAGGAATAGGAAGCCTGGCCGGTCCCTCCTCGCATCGCTCTAACAAGAACACACCATGCACATCGACTCCCTCGAGCTGTTCCACGTGGCGTTGCCCCTGGCGCGACCGCAGCCGTCTCCCCTCGGCCCCATCGACCGGCTTCAGACCGTGCTCGTGGCGGTCAAGAGCGGCGCGGCCGTCGGCTGGGGCGAGGCGAGCCCCGGGGGCGCTCCCCTGGCCGGCCCGGATTGGGCGGGCGGCGTGTTCGGCTGCCTTCGCGATTGGATCGCCCCGCTTCTGGTCGGCAAGGACTTCGCGAGCGGCGAGGACCTGCAGACGGTGCTCGCCCCGATCCAGGGCAACCGCTACGCCAAGGCCGCGCTCGATACGGCGTGGTGGGACCTTGCGGCCAGGCTCCAGGAGAAGCCGCTCCATCGCCTTCTCGGCGGCGGGGACGAGCCGTTGGACCTCGGCGTGAGCTTCGACCGCATGGACACGATCGACGAGCTGCTGGCGGCCATGCGCCGGGCGTTCGACGCCGGCTACGCCCGGGTCGAGCTCAAGTTCCGCCCGGGTTGGGACGTCTCGATGCTCAATATCGTGCGCCAGGAGTTCGGCACCGAGCGTCTCCACATCGACGTGGAGGGCGGTCTGGGGCTGGAGAACCTGGAGATGCTCTGCCGGCTCGACGACTTCATGCTGGCGATGATCGAGCAGCCGCTGCCCGCCCACGACCTGGTGGGCCACGCCATGGTGCAGGAGGCCATCCGCACGTCGATCTGCCTCGCCGAGAGCATCACCACGCCCCAGGAGGTCCAGATCGCCCTGGAGCTGAAGAGCTGCGGGTACGTCAACGTGGAGCCGGGCCGGGTGGGCGGCCTGACCCCGGCGCTGTCGATCCACGACGCTTGCCACGACGCGTGCACGCCCTGTCGGCTGGGCGCCATGCCGCAAAGCGCGATCGGCACGCGGATCGGTCTGGCTCTGGGGAGCAAGGCGAACTTCTGCTACCCGGCCGACTTCTTCCCGCCCGGCGAGCTCGTGGCCGAGGATCTCGCCGGGCCGCTCGCGCTGTCGCGCGACGCGGAGGGCGTGCTCCGCGCCTCGCTCGGCTCTGCCCCGGGAATCGGCGTCGAGCCCGACCCGGCCGCGCTGGACCGCCTGGCCCTGGCCCGCGCCGAGGTGAACTAGACTTCCGAAGTCTCGAAGACTTCGGATGTCTGACCCCCAATCCCCAATCCCTTCCCTCATGCGCCTCGGACTCGGCCTCTACCGCCACATGCTCACGCCGGAGAACTTCCGCTTCGCGCGCCAGTGCGGCTGCACGCACGTCGTCGCGCACCTGGTCGATTACATCGACGGCGGCCAGCTCCACGGCACCGACGAGAACACCTGCTGGGGCGTGACCCGGAACCAGGGCAGGCTGTGGACCGCGGAGGAGCTGCGGGACCTGAAGGCCGCGGTGAGCGCCGAGGGGCTCGTGCTCGAGGCGATCGAGAACCTCGATCCCGCGCACTGGCACGACGTGCTGCTGGACGGCCCGAAGAAGCCCCGGCAGCTCGAGGACCTCAAGACGATCGTGCGCCGGCTGGGCGCGGCCGGCATCCCCACGCTGGGATACAACTTCTCGCTGGCCGGCGTGTGGGGCCACGTGGTCGGCCCCTGGGCGCGCGGCGGGGCCGAGTCGGTGGCCTTCCTGGGCGAGGAAGGCCCGCGCCAGACGCCGATCCCCGCCGGGCAGGTCTGGAACATGATCTACGATCCCGACGCGCCCGAGGGCCAAGTGCCCGCGATCACGCACGACGACCTCTGGCGGCGCCTGAAGGAGTTCCTCGACGCCCTCCTGCCCGTGGCCGAGGAGGCCGGGGTGCGCCTGGCCCTGCATCCGGACGACCCGCCGCTGGCCACGCTGCGGGGCACGCCGCGCTTGGTGTATCAGCCCTGGATGTACCAGCGCGTGCTCGACATCGCCCCCAGCCCGGCCAACGCCCTGGAGTTCTGCCTGGGCACGATCCAGGAGATGACCGAAGGGAGCGTCTATGACGCGGTGGACCGGTACAGCCGCCAAAACGCCCTGGCCTACGTCCACTGTCGCAACGTGCGGGGCAAGGTGCCCAACTACCACGAGGTGTTCGTCGACGAGGGCGACATCGACATGCTCCGCGTGCTGCGGATCCTGAAGGCCAACGGCTACCGGGGCGTGCTCATCCCCGACCACACGCCCTCGCTCTCCTGCGGCGCCCCCTGGCACGCCGGCATGGCCTTTGCCCTGGGCTACCTCCGCGCGGGGATCCAGGCGGTGGAGGGGGAATGATCGGCGCGGCGCGGCTCACCACTCCGCCAGCGCCCCCATCACCTCGTCCATCGAGGCGTACCGGTCCTCCGGCTTCTTGGCCACCATGCGCGTGACGACCTGCTCCAGCCCGGCCGGGGCCGCGGGGCACGCCGCGCACAGCGAGGGGATGGCCGCGCTGCGGTGGGCCAGCACCTTCTTCATCTTCGACTTCACGGGGTACATGGCCTGCCCGGTGAGGAGCTTGTAGAGTGTACACCCTAGAGAGTACACGTCGCTGCGGGCATCGACGCGCGTGCTGTCCTCCGACTGCTCGGGCGACATGTAGTCGAGTGTGCCCATGACGCGGCCCGGCGACGTGATCTCCCCGCCGAAGTCGGCCGACCCGGCCAGGGCGTCGAAATCGACCCGCGCCAGACCCAGGCCGATCACCTTGACCGTGCCGACCGGCCCCAGGAGCAGGTTGCTCGGCTTGACGTTGCGGTGGAACACGCCGTGGCGATGGGCCAGGCCCAGCCCGGCCGCGGCCTGGCGCGCGTAGCCCACGGCCTCGGACACGCCCAGGCGCCCGCGCTGGCCGACCAGCGCGGCCAGGTCGGGCCCCTCGACGTACTCCATGGCCAGGAACCAGGCCCCGTCGCGGCAGCCCGCGTCGTAGGCCGCCACCAGGTTGGGATGGCTGAGCTGGGCGAGGATCCTGGCCTTGCGGCGGAACCGCTGGAGCGCCTCGGCCGTCTGGCCCTTCTGAGGCGAAAGCACTTTGAGGGCCACGATCCTTCCGAGCGTGCCGTGCCGGGCCTGGAACACCCCGCCCCCTTCGTCGCCGCCGAGCCGCTGGAGGATCTCGTACTCGCCGAAGGCCCTCCCCGGCCCGGGCTCTCCGGCCGGCGCCTCGGCCGCCAGCGGCGCGGCGGCCCCCTGGGCCGCCATCTGGCTGCGGAGGTCCTCGTCGTAGGCGGCCTTCTTCTCGGGGTTCAGCAGGCAGATCCGCGCGGCGGCCACCTCGTTGAGCAGACGCTGCGAGTCGGACGCGTGCCGCCCGGTCTGCAGCGTGCGCAGGTAGGCCATGCGCTGGTTGGCCGCGTGCTCGATGGTCAGCTCGCTGGGCTCGAAGGGCGGGATGCCCAACAGCCGATAGTGGTTGGGCGGGCGCTCGGCCGGCGGGATGCCCAGCCACGTGTGATACGGATCGAAGGATTCGGACATGGCTCGGGTCCTCCACCGCGGGCGGCCTCCGCGGATCACGATAGCCGCCGCGCCGCGACGCGGCAAGCACCCGTGAGGGGATCACACGCGCGCCAACGGTTCCAGGCCCCGGGCGGTCACAACAGCGGGCTGAGCAGCTTGGCGACGTTCTGCGCAAGCTGGACCCGCGTCGGGCGGCGGTTCCAGACCTCCCGGGTGAGAAGCTCCGAATCGGCCATGTACTGCTCCTGCTGCCGGAGAAGCCGGCCGGCCATCTCCGGCCCGTAAAGGAGCATGTTGACCTCGAAGTTCAGGGCGAACGAGCGGATGTCGAAGTTGCTCGACCCGATCAGGGCCAGCTTGCCGTCGATGCACATGGTCTTGGCGTGCAACAGGCCGCCGTCGTAGAGGTGGAGCTTCACGCCCGCGCTAAGCACGTCCTCGTAGTACGCGCGCGAGGCCAGGCCCACCAGCACCTGGTCGCTCCGCCGCGGCACGATCAGCTCGACCGTGGCCCCGCTCATCACGGCCACCTGCATGGCCTGGAGGAACGGCTGGTCGGGCACGAAATAGGGCGTGGTGATCGTCGCCCGCTCGCGCGCCGCGTAGAGCGCGGCGACCGTGATCCGCTGGTAGTTTTCGGTCTGGTACGTGGGGCCGCTGGGCAGGGTCTGCACGGCGATCGCGCCCGCCCTGGGCGGCTCGGGGAACGCCGCCTCCGCGTCGAGGTGCTCGCCCGTCTCCGAGAACCAGTCCAGGGCGAACACGGCCTGCAGCTCCAGCACGATCGGGCCGGTCAGGCGGAGCATCAAGTCGCGCCAGGCGAGGTCCTTGTGCCCGTAGCTGGCATCGACGATGTTCTGCGAGCCGGTGTACGCGGCGAGCCCGTCGACGACGGCCACCTTGCGGTGGTTGCGCAGGTCGATCCGCGCGGCCTGGCGGCGGAACACGCCGACGGGTAGCGCGGCCTCCACGCGCACGCCCGCTTGGCGCATCCTGGGCGCGAGGGTCTTGAGCATGGTCCGCGAGCCGACCGCATCGACCAACAGCCGGCACGCCACGCCGCGCGCGGCCGCGCGCTGCAGGGCGTCGGCCACGCGCCGGCCCGTGGCGTCGTCGGCGTAGATGTAGAACAGCAGGTGGACGTGGCGCGCGGCCGCGTCGATATCGGCCGCGAGCCGGTCGATGAACGCCTCCGTGCAGTCGATCAGCTCGGCCGCGTTGCCGCCGAGAATCGGCATGGACCCCAGGCGCTCGGCCAGGCGCACCGTGGTCTCCATCTCCTCGCCCAGCTCGGGGTGTTCCAGGCTGGGATGGCCCTCGTAGCGCCGGCCGACTTCCCGGAGCCGCTCGAGGGCCTCCATCTTCTGCTCGATCCGCCGCCGCGGCAGGCGGTTGGTGCCGACCAGCAGGTAGAGGACCAGGCCCGGCCAGGGGAAGAAGAAGATCACCAGCAGCCAGGCCATGGCCGTGCTGGGCCCGTGGCGGCGCGTGACCACGGCCAGCATCACGATGCGGATCGCCCACTCGCTGAGGTAGTAGGCCGCGGTGAGGACGGGCCAGGAGAGCATGGCGGCGACCTGGATCGGCGGTCCTGGGACGCGGAGACGAGCGACATTCTCGGTCGAGCCGCAGAGGGCGTCAACGGGAGGCGGCTCGCGTTCCCACGCGGAGCAAGGGAACCAGGAGAGCCCTTCCCGCCGCCGGCCGCTCTTGCCGCCGCAACCGCCCCGGGACGTTGCCCTTGCCGCGGCCCGGGGGGGTTGATAGGATTGGGGGCGGTGGGCAAGCGCCGCGGCCGTCCGGTTTTTCTGGCGTCGGAGGGCCGCCGCGCTTGCGCGAACATGGTCTTCTACCATGCTCGTGATGACGATGGCCATACATTGGGCAGCCCTGTAAACGTGCCCGCTGGGGGCCTGAAACAAAGATCCTGGCCGCGTGTATAGCCGCCGATCCGGATCCGTCCGGCGGCGGATCACACAACCCGGGGTCCAGGCGACCCACTTTCGCATCAGCGGGCTCCCAAGAAGCCCATCGCCACGGCATTGCGGTGGAAGACCTTTTTCATTGGCTCCTGGTGGTTCCGCGGTCCGCGTATGAATGGGTTCTCCCCAGAGCTCGAAGCCAAGCGCGACGCCCTCGTCGATCTCTTGCGCGGGTATGGCCGCTGCGTGGTGGCGTTCTCCGGAGGGCTGGACAGCACGGTGCTGGCCAAGGCGGCACGGATCGCTTTGGGGGAAAACGCCCTGGCGGTGACGGGCGTCAGCGCGAGCCTGGCGGCGGGCGAATTCGACGAGTGCGTGGAGCTGGCCCGGCTGATCGGCATCCGGCACGAGGTGATCCAGACCGACGAGCTCTCGAATCCCGACTACCAGCGCAACCAGGCCGATCGCTGCTTCCACTGCAAGACCGAGCTCTTCTCGCGCCTCGACGCCATCGCCCGAGAGTACGACGACGCCGTGGTGTGCGACGGCTCGAACCTGGACGACCACGGCGAGCACCGGCCCGGCATCCAGGCGGCCAGAAAGCAGCGGGTGCGCAGCCCGCTGGCCGAGACCGGGCTCACGAAGGATGAGATACGGCAGTTGGCCGCCTGCTGGGAGCTGCCCACCTGGGACAAGCCGGCCACGCCCTGCCTCTCCAGCCGGATCGCCTACGGCGAAGAGGTCACGGCGGAGCGCCTGGCCATGGTCGACGCCGCGGAGCGCCTGCTGCGCGAGCTGGGCTTTCAGCCGCTGCGCGTGCGGTATCACAAAGGCGACATGGCCCGGATCGAGGTCGCGCCCGAGGCCGTCGCGCGCCTCGCCGGCGGCGAGCTCCGCGCCCGCGTCGTGGAGCGGCTCAAGGAGATCGGCTTCAAGTTCGTGTCGGTCGATCTGGAGGGGTTCCGCTCGGGCAGCTTGAACACCGTGCTCCCCGCGGACCGCCTGCAGGTGCTCGGGCGCTGAAACGGACTCCGGCGCGGATGCGTCGCACAGGTTTCGTCTTGCGGGGGGCGGGAGGAGTGGCACGCCCCAGCCGGCGCGTCTATGATAGTCGTCTTCGATGAAGACGGGTTCTCCGCGGCGTCTGTTTGCCCTGCGCCATTGCCATCGGGACGGTGCCATGGCCTATCCTCGTGCCGTGCTCAAGCCGCGCCGGGTGCGCCCCTTCCTGGGACGCCATCCCTGGGTGCTTCGTTCGGCGGTCGATCGTGTGGAGGGCTCGCCGGCCGATGGAGACGTGGTGGACCTGGTCTCCGGCGACGGGCGGTTCGTCGCCCGGGGGATCTACAACGGCCAGAGCCGGCTCCCGGTCCGCCTCTATACCTGGAACCCGGACGAGCACCTCGACGAGCCGTTCTGGCGGCGGCGGATCGAGCGGGCCGTGCAACTTCGCGAGCAGCTCGGCTACGACGATCCGGACGGGGCCTGCCGGCTGGTCTTCAGCGAGGGCGACCTCTTGAGCGGGCTGATCGTCGACCGCTACGGGCCTTACCTGGCCGTGCAGATTACGGCCGCGGCCACGGCCTCGCGCCTCGACATGCTGGTGGGCATTCTGGCCGAGCTCGTCCAGCCGCTGGGGATCCTCCTCCGCACGGAGAAAGGCACGGCCCAGGCCGAGGGGCTCCAGCTTCAGGACGGGCCGCTGTGGGGCGAGGTGCCGGACGGCCTCGTGGAGATCCGCGAGCACGGCCTGCGGTACCGCATCGACCTGGCCGGCGGGCAGAAGACGGGCTTCTACCTCGACCAGCGCGTGAACCGTCGCATGGCGGCCGAGTACTTGCGCGGGCGCAAGGTGCTCGACATGTTCTGCTACTCCGGCGGGTTCAGCATCAACGCCGCCGCGGGCGCGGCCGAGGTGCTGGCGGTCGATACCAGCCAGAGGGCCGTCGATCTGGCCGTGGCCAACGTCGGGCTCAACGGGCTGACCAGCGCGGCCTTCCTCGTCGGCGACTGCTTCAAGACGCTGGAGAGCGTCAACGAAAAGGGCCGCCGGTTCGGCGGCGTGGTCCTTGACCCGCCCAAGTTCGCGCGAAGCCGCCGCACCGTGCCCGACGCCCTGCGGGCCTACCACTGGCTGAACCGGCTGGGCGTCGAGGCCCTGGAGCCGGGCGGGATCCTGGTCACGTGCAGTTGCTCGGGGCACGTCGGCCGGGACGACTTCGCGGGAATGCTGCTGGGCGTCGCCCAGCAGACCGGCCGCGACATCCAGGTGCTCGAGCAGCGGGGCGCCGCGCCCGACCATCCCGTGGCCGTCACCTGCCCGGAGAGCCAGTACCTCAAGTGCTTCGTCTGCCGCGTGATATAGACGGGTCGGAAGCCGGGACACCCAGGGCCGCTAGCGCAGGACGTTGACGGGCTCGGCGTCGCCGGGCGGGGCCTGGGCCGCGGCGGGCCGGATCGGGTTCGGGCCCCAAGGCTCCGGCGCCGCGTCGTGCGCGATGCCGCCCGGGTCCGGCTCGAACGTAGGGTTGTAGGCCAGGGCCTCGGCGTAGGAGATCCGTCCGTCCGCGTCCGCGTCGCACACGGCCGCCTCGTCGTTGAACAGGGCGTTCTCCGACTTGGCGTCCACGCGCGAGTACCACAGCAGGAACGGGATCGCCAGCACGGTCGCCCGCTTGTTCTGCTCCCGCTCCTTCTGCGCCTCGAGCCGGGCGTTGAACGCCTGGCGCGCCAAGTCCGATTCGAAATGCACGGGCTGCCGGGCCTCGTGGCGCCGGATGACGTTGGTCGAATGGTGGGTGATCAGGCAGCCCGAGCAGGACACCAGCGCGGCCGCTGCCAGCAGTTGGACCCAAGGGGTGCTTTTCATGGGGGCATCGTCCTTGCTTGGGGCGCGGATTGGCTTGGTGGGCGTGGATCACTCCCTCATGGAGGTATTCGGTCCGGGAGGCATCGGGACTTGACGACCGGACAACAAGCAATTGGGGGGAGTGCGGCGACCGGGGTAAATGCAGCACGCGGGTACCCTTCCGCGCCCGGCTCCGGCCGGAATCCGTTTCGATGCAGGCCCGGAAGCCGACGTTTCGCCGCGTCTTGCAAGGGCCCCGTGAGTGTGTCATATTGCGGGTTTTACCGTTGTGGCGGGTAGCACTCGGGAAAGGCGACTCGTGGAGATCTGGCCGGCCATCGACCTGCGGGGAGGGAAGTGCGTACGCCTCCAGCAGGGGGATTACGGTCGCGAGACCGTGTTCGGCGACGACCCGGCCGCCATGGCGCGGCACTGGGTCGAGCGCGGGGCACGGCAGTTGCACCTGGTCGATCTGGACGGGGCCCGCGAGGGCCGGCCGGCGAACCTGGCGAGCGTCGAGGCGATCGTGCGCACTGCGGGCGTGCCGTGCGAACTGGGGGGCGGCATCCGCAGCGAGGAGTCGATCTGGCGACTGCTGGACCTGGGGCTCGAGCGCCTGGTGATCGGCACTCTGGCCCTGAAGCAGCCCGACTGGTTCCGCGCCATGTGCCGGAAGTATCCGGGTCGGCTGGTGCTGGGGCTCGACTCGCGCGAGGGGCGCGTGGCCACCGACGGCTGGCTGGCCACCAGCGAGATCGCGGCGGTCGATCTCGCCCGGCAGTTCGCCGCCGAGCCGCTGGCCGCGGTGGTGTACACCGACATTTCGACCGACGGGATGCTTTCGGGGGCGAACGTGGCGGCCATGGCCGCGATGCACGCGGCGATCCGCGTGCCGGTGGTGGCCTCCGGGGGCGTGACGAGCATCGACGACGTGGCCCGACTGGCGGCCGTGCCCATGGCCGGCTGCATCATCGGCCGGGCTTTGTATGAAGGGAAGCTGAGTCTGGAGGACGCGCTGGCCGCGGCGCAGGGCGCGGGGCAGGCCGCTCCGGGCGCGGGGCGGGCCGCTCCGGCAAATCGAAACACTCAGGCGTAAGGAAGTCTCCATGGCGAAGTACGAAGTCGGGCAAATCCGGAACATCTTGTTTTGCGGCCACGGTTCGTCGGGCAAGACCACCCTGATCGACAAGCTGCTCAACGCGACCGGCGCGGTCAACCGCGCGGCCAGCGTGGACGACCGCACGAGCATCTGCGATTTCGACGAGGAGGAGAAGCAGCACCAGTACACGATCGAGGCCAAGCTGACCCACTTCGAGCACGCCGGCAGGCACTTCCACGTGGCCGACACGCCGGGCTATCCGGACTTCATCGGCCAGACCATCGGCGCCATGCGCGGCATGGACATGGCGGCGATCGTGATCAACGCCCAGTCGGGCATCGAGGTCAACACCCGCCGCGTGTTCGCCGAGGCCGAGAAGGCGGGCCTGGGGCGGATGATCGTGATCAACAAGATGGATTCGGAGAACATCGTCTTCGCGGACCTGCTTTCCTCGATCCAGGAGCTGTTCGGCTCGGCGTGCGTGCTCCTGAACGTGCCCCTGGGCCAGGGCGCGGACTTCCGCGGGGTGGCGAGCACGCTCAAGCCCGGCGGCGACACGGCCGGAGCCCTGGTCGATCCGGCGGAGATCAGCACGCCGCTGATGGAGTCGATCATCGAGGTGGACGAGGAGGTGATGGAGCGCTACTTCGAGGGGCAGCAGCCCACCGACGAGGAGCTCTCGCGGCTGATCGTGCAAGCCGTGGCCGAGGGCACGCTGATCCCCACGGTGTGCGTCTCGGGCAAGACGGGGGCGGGCGTGCCCGAGCTGCTGGAGGCCATGGCCACCTGCGCCCTGCCGCCGGCCGCCGTGAAGCGGACGGCCAGGATGCCGGACGGGAGCGAGAAGGAGGTCCCCCCCGACCCGGACGGCCCGCTGGTGGCCCAGGTGTTCAAGACCCGCGTGGACCCGTTCGTGCAGAAGCTCAGCTTCATCCGCGTCTTTTCGGGCACGCTGCGCAAGGAGACGTCGGTGCCGGTGGTCGGGGAGCGCAAGCCGGTGAAGCTCTCGCAACTGTTCCACGTGCAGGCGTCGGAGACCGAGCCGATCGACGAGGTCGGTCCCGGGGGCGTGGTGGCGGTGACCAAGGTCGAGGAGCTGCACACGGGGAGCAGCCTGGGCGAGGCGGCGCTTCCGCCGATCCCCTTCCCCACGCCGATGGTCGGCCTGGCGGCCGCCCCCAAGAGCCGCGGCGACGAGACCAAGCTCTCCGGCGCGCTGGGCAAGCTGGCCGACGAGGACCGCACGTTCCGCCGCGACCTCGACGCGCAGACCAAGGAGATGGTCATCTACGGCATGAGCGAGCTACACCTGCAGATCCTCCGCGAGCGCCTCAAGCGCCGCGACAAGGTGGAGATCGACGTGAAGGAGCCGAAGATCCCCTACCGCGAGACGATCCAGGCGCCCGCCGAGGGATCGTACCGCCACAAGAAGCAGAGCGGCGGGCGCGGCCAGTTCGGCGAGGTGCACATCCGCATGTTCCCCCTGCCCAAGGGAACCAACATCGAGGAATACGCCACCAAGGACCGCTTCGCCTCGATGAAGGAACCGCACTACGACGAGGAATGGAACTTCCTGTGGGTCGACTCGGTCGTGGGGGGGACGATTCCGGGCAACTTCATGCCCGCCGTGGAGAAGGGCTTCCGCGACCGGATGGTCCGCGGCGTGATCGCGGGATACCAGGTGCAGGACGTGTGCGTCGAGGTGTTCTTCGGCAAGCACCACCCCGTCGATAGCTCGGAGCAGGCGTTCAAGACCGCCGCCTCGATGGCCTTCAAGACCGTGTTCCTCCAGGCCAGGCCCTCGCTGCTGGAGCCGGTCGTGCGCATCGAGATCACCGTGCCGGGGGCCAACCTCGGCGACATCAACAGCGACATGTCGGGGCGCCGCGGGCGCGTGCTGGGGATGAACGCGGCGGGCGGCGACCTCCAGACCATCGTCGCCGAGGTCCCCCTGGCCGAGGTGACCACCTACGCCCGCAGCCTCTCCAGCATCACCGGCGGCCAGGGCAGCTACACGATGGAGTTCAGCCACTACGACGTCGTGCCCGGCAACATCCAGAAAGAGATCATGGAAAAGGCCAGGCTGGAGGAAGAGGAGGAGGAGTAGGCTCCACGCCGCGGGACGCCTGGCAAGAGGCGGAAGGGGGGCGCGCGGGCGGCTGCCGATCGGCTCGCAACGGACCGGCCGGCGCAGCGCGCGGCACCCGGGGACGACTCAACTTCGCGGCGGCCCGCGGCCGACAATAGATTCGGCGGCTTGATTTTCCCCTCTGCCGGACCTACCATTCGGTGTCTGGGAAGGATAAGGAATCTGTGACGATGGGGCGTGGCCTGGTTTTCTGCTTCGCGTGCCGCGGTTGTCCGGCGTAGCCCGGACGCTCCCTTCCTCCATCTTCCCTCGCCGTCGTGCCTCGCATCCCCATCACGGGTATTGCCGCGCCCGGACTCCGGGAGCGGCCTCTCGGGAGGTTTCCATGGCCACCGATATTCGGCTCAAAGAGACCCTGCCGCAGCTCACGCAGCGGATCGTGGAGACGTACGCGGAGGTGTCGAGCATCCGGCACCTCGGTCACTGCCCGCTGCCCAACTACGACACGATCATCGCCTGCACCGAGGACCTCAAGGAGGTGCTCTACCCCGGCTATCGCCGCCGCGACCACCTGCACCTGGGCAACGTCGAGTACTACGTCGGCGACCTGATCGACCGACTGCACGACCGGCTCAGCGCGCAGATCGCCCGGGCCCTGTGCCACGAGGCCGGGCGCAACGAGGCGTGCAACGCCGAGAAGCGCGAGCACTTCGAGGGCCTGGGCCAGGCCAAGACCATGGCCTTCCTGGAGAAGCTCCCCACGCTCCGCAAGATCCTCGCCATGGACGTCCAGGCGGCCCACGACGGCGACCCGGCCTGCAAGTCCTACGACGAGGTGATCTTCTGCTATCCGGGCCTGGAGGCCGTCACCGTCTATCGCCTGGCCCACCTGCTCTGCGAGCTCCAGGTGCCGCTGATCCCCCGCATGATGACCGAGTGGGCGCACAGCAAGACGGGCATTGACATCCATCCGGGCGCCACGATCGGCCGGTACTTCTTCATCGACCACGGCACGGGCGTCGTGATCGGCGAGACCTGCCAGATCGGCGATTGGGTAAAGATCTACCAGGGCGTCACGCTCGGCGCGCTGAGCTTCCCCACCGACTCCGAGGGCAAGCTCGTGCGGGGCACCAAGCGCCATCCGACCATCGAGGACCGCGTGGTGATCTACGCCAACGCGACGATCCTCGGGGGGCAGACCGTGATCGGCCGCGAGGCCGTGATCGGCTCCAGCGTGTGGATCACGCGCTCCGTCGTCCCGCACACGACCGTCACCCTGGAAAAACCCCGGCTGCGCATGCGCGGAACCAACGGCGAGGAGCTTCAGGCAGAGGCGGACCAGAAGGCGTAGGGAGGGAATTCCCTGGTTCCCCCGCGCCGCTTCCCCGGCTCGCGGCTTCGGGGTATGCTGAGCCGAGGAAAACGCCCGCGGTCCATCCTTCTCCTGACACCGCATGCTCGGACCGATCTTCTCCATCGAGCTGGTCACCGCGTCGCGGCGGGTCCGCTACTTCGTCGTTCGCGTCCTCTACGGGCTGG
Source organism: uncultured Pirellulales bacterium (assembly GCA_964434165.1). GTDB lineage: Bacteria > Planctomycetota > Planctomycetia > Pirellulales > Thermoguttaceae > CAYSUS01. The sequence goes on from CAYSUS010000028.1 coordinate 69,784, forward strand.
TCCTTCTGATCGCCCTGGGGATGGTGCACCACGAGTGCTTCCGCTGGGGCGATCCCCGCGACATCGGCGACGTGGCCCGCTTCGCCGCCGCGTTCTTCGGCACGTTCACCGTGCTGCAGCTTCTGGCGGTGTTCTTCCTCACGCCGGCGATGGCCGCGGGGACGATCGCCCTGGAGCGCGAGCGGCGGACCATCGAGTACCTGTTCGTCAGCCACCTGACCAACCTCCAGATCGTGTTCGGCAAGCTGGCCGCCCGGCTGGTGCAGATCTTCTGCCTGATCCTCGTCGGCCTGCCGATCCTGTCGCTGGCCGGGCTGATGGGCGGGATCGCGCCGGAGGCCCTCCTGGTCGCCTTCCTGATGATCCTCAGTTCGGTGGTCTTCGCGGCCACGCTGTCGATCGCGCTCTCCGTGTGGTCGGTGCGGGCCAGGGACGCGGTGATGCGCGCCTACCTCGTGCTGTTCTGCGTGCTGGTCGTGCCTCCCGTGGCCGACGCCGCCGCGCGCGGCACCTGGCTCTACGGAGCGCTCTTCGAGCCCCTCAACGGGCAGTTGCTCGTGGCCAACCCGTTCTGGCTGCTCGCGTGCGAGATCCTCTCCGAGGCCGCCTCGGCCGATGCGTCGCGCGCATGGGAGATGCTGCTGGCGATGCTTCGCAACCACGGGCTGGTGGCCGCGGCGTGCCTGGCGGCCGCCACGCTGGCCGTGCGCCGGGTCCACCTCCGCGCGCGGGGCGAAGGCGCGTCGCAGCGCCGGTTCCGCCTGATGCACCTCGTCCGGCCGCGGTGCGGGGCGCATCCGATGCTCTGGAAGGAGGTCTTCGCCGAGCCCGGCCTGGGACGCCTGGGCATCGTGGGCCGCATCGCCGCCGCGCTGATCGCCCTGACCGTGATCGGGGTCGCGCTGTACCAGTTCGCCGAGACGACGGGCTCCCGCGGATGGCGCGGCGATCCCGAGTGGTTCCTCGCCTTCACTTCGATGATGACCGGGGCGGTAGGCACCGGCGGGTTGATCCTCGTGGGCGCGCGGGCCGCCGCCACGGTGACCGGCGAGCGCGAGCGCGAGTGCTGGGACTCGCTGTTGAGCACGCCGCTCGCGCCGGGCGAGATCGTCGCGGCCAAGCTGCTGGGCAGCCTCAGCGCGATCCGCGGCGTGTTCTTCCTCCTGGGTTTCCTTTGGCTGCTGGCCCTCTTGATCGATCCGGGCTTCCTCGCCGCCGAGGTGTTCTTCCTGGGCACGTTCCTGCTGCTGGCCTTTGCCGTGGCCTCGATGGGCGTGCTCTACTCGCTGTGGTGCAGGAACTCCATGCGGGCGATGGCCGCCACGATCGCCACGGGCGCGGTCGTCGGGGGCGGCTATCTCTTCTGCTGCTTCCCCGCGTTTGCCGGCCCCGGGGACGACGCCGCCCAGGTTCTTCTGGCCCCGTGCGTTCCGTTTCTGATCGTGTTTCCGGGAATCGTGTACAGCGAGGGAGAGAACATCCTCCGCCACGAGCCCACGATCGTCGTCGCTTACTTGCTGGGGGTAATAGGCTATGCCACGGCCGGGGTGCTGCTCCTCTCGGGCGCGATCGGCAACTTCGAGGAGCTCAACGGGCGCACCGGCGGCACCGCGCCCTACCGGCCGCGCCGCCGGCCGATCGCCCCGCCCGACGAGTACGTTAAGGCCGAGATCATCGAGGAGGATTTCCCGAAGCAGTAGGCGCGCCCCGTCGTAGGCAGACTCCGTGGGCCGTCCACTTCCGCAAGGAAGCCGCCGCGACGTGCATCCGACACCCCCCGACTTCCCAAGTCGCGAAGATTTCGGAAGTCGCGCGTCGCGCCGCTCAAAGCACCTCCGCCACGCCGGGCACGGGCACGGGGTAGCTGCCGTCGGGGCCGGGCAGCACCGGCGGATCGGCGTCCCAGGCGTACCGGGCCGGGCAGAGCGACAGCTCGCTCTTCCACGCGTCCTCCCAGGCGATCCGCTTGCCGCTGTGCGTGGCCATGCGCCCGAGGATCGAGAGCATCGTGCTGCGGGCCATGGACAGGCTGTCGTTGATCGGTTCGCCCCCCGCCATCCCGGCGAACATCTCCTCAAAGCACGTGTGCTCGGCGTTGGTCCGCTGGCGCTCCGCCTGCCACGCGTGGGGCCCCTCGACCACGAAGCCGCCCAGCCCGTTGGAGCGCACGCGCCCCTTGGTGCCCACCACCAGCAGCGAGACGTCGTTGTAGCAGCCCGGCTGCTGGCGGCAGAAGCCGTACACCCGCGCACCGCCCGGGTAGTCATACACCACGGCGTGGTGGTCGAAAATGTCGCCGAACTTCGCGTCCGTGCGGACCTCGCGCCCGCCGAATCCCCAGGCCGACTCGGGCGGCTCGTCGTTCATGATCCACGCCGAAGCGTCTATCAGGTGCACGTGCTGCTCCACGTTGTGGTCGCCCGAGAGCCAGGTGAAGTAGTACCAGTTGCGCATCTGGAACTCCATCTCGGTCCAGTCGGGCTGGCGCCCGCGGTGCCAGAGCAGGCCCGTGTTGAAGTTGCCGTGGATCATCTGCACCTCGCCGATCGCGCCGTCGCGCACGCGGCGGACCATCTCCCGCGCCGCGCCGCGGTAGCGGGTCTCGAATCCACTGACGAAGCTGAGCTTCTTCTTGCGCGCGGTTTCCCCCGCGGCCAACAGGCGGCGCACGCCCGGGGCATCGACGGCCATGGGCTTTTCGGCGAAGACGTGGACGCCGGCGTCGATGCAGGCCTCGGCGTGGATGGGGCGGAAGTGCGGGGGCTCGGCGAGGATCGCCACGTCGATGCCGCTTTCGAGCATCTTGCGGCAGCAGTCGAAGCCGGAGAACATGCGGTCATCGGCCACGGCCACCTGCTCCGCGGCCCGCTTCTGGAGGGCCTTGCGCGCGGTCTGCATGCGGTCGTCGAAGGCGTCGGCCATGGCCACCAGGCGCGCCCCCGGGTTGACGCTTAGCGCGCTGACCACGGCGCCCGATCCTCGCCCCCCGCAGCCGCTCAGGCCGATCCGCACCAGGTCGCTGCCCGCGGCGTGGGCCGAGCGGCCGATGGACAGGCCCGCGGCCAGCGCGCCGCCGGCAAGCAGGCTGGACCGCGCGAGGAACTCGCGGCGGCCGAGCGTCGGAGAGAGCGGTCTGTTGGCGGGTTGCGACATGGCGGGGCCCCTTTCCATTGGAGGTTGTGGCGGGCGGGTCGAGACGGCGGGACAGGGTCTCCCATCGCAGGCCGGAACCCCGTCGGCGGCGACCGGCACCATTGTGGCCACACGAGAGGGGGATCGCAAGGCGCCCGAGCTGCCCCTTCGGGGCGGTCGCCGTAGGGTCCGCGGTCCCGCGTCGAGCATGGAGCCGGTCGCCAGGGGTGTTCAAAACCGGCCCGGTTCCGCCGCGGCGGTCTGGTATGATGCAATGGCCATGTCCGCATCCGCTCCCCGACCACCGAGATCCGCACGCCACGCCGTCCGCCCGGCCCGGGCTCGGCGTCCGCGCCCATCCCCCGCCGATTCGGGGAAGAGATCATTCGGGGGTCCGGACGCGGAAGAACTCGACATCGCTGTCCAAAACTCCGATCGCGACGAGGCCCAGTTCCGCAAGGTCTGGTCGAAAATCCTTGTCCACAAAGCCCTTTTCGCGGCCACCGGCAGCGTAGTGCCGGGCTGGCGCTACTACGGCGGCAAGAAATACGGCCCCTACTTCAGGGTCATCTATCGCGATCGCGGGCGGCAGCGGTCGCTGTACGTGGGCCGCTCCGAGGCCGTGGCCGCGCGTCTCCGCCGGGGCCTGGCCGAGATGCAGTTCGTCCATCGCGACCGTCGGGTCATCCGCCGCCTGCGCCGCCAGGTGAGCCGGTCGCTGCGCCGGCATAAGGCCCAACTCCGCGCCCAACTCGCACGCTTGGGCATCGAGTTGAAGGGCTGGGAGTTCCGCGGCCAGCGCCGGTTCTTCGGTTCGGGGCCGTCCTCGGCCGTGGCGCGGGCCGCCCCCGACTTCCGAAGTCTCGCAGACTTCGGTAGTCTCCCCGCGATCAGCGCGGCGGCCGGCCCGCGGCCGGAGGCATGGCCCGGCGCCGGGCCTCCTGGAGTTTCATCATCGCCGCCACCACCTCCCGCGGATGCCGCGGATCGTCCATGGTCCGCGCTGCGGGCAGGGCGATCTTCAGGAAGCGCTCCGCCGCGTCGTACGCGCCCGCCTCCTCGGCCTCGCGGGCCAGCGTGCGGGCCGAGCCCAGCACGGCTTCCTTCTCCTGCATGCTGGTCGAGTAACGACGGACGTGGGCCGAGACCGCCTCCAGCAGCCCGGCGATCGTCTCCCAGCGATCGACCTCGAACGACGCCGCGATCTGCTCGCCCAGGGCGATCGTGCCATATACGTCGTCGGCCTCGGTGGAGAGCTCGGCGGCCGCTCTGAACAGGGCGTATTGGCGGGCGGCGTCGTCCTGCTCCTCGTGGGCCGCGGCGGTCAGGCGCGCGGCCAGGGCCGCCTTCTTGCCCGGCGTGGTGGCCAGGCGGAGGTCCTCGTGGAAGCCCTTCTGGACCTCGGCCTGGGCCTCGCGGTGTTGCTCTGGGGAAGGCACGGGCCTGCGCATCTGGGGCGGCGGTTTGGGTGTGGAGATGGTCGGGGGCGACGGATCGATGGGGCCGGCCACCTCGCCCGGCTCGGGCCGCGGCTCGACCGTCGGCGTGGTCGTCCCGCCCGCCCGGGCCAGGGCGGCGATCTCCTCGTCGCTCAGGGCGCGGTTGTAGATTCGCACGTCGTCGATCGAGCCGGCGATGTAGCGGTCCTCGCCGTGAGGACGCGCGCCCATGTTCCACACCTCATCCACGGGGATCGCCCCGACCTCATCCGGCATGGAAACGGCCTCCTGCCCGTTGCGGAACAGCATCCACTGCACGCCGTCGTACACGCCTGCCAGGTGGACCCAGGTGTCGTAATCGCCTTCGGGAATTTCGAATCGCACGAGATGATCGGTCCCGTCCCAACTCCCCGTTTCGTAGGTGCGCCCCTTGATGCGGAGGAAGACCTCCGCCAGTCCGCGGTTCTGCGGCATGTAGCCATGCGCGACGATGTCTTGCGGGCCTTGCCTGCCGCGGAGCGTGTCGAACGGATCGAGCTTGATCCAGGCGGCCATGGTGATCGGGCCCCAGATGTTCAGGGCCTCGGGGTTGCCCAGATCGACGCGGTCGTCGATGCCGTCGAAGTCCAGGGCCCTGCCCACCCGTCCTTCGACGAGCTGCGGACCGCCGGAGACCTTTCCGTGCAAGGCGCTGCCGGCCAGGTCGGCGGTGGTGTCGCCGGTGAGCGCGTCGAGCGGCCAGTGTCCCACCAGGCCCTCGGTCAGGCCCTTGGTGGGACGGGGCCGAGGCTGGATCATCACGGGCTCGGGAAAGCCGTCGTGCCCGGACAGCGCGGGCGAGGGCCCGGCGCCGGGCGCACCCAGTGCCGGCGCGCCCACGCGTTTGGGTGTGGGGAAGGCGTCCTCGGCGGCCGGCCTGGAGCCGGCGCCGATGCGCGCCTGGTCCGCGCTGCGATTGGCCGTCTCCCTGGCCGCAGGCCGCTGCATCCAGATCGCGATG
>CAYSUS010000029.1:0-63499 GCA_964434165.1 uncultured Pirellulales bacterium
TCACCCCGTCAGCCATGAACGACGCCCAGCCTTCCGGCCAGCCGGTCAACCAGGATCGCCCGTTCTCGATCGACGTGGCCGACCGCGTGAAGCGGCTCCCGGCGTACCTGTTCGCCCAGATCAACAAGCTGCTGTATCAGAAGCGGCGCGCGGGGGACGATGTGATCGACCTGGGGATGGGCAATCCCACCGATCCGCCCCAAGACCTGGTTGTGGAGAAGCTGGCCGAGGCCGCGCGCGACCCGGGCAACCACGGCTACTCCGAGGCCTGGGGCTTGTTGAACCTTCGCCGCGAGGTGGCCAGCAAGTACTTCAAGCAGCACGGCGTGCACCTCGACCCCGAGCGCGAGGTGATCACTTGCCTGGGCTCCAAGGAGGGCTTCAGCCACATCTGCCTGGCCCTGCTGGGGCCGGGCGATACGGCCGTCGTGCCAGCGCCGTACTACCCGGCCCACCTGTACGCGGTTGCCCTGTCGGCGGCTAACGCAATCCTGCTGGAGGTGTACGACAGCGAGAAGCTGCTGCGCAACATCGCCTACACCTGCCAGCACATGCTGCCCAAGCCCAAGGTGGTGATCGTCAACTACCCTCACAACCCCTCGGCCACCACGGTGGAGCCGGAGTTCTACGTGGAGCTGGTGAAGCTCGCCCGGCGATACGGGTTCGTGGTGATCAGCGACCTGGCCTACGCGGACGTGACGTTCGACGGCTACCGCACGCCGAGCTTCCTGGCCGCGCCCGGAGCCATGGACTTGGGCGTCGAGTTCACCACGATGAGCAAGGGCTACAACATGGCCGGCTGGCGCGTGGGCTTCTGCGCCGGAAACGCCGAGCTGGTGCGCGCATTGGCCACGATCAAGGGCTACTACGACTACGGCATGTTCCGTCCCATCCAGATTGCGGCCATCGTGGCCCTGCGCCACACCGACGCGGCGGTCGAGGCCCAGTCACGCACATACCAGGCGCGCCGCGACGTATTGTGCGAGGGGCTGGAGCGGCTCGGCTGGCCCATCACGCGCCCCAGGGCCACGATGTTCGTTTGGGCCAAGATCCCCGAGCCCTGGGCGAGCGAGATGTCGTCGATCGACCTGGCCATGAAGCTGCTCAAAGAGGGGGACGTGGCGGTGAGCCCGGGCGGCGGGTTCGGCCCGGCCGGCGAGGGCTACCTGCGCATGGCCCTGATCGAGAACGAGAAGCGGCTCCGCCAGGCCGTGCGCCAGATCGGGCGGTGCCTGGGCGCAAAGACGATGGCGAAAGGCGGGCAGGTCGCGGCGCGGGGGTGAGGGGGCGAGCATGCCCAGACTTTCGAAGTCTTCGAGACTTCGGTAGTCTCCTCGCGGCGCGGGCGGTGGGGAGCGAGGGGACGAGCACGAGCAGGAGTACGAGTACGAGGCTACACTTCAGCGGTGTCTTACCCGCTTGCCTGACGCGGCTTGGGCCGCTACAAGCCATGCAATCCGCGCAGTTCCTTCTTCACGCCGACATCGAGCAGGAGCACTGGTGGTTCGTCGGACGCCGGCGGATCATGCAGCGGCTCCTCGCGGCCGCGGTGCCTCCGGCCGACGACTGCCTGGTGATCGACGTGGGCTGCGGGACGGGGGCCAACATTGCCGCGCTTGCGGGGTGTTACGACTGCGTGGGCATCGACGCCTCGGAGGAGGCGGTGGAGCTTGCCCGCGCGCGGTTTCCGGAAGTCCGTTTTGTGGCCGGCATGGCACCCGGGGACCTGGGGCCGCTGGCGGCGAAGGCCAAGGCGTGGTTGTTGATGGACGTCCTGGAGCACGTGGAGGACGATTGCGCCATGCTCTCGGACCTGATCATGGCCGCATCGCCGGGGGCCCACTTCCTGTTGACCGTGCCGGCCGACCCCCGGCTCTGGAGCGAGCACGACGAGAGCTTCGGGCACTTCCGCCGCTACGACCGGGCGCGTCTGAGGCGGCTATGGGACGGTCTGCCCGTGAGCGAGCTCCTTTGTTCCTACTACAACGCCCGGCTCTATCCGCTGATCCGCTTGATTCGGGCACGCAATCGGCGGCGGGGGCGAAGCGGGGGGCGAGCGGGCACCGACTTCTGGATGCCTGCCGGCGCGGTCAACCGGCTGCTGCGGGCGATTCTGGCCGGTGAGTCTCGCAGGCTGGTGGGCCAGCTCGACGGCCGGAGCCCCGCCTATGCCCTCGGCGCGAGCCTGATCGCCCTTCTGCGACGCGAGCCCGCAGAGGTGACCACGCCCTGAACTCCGGCAGGTGCGTAGGCGGCGCGCGGCCGACCGACGTGGTTTCCCACGTGTCGGCGGCCCGTTTCGCTGTGGAAAGCCCGGCAAACTAGGCGTGGCGGCCTCGGCCTTCTATAATGGACCGATGCGCGCCGGCCCTGGCGAGGCGGGCAGGGTCAAGAAGCAGTGAAGGGCTCCTGCTCGCCGAAGCAGGAACCCTTCATGGCTGACCGAACAAGGGTAGTGCCCGTCGTCCGGAGACCCACAGCCGTAGAACACACTATCGGGAACCCGTCGCGGGTGACTTTAGGAAGTGCTCGCGGGACGCGCTCCGCACGCCCTTTCGTCGCTCCGCGCGAAGCGGACGCGCCGATTGGGCAATTCATCCTCGCTTTGCCGCGCGACGCGGATCGTTTCTCCTTCGTGGACCCTCGCGCCTGAATCGACCATGCCCCAGACCGCCAAGCTCGCCCTGGAAGACGGGACCGTTTTCACCGGATCGGCGTTCGGCGCGTCCGGCGAGGTCGAGGGCGAGGTCTGCTTCAATACCTCGATGACTGGGTACCAGGAGATCCTCACCGATCCAAGCTACCGCGGCCAGATCGTCACGATGACGTATCCCGAGATCGGCAACTACGGGCTCAATGCCGAGGACGTGGAGAGCGCCCGACCGCACCTGGCCGGGTTCGTGGTTCGGGAGCGAAGCCGCCGGGTGAGCAACTTCCGGGCGGAGGAGGCCCTCGACGACTACCTGGTCCGATGGAACCTCGTCGGGATCGAGGGGATCGACACGCGGGCCCTGGTCCGGCGCCTGCGGATCCACGGGGCCATGAAAGGGATCCTCTCCACGATCGATCTGGACGATGCGAGCCTGGTGGCCAAGGCCAAGGCCAGTCCCGGGCTGGTGGGGCGGGACCTGGTCCGCGAGGTTATTCCTTCCGAGGCGATCCAGTGGGACCAGCCGCTTAGCCCACTGGCGCGGCTCGGCCCGTGCGCGGAGAGGCAGCCCGGTTCGGCCGATGGGCTCCACGTGGTGGCGGTGGACTACGGGATGAAGTGGAACATCGCCCGGCATCTGTTCGACATGGGCTGCCGCGTGACGGTCCTGCCCGGCACGGCCACCGCCGAGGAGATCCTCTCCTACGACCCGGACGGCGTGTTCCTATCCAACGGTCCGGGCGACCCGGAGCCGCTCCGCTACGCCCAGGAGGCCATCCGCGGCGTGCTGGGCAAGAAGCCCGTCTTCGGCATCTGCCTGGGGCACCAGCTCCTCTCGCTGGCCTGCGGGGCAAAGACCTTCAAGCTCAAGTTCGGACATCGCGGGGCCAACCAGCCGGTGATGAGCCGCGCGACGGGCAAGGTCGAGATCACCAGCCAGAATCACGGATTCGCCGTGGTGGCCGAGTCTCTGCCCGACGACCTGGAGGTGACCCACGTCAACCTCAACGACAACACGGTGGAAGGGGTCCGGCACCGTGAGGTCCCGGCCTTCAGCGTGCAGTACCACCCGGAGGCCTCGGCCGGGCCGCACGACAGCAACTACCTCTTTGCCCAGTTCCGGGAGATGCTCACCTGATGCCCCGACTTGCGATTCTGTTCGGCGCGCTGCTAATCCTGCTCGGCGTGGGCGGATACGTGGGAACCGGGCGCGACAGCGTGACGGCGCTGATTCCCGCGTTCTTCGGGCTGCCGCTGGTAGCGCTCGGCTGGGCCGCCCTGCGCGAGGCCTGGCGCATGCACGCGATGCACGCGGCCGCCGTGCTGGCCCTCCTGGGCGTCGTGGGCGCCCTGGGGCGACCCGCCGGCAAGCTCTTCTCCGGCGAGCTGGAGGTGAACACTCCCCTCGTTCTCCAGTTGGTCATGGCCCTGCTTTGCGCCGTGTTTCTCGGGCTTTGCGTCAAGTCGTTTATCGACGCCCGCCGCCGCAGCAGCGAGGAATCCGCTTGAGCCCGGGCGGCGCGTCCCGCGCACGCCGCCGATTCTGTCCCGCCGCTTGGAACGACTCCCACGCGCCAACCCACCGGAGACTCTCCATGCGCCTCCCCGCGCTTTGCGGCCTGGCCGCTGTACTGTGCGCCTTCGCACTTGCGCCTGTCCCCCCGGCTGCCGCCGAGAACTGGCCGCAGTGGCGCGGACCGCGTCACGACGGCACCAGCAGGGAGACCGGTCTGCCGATCGCCTGGTCGGAGCGGGCGGGCGTGGTATGGAAGTGTCCGCTTCCGGCGTGGGGCAACAGCACGCCGATCATCTGGGGCGATCGGGTCTTCCTGACCTCCAACACGGACGATGGCCGGCTGCTCTTGCTGTGCATCGACAGGCCCTCCGGCAAGATCGCCTGGACGCGGCAGGTTGGCACGGGCATGCCCCAGCGGGCCGCGGGGGCTTCAGGCGGCAAGAAGCCGCGGGGCCGGCAGGTGTTCCACAAGACGCAGAACCTGGCGACCCCCTCGTGCGTGACGGACGGCGAGGTGGTCGTCTGCCATTTCGGCAACGGCGATCTCGCCTCTTGCGACTTCGAGGGGGAGCTGCTGTGGAAGCACAACCTCCAGGAGCAGTACGGCAAGTACACGATCTGGTGGGGGCACGCCAACAGCCCGGTGCTCTGCGGCGATGCCGTGATCTCCGTGTGCATGCAGGACTCGTGCGAGGACCTCGGGGGCGAGCCGGCCAAGAGCTATCTCGTCGCGCATCACAAGCGGACCGGCGCCCGATTGTGGTACACGCCCCGTCCGACTCAAGCCGCCGCCGAGGAGTGCGACTCCTATACCACCCCGATCTTCCGCCAGACACAGCGCGGCACGGAGATGATCGTGATGGGCGGGCTGGTGCTCGATGCGTACGATCCCGCGACGGGGAAGCGCTTGTGGTGGCTGGAGGGGCTGTCGGGCAATCGCGTGATCACCGGGCCGGTGGCGTGGCGGGACACGGTTTTCCTCACCGAGGGCATGCGCCGAGACCTGTTGGCGGTCAAGCCCGAGGGGCTCGGGGCCCAGTCGCGGGAAGTGATCCGCTGGAAGTTCGACCAGGGCACGCCCGACAGCCCCACGCCCGTGGTCTGGGACAAGCTCGTCTTCGTGCTCAGCGACAACGGCGTCGCCCGGTGCCTGGACGCCGAGACGGGCCGGCTTTACTGGAAGAAGCGCGTCCGGGGCGCGTACCGCGCCTCGCCGCTGGCGGCCGACGGCCGCATCTACCTGCTGAACATGGAGGGGCTGACCACGGTGCTCGCCGCGTCGTCCCGTTATGACCGGATGACGGAGAACCAGCTCGACGACGAGACCATCGCCTCGCCCGTGGCGTCCGACGGCCGGCTCTACATCCGCGGGCGCAAAGCGCTGTACTGCATCGGGAAGTAGGAGGCCGTGGAGAGGAGACTTCCGAAGTCTGCGAGACTTCAGAAGTCGGTTGGGACCTGCCAGTCGAGCACCGCCCCGTTGTCCAGCAGCGGGCGTGACGCGCTGGGCGCGACGACCGAGTCGTTCCAGTGCGATCCTGCGGCGACGAGGCCGACGTCGTTGACGAAGAAATCGTCAAGCTCTTCGTTCGCCTTGGGGCTGGTGACGAACTTCACGTGCCCGTCCTCGAACAGCACGTTCTGCCCCAGCCCGCCGTGGTTGTCGCTCTGATAGCCAGGCTGATCGAGGCTCGGCTCGTCGGCCATCAGCGCGAAGGTCGGGCGAACGAGATTCCTGGTGGGATAGTACTCGCCGTTCTCGGTGTGGCCCAGGGAGTAGCCGTAGCTGCCGCCGAGCGTCGGCACCAGCTCGGCCAGCTCGGGATCGGGCATCACCTCGAGCTGCTCGACCGGAGGGACGGCGATCTCGCGCCGCTCGGCCAGCTCCGAGGCGGGGCAGACCAGGTAGCGCACGTCGGTCAGGTAGTCGTCGCCGACCAGGGTGGGGGCGTAAATCCCGGCCACCGAAAGCCTCCCCTCGGCCGGAACCTGGGGGAAGTAGCCGTCGTGTCGCTCGCTGTACCCGGTCAGGGCCCGGCCCAGCTCGCGGAGGTTGTTCTGGCAGGTCGTTACCCGGGTCTGGAACCGGCTGCTGTGAATGGCGGGGAATACCAGCGATCCGACCGCGACGAGGACCGCGGCGGCCACGGCGATGTCCTGCCAGCGCCAATGGGCGGTGCGCTCGACCGGCGCCTCGGCCATGAACTCCGCGGCCGGCGCCAGCCCGCAAGGCTCGGCGATCTCCTCCTCCCGCGCCTCCGCGTCGGCGACCTCCAGGGCAACTCCGTCCACCGCGCCCACGCGACCGTAGGACGCCACCAGCGCACAGGTGCGAGCGGCGAGCCCCGGGGACGGCTCGTACTCCCGCCGAGTGGGCGCAAGCAGGCCGAGCCGTTTTTGCAGCAGGGCGAGGTCTTCCCGGAGGCGAGAATCCCGAGCGAGGTGCTCTTCCACCCAAGCCTGCTCGGGCTCGTCCAACGCCCCGAGCAGATATCCGAGGAGGTCCTCAGGAGTGGGTTGACTCATGGGCAAGCGAATCGGCTGGGGTTAGTGCTTCGTTGAGCTTTTGAATCGCGGAGTGCAAGCGGCTCTTGACCGTTCCGACGGGAATCGACAACGCTTCAGCCGCCTCGCGATACTTCAGTCCCTGGTAATACACGAGCATCACGACGCACCGCAACGACTCGGGCAGTTGATCCACGGTACGGCGGATCGTCTCTCCCTGTTCGGCGGATTCGAATACCTCGTCGGGGCCCTTCGCGTCGCCATCGAGCAGGTCCAACAGACTGGCAGAGTCCGCGTCGCTCTCGTCTCCTCCGTAGCGCCGGTCCAGGCTGACCATCCGGTGCCGCCGGTTGCGGCGCTGGATATCGATAGCTTGGTTGGTGGCCACCGCGTAGAGCCAGGGCCGGACTTTGCGGCCCGGCTCGAACTGATCGCACTTCAGGTGGACTTGGAGAAACGTCAGTTGGAACGTGTCTTCCGCCACCTGGTCATCGCCCAGGTAGCGACGCAGGTAGTTATACAACTCCCCCTCGTACCGGTGGACGAGCTGCTCAAAGGCCCGCCGATCCCCCTGCTGCTGGTAGGTCAGCAGAAGCTCCTCGTCAGACCACTCACAATAGGGGGTAGGCGTCTCGGGAGTTCGCTTCACCAGATCGATTGTGCTGTTCATTTCTGTTACGAATCCATGCGGAAGGCGGTTCGCCGAAGCGTCCAAACGGCCGCTTTCCGCTGGCGCGCAGCTATACCGCACGCCTATTGTAGCAGAAACCGTCGCGGCGCCTCGTCGGGACGCAGGGGTCGATTGGGAAAAGGTAGAGAACCGCGGGCATCCTGCCCTTGGAACGTCCTGCGAGGGATGCACGTGGCGTGCCAATCACCGGACGCGGCCAGATCGGCAGGCTGCGCGGCCGAGGCGCCGCATCCTAAGTGCTTGCGGAAATTCGCGTTACCAGGAGCCCCTGGCGATCGACGATCTCCGCCCCGGCCCTGCCATCGAAGCGGCTGCGCGTGAAAATCCTACCTTTCGCTACATCAGGCTCGATCGGTCCGTCCACAACAAGGCAGCCGTGCGGAATTGGTGCGTGGAGGGGCTTCCCTGGCGGGGAAGCTGCGCGATGACCTCCCCCCTGACAAGAGGGCATCTCTAGCGAACCGCGGCACCGACGGTGCTATGATTGCCGTTTGGCGCGTGCGATTCCCGCTGCGGAAAACCAAAGCCATCGAGAGATGAACGACGGAGGAACCCTGATGAGATGCCCCCTCGCGTGCGCGGTGCTAAGCTCGGCGCTCCTGCTGTCGGCGTGCCAGTCCGCGGCTGCAGCCGAGAAGCCCAATTTCGTGATCGTGTTCTGCGACGACCTCGGCTACGGCGATCTGGGGTGCTTCGGCCACCCCACGATCCGCACCCCCAACCTGGACCGCATGGCCGCCGAGGGCCAGAAGTGGACCCAGTTCTACGTGGCGGCCAGCGTCTGCACCCCGAGCCGCGCGGGGCTGATCACGGGGCGGCTGCCCATCCGCAGCGGCATGTGCAGCGACCGCCGACGCGTGCTGTTCCCCGACAGCGCCGGCGGCCTGCCCGAGAGCGAGTTGACCATCGCCGAGGCGCTCAAGCAGGAGGGGTACGCCACGCATTGCGTGGGCAAATGGCACCTGGGCCACCTGCCGCAGCACCTGCCGACCAGCCACGGCTTCGATTCCTATTTCGGCATCCCCTACTCCAACGACATGGACCGCGTGGGCGGTCCCCGGGGCCGCGACGCGTTCTGGGAGCCGAGGGTCGAGTACTGGAACGTCCCCTTGATGCGCAATACCAAGATCGTCGAGCGACCGGCCGAACAGACGACGATCACCCGCCGCTACAGCGAGGAGGCGATCCGCCTGATCCGAGAGAATAGAGATCGGCCTTTCTTCATCTACCTGGCCCATAACTTGCCGCACGTGCCGCTGTTCTGCTCTGGGGAGTTCGAAGGGCGCAGCCTGCGGGGGCTGTACGGCGACGTGGTGGAGGAGATCGACGCCGGCGTGGGCCAGATCCTCAAGGCCCTCGGCGAACTGGACCTCGACGAGAGGACGCTCGTGGTGTTCACCTCGGACAACGGGCCCTGGCTGGTCTTCAACCAGCATGGCGGGTCGGCCGGCCTGTTGCGCGACGGCAAGGGCTGCACGTTCGAGGGTGGGATGCGCGAGCCGACCCTCTTCCGCTGGCCGGGCAGGATCAAGCCGGGCTTGGTCACCGAGTTGGGCTCCACGCTCGACCTGCTTCCGACCTTCGCCGGCCTGGCCGGAGCGAAACTACCCGACGACCGCGTCTACGACGGGATGGACATCTCGCCCGCCCTGTTGGGCACCGGGCCCAGCCCGCGCAAGACGATGTTCTACTACCGGGGCACGCGGCTCTTCGCTGTGCGCCACGGCCAGTTCAAAGCCCATTTCATCACGCAGTCGGCCTATGGCGGCGGGAAACCGCAGGAGCACGACCCTCCGGAGTTGTACCACCTCGGCCACGACCCTTCGGAAAAGTACAACGTGGCCAAGGACCACCCGGAGGTGATCGCCGAGATCCAGCGGATCGCCGAGGTGCACCGCAAGACCGTCGAGCCGGTCGAGAACCAACTCGAGAAGGTGCTGAAGCCTCGCGCCGGGAAGTGAAGGCCGCGTGGCAGAGTGGCACCTGCCCCTCAAAGAAGCGAGAGACAGGAATGACGACCGATGCCCCCGCGAATTCCGCGAACGACCGATCCTCCGCCCTCAACGGGCGCCGCAAGCTGGAATACCCCTTCCTCTTCCGCTGGCTGCACTGGCTGCTGACCGGCAGCCTGGTCGTGCTGGTGCTGACGGGCTTCAGCCTGCACGCGGGGGCGCGGCCCGACTGGTCGCTGCTCGACGGAAAGGTGCCGGGCTGGTTCTGGACGGGGCGGGTGCACCTGTGGCATTCGTGGGCGGCGCTGGTGTTCACGCCGGCGATCCTCGCGGCCTGCTGGGTGTATCTCTTCAAGCGCGTGTTCGTCCGCCCGACTCACATCATCCTCCTGGTCAGCGGGTTGCTGACCGTCATCAGCGGGTTCTTCCTGGCCAACCCGCCCGAGTCGGGGCTTCTCTACCACGGGTCGCTATGGGTTCACGCCGTGGTGGGCCTGGCAATCATTCCCATCTGGCTCTTGTGGCACGCGATCACCGGGCTGACGCGGTACAAGCGAATGCTCGTGCCGGCGTTCGATTTCGTCTCGAACGACCGGCTGTGGCCCATCGTCGGTCTGCTAGTCCTGGCCGTTCCCACCAGTTGCGTGCTGATGTACGGATGGCCGTTCACACCCCCGTGGCGCGAGCTCGCCGCGGCGCGGATCGACACTGTGGAGGTCTCCGACCTGGTCGCGCTGCCGTGGGACAAGGCCCAGGCGCTAAAGGTCCCGCTGGTCAACGGCAGCTCGTTCGACGCGGGACGCACGCTGCTGGTGCTCCGCGCGCTACACAACGGCGACGAGCTGTTCGTCCAGGCCCAGTGGGACGACGACGACGAGAACTACGAGTACTGGCCGTGGCGCAAGACCGAGGACGGCTGGGAGTACCTGCAGACGAGCGCCAAGGACGAGTGCAAGTGCTACGAGGACAAGTTCTCGCTGGTCTTCCCGGTCCAACCGGACGGTGATTTCGAGCGGTTCGGATGCGCGGTGAGCTGCCACCTGCACGGCGACTACGGCTGGGGCTACAAGGGCTACGACCGCCTGCTTGACGTGTGGCACTGGAAGGCCGCCCGGACCGACCCCGCGGGCCAGGTCGACGACAAGTACTGGTCGGTCGTCGACTTCGACAACAAGGACATCGGGCGCCATGGCGACCCCAAGGAGGGCGGCGGATACACCAAGAACCGCAAGGAAGAGATCGACCACCCGCTGTTCCTTCCAGACTCCCCGGACGCCGTCGTCCAGGGCTCGTTTCCCAAGGACCGCGCCGTCGAGTACACTGACGAGGCCGGCGCGGCGATCGCGCCGGAGACGATCGTGCCGGGCGTGGTCACCGACGCGTTCGTGGGCGACCGCGGCGACGTGACCTGCCGGTCGCGCTACGAAGACGGCCGCTGGACGCTGTACATCCGCCGCAAGCTCGAGACGGGCAGCCCTTACGACGCACAATTCCTCCCGGGCAAGCGGGTTGCCTTCGGATGCGCGGCTTTCGACCACGCCGGCAAGCGCCACGCCCACGCCCTTCCGACGTTCTACCTCAAGCTGGCCGAGTGACCGCGGGGGCTGTCCCCCTGCCGGTCCCAACCGGGAGAGGAAACAGCCATGTGCAGCCCGCTCGCTCCAGTGCGGCCTGGCGCCGCCGCCTTCGCCATCCTGGGCGCCATCGCGGTCCTCGCCTCGGCGCCATCAACCGTCGAGGCCGTCTCTCAGGACGTCCTCTGCGTCCGCGACGATCACGGCAACTGGGGCGGCTCGACCGAGGGCATGACGCACCAGGTTGCCCCGGGCTACGAGGCCAAGAAGGTCCTCGACCTCTCGTCCGTGCCCGAGGAGTTCTGGAACCAGGCGACCGAGGTCCGGCTCTCGGCCTACTTCTGCATCCGCGACTACTCGGTGGTCGCCCTCGGCAAGGCCAACGGGCTGGACGAGGCGATCGAGATCTTGGTCAACGGCCACGTACACCGCGTGCCGACGGGGGACGGGCTGCCGGCCTGGCGCGACGGCCGGCCCATGCAGTCCTTCATGCGGTGGCACGATTTTCCGGTGCCCAAGGAGCACCTCAGACGCGGGCCGAACGAGATCGTGCTGCGCAAGGCCAAGGCCCCGGGCAAGAGCAGCCCGGACGATTACCTCTACCTGGGCATCGACACCAGCGTCGAGGGCGGCAACAGCTTCGTGCGGTTCGGCCCGCAGTCGGAGTGGCGCCGGGACAAGCTGACGGTGCCGGGCGGAGCGGGCGAGTACATGGTGCGAGCGTACCTGATCCGCGGCGAGCGGGGATTCACCGCGGTCTGGCGGGCCGAGAAGGACAAGGCCGACGACCCGGCCGGGATGATTGCCTACGCAGGATCGCATGGCCCCACCGCGCGCGTGGAATGGGAGGCGGAACGGATCGACCGCTTGGCCCCGATCACGGCGGTCGTGGAGACCGGCAGCGACGCCCCGTTCTCCTTCCACTGGCTCGACGCCGACGGCACGCCTGTCATGCCACCGATCCAGGCCAAGGGACCGCGCTTCGAAACCTACCTGAAGCCGCCCCTGGAGCAGCTTCCCAGCGGGATCGAATTGGACAAGAAGGTCGCGGTCGAGTCGGTGACGGTCCGGGCGACAAGGGGTTATCACCCTCGATCGCCGCGAATCGACATGTGCCCTGCGATCGCCCAGCCCGCCGGGACCAAGAAGGACCGCAAGCCTTCTTGCCGGATCACGGACTCCGGAAAGCGGATCGTAATCGAGAACGCGACACTACGCGCCGAGTTCCGGATCCGCGACCGGCGCCTCAACCTGGTCTCGCTCTACAACGAGCTGGCCGCAGCGGAGATGATCCGCCGTCCCGACGATTGCGCGCTGTTCCTCGTCGAAGTGGACGGCCGCCGCTACGCCGGCTCGCGGGACTTCACCGTTCAGCAGATGGAGTTGAGCAAACCGGGCTTCTGTCTTGCACTGCACTCCGCGGAGGCAGGCGTTGCGGCCAAGCTCCGGGTATGGACCGAAAAGAAAACTGGGCTCGACCCAGGCCTGTACATGGGCCTGGAGGTGGAAGCGCCGTCCGGGCCGGTCGATTTCAAGCTCGCCTTCCCGCACCTGGCCGGGCTGGCCGTGAGCGACGACCCGGCCGACGACTACTACTTCTTCCCGTACGGGGGCGGGATCATCGCCGATACCCCAGCCCTCATCCGAGCCGGATACGGCGACCACCAGGCCCTGTACCAGGTGATGGACCTGTTCAGCCCCAAGCGGGGTGCGGGCTTGGCCGTCCAGTGCCTGGACGCAGACGGACGGTACAAGGTCCTGGCCTTGCGTAAGCATCTGCCTGGCAGACAGGAAACCAACGGCGACGTGGCCCGGCCGCCCACCGCTCCCGAGTATTGCTGGAGCAATCCGCTTCAGGCCGTGCCCGGCACGAGCCTCGCCGTGGAGTATCTCCGCCGCACGCGCGAGCCGGGCGAGTCCTTTGCGGCCAAGGACGTCAAGCTCGTCCCGCACCCCGGGGACTGGCACCACGCCATGCTCCTTTACGCCGAGTGGTGCCGGACGCATTGGAAGTTCCGCTCCATGCCCTCGCGCCTCAGTGGGG
The DNA here is from genome assembly GCA_964434165.1 of uncultured Pirellulales bacterium. Lineage (GTDB taxonomy): Bacteria > Planctomycetota > Planctomycetia > Pirellulales > Thermoguttaceae > CAYSUS01. Next base: position 12,933 of record CAYSUS010000029.1, read on the forward strand.
TGTGGAACATGATCGCCGCCGGATGGGGCAAGAGCCCGATCTATCGCGACGGCAAGTACCGCACCGACTTCCTCCTCCCCAAATGCGACTGCCTGGAGCTGATGAGTTGGTGGGAGTGGTCGTCGATGGGGCCGGGCGGGTTCCCGCTCGACCAGCTCAAGGAGAAGCTGGGCCAGGCCAAGTACGAGCGGTGGCAGAGCTACCTCGTCGCCGACCCGGTCACGGGCAAGCTCATGTTCTCCAACAACCCGGGCGACTACGACGGCTACAATGGGAGGTGGGGCGGACTGCCGGCCCTGCGCAAGGCGATCGAGGACTACCAGAAGCGCGGCGCGCTGGTCACGCTGTACACCGATCCGTTCCGCGTGGACCGGGCAAGCAAGTGCGGGCGCGAGCATGGAGAGAAGTGGGGCGTCGTCGATCCCGACGGGAGCTACCGCGACGACTATGACGCCTGGCGCATGTGCCACGACGTGGCCGAATACCGGAAGTGGGTCGCCGAGAACATGGCCCGGGTGATGCGCGAGACCGGGGCCGATGGCATCCGCCTGGACGAGTACGGCCATCGCGGCTCGGCCTGCTTCAGCAAGCATCACGAGCACACCTATGCCGAGCCGGGCTGCACGGAATGGCAGCGGGGCGTGGCCGAGGCCACGCGCCTGGTGCGAAATGCCATGGACGAAGTCAAGCCCGACAGCGTGCTGACCACCGAGCACCCGGGCTACGACTTCCTCATGCCGCATATCGAGGGCTGCATCACCTACGACCTGACCGTGCTGGCCTCCCCGTTGCGCCCGCTGGAGTGCAACCTGCAGCGTTTCTACTTCCCGTGGTGCAAGGCCTACGAGCTCGACCACCGCGGGGCCGACCGCGGGCACCGCAAGCGGTTCTGGAACGCCGTCGGCTCGTTCGGCAGCTACTACCCGGACGAGATGTACCGAGTGCTGAAGGAGCATCAGGACGTCTTCTCCAGCGACAACTGCCGGGCGCTCGTGCCGACGTTGGCCAGGCATGTTTACGCCAACCGGTTTGATTCGGGCGGCAAGACGGTCTGGACGCTCTACAACGCCGCGGGACATTCGCACTACGGGCCCGTGCTCCGCGTGCCGATGGAAGACGGGCAGCAGGTCGTGGGGCTGTTCGGCGCTCAGGCCTTGGAGGCTCGGCGTGACGGAAAGGAGACGGTCGTGACGCTGTTCCTCGGACGGGACGACGTGGCCTGCGTGGCGCGGTGGTCGGATGGCAGGTGAGCCGCTTCAGGTCGTCGAGCTTACGCCGGCGGGACGCGGCGCGATCGCCACGGTCCTCGTCGTGGGAGCGGGGGCGGTGGAGGCCGTCCAGAGCGTGTTCCGCCCTGTGCCCGGCGGTGCGCTGGGCGAGAGGGAGGCGGATCGGCCGGTGTTCGGACGTTTCGGCCCGGCGCCCGGCGAGGAAGTGATCGTGCTGCGCCGTGACGGCGGGGTCGTGGAGATATGCTGCCACGGCGGGCGGGCCGCGGTCGAGCGGGTGCGGCGGCAGATGATCGCCGCCGGCGGCAAGTCGGTCGCGTGGGAGGAATGGGTCCGCGCGTCGTGCGGCGACCCGATCGTGGCCGAGGCCCGCATCGCCCTGGCCCACGCCTGGACGGAACGAGCGGCTTGGATCCTGCTGGACCAGTTCCACGGGGCGCTTTCGCGCGAGTTGGCCGCGATTGCCGACCTGGCGGAAGCCGGAGCGATCGACGATTCGGCCCGGCGTCTTGACGAGCTGCTCGCCCTGGCTCCCCTCGGGCTCCACCTGGTCGAGCCCTGGCGGGTGGTGCTGGCCGGCCGGCCGAACGCGGGCAAGAGCAGCCTCGTAAACGCGATCCTCGGCTACGGTCGCTCGATCGTGCATCACGAGCCGGGTACCACGCGCGATGCGGTCGCGGCCGAGACCGCGCTGGACGGCTGGCCCGTCGAGCTGAGCGATACGGCCGGGCTGCGCACCGGCGGGGGAGCGGTCGAAACGCTGGGCGTGGAGAAGACGCGGCGTTGCCTGGACGCGGCCGACCTTGTCGTGCTGGTCTTCGACCGAAGCCGGCCCTTCTCTCGTGACGACGCGGAGCTGGCCGCCGAGATGCCCGAGGCCCTGCGCGTCCACAACAAGGCCGACCTGCCTTCGGCCGAGCGAGAACGACCCACGGGGCTTGCCACGAGCGCGGTGACGGGTGTGGGGGTCCAGGAGCTGATCCAGGAGATCGCCGACCGGCTCGTGCCCCGCGTCCCGCCGCCGGGAGCGGGGGTCCCGTTTGCTTCGCAGCAGGCGAGTCTCCTGGCCACGGCGCGGGACGCGATCGAGGCCGGCGCGCTCGAACGGGCCTGCGGCGTCCTGCAGTGGCTGGGGACATCAGATCGTCGCGGACGCCGCGACCATGCCGTCGGCCGGACGTCATACCCCCCAATGTTTCCGCGAAATCGGCCTTGATTGGGCCTGCACGGGCGGGAATCTGTCTGGACTCGCCGGTTTGAAGCCAGGTAAACTACGCCGATCAAATTTCCTGGCCATGCTGGCAATATTATTGCCGTGGCGAGGATTCCCCATGGATGGGGGTCGCGGGACCGATGGGCTGCGCGATGCGGGCTTCGCGGCCGCACGCGGTCTTGAGGGACTCGCGATGGCGTTCAGGAGGAACACGCTATGCGCTCAAGACCGATCTGGCGGGCACGCTCTTCGTTTCTGGCCTTGTTGGCTGCGCTCGCGGGCGTGACGGCCTCGGCTCATGCCCAGGGTGGACAGCCCGGCTATCGGGAGGTCGAGGACAATCCTCCCTCTCAGACCCACGGGTACCGGGGCGACGTGGTGCCGGCCGTGGCCAGCGATCCGGTCGTGCCGAAAGGCCGGCGGTTGGGCGAGGGCGTGATTCCAACCCGGCCGCCCTTCTCGGCCCGGTGGGGAATCGCCGTGCCGCCCGGCGCGGCTGCGCCGCCGGACCGGGAAGCCGCCTCCGATCCCCCAGCGGACGGCGACGGGGCATTGAGCGATGCCAGCCCCGCTGAGCCTTCGCCGAACCCGTTCCGGCGATCCGACGGTCCGACGAACACCGCGCCGATCGATCTGCCCGGCGACGTCGCCCTGCCCGGCGATGGGCCTCCCGACGTGCCCGCGCGCGAGCGGTTGCAGGTGGAGGTTGCCCTTCCTTCCAGCCCGGACTACTCCGGAGGCGGCGCGGCCGGGGCCAGCGCCCGTGTGGAGGGCACGGCCGATCGACCCGCGATCGAGGTCCGGCCGGTCGAGCCACCGGCCGTGGAGATCCCCGAGCCGAACCCCGAGCCGGTCGCGTCGGAGCCGCCGGCATCGTCCAACGAGGCCGTGCCCGGGGATGAGCCGCTCAAGCCAATTCCCGATCCCCAGCACGCCGGCCCGGTCGAGATCGATCCGGCCAGCTTCAACGGAGCCACGCCCGGCGTGACCTCGCGGGAGAAGCTCCAGACCGCGTGGGGGCCACCGAAGCAGGTGGCCAAACAGGGGGCCACGGAGCTTCACCTGTACACCATCGAGCCGTTTGACCGGGTGGAGGTCGCGCTGGCCCAGGACAAGGTATCGTCGATCGTCATCCGGTTGCAGCAGCCGTTCCCGGCTAAGACCGTGGCCGAGCAACTGGAGCTGTCGCGGGTCCGCCCCGTGCTGATCTCCAATGAGCTGGGCGAGATCCTCGGACAGGCGTATCCCGAGCGGGGAGTGATCTTCGCGTTCGAGCCGTCTAAGGAACCGGGCAAGACCTCCATGCACGTGGTGCAGATCATCCTCGAGCCGATCGGGCCCGAGCCGTTCCTGCTGCGCGCGGAGACGATTCTCGACGTCGAGCCGCAACACGCCCTGGCCGATCTCGATCAGGCCCTGAAGATGACCCCGGAAAACGCCCGCGCCCAATGGCTCCGCGCGCGGGTCCTCACCGCGCTGGGGCAGCCCGGCAAGGCCCTCCACTCGGCAGCCGAATCCGTGCGCCTGGACCCCAGCAACCCGCACCACCACGTCACGCGGGCTCAGATCCTCGGTCAGGTCGGGCAGTACGCCGAGGCGCGGGAGGCCGCCGAGCGGGCCCTGGAGACGGGCGAGACCCGCCCTCACGTCAAGGCCCGCGCGCTGTGCCTGTTGGGCGATCTGGCGGGCACGGGCCCCGAGACCGACTACAAGAAGGCCATCGAGTACCACATCGAATCGATCAAGACGGCCGATCCGCTGGCGGTCTCGCCGCATCCGGCCATTCGACTGGCCGCGAAGGACGTGCTGGTCGACGCCCACCTCGGCGCGGCGCACGACATCGCCTGGGGCGTCTTCAAACAGAAAGAGACGGCGGTTCCCAAGTGGCTGAGCCGGGCTTCGGCCTTCGCCGACGAAGTCATGGAGAACGACGGGGGCTCGGACGAGTACCGGTTCCGCGTGGCCAGCCGCGCCCTGGCCGCCTACGTCGGGACGCGCGGGGAGCTCGATCCAGGCGACTGGGCCGAGAGGTGCCTGGAGGTCGGAGGCCGGCTGATCGAGTCGGCACGCGACTCCGCGCGCAAGGAGCAGGCCGCCTGGAACCTGGGCCTGGCCCTGTACGACGCCTTGCAGATCTACCAGCTTCGGACCGACAGCGCCAAGGCCCTGAAGTACGGCGAGCTGGCCGTCCGCTATCTCGAACAGGGCGGGGTGGCCAGGCAGAACACGATGACGTACGGGTATCTCATGGGGCGCGTGTACTTTCGGGTGGGCGTCGTCCACGCGGTGGGGGAGCAGAACCATCGCGCGGCCATCACCTGGTTCGACAAGGCTGTCCCCCTCCTCTCCAAGCCCATCCCGCAGCAGGCCCTGGGCAACCTCTCGCGCCACGGCGAGACCTTCGTCAGCATGGCCGTGTCGTACTGGGAGGTGGGCCAGCGCGAGAGAGCGCGCGACCTGACCGCCAGGGGCGTCGCCTACATGGAACAGGCCGTGCGCGACGGTTCGGCCGACAGCTCGATCCTGGCCGTTCCCTACGCCAACCTGGCCACCATGCACGAGGCGATGGGCGAGGAGAGCATGGCCGAGAAGTGGGCGGAGATGGCCGCCCAGATCAGGGGCACGTCGGTGCAGTAGCCATTGCCGCCAGGGGCGAACACGCGGTCGCCGCCCGACCCTTGCGTGCTGCGGCGGGTCGGCGCGCCTCGCGGCGGGCCTTCTCAGAGGCTATCCTGGCACGAGGAGGACCCTGCCGTGCTCGTCCGGCTGTTGCTGCTGTTCACGATCATCCCCCTGGTCGATCTGGCCCTGCTGCTGTGGATCGGGGAGCACACGGCCTGGTGGTTCGCACTGCTGCTCGTGCTGGTGACCGGCGTGGTCGGGGCGTGGCTTGCGCGGCACGAGGGGATTCGCTGCATGCTCGAGTTCCGTCGGCGGGTGAGCCGGGGCGAGTTGCCCACCGACGCGCTGATGGACGGCGTGCTGATCCTCGTGGCCGGGGCGCTTCTGGTCACGCCGGGGGTGCTGACCGACGCGGTCGGCCTGGCGCTGCTGCTCCCGCCTAGCCGGCGTCTAATCCGCGAGGCCGTCAAGCGACGCATCCGCGCCCGCGTCGCGTTCTACACCACGCAGTACGGCGGCGGAGGCGGTCCCCCGCGCCGCGACGAGATCATCGACGTGCGCGTGATCGACGGCGACGACCGGCCCGGCGGCGAGGAGCCCTGAGGGGGCCATCGGGGCGAGGTCTCCCGACCGGGAGACGCGCATCGGCCGTCAGCCGCGCCGCGGGCGAGGCCGGTTCCTTTGTTCGGCGCACCCCTGGACTAGCAGGTAGGCCATAAGAGGGGCGATGAGGATGATTCCCAGTTTGGGCGAGCAGATCAGCTCGATCAGCCTGTCCACGCGATCATTCCCGGTGCATGGTTGGAGACGGGAGGGCGTTCTCGGCGGGGCCTCATGAGAAGCCTAGGTTACGATCGCGCGCGGGGAGCGGCCGTGGCGGATGTCGGCCAACTTCGGCGGACGATGATCTTGTCAGATACCGGCCGTCGTCTCTATGCTTAGCGGGAGTGGAAGCCCGTCCGCGGAGCCTCCCGATTGCGGACGACGGACGGGCTGACTTACCGGGAGGGGCGCTCCCCTGCATCCGTGGAAACGCGGCTTCACTTCGACATCCTGCCGCAGCCCGACGACACGACCTGCGGCCCGACCTGCCTCCACGCGGTTTATAAGTTCTACGGGGCCGGGCTGCCGCTGGACCGCGTGGTCGCCGAGTGTCCCCGCCTCGACCAGGGCGGGACGCTGGCCAGCCTGTTGGGCTGTCATGCCCTGCGGCGCGGGTTCGACGCCCGCATCTACACCTACAACCTCCAGGTCTTCGATCCCACCTGGTTCGCGCCCGGCGCGGGGCCCCTGGCGGCGAAGCTGGAGGCCCAGATGGCGGCGAAGACGAAGCACCGGCTTCAGGTGGCGACGCGGTCGTACCTCGAGTTCCTCGCGCTGGGCGGGACGATCCGCCTGGAAGACCTCACCACGTCCCTGATCCGCAAGTACCTCAAGCGGGGCGCGCCGATTCTTACCGGGCTGAGCGCCACCTACCTGTACCGCGATCCGAGGGAATACGGCCCCAACGACGACCCCGACGACGTGCGCGGTTTCCCCTCGGGGCACTTCGTCGTGCTCTGCGGATACGATTCGGCGACCCGCGGCGTGCTGGTGGCCGATCCCATGATGCCCAACCCCCTGGCGCCCCAGCAGCAATACGTGGTCAACGTGGACCGCGTGATCTGCGCGATTCTGTTGGGCATCCTCACGTACGACGGCAACTTCCTGATCATCGAGCCGCGCAAGAAGAACTCGAGGAGCCACGGTGCCGATCCTGATCATCGTCAATGATCCGAGTGAGTGGCCGTTCGAGATTCCCGGCGTGGACGTGGTCTCAGCGCGGGCGTATCTGACGCGCCCCGAGTACAGCGAGAAACGGGGCGTGAAGCTGTTCAACCTGTGCCGCTCGTACCGCTACCAGACGGTCGGGTACTACGCGTCGCTGCTGGCCGAAGCGCGCGGGCACAAGCCGCTCCCCAGCGTCACGGCGATCCAGGACCTGAAGAACCCGACCGTGGTCCGCCTGGTCTCCGACGACCTGGAAGACCTGATCCAGAAGAGCCTGGGGAAAATCCAGTCGGAGAGGTTCTCGCTGTCGATCTACTTCGGGCGGAACATGGCCAAGCGCTACGACCGACTGGCGATGAAGCTCTTCAACCTGTTCCCCGCCCCGCTGCTCCGTGCCCAGTTCGCGCGCAACGGGATCTGGCAGTTGCGGAGCGTCTCGGCGATCCCGGCGGGCGAGATCCCCGACTCGCACCAGCCGTTCGTCCTCGACGTGGCCACGCAGTACTTCTCGGGGCGCGGCAGCCGGCCGCGGCGGCGGGCGCGGTACCGCTACGACCTGGCCGTGCTCTGCGACTGCGGCGATCCGGACCCCCCTTCCGACGCCAAGGCGATCGATCGGTTCCTCCGCGCTGCCGAGGCCATAGGCATCGCCGCCGAGCGGATCGGGCGTGACGACTACGCCCGGCTCGCCGAGTTCGACGCCCTGTTCATCCGCGAGACCACCGCGGTGAACCACTTCACCTACCGTTTCGCCCAGCGCGCGGCCAGCGAGGGACTGGTCGTCATCGACGACCCCCAGTCCATCGCCCGCTGCGCCAACAAGGTTTACCTGGCCGAGTCGCTCGGGCGGCACGGCGTGCCGATCCCCAGGACACTCGTGGTCCATCGCGACAACGTGGCCTCCATCGAGCAGGAGCTGGGCCTGCCTTGCGTGCTGAAGAAGCCGGACAGCGCCTTCTCGCTGGGCGTGGTCAAGGTGGACACCCGCGAGGACCTCTGCCGCGAGATCAAGCGGCTATTGGCCGAGTCCGATCTGGTCGTCGCCCAGGAGTTCCTCCCTACGGACTTCGACTGGCGGATCGGGGTGCTCGACCGCCAGCCGCTTTACGCGTGTAAGTACTTCATGGCCCCCAGGCACTGGCAGATCATCCACCGCGACGGCACCGGGCGCCGGCGGTACGGCCGCTACGAGACAGTCCCCGTGGAGACCGTGCCCGGCAAGGCCGTGCGCATCGCCCTGAAGGCCGCCAACCTCATCGGCAACGGACTGTACGGGGTGGACGTCAAGCAGTGCGGCGACCGCTTCTTCGCCATCGAGGTCAACGACAACCCCAACATCGACTCCGGCGTCGAGGACACCGTGCTCCGGCAGGAGCTGTACCGCCGGGTGATGGCCTCCTTCCTGTGGCGGATCGAACAGCGCAAGGCGTGGACGCCCTCCTATGATTGAGCAGCCGGAGCCGGGCCTCTCCGTCGCAGCGTCCGGCGCCCCGTCGCCGTGGCACCTGTTCGACGTCTTCGGCGTCGAGCTGGAGTACATGATCGTCCGCGCCGGCGACCTGGGCGTCCTCCCGGCGGCCGACCGGGTTCTCCATGCCGTGGCCGGATGCTACGAGTCCGAGGTCGAGCTGGGCGAGGCGGCCTGGTCCAACGAGCTGGTGCTCCACGTGATCGAGGTCAAGACCAACGGGCCGGCGCCGACCTTCGATCCGCTTCCGCGGCTTTTCCAGGAGAACGTCGGCAGGATGCACGAGATCCTGCGGCCGCTCGGGGCGCGGCTCATGCCCACCGCGATGCACCCCTGGATGGACCCGCACGCCGAGATGCGGCTCTGGCCGCACGAGCACAGCCCGATCTACGAGGCCTACCACCGCATCTTCGACTGCCGGGGACACGGCTGGGCGAACCTCCAGGCGGTCCACCTCAACCTGCCCTTCTGCGGCGACGAGGAGCTCGGCCGGCTGCACGCCGCGATCCGGCTGGTGCTTCCCATCCTGCCGGCCCTGGCGGCCAGCTCGCCCGTCATGGAGCGCCGCCTCACCGGCTGGATGGACACGCGCCTGGAGGTCTATCGCCTCAACAGCGGCCGCATCCCCGCGATCGCCGGGGCCGTCATTCCGGAGCCGGTCTTCACCCGGGCCGACTACGAAGAGAAGATATTCCGCCCGATGTACGAGGCGATTCGGCCGCTGGACCCTCAAGGAATCCTGCGCCACGAGTTCCTCAACTCCCGCGGGGCGATCGCCAGGTTCGACCGCGGGGCCCTGGAGATCCGCGTGCTGGACATGCAGGAGTGCCCCGCGGCCGACGTCGCCGTGTGCGCGGCCACGGTGGCGGCGCTGCGGGCAATCGCCGCGGAGCGATGGAGACCGATCGATGAGCAGAAGGCCGTTCCCACGGACACGCTGGTCCCGATCATGCTAGCGTGTATTCGGGATGCGGAAGAGGCCGTGATCGCCGACCGAGCGTACCTCGATCATCTCGGTTACCCGGTCCGCGCGGCCGCGTGCACGGCCGGGGATCTTTGGCGGCACCTGGCCGAATCGACGCCGCCGTGGCCGGCCGGTTCCCTGCCCGCGTGGAACGAGGCGCTGCGCACGATCCTCGACCGGGGCCCCTTGGCCCGACGGATCGTCCGGGCCCTGGGCGGCGACCTCTCCCCGCGGCGCCTCCGGGGGGTGTACGGCGCCCTGTGCGATTGCCTGCGCGAGGGCCGAGTGTTCGTTGCTTGACTCGCGTCAGACTTCCAAAGTCTTCAAGACTTCGGAAGTCTCACCTTCAACTCCCTTCCACCAGCATGTTCCTGATCACCTGCGAACATGGCGGAAACCGCGTGCCGCGCGGGCTGGCCGGCTCGTTCGCGTCGGCGGGCCGGGTGCTGGCGACGCACCGCGCCTACGACCTCGGCGCGCTGGAGTTGGCGCGGGCGCTGGCCGAAGGGCTCCACGCCCCGCTGGTTTTCTCGGAAGTGACTCGGCTGGTGATCGACATGAATCGTTCCGTCGGCCACCCGGGGCTGTTCTCGGAGTACACCCGCGGCCTGGCACCCGAGAAGAAGAGGGAAATCCTTCGCCATTACTACGAACCGTACGGCGACCGCGTCCAAGAGGCCGCCGCGGAGCGGATCGCGCAGCGCGGGTGCGTGCGGCACGTGTCGGTCCACAGCTTCGCGCCGGTGCTCCGCGGGCAGGCCCGCCGCGCCGACGTGGCCTGGCTGTACGATCCGTCGCGCCCGGGGGAGAAGGCGCTGTGCGCCGGCTGGTTGCGGAGCCTGCGAGCCCTGCGGCCCGACCTCCGCCTCCGTCGCAACTATCCCTACCGCGGCACGTCCGACGGCCTGACCACCGCGCTCCGCCGCGTCTTTCCGGCCGAGGAGTACGTCGGCGTCGAGCTGGAAGTCAACCAGCGCTGGCCCCGCGGCGGAGGCCTGCGGTGGCGCGAGATGCAGGGGCATCTGGTCGCTTCCTTGCTCGCTTCAAGTGCGGAGGGCGCTGGGGGTTCGCAGGCGACCTGCCGATCGTTCACAGCGGGGCGCTCCTGACAAAGAGGCTCGGCGCATCAGCTCGGCCGAACCTTTTCGCCCTTGCCCGGGTCCGGGGTGGCATACGACAATGCTTTGCTCGCGCTTTCGGAATGCCCGCATGCAGAACGCCCGCAGACCGTCGAACCCCCTGGCCCAATGGTGGACCCGTCCCTGCGGGGGGCGCGAGGTGTTGGCCATCTCGCTGCCCCTGGTCATCTCGATGGGCTCCTGGGCGGCGATGCACTTCTGCGACCGGGTGTTCCTCTCCTGGTATTCGCAGCAGGCCATGGCCGCCTCGCTGCCGGCGGGCGTCCTCTACTTCACGCTGCTTTGCCTGCCGCTGGGCGTGGCGATGTACGTCAACACGTTCGTGGCGCAGTACGTGGGGGCGGGCAGGCCCGAGCGGGTCGGGCTGGTCGTGTGGCAAGGGGTGCGCGTCGGCGCCCTGGTGGCCCCGTTGTACGTGGCCGCGATCCCGCTGGCCCCGCTCGTGTTCCGCGCGGCCGGCCACGAGGCCGAGCTGGCCCAGCTCGAGACCCTCTACCTTCAGGTGCTCACCTTCGGCGCGGGGGCCTGGATCGCCGGGGGGGCCCTCTCGGCGTTCTTCACCGGACGGGGCGCGACCCGCGTGGTCATGGCCGTCGATAGCTCGGCGGCCCTTCTGAACATCGTGCTCGACTACGCCTGGATCTTCGGCCGCTTCGGGCTGCCGGCGATGGGCATCGAGGGGGCCGCCTGGGGCACGGTCGTGGCCAACTGGTTCCGGCTGGGCGTGTACCTCTGGCTGGTATTGCGACCGGCTTATCGCGAGCGCTACCAGATCGCCGCGGGCTTCCGGTTCGACCGCCCGCTGTTCCTGCGCCTGCTCCGCTACGGAGGGCCGAACGGCCTGCAACTGCTCGCCGAGGTGTCCGCCTTCACGCTGTTCATCCTCCTCGTGGGTCAGTTGGGCGAGCAGGCCATGGCCGCCACCACGGCCGCCTTCAACGTGAACAACTTCGCCTTCGTCCCCATGCTCGGCCTGGGGATGGGTCTGACCGCGATCGTCGGGCAGAAGCTCGGCGCCAATCGGCCGGATCTGGCCGCCCGGGCCACCTGGACGGCGCTGCTGATGGCCTGGGCCTACATGGGCGCGATGGCCGCCTTGTACGTCTTCGCCCCCGACCTGTTCCTCCTCGGGCACAAGGCGGGGATGTCGGAAGCGGAGTACGCGGCGCTGCGGAGCACTACCGTCGTCCTCTTGCGCTTCGTGGCCGCGTACTGCCTGTTCGACGCCATGATCGTCGTCTTCGCCGGGGCCTTGAAAGGGGCCGGCGACATGCTGTTCATCTTCCTGACGAACGTGCTCATGGCGCCGCCGCTGGTGCTCTCGGTGTGGATCGGCGTCCGCTTCTTCGATCTCGGGCTCTACTGGAGCTGGGTCTGCGTAACCGGCTGGGTCTGCGCCTTGGGCACCTGCTACGCCGCGAGGTTCCTCCAAGGGCGCTGGCGCACGATGCGCGTGATCGAGCACGACGCCGGGGCCGAGGAGCTGCCTTCGCCGCCGCGCGAGCGGGTGCCGGGCGGCGACGGGGCCGCGCACACCGACGGGCTAGAGATCCTCGCGCCGCCCAGCCGCCGCGCCCGCCGCGGCGCGCCGGTCGAGGGAGAGAGCGCATAAGAGGCCGCGCCCCCCATGCACGAGTACTTCATGCAACTGGCGCTGGACGAGGCCCGGCAGGCCATGGCCGAGGAGGAGGTGCCGGTCGGCGCGGTGATCGTGCGCGAGGGGCAGGTGGTCGCCCAGGCGCACAACCAGCGCGAGCAGCTTCGCGATCCCACGGCCCACGCCGAGATGATCGCCATCACCCAGGCGGCGGCCGCGTGCAATGCGTGGCGCTTGGAGGACTGCACGCTGTACGCGACGCTGGAGCCCTGCCCGATGTGCGCCGGGGCGATCCTCCAGGCCCGCATCCCCGTGGTCGTCTATGGCGCGGCCGACCCCAAGGCCGGGGCCGTCCAGTCGCTCTACCGGATGCTGGACGACGGCCGGCTGAACCACCGTTGCCTGGTGTTTTCCGGCGTGCTGGCCGACGAGTGCGGCCGGGTGCTCACGGAGTTCTTCCGGCAGCAGCGGCGGCTGGGGAAGAAGTAGCGACCGGTCCGTTTCTTGACACGCCACGCCCAGCCAACGGATAATCGGCGATTGCTGCCGATCCCCCCTTCCCCCTCAGGAGCCACGCCGCCATGCCGCCTCTCAACCGCCGCGAGTTCCTCGACCGCTCGAAGAAGACCACCCTGGGAATGGCCGCCGGCGTGACCCTCCTGGCCGACGCCGGCAGCGCGCGCGGGGCCCCGGCCGCCGACAAGGTTGTCCTCGCCGCGGTGGGCGTGCGCGGCCGCGGCTCGCACCTGGCCACGGGCTTCCTCCAGCGCGGCGACTGCGAGTACGCCTACGTGTGCGATCCCGACACGCGGCTGTTCGAGTCGCGGGCCAAGCGGATCGCCGAGCAGCAAGGGGGCAAAAAGCCCAAGTGCGTCGCCGACATGCGCGAGGCCCTGGACGACAAGTCGGTCACGGCCATCATCTCCGCCACGCCTGACCACTGGCACGCCCTGTCCACGGTCTGGGCCTGCCAGGCGGGCAAGGACGTGTACGTCGAGAAGCCGGCCACCCACAACTGCTGGGAGGGCCAGAAGATGGTCGAGGCCGCGCGCAAGAACCAGCGGATCGTCCAGATCGGCACGCAGAACCGCTCCGCGAGGTACAACATGGCTGCGCGCGAGTACATTAAGGAGGGCAAGCTCGGCGACGTGCACATGGTCCGCGTGTGCAACATGAAGTTCTGGGGCAACCGCGCGGCGGTGCCGGACAGCGATCCGCCGGAGGGCATGAAGTGGGATATCTGGACAGGCCCGGCGCCGGAGCACCGCTACAACGCGGCCCACCACAACTACTGGCACCACCACTGGCGCTACTCGGGCGGCGACATCGCCAACGACGCCAGCCACCAGATCGACCTCGCCCGCTGGCTCGTCGGCGCGGAGCATCCCAAGACGGTCTATTCGACCGGCGGGCGCTGGGACAGCGAGGGCGTGGCCGAAACGCCCGACACCCAGGTCGCCGTATGGGAATACCACAAGATGCTCATGGTCTTCGAGCTGACGCTCTACACCCCGTACATGCTGAAGATCTCGCCGCAGATCCGCGACTCGCTCACCGACTACCCGTACTGGCCCCAGTGCGCCACGCACATCGAGATCTACGGGTCCAACGGCGTGATGTACGTGGGCCGGCACGGCGGCGGCTGGCAGGTCTTCGACCGGCCCAAGCGCGAGGTGCCCCAGGTGGTGGCCGAGCACAACGACGGCTTCCCCGACCCGGAGCACAAGGAGAACTTCATCCAGTCGATCCGCACGCGCAAGCTCCCCAGCGCCGACGTGCGCGAAGGGCACCTCACCGCCCTGTTGATCCACTACGCCAACATCAGCTACCGCCTGGGCGGCGAGAAGCTGTCCATCGACGCCCAGACCGAGCATGTCAAGGACAACCCCGAGGCGATGAAGCTGTTCAAGCGGTCGTACCGCAAGCCGTACGTGATTGAGGAGGGGTGAGTGGTGAGCGGGGGCGATTGGGGCGGCGGCGGGCGGTGTGCGGCCCTGGGGGGGCGCGGGGCTTGTTGACCGCGCCGCGCAGACCGGGTAGCGTAGCCCCTTTTTCCACGGCCGCCCCATGCCCGAAGCCTTCCAGATCGTTCAGTCGTTCGTGGCCCCGGTGGTGATGATCTCGGCCAACGGGCTGTTGTGTCTGGCGTTCTACAACCGGCTGGCGGCCGTGGTCCACCGCGTGCGGGAGATCAACCGGGAGCGGTTCGACCTGGAGACGCGCCTGGCCGGCGACGGGCAGAAGGCCGACGCGGCCGGGGCCGCCCGGATCAAGGCCCGCATCGACACCCTCCACGAGTTGGGCCACCGCCTGTTCGACCGCGTGAAGCTGATCCGCGACTCGCTCGTGTGCCTTCTGATCTCGGTGCTGTTCATGCTGGGCTGCTCGCTGGCCCTGGGGCTGGCGGCCCTGTCGGTCGTGGCGAGCTGGTTCGCCCTGGGCGGATTCGTGCTGGGGACCGTGGCGACCGGGGCCGGCACCGCATTCGCCCTGTGGGAGCTCCGCGTATCGCTTGATCCGCTTCTGTTCGAGCACGCGATGCTCGAGCTGATGCCCGACGAGAAGGAGGACCTCGCGGAGTAGCCGGTCAGGGCGTGCTCGGCTCGACCTCCGCAACGTGATCCGGCGCGTCCACGGCTTTCGCGCGGGCCGCGAACGAGGCGACGGTCTCGATCAGGCGGACACGGTCGACGGGCTTGGAGATGAACGCGTCGCAGCCGAGGTCGAGGCACCGCTGCTTCTCGTGGCTCATCGCATGCGCCGTCAGGGCGAGAACGGGCCGCCGGTAGCCTGCCTTGCGCAACCGGCGCGTGGCCTCGTAGCCGTCCATGACGGGCATCTGCATGTCCATCAGGACCACGTCGAAGGCCGACCCGCCCGGCGCCGCCGGGTCGCCGGAATCGCCGCCGCCGAGCAGCAGGTCGAGTGCTGTTCGGCCGTCGCCCGCCACCGTCACCCGGGCCCCTGCCCGCTCCAGGAAGAAGCGGATCAGCCGCTGGTTGTCCGGACCGTCCTCGGCAAGCAGGACCCGGCAGTCCAGGCCCGTCGCGTCGGCGGGGCGCGGGCGGTCGCCGGCCGCGCCGCGGCCCGTGAGATCGAGGCCGCTGAGCATCGCGACCCCTTCCAGCGGACCGGGCGGCAGGCTCAAGCGGAACGTGCTGCCTCGGGCCGGCGCGCTGGTGACGGTGATGTCGCCTTCCAGCAGCCGGGCCAGGCGACGGCTGATGGCCAGGCCCAGCCCCGTGCCTCCGAAGCGGCGGCAGGTGGAAGTGTCGCCTTGCGAGAAGGGCTGAAACAAACGCCCTAACTGTTCCGGCGTCATGCCGATGCCGGTATCGATCACGTCGAAGAGCAGCCTCGCGCCGTCGGCGCCCTGCCCTTCGAGACGGACTTCGATCCGCACGGACCCGTTCTCCGTGAACTTCACGGCGTTTCCGACGAGGTTGACGAGAATCTGCTTGAGCCGAGCCGGGTCGGTTCGGATTCGCTGGGGGACCGGGGCCGGGCAGGCCACCTGCAGAGGCACCCCCTTGGCCGAGGCGCGGACCTGCATCAACTCCCGCACGTCGTTCAGCAGGTCGGGCAGCGAGCAGTCGAGCAGGTGAATTCCCATGCGGCCCGCCTCGATCTTCGAAAGATCGAGGATGTCGTTGATCAACCGCAGCAGGTACTCCCCGTTGCGGCGGATCGTCTCGGCGGCCTCGACCGCCTCGGGCTGCGAGACCGTATCGAGAAGGACCTCGGAGAAGCCCAGGATGGCGGTCATCGGCGTGCGGATCTCGTGGCTCATGTTCGCCAGGAAGGCGCTCTTCGCCCGACTGGCCGACTCGGCCATCTCGCCGAACTCGGTGAGGGACTGGTTAGCCGAGGCCAGGGCCTCGACATAGCCCTGCATCTCCGCCTCGATCCGCTTGCGGTCGGAGATGTCGGTGGCCACGCCTACCAGCCCCGCCACCTTCCCCACGCGATCGCAGAACGTGGCCTTGTGGAACAGGACATCGCGCTGGAAGTCCTCGTTACCCAGGACGAACTCGTACACCTGCGTGCCGCATGCATCGAGCAGCTCGCGATCCTGCTCGGCGTAGCGGTCGGCCATCTCCTTGGGGTACAGCTCG
Organism: uncultured Pirellulales bacterium; assembly: GCA_964434165.1. GTDB lineage: Bacteria > Planctomycetota > Planctomycetia > Pirellulales > Thermoguttaceae > CAYSUS01. The sequence continues at coordinate 29,050 of CAYSUS010000029.1, forward strand.
TGGACCGTGCGTCCCACGAGGTCTTCGGGCCGCTTGCCCAGCCACTGGGCCATCGTGTTGTTGCAGCCGAGGTAGCGGCCCTCGCGGTCCTTGTAGAAGATGCCGCTGGGAATCGTGTTCAGCAGGGTCTCCAGGAATCGGAGCTGATCCTCCCGCGCTTGCTCCAGGCGCTTGCGCTCGGTGATCTCCAGCGCCGCATGGACGATCCCTACCACGTTGCCCGCGTCGTCGCGGACCGGATTGCTTTGCGTGACCCACACACGGCCGTCGGGCGTGGTGACCTCGTCGCGCTGCACCTTGCCGGTGTCGCGCGCCCGCACGGCAGGACAGCCGGGGCAGGGCGCGTCGCGGCCCTGGATCACGTCGTAGCAGTGCCGACCCCGCAACTCGTCCCGCGGGACGTCGAACGCGCTGCCCATGCGCGCGTTCGTCCAGATGATCCGCATCTGGGGGTCCACGAACTCGATCACCACTTCGGAAAGGCCGTCGAGGATCGCCGTCATCTGGCGCTCGGTGGCGCGAAGCGACCTCTCCGTTTCCCAGCGCTGGCCGATCTCCCGTTCCAGCTGCTCGTTGGCCTGCTCCAGCTCCTCGTTCGCCCGCGTCAGCTCGATGGTCCGCTGCTCGACGAGCTCCTCCAGCTGCTCGCTGTGCCGGCGAAGCTGTTCCTCCAGGGCCCGGAAATGCGTGACGTCGCGGACGAACTCGGTGACGCCCACTACCTGGCCGTCGGCGCTTTTCACCGGGTAGGCCGTCAACTCGAACCAGCCCTCCGGTTCCTCCTCGGACGGGTAAGGCACCAAGGCCGACTCCCGCCCGCCGGAACGGATCGCCTTGATCGACGGGCACCACGGGCAGGGCTGCGACCGCCTCTGAAAGGCCTCATAGCACGCGCGGCCGACCAGCGGGGTCTCGGCCGCGTACATCTGGTCGAGAGCCCGGTTGGTCTTGATGACGGTCAGGTCGGGGCTCAGCACGCTCAGCCCGTCCGGACAGGCCTGGAACACGCTCTGGAGGAACTCGCGGCCGCTTCGCTGCGCCTGCTCGGCACGACGGAGCGAGCCAAGGAACGGTCCGATCGAGGCGATCCCCACGAGCATCAGGGCGGAGATCGCCAGCGCGATCAGCTCGGCCGACAGGTTGCCCCGGTAGGCCGAGGTCGAGGAGAGAAGCATCGCCAGGGTGACGCTGCGGCGCACGGCCATCATGGCGATCGCCGCGGACAGGGCGACCCAGGCCAGCCTCCAGCCGCTCACGCGGACCAGCCGGATCGCCAGCGCCGCGGTGATCACCTGAACAAGCGTTGAGGCAGCCAGGATCGCTGGGACCATGATCTCCTCGGCGGCTTGCCCCTGGCCCAGGACGGCGACCTGAGGGGACCGAGCCGCGGTGCCGTGGCAGGGCTGCCGGCAGGCGGGGTTGGTTGTCGTCCTCCTGGCCTCGCAGAGCCGCAGCGGGGCGGCGGGAAAGGGGATAAACCGCCGCCCCGCGCGGCCAGCTCCACGGACTTGTCGAAGACGCAGGAGCCGGGTACAGCGCGAGCGTCTTCTTCACGTATATAACCCATCCGAACCTGGAAGGCGTGGCGTTTTGCCGTCAAGGGCGACTCTGCGACATCTACACGATTTAAGTTGAGCGCGCATTGCGCCACCCTCGATGCGCCAGGTCGCTGCCTTCCGCGGCCCAACCGTCCCGGCCGAAGTGAACGGGGCGCGCGAATGGCGACGCGCTGAGCGAGCATGAAGACCGCCGCGAGCGGGCTTGCGCCCCTGGGGACGCACGGGCCGCTAGGCTTTCTGGCGAATGCGCGGCCCAACCAGGCGGAACCTGGGCCAAACGGGAGGCGCGACACGCCGCTCGCGGACCCCTACCCCAGCGGCAGATCGACGCGGACCTGTGTGCCCTGGCCGGGCTCGCTGGCGATCTCCGCGGTGCCGCCGAACGCCTCTGCCCGCCTGCGAATCCCCCGCAGACCGAACCGACCGCGTTGGTCGGCGTCCGGCTGGAAACCGACGCCCCAGTCCTGGACCCCAAGCTCGAGGCGATCGCCGCGACGAGCGATCTCGACGCGGATTCTGGGGCTGCGGCTGTGGCGGCAGGCGTTGAGAAGGGCCTCGCGCACGATCTGGAAGGCGGCCGTCGCCAGCGGCGCGGCGATGGGTTCCTCGCCCAGGTCGTGGATCAGCTCGATGGTCCGCTCGTCGCGGCGATCGATTTCGTCGATCAGTTGGCCCAGCCCCGCAACCAGACCCTCGCCGCAGGGCACGCTTGGCCCGAGTCCCTGCATCAGGCGTCGGGTCTCCGAGGCCCCCCGGTCGAGCATCTCCCGCGCGGTCCGCCAGGCCGATTCGGCCTGGTCGGGGTCGCGGGTCCGAAGCAGCTCGAAGCGGCCCATGCTCATCATGGCGGCCGAGAGGTATTGCGAGATCCGATCGTGGATTTCGCACGCGATCAACTCGCGCTCGCGCTGCAGCAAGGCGACCTGCTCGCGGAGCCGCTGCACCTCGCCGTCGTCGCTGGTAAGCGGCTCCCGACTCGTCCTGTAGTCGGCAATCATGTCAAGCGTCTCGCAGGGCCATCTGACGGGCTTCAAATGCGCGTGGCCTGCCCCCGCAGGTGCGCCGGCGATCCTCGCCATCACCGTCGGCCGTGAACGGGCCGGCCGCGATCCCTGGCCGATCCGCCTGTGCCAGCTCCCGTTCCGCCTCGAGCTCCGCCACCATGCGGGCCAGCTCGATCACCGAGGCGGCCCCCGTCTTCTCCAGGATCGAGGCGCGAACGCGATCCACCGTGCGATGGCTGACGCGGAGCCGCGAGGCAATCCGCTTGTTCGGTTCCCCGTGGAGCATCATCTGAAGCACCCGATGCTCGCGGGGATCGAAGGCATCAAGACCCCGGGCCAGCGCCGCGAGCCGGCCGGATCGGACACGCGCCCTCCGGTCCGCGTCCAGGGCCGCACGGATCGACTCGACCAGGCGCGACGGGTCGGGCGGCTTCTCCAGCAGCGTCACCGCGCCGGCCTCCATCACGCGGACCGCCGTGCGCACGTCGGCATACGCGGTGACGAAGATGATCGGCGGCACGGGACCGGTCTGGACAAGCCGCTGTTGAAGCTCGGCCCCCGACATCCCCGAAAGCCGCAGGTCCAGCACGAGGCAGCCCGGAGTCGCGCCGTTCCACTGCGCGAGGAACTCCTCGGCCGAGGCGAACGACTCCGAGTCCGCGCCGAGCGAGGCGGCCAGGGCCGCGATGCTGCGGCGGGCCCCGGCGTCGTCATCGACAATGAACACCGTGCCGGACTGCACATCCACGGTATCGCGCTTCCCCGAAACTGGATTGGAGATCCTCCTTGGATAAGTATCGCGAGATAGGCGGACCACTAAAGATGGTGGTTTCCGGAAAATCCTGCGGATTGCCGCAGGGCGGGGGGCGAGGGGGTACGACGGGAAAGGCCGGTCATCGCGCGAGGGGCCTTTCAGGAGCGGGCTGGACGACGATAGACGAGGGGAGTCGGAGGTCGGAGAGTGGGCGCCGGTCAATCGACCCTACTCACCACGGGCCACACTGGTCGCTCACCGCGTTAGCGCAAAAAGCAGCAGCCCCGAGCCGTTGAAAGCCGCGTGGAGGACGATGGCCGGAACGATCCGGTGCGTTCGCAAGTAGAGGATACCCAGCACCAGCGACAGGAAGAACAGCGGCACGGGGTCGGCCGCCACCTCCTTGCCGACGGCCGCTCGGGCTGCGATGTTCATCACGTACACCGGCCCGGTCACCGCCAGGCAGGCGACCAGCCCCAGCCAAAGGTCGCGGCCGAGGTGCTCGCGCGAGAAGCCCAGGTCGGCGGCCGTGGCCCGGCAGCCGGCCCGTAGCACGAACAGGCCCACGGCCAGCGTCAACAGGTTGCCGACCGCCTGGCAGGCGAGGAGGAACACCAGCCACTTCACGGTGCCGAGGGCTTCGGGCTCGCGATAATGCATGGCGGCAAACAGCAGCGAGGAGGTGGCGATCGGGGCCGCGCCGGTCATCCATCCCAATCGCAGGCGGCTGGTTCGGCACAAGCGTCGCTCGGCCTTTTCCAGCCAGCCCTGGAAGACGAGTCGGAACACGAACTCCTCGACGACCGGCGCGACGACCACGGCCATCAGGGCGGCCAACAGCACCACGCCAGGTCCGCCCTGCCGGATCAGGCGCTCGACCTGGTGGGCCAGTTGCAGGGCATCGGCCTGGCCCGGCGATTCGGGCACTTCCAAGTCGAACACCTGCATGCCCGCGAAGCCGACCATCAGCGGGGCCAGGAAGAACAGGCCCAGGATCGTGACGGCCTCGACGCCGCCCCATGGCACCGTGGGGCGCCGCTCAAAGGGGAGCACCGTCTGGCGATGGACCCACCGGTGGGCCATCCACGACCACACCGCCACGCTCGCCCAGCATGCCAGGAGGATCAGATACAGGGCTTGATAAGCGCTCTGGGCGTCGGGCGGCTGCATCACTCACCTGAACCGCCTTGCGCCAGTCGGATCGCGCCCGCCACGTACACCAGCCCCGAATAGACGGTCTGCGCGACGGCCCCCCAGATCGACGCCACCATGGTCCAGCGCACCAGGGACGGGGCGTCTTCCAGCGGGCTTTCGTAAGAGAGATAGAGCATGGCGGCCCCTGCGGCCACGCATTGGAGGAGCATCTTCAGCTTGCCGGACCAACTGGCGGAGAAGTCCGCGCCTCGCTCCTCGAAGAAGCTCCGCAGGGCGGTGACGAGGATCTCGCGCCCGAAGATCACCACCACCATCCAGGGCCGAAGCCCGAACGGGGTCTTCAGCATCGCCGGGATGGCCGTCAGGAAGATGAAGGTGCCGCAGATGACGACCTTGTCGGCGAAGGGGTCGAGGATGCGGCCCAACGCGGTGACCTGGCCGTACCGCCGGGCATACCACCCGTCGAGCCAGTCCGTGGCCGCGGCCACGACGAACAGCACCAGCCCGGCCAGATACTGCTCCCAGGTGAGAACCACGAACAGGATCACGGCGAGGATCAGCCGCGCAATGGTGACCTGGTTGGGGAAGTTCCATACGGTGGAACTGAGCTGCTCGGACGATTTGGCACCGGCCGACATACGCGCTCCTGCTCTCGTGGTCGGGGGCGGTGAACGGGGCATCGCCGCCGGGCCTGCAAGCGGGCCCGCTGGCGGAACGTCCACTCTTGGGGACCGGGAGCGCCTAGCGCGGCCGGCCTGCGGAGACCCCTATTAGATCATACTCCCGGGTAGTGACAATCTCGCAGGGAACGATCTGTCCGGGGACCAGGTTCTCGCCCGTCACGTAAACCACGCCGTCGATCTCCGGGGCGTCGGCGTAGGTGCGTCCGACCAGCGCATGCTCCTCGCCCGGCACACGGCGGTCGAGCATCACGTCGAGCCGGCAGCCGACGAGGGCCTCATTCCACGCAAAGGCATTCGCCTGCTGGACTTCGAGCAGGCGATCGCGACGCGCGCCGGAGACTTCGGCGGGGAGCTGGCCGTCCAACTCCGCGGCGGGGGTACCTGCCTCGCGGCTATAGGCGAACGCTCCAAGCCGCTCGAACCGCTGGGAGCGGACGAACTCGACCAGCTCGTCGAACTGGGCCTCGGTCTCGCCAGGGAAGCCCGCGATCATGGTCGTGCGCAGCACGAGGTTGGGGATGTGGCCGCGGAGCCGGTCCAGCAGCCGCTCGATGCCCGCCCGCGTGACGCGCCGGTTCATTCGCCGGAGGACCTCGTCGTTGACGTGCTGCAGGGGGAGATCGACGTAGGGAACGATCTTGCGCGCCCCGGCTAGCACATCGATCAGCTCGTCGCTGACGTGCATGGGGTAGAGGTACATCAGGCGGAGCCACTCCAGGCCGCGGACCTCGTCCAGGCGGTGCAGCAGCTCGGCGAGGCGCGAGCGCCCGTCAAGGTCGCGCCCGTAGTAGGTGCTGTCCTGGGCTACGAGGATCAGCTCGCGCGCGCCGTCGGCGGCCAACTCCTCGGCCTCGGCGACGACCTGGTCCTGGGGCTTGCTGACGAACTTGCCGCGCATGAAGGGGATCGAGCAGAAGGTGCACTCCCGGTCGCAGCCCTCGGCGATCTTCAGGTAGGCCAGGTGGCGGGGGGTGATCCGCACTCTGCCCGTGTCTGCCATGGCCTGGCGCACCGGAGACCGGAACAGGGCGCGGCCGTCGCTTGGCGCCGAGGATCGGGCCGCCCGGGAAAGGAGCCGGCCGGCGGAGACGGCGATCTCATCGCGGGCGAAGACCCCCACGACCTGATCCAGCGCGGGGTAGGTCTCCAGGAGCGACTCGCGGTCGCGCTCGGCCAGGCAGCCGGCCACGATGACCCCGCCGAGGCGTCCCTGCCGCTTCAGGTCGAGCATCTCGGCAATCGTCTCGTGCGATTCGCGCCGGGCGCTCTCGATGAATCCGCACGTGTTGATGACGACGAAGTCGGCTCCCTCCGGCTCGGGGACAACCTGGTAGCCGTCGAGTTGCAGCAGTCCGAGCATGCGCTCGCTATCCACCAGGTTCTTGGGGCAGCCGAGCATGATCAGGGAGCAGGTGCCCCTGGCGGGACGCGCGGGGGTGGCCGATAGCGGGCTGGACAACGCTCTTCCTCGTTCGGCGGCGTGTTGACGGGCGCGGATGGAATCGGCTTGCAAGTCGAGCCGGACTTGTAATCGTACACGCGGAGGGCCGCACGCGAAGAGCGCGCCGGGAAAGAACGCCGGCGGGCAGGCGTCGAAGGGCCGTCGAACCGGCGGTTGACCAGGAAGAGGCAACCGCGGTAGCCGCGTCCAGACGGGGTGCTTGCACCGCCCCGCCAGATTCGGTATTGTATTCATGTGTTCACTATTCCGTCGGCCCGGAGCAAGAGGGGGGAGCACTGGCCGGCAGCGGCGAGCGTCCGGCTGCTGGAGACGATGCGATGCTGCCCGAGATTGCGGTCGAGGAGTATTCGGCGGTTCTCGATGCGGTGGTGGCGGAGATCCTTGCCGATGCGGGCTTGGAATGTCCGCCGGTCGATGCCTTTCGCGTGGCCGACGCCCTTCGAATCACCGTGGCGTGGGACGGCGCCCAACCCGAGCGGGGCAGGTTCGTGCGCCTACGCCCTGCCCGAGGTCGGGCGGCGCGGCCGACGATGGTGCTGCGTCCCGATCCGAGGTCCGAGCGCGAGCAGTGGGCGGCGGCCCACGAGATCGGCGAGCACGCGGCCTGTCGCGCGTTCTCGGCGCTGGGCGTCGATCCCTGGGAAGCGGCCGCGGGGTGCCGGGAGCGCGCGTGCGATCATCTGGCCGTGCGTCTGCTGCTGCCGACTTCATGGTTTGCATCCTGCGGCGCGGAATGCGACTGGGACCTGTTCGCGCTGAAACGCCGCTTCTCGACTGCGAGCCACGAGGTGATCGCCAGGCGGATGCTGGAGATGGCTCCCCCGGTGATCGTGAGCATCTTCGATCAGGGCCGTCTGCGAATGCGGCAGAGCAACCTGGCGGGCGGGGCCCCGAGGCTCTGTCCGACCGAGGCCGCCTGCTGGCGCGTCGCGCACCGTGAGGGCCGCGCCGGCCAGGCGCTGGACGAGATGGTGCGCGTCCGGGCCTGGCCGATCCACGAGGAAGGCTGGAAGCGGGAGATCCTCAGGACCGAACTGGCCGAGTGCTGAGCGCGGACTGGATGGGGCGGGCCTGGGTTTCGCGCTCTCTCACCGCGCGGTCTCGACCACCTGGTCGAGCTGCCGGAACAGGTCCTCCAGCAAGACCGGCTTTCCCAGCACGGCCGCGGCCAGCGGGGCAAGGGCCTCCAGGTCGGCTTGCCTCGGGAAGTCGAGCAGGACTACGACGGGACCGCCGTCCAGGGCCACGGCCAGCCGGCAGAGGTCGTCGTACTCCCCGCCCCGACCGTCGGAGCCGTCGAACACGGCCGCCGCGACGCCGGGAGGCTGCAGGCTGCGAAGCCAGAAGGCCTCGTAACCCCGGACGCAGAGCGCGGCCACGATCCACTCGGCCGCAGCCGCGTTGCGCGACATTACGCCGACACGGCCCGCGCGACGCTCGAGCGGCTCCGGGAGCGACGCGAGCACCCGCTCCTCTTCGCTCGCCGTCAGCGGCAAGCCCCAGCCGGGGCATCGACCGCTGTGAAGCCGGTCCAGCTCCCGGTGCCACCGCGGCAGCCACTGGTGCCAGTAAACGCGCATCGAAGCCGGCAGGTGCCGCCCGGTGCGTGTCTCCCCCTCGCACCATGGGCCGAGGAGGCCGACCACGCGGGCCAGCGGAGCCAGGCGCCGGAGCCGGTCGATCTCCGCGGCGGCATGCTGGCCCGGATAGGCCTGCGCTACGACGATGACGTCGGGCGAGGCGTCGCGGTGCCGGACTATCTCGACGGCGGCGGTGCAATCCGCCGCTTCCTCGAGGCACGAGGTCTCGACCAGCGACCGCCGGGCCGTGCGGAACTCCGCGCGCGACGTGTCGCCGATGAGCAGAACGGCGGGCTGGTTCACGGCAGGCCGGTCTCCGTCTCGCGGATGACCTCGCGGGCGCTGACCGCGTCGGGCGCGGCTCGCAGGCGGTCGAGGAACCCGGCGGCGTTGATGACGCGGCTGAGCCGGGCCACCACGCGCAGATGGCCCGGATCGTCCACCGAGCAGATCAGGAAGAACACGTCGGTCAGCCCGGAGCCGCCGCCGAACGGCACCCCGGTCGTCGTGATGCCCAGGCTCAGGAACGCCTGGCCGAGGATCGCGCTCATGGGGCGTCGCGGGTGCAGCAAGGCAACGCCGTTCTCCTGGGCCGTGGGGTACATGGCCTCGCGGGCTTCCACGGCCTCGACCATGGCCGCGCTATCCCACAGCCAACCCGTCCCGGCCGCCAGCTCGATCATCGAGTTGATGACCGAGTTTCGGGTCTTCGCCCCCAGGGGGACCGCGATGGCCTCGACCGGCAGGGCGTCGGAGATCGATACGGTGTGGGGCTGATCGGCTACCCCGGCCGAGCGCCTCAGGACGCTCTCCATCTGTGCCAGTTCCGCGTCGTCGTCCGCGGCCCCGATCTGGCGCTCCAGCCAGTGATGGATCTCGGGTCGTGCGAATCGCCACTCCCCGGCCACCTTGCGGCCCGGCAGCTTGCCGCGATCGGCCATCCGCGCGACCTGCGGGGGCGTGAGGTGGAGATAGCGGGCGAGCGAATCGACGGTGAAGTCCTTCTGGGGCATGGCGCGGTACGAAGCGAGTCGGCAGGCAAAACCGCAATAATCCCCGATCTTGCGCGTCTTGTCCAGGCAAGCGGTCCCGAAGCGGGAAGAGCGCCTTTCCCGCCTCGCAATCGCTCTTGGCCCGGGGGGCGCTTCCTGTCAGAATGGTCCCGCCAATCCCTTCTCGCCCGCCAAGGAAGGCGTACGCCGTGTCGGCCACTCACCCGCACAAAGCCAGCGCCGGGAGCGAGACCAACGGGAGCCCAGCTTCTCGGCGCGGATCGTTGCTCCGAGACCGCCCTGTCGATCTGTCCATCGGCAAACCCCTCCTCGACTGGTTGGTCTATCTCGTCGTCCGTATCGTGATCTGTGTGGTCCAGGCGATGCGGATCGAGACCGCCCAGTCGGGGGCACGGTTTCTGGCCTGGCTGTTCTGCGACGTGTTTGGGATCCGCGGGCGGGTCGTGGACGACAATCTGGCGCACGGCTTTCCGGACCTCGCGCCCCACGACCGCCGCCGCCTGGCCCGGCGGATGTGGCAGCACCTGTTCCTGCTGGTCGTCGAGGTCGCCCACATGCCGCGCAAGGTCCACCACACGAACTGGCGCGAGCATCTCCGGCTGGGCGGCAAGGACATGCTGGTTCGCATGCTGCTGAGCGACCGGCCGCTGATCATCGTGACAGGCCACTTCGGCAATTTCGAGGTCGCCGGCGTGGCGCTGGGCCTGCTGGGATTCCCGACCTTCACGGTCGCCCGGACGCTGGACAACCCGCATCTGGACCGCTTCGTAAACCGCTTTCGCGGGCTCAGCGGCCAGTTCATCGTGCCGAAGAAGGGCGGATACGATCAGATCGTCGAGGTCATGGGTCGGGCGGGCACCATGACCTTCCTGGCCGACCAGTACGCGGGAGACAAGGGCTGCTGGGTCGAGTTCTTCGGCCGGCCCGCCTCGGCGCACAAGGCGATCGCGCTGTTGGCCCTCTCGCACGATGCGCCGATGGCGGTCGGTTACTGCCGGCGCCTGGACCGCCCGCTGCAGTTCGAGATGTCCGTTGAGGCGGTGGCCGATCCTCGGGACGCGGGCGACGAGGTGGGCTCGGTGAAGCAGCTTACCCAGTGGTACACCAGCCGCCTGGAAGAGATCATCCGCCGCCATCCCGACCAGTACTGGTGGCTCCACCGCAGGTGGAAGGACACCCGACGCAAGCGCAGGGCGGCGAGGAAGGCGGCCTAGGGCGGCGTTTCACGCGGCGCATCGAGCGGGCCCCGCTCAGACCAACCCCTTGCGCACGGCCCACACGGCCGCCTGCGTGCGATCGCTGACCGCGATCTTGCGCAGGATGTTCTGCACGTGCTCCTTGACGGTCTCGACGCTGATTTCCAGCGACCGGCCGATCTCCTTGTTGCTCAGCCCCAGGGCAACATGCCGGAGGACCTGGGTCTCGCGCTGGGTGAGGGGCACGTCGTCGTCGTCGATCACCTGGCGTACCTTCATGGCGCCGGCCACGCGCTTCAGCTCACCGCTGCGCGAGGGCGATTCGCCGGCCGCCGCGGCCTTGATCGTGGCGATTAGGTCATCGCGCGACGAGCCCTTGAGCACGTAATCGCTGGCCCCGAGGGCCACGGCTCGTGCGATGTAGGTAGGATTATCGTAGGTGGAAAGCATCACCACGCGGGCCTCGGGCACCTTGGCCCGCAGCTTCTCCAGGGTCGCCAGCCCGTCCCCGTCCGGCATGCGGATGTCGAGCAGTACCACGTCGGGCTGGACCTTCTCGGCCTGCCTGACGGTTTCCTTGCCGGTCCCGGCCTCGGCCACGATCTCGATCTCGGAGCCGGCCAGCAGCGCGGCCAGTCCTGTCCGAATGACCTGGTGGTCGTCGGCCACCAACATACGAATGGGCATCGGGTTTCTCCCTTGCGGCAAACGAATTCGCTGAAGCCCGCTCCGGTAGCCCCCTGCGGCGGATCGCCGGATTGGGTGAGGTCGCATCCCTTGAACGATCAATCCTAGTTGGTGGGGGGATGTTGTCAAACTCCCCAAAAATACCATTTAAACCCCACGACTCAGTGGGATATGCGCGGGTTTCCAGCCCTATTCGTGGGGAAAACGGCCTGGATTGCCGGCTCGTACCACCCATTTGTGAGGCCCGAGATGTGGGGATTTTTTACCCGGAGGCCGCATTGGACACCCCTTTAGGGGACTGACGTGGCACTTTGACTGCCCTCCTGCCGTGACGTAGATATTCGACGACAGCCCGCAATGCCGCGGCCCGGCGTCGCGTCGATCTCGACCCGTTCTCGCTGCACGGCGGGGCTGTCGTAGTTGCCGGCGCCACCCACGCGCGCCGACGCCGTATGCCGCGAGGGGGTGCCGTCCCGAATGGGGGCATCGAGTCTCCTTGCCGCCTGGCCGCATTGCAGGTAACGCCCATGAAGACCCCCTCGCTTCTGCTTGTGGACGACGATCGCCACCTGCTGGCCTCGATGGCCGACTGGCTGCGCAGTCAGGGCTACGACACCGAAACCGCCGCCAACTACGCCGCCGCCGTCCAAGCCATCGAGCGCAAGCCCTACGACCTGCTGCTGGCCGACATCCGGCTGGGCGAAGGGCCCGACGGCTTCGACCTGCTCGGCCACGCGCGCAAGGTCCGGCCCGAAACGACCGTGATCATGATCACCGGCTACGGCACGGTGGAGTCGGCCGTGGAGGCCATCCGCCAGGGGGCATTCGATTTCCTCACCAAGCCGTTGATCGACGAGGAGCTGGAGATGGCCATCCAGCGGGCCGTCAACCAGCGCCAGGTGCTCGAGGAGAACAAGAACCTCAAGGCCCAGCTTGACGCCCGATTCGGTCTGGAGAACATCGTCGGCCACGACCATCGTATGCTGCGGATCTACGACATGATCGACAGCGTGGCCGACACCAAGGCGACCGTGTTGATCACCGGCGAGAGCGGGACGGGCAAGTCGATGATTGCCCGGGCTATCCATCGCCGCAGCAGCCGCCGCGACCAGCCGTTTGTCGAGGTGGCGTGCGGGGCCCTGCCCGAGACCCTCCTGGAAAGCGAGCTCTTCGGCCACGTGGCCGGGGCGTTCACCGGGGCCGCCGGCGACAAGATGGGCAAGTTCATGCAGGCCGACGGCGGGACGATCTTCCTCGACGAGATCAGCACGGCCAGCGCCGGGCTTCAGGTCAAGCTGCTCCGCGTGCTTCAGGACTTCGAGTTCGAGCAGGTCGGCGGCAACAAGACCTATGCGGTCGATAGCCGCGTCATCCTTGCCACCAACGACGACCTGGGACGCCTGGTGGAGGAGGGCCGGTTCCGGCAGGACCTCTACTACCGCGTCAACGTGATCAACATCGAGCTGCCCGCACTCCGCGAGCGGATCTCCGACATTCCGCTCCTCGCCCGGCACTTCCTCCTGCAGGTCTGCGAGGAGATGGGCAAGCCCCCACGATCGATCAGCGACGAGGCCATGGCCGCCTTGCAGAGCTATCGCTGGCCGGGCAACGTGCGCGAGTTGCAGAACATGGTCGAGCGGGCCGTCCTGCTCGGCAAGGACAGCGTGATTACCCTGGCGGACCTGCCGTCCGCGGTGGCGGCGGGTGGTCCCGTGCCCGTCGAGCCGACCGAGGGCACCAGCCTGAAGCAGGCCATGGCCGCCCCGGAGCGTCAGATCATCCTCGACGCCCTGGAGGCCCACCACTGGAACCGCCAGGCCACGGCCGAGGCCCTGGGCATCAATCGCACGACGCTCTACAAGAAGATGAAGCGGCTCGGGCTCGACGCCGAGCGCCACGCCGCCTCGCGGCTCTAGCGCGGGCCGCTGCCTGACACCACCGCGCCGGCATGTCCGCAAGTCGGCATCGTGCGTTCGCCTCTTCTCCGAGCTGAATCACCGCGCGGCGACACGGCTCTGCTTTTCTCCCGCGCCCGCCTCAGGTATGCTGCTTCGTCCCGTGGGGCTTGTCGACGTCGTCGCGCGCCGGGAGCTGGGATCATGAGGAAGCACACTCTTCTCATCAGCGCTGCTGCGCTCGGGCTGCTCCTGCCTTGCGGCGGGCTGGGAACGGCCGTCTGGTGGCTGCGCGGGCGGCTTGGGGATCTCCACGCCCTCCGGCCCGGGCTTGGCGGTCCTCGTCGTGGCCGACCGCCTGAACGTGACGGGCGAGCATCTCGGGAGTTCCCAACTGGGCTTTGATCAGCGCGGCCGGCCCGCCGTGGAGTTCGCGATGACGTTTCAGGGAGGGCGGCGGTTCGAGATGCTGACCGGCAGCAACCTCCCGTCCGACGCACCCACGTTCTGCCGGCGCCTGGCGATCATCCTCAATGGGCAAGCGCTGAGCGCGCCCAGCATCAAAGCAACGATCCGCGACCAAGGGATCATCGAAGGAGTCTTCACGCACGAGGAGGTCCGAGCCATCGTCGCCGCGCTCCAGTCGGGGACCTTGCCGGCGCGACTCGTTCCGCTCGGCGAGCGCCCCGCCGACGCGGAGGAGTAGGGCCTCGTGCTCCGCCGGGTCGCGAGGCGGCGGCGCGAGCCACCTCTCGCCCCCCGCGCATCCCCCTGCACCCCACGACCGTGGTGCAACGTTGACACGCCCCCGCCGGCAATGACAATAGGACCGTGCGTCGTGGGGCGCGACGGCGAACCATGCGGCGTCCGTGGCCCTACCTGCCGCAGCTTGCCATCCGTCCGATCCTACCTGGTGAACCCACCATATCTCAGGAGCGTTCCAACGATGAGTCAACGTGCCAAGCCCGCCACCTCCCGCCGCGAGTTCCTCAAGACTACGGGAAAGGTTGCCGCGGCGTCGGCGATCGCCGCCAGCGCGGTACCCCACGTCCACGCGGCCGAGAACAACACGATCCAGATCGCCCTGATCGGCTGCGGCGGGCGCGGCACGGGTGCGGCGGCCAATGCCATGTCGGTCAAGAGCGGTCCGGTCAAGCTCGTGGCCATGGCCGACGTGTTCGAGCACAAGCTCTCCAACAGCTTCAAGAATCTCGGCAAGCGCTTCGGCGACAGGTTCGACGTGCCCGAGGACCGCAGGTTCCTCGGCTTCGACGCTTACAAGAAGGCCATGGACTGCCTCAAGCCGGGCGACGTGGCCATCTTCGCCACCCCGCCGGCCTTCCGCTGGGTCCACCTCACCTACGCCATCGAGAAGGGTCTTAACGTCTTCATGGAGAAGCCGGTCACCGTGGACGGCCCAACTACCAGGAAGATGTTCGACCTGGCCGAGAAGGCCGACGCGAAGAACCTCAAGGTTGGCGTGGGCCTGATGGTCCGCCACTGCCGCGGGCGCCAGGCCCTCAAGGAGCGGATCGACGGCGGCGAGATCGGCGAGCTGATCGCCATGCGGGGCTACCGCATGTCGGGACCGGCGGCCGTGTGCGGGGCCCCCGGCAGCACGCCCGAGCTGATGCACCAGATCTCCCGCTTCCACAGCTTCATCTGGGCGTCGGGCGGCGTGTACAGCGACTTCTACATCCACCAGATCGACGAGCTCTCCTGGATGAAGGGGGCGTGGCCGGTCAAGGCCCACGGCCTGGGCGGGCGCCACTACCGTCGCGAGAACGCCTTGGACCAGAACTTCGACATCTATTCGATCGAGTACACTTATCCCGACGGCACCAAGCTGTTCTTCGGCGGGCGGTGCATGGCCGGCTGCCACAACGAGTTCGCCAGCTACGTCCACGGCACCAAGGGCACGGCCATCGTGTCCACCTCGGCCCACGCGCCGGGCCGCGTGCGGACGTTCTCGGACCAGAACCTCTCCAAGGAGAAGATGATCTGGGCCTTCCCGCAGCCCGAGCCCAGCCCGTACCAGATGGAGTGGGAAGACCTCATCGAGGCGATCCGCGCCGACAAGCCCTACAACGAGACCAAGCGGGGCGCCGAGGCGAGTTTGGTGACCTCCATGGGCCGCATGGCCGCCCACACCGGCCGCATCGTCACTTTTGAGGAGATGCTCAACTGCGAGCACGAGCTCGCCCCCGGCGTGGCCGACTTCGTGGACGAGAGCTCGCCTGCCCCGGTCACGCTCGACCAGCACGGCAAGTACCCCGTGCCGCAGCCAGGCATCACCGTGAAGACCGAGTACTGACCGGCGCCGCAGCAGGCGTTTTCCGCATTGCCGTCCGCTCCACATTCCACACGCCGTCCGCTGCGCCTCGCTATGCCCGAGAGCCGCAGGGCGGTTTTCGTTGCGCTCACTGAGACCCTGCGCCAAGGTCGGCCGCAACGCGCTCAGCGAGCTTCAGGGGGGCCTGCTGCCGGGTGGCAAGGTCGCGACGGGCGGCACGCGAAGCGGACCGCATAGCGCGCCGCCCCCGTGTGGGGGGTAAGTGGTTGGCCAGCGGGAACTAGAGAGGGGGAATGCACCCTATGGGGTTGCGCGCTGAACGGCCGAAGCCGCCGCGATGAAGAACTGCCACGGCGCGGCCCTGGCCGCGGAATTGCACAGTTCTGGTTCTAACGAAACATCGTACTCGTACACAGTCCGCGGGACGGCACTCGTACTCGAAGACCCCCGCCATGCCCGGCATCGTTCTCGACCTTCAGAGGCTGGATGTCGATCGTCTCTCGATGTTCACGAAACTCATCCGCCGGGCCGGGTCGGTTGTCGGGGCGCCGACGAGATGCGAAGAAGGGACGGACGCGAGTACAAGTGCGAGGGAGATGCTGGCAAGGCGCCAGAGCAAACGGATGCACGCGAGCGGGAAGACGTCTTGCGGGATGGATCGTCCACTCCCCGCCGCGTGATCCGAGACGTCTGCCGCGACGCTGGCTACTCAGAACTCCACCTGGTACCGCTGCGTGAGCGTGCGGCGGAGCTCGGCGGTTTCGTCGGCGATGGCCGCGGCCAACTGCTGGTAGGAGGCGGCCGCGTAGGACGTACCCATCTTCTTGACGATGTTGTAGGAGCTGGGGCCTGGCCGCTCCCAGTACCAGCCCATGCCGCCGGGGCCGTACCAGCGGTTGTAGTTCTGTACCGGCCCGCCGCTATAGCCGCTGACCGTGCTCGGGTTGCGGGAGTACATGCCCGCCTTGATCCCTACGCCCTTGAACTTCAGGGCCATCGCGCGCAGGGCCTTGGCCACGCCCGCGCTGTAGTCGATCACCTCGGAGTCGACGTTGAGGATCGGCAGCTCGTCGATCTTCCGGGCGTAACGCTCCAGCCACAGGGCGAACTGCCCGCTCGTGATCATGTTGTCCTTGTCGAACTTCTTCACGTCCTCCAGCAACGTGCGCACTGCGCGGAAATGCTCGATCGTCGGCTGCCGCTTGGGATCGACCTCGGGGTCCGGCACGTCCGGCTTGGCCCGCGGCTTCCCGTCCGGCTTGACCGCGGGAGCCTGCTCCCCCTCGGCCAGGCGCGGCGAGGGGGGATCGATCAGGCTGGCCACACGCCGCAGCCCACTGATCGAGAGCTCGCCCACCAGATACACCGTCGGCCCCCTCACTTCCACCGTCCAATCCTCGAGATCCTCCAGGTAGGCTCCCAGGCTGGCGAGCTCCTCCAGGATCAGGGGCTTGGCCATGGGGGCGAGCACCGCGGCGTCGTCGCTGAAGTCGATCCGCAGGCTGGCGGCGGCCTTGTCCGTGAAGCGGACGCCCAGCGTCACGCCGCGCATGCCGGAGGCGAGCTTGGCCAGGGCGCCGAGATCGACCTCGGAGCCCGCCAGGCTCTTCAACTTCGCCAGGTTCTCCTTGGCCGCCGCCTGGCTGACCGCGTCGGTCAGGTCGAGGGCCATGATCAGCTCCGTGCCGGTGGCCTCGGGGAACTTCGACATGGCGCGGAGATAGGGCGAAAGCTCGACTCCTTCCGGGGCCTGCGCCTGACGGGCCCAGCGCGAAACCGACTGGCGGTCCACCGCGTTGAGCAGGCCCACCAGCTTGGGCGCGAACTTGACCAGGTAGGTCCCGTCGGGCATGGCGATGGCGGGCAGACCAGCCAGGGTGTCGGCCTTGCCGCCGGCGGCGCCGGCGATCCACTCGAAGGCCGGATCGGTGCGCGTGGCCACCATCGAGAGCTCCCACTGGGGGGCGAACGAGCCCGGCGTGAGGTTCGACGCCAGCACCGCCCTCTCGATCTCCGATCGCGGGAAGATGCTGCCGTGGGCCTCGCGGGCCGCCTCGGAAATGGTCCCGTGCTTCTTGGAGAAGTCGCTCTCCCGGAGCTTGGCGGCATCGACCATGATCAGCGTGTTGGCGTCGGCCGGGACCCGCGAGAGGAGATTGGCGAATCGGCCCTCTTCGGCGCGCGCGGTCGCGGAAAGCAAAACGAGGCAGACGGCGGGCGCCAGGATCAGAAGCTTTCGCCCCATGGGAGAGTTCCCCTCGAAAAAAGAGTGCTTGCGGTGAGGTCGGACAAGGTAGGTGCCATGCTAGGCCACCGCGCGCGGGCTGACAAGAGGCGGCGCGCTCGCCCGGCCGTGCAGCCCCAGAAACCCCTCTCGCAGGGCGAAGTCGTTAGCGTATTGTGGTCGTTCTGCAAGCGTTTCGCAAATCCCGGAGCCGTGGTGGGGGAAGGCCCTGAGGGCGGCCGGCCACTTGCTTGTCGGCTCCGAGCTTCGGGGTAGAATCACGTCGCTTCCGACCCCGAAGGGGGCGGGAGTCTCTTGTTACTCGAACGCCTTGCCGGCGGGAGCGCTCCCGCAACGAGATACTGCTGATCGTCACGCCCGCAACGCTCCGCCCGAGGGCCCATGTCATGGCACGCCCGACTGTCCTGCTTGCATCCCTCGCGATCGCGGTGACCTCGATGGCCGGCCCGGTGTCCGGGGGCGAGGATGCGTGGGACGAGCTGCTCGCACTGGTGCCGCCGAGGGCCAACGCGGTGGTCGCCTTGGATGTCCAGGCGATCCTCAACAGCCCGATCGGCGTGGCGCGCGGCTGGCGCAAGCAGACGGCCTTCCGGTTTGCCGAGGGCGCGGGGGCGATTCCGGCCGAGGCCACGCGGCTGTTGATGGGGACGCAGATCGATTTCCACAGCGAGCGGCCGATGTGGGACGTGTTGGTGATGGACCTGAAGGAGTTCTGGACGCCGGAGCGCCTGGTGCGGGCCGCGCGGGGCACGCCCGTGGACCTGGGGGGCTACCCGGCCGCATGGTCGCCGCTGAACTGCTATTACGTGCGCCTCTCGCCGCTCCGGGTGGGAGCGATCGGGCCGGCCAACCGACAGCACGCCCTGCGGTGGCTGAAAGACGAGCGCCGCGTCGCGGTGACCTCCTACCTGCGCGAGGCTGTGGACGAGGTGAGGCAGGGCAGGGCCCACTATCTCCTGGCCGTCGATCTGGGCGACGTGTTCGATCCGTCGTTGCTCCGCGGCGGGTTCCGGCAGGTCGGCGAGGAGTTGAATCTGGAGTTCGACCTGGACGCGATGACGCGGCTGTTCGCCGGGTTGCGGGGCGTGTCCGTGGGGGCCCGTTTCGACGTCGAGGCCACCGCCTTTTTGCGTGTCGATTTCGCCGAGTCGCCCGAGGCTTTGAAGGACTCCGCGCGCCCGCTGCTGATCGAGTTGCTCGCGCGGGCCGGGGCCCACGTGGAACGGTTCGCCGACTGGGAGGCGGGCGCGCGTGGCAACGCCATCTACCTGCGGGGCCAGGCCAGCGATCCCACGCTGCGGCGGCTGGCGAGCGTGCTTCATCTCCAGCCGCCCGTGGACGACACCGAGGCCGCGAACCTGTCCATGGGCGAGGCCACGCGGCGCCAGTTCAAGACGGTCGAGCTTCTGCTGAACGATCTGCGGCTTCGCGCCCGGGACCCGGACCAGTTCGACGACGTGGGCGTGTGGGTGGAGAAGTACGCCCACCGGATTGAAGGCATGCCTTCGTCGAACCTGGACGCCGACTACCTGAAGTACCGCAGCGAGCTGGTCGGCCGCATGCAGCGGATCGCCGACGAGCTGGTGTACGGGATCGACACGGCGGCCAAACGCCGCGGGTACCACAAGTGGAAAGACGCATTCGGCGAGACGAGGGTGCGGGACCTGAGCCGCTCGGAGACCGTGGTGGAGGACCAGGCCAAGGAGATCATCTCCGAGACGCTGGCCGTGCGCAAGCTGCTGTCGTCCCGTTACGAGTTGGAGTTCTGACTTGCCGCGAGTCTCCCTCTCTCCGAGGGGCGGCGAGGCGCGATTTCCGCCTTGACATAGGGGCGGAAATGGCGAGAATTCCGCCGCCGCTGAAACGACCCCCGCCCCAATCGGGGCTGACGGCGAGAGAGGACCTCTCCCCCGTTTCCGGCCCCACTCGACATTGCTGACCATTCCCGCCGTTGTGCGCCCAGGGCATGGAGGCCCGGAGCGATGCAGGCACCGCTGAGCGAGGGACCGCCGATTCAACTCCGCCGGCTTGTGCCGGAGGCGGAGGTTCTCGGCGCCGACGACCTCCTCGTGGCGGGCTGCACCTCGGACACGCGGCGTCTTAAGCCCGGCGACGTGTTCGTCGCTCTCCGAGGACGTGAGGCCGACGGCCACGACTATGCGCGCCAGGCCGCTGCGCTGGGCGCGTCGGCCATCGTGGGCGAGAGGCCGCTGCCCGGCGTTTCGGTCCCGCAGGCCATCGTGCCGGACAGCCGGACGGCCCTGGGCCGCCTTTGTCAGGCCTTGGCCGGCGACCCGAGCCGGAAGCTCAAGGTGATCGGCATCACGGGGACCAACGGCAAGACGACCACGACCTACCTGATCGCCAGCATCCTGGCTTCGGCGGGCCATCCGGTGGGCCTGCTGGGAACGATCGCCTACTTCGACGGCCACGACACGGCCGACCCGGAGCACACCACGCCACCGGCCGAGACGCTCGCCCGATGGCTGGGGCGTATGGTGGCTAACGGCTGCACGCACGCGGTGATGGAGGTTTCGAGCCACGCTTTGGACCAGGCCCGGCTGGCGGGAATGCGGCTCGACGCGGCCTGCGTGACCAACGTGTGCCGTGACCACTTCGACTATCACGGCTCGGCCGAGGAATACCGGTTGGCCAAGTCGAGGCTCTTCGATCACCTGGCCCCGGAGGGCTTCGCCGTGGTGAACGCGGACGATCCCACGTCGGCCGGCTACCTGCGCAAGCTCGACGGACCCGCCCTGACGGTGGGCATGCGGAGCGCCGCGGAGATCACCGGGCACATGCTCGAGCGGTGTCCAAGCGAGCAGACGTTCCTGCTGACCGCGGGCAGCGACAGCGTGCCGGTGCGCACCAGAATGATCGGCGACCACCACATCGCCAACTGCCTTGTGGCGGCCGCTACGGGGCTGGCCTACGGGATCGACTTGCCGACCGTGGTCCGCGGACTGGAGCGGGTGGACGGCGTGCCGGGCCGTCTGGAGCGGATCGAGTGCGGGCAGCCGTTTGGCGTGTTCGTCGATTACGCGCACACGCCCGACGCCCTGACCGCGGCGCTGCGGACCCTGCGCGAGGTATGCCGGGGGCGGCTGATCTGCGTCTTCGGGGCCGGCGGCGACCGCGACCGCCAGAAGCGTCCGCTCATGGGCCAGGCCGTGGAGCGGCTGGCCGATCTGGCCATCGTGACCAACGACAATCCACGCTACGAGCCGCCCAAAGCGATCATCGACGACATCCTCAGCGGGTTCCGGTATCCGACCCAGGCCGTGGTCCTGCCCGAGCGCGAGGAAGCGATCCAGTCTGCCCTGGCCGACGCGCGGCCAGGCGACTGCGTGCTGATCGCGGGCAAAGGGCACGAGACGTATCAAGTGTTGGGGGGCAAGCGTTATCACTTCGATGATTGCGAGATCGCGCGGGAATGGCTCTACGTGATCCAGCCGGAGAACCTGCACCCCGCGGCCTGACGTCGGCCTCCGCGGCGCTCGGCGCGGCCGATCTCCTCCCAACCTCCTCGATCCTTATCCGCGAATCCCGATCCCCGGTTCCTTGTCCTCCATGCTGACCGTTTGGAAGCTTCGCGAATTGATCGGAGGGCGGATCATCGCCATCCGCGCGCAGGGCGATCCGCCAGCGGCGCCGGTCGGTCCCGTGGAGACCGACAGCCGGCTGGTCGAGCCGGGCGACGTGTTCTGGGCCCTTCGAGGCGCGCGGCGCGACGGCAACGATTTCGCCGCCGAGGCGCTCACCCGCGGAGCGGCCGGGGTCGTGGTCAGCCGTCCGATCCAGGTGCCCGAGGGCCACTGGGCGCTGGTGGTGGACGACACGCTGCAGGCCCTGTGGCGCCTGGCCGCGTGGAAGCGGCGTCGATTCACCGGCACCGTGATCGGCGTGACCGGAAGCGTAGGCAAGACGACCACCCGAGAGATGATCCACGCCGTGCTCCGCACGCGACTGCGCGGAACTGCCAGCCCCAGGAACTACAACAACCACGTGGGCGTGCCGCTGAGCATGCTGGCCTTGGAATCGGATCACGACTACGCGGTGCTCGAGTTGGGCGCCAGCGCGCGGGGCGAGATCGCGGCCCTGGCTGGCCTGTGCCAACCCAAGGTCGGCGTGATCACGCACGTGGGCGAGGCCCACCTGGGGGGATTCGGGTCCGTGGCCGAGGTCGCCAGCTCCAAGGCGGAGCTGCTCGCGGCGCTGCCGCCAGACGGCCGCGCCGTGCTCGGCGAGGACCCCTGGCTGGAGTGCGTCGCGCGCCAGTGCGAGGCCGAGCGCATCTGGGTGGGGCGCGGGGCCCAGTGCGACCTGGTGGCCACCGAAGTCCGCTCGGGCGGAGGGGTTTTGAGCTTCCGCGCGGCCGGACAGGCATTCCGCGTGCCCGTCTGGGGAAGACACCACCTGACCAGCGCCCTGGCCGCGGCCGCCGTGGGGCGGATGTTCGGGCTGGGGATGGCGGAGATCGCCGATTCCCTGGTCCGCTTCGACCCCGTGCCCATGCGGTGCCAGGTGACGGAGTGCCGCGGGGCCACGATCATCAACGACGCGTATAACGCTAGCCCCATGGCGATGCGGGCCGCCCTGGAGCTGCTGCGGGAGTTCGACGCCCCGGGCCGGCGGATCGTGGTGATCGGCGAGATGGCCGAGCTGGGCGCCGAGTGCGCCGAGCTTCACCGTCAGCTCGGCGAGCAGACGATCACCTTGTGCGGGGCCGACTTGCTCATCGCCTGCGGTCCGCACGCGGGCCAGACCGTGGCCGGCGCCCTATCGGCGGGAATGCCCCGGGCGCACGCGATTCAATGTCCCACGCCGGAGCACGCGCTGCCTTACCTGGGACAGGTCGTCTCGCCCGGCGACGTCGTGCTGGTCAAGGGCTCTCGCATCATGGCCATGGAACGCATCGTGGCGGCTTTGGCCACGTTCCCGCGACGGAGATCCGCCTAACAGGAAAACACGACCGTTTAGCTTGAGGCCCCGTCGGTTGCGTCGGGTTTGCGGGAACCTTGACGCTACCCTCCCTCCTGGGTAGGAGCAACCAGCTTGCCGGAATCCGCGGTTTCTGGGTCAACCGCTCCGGTGAGTGCTTCACGATGGGGCCTAGGACTGAGCGCCGGGGCGGTGCGAAAGCACCGCTCCGGCGGCTCAGGGATTCATCGGCCGGAACGAGGCAAGAGACTCCCGAAGTCTTCAAGACTTTGAAAGTCTGACGCTCCCTACGCCACCGCCAACGAGACTTCCGAAGTCCTGAAGACTCCGGAAGTCCGATCATCGCTGACATGGTGCTCTTGCTCCTTCGGTGGCTCGACTCGCTCGCGTGGGCCGGCGGCACCTGCGGGCTTGAGAAGATCACCCTCCGGGCGTCGCTGGCCGCGGTGCTCAGCTTCGCCGTGGCCCTGGCGGCGGGGCCGCGGGTGATCGGCTGGCTGGCCGCCAGGTTCCGCGAGCGGATTCGGGAAGACTCGCCCGCCCTGTTCGAGTTGCACAGGGACAAGAGCGCCACGCCCACGATGGGCGGGCTGTTCCTCGTGGCCGGGCTGATCGCGGCGACCCTTGTGCTTGGCGATCTCGAGAACCCCTTCGTGGGCGTCGCGCTGGTGCTCACGGTCGGGCTGGGGGCTTTGGGTGTCGTCGACGACCTGGGCAAGCTTCGCGGGCGGGGCGGGCTCTCGGCCCGAGCGAAGCTGGCCGGTCAGGTACTCCTCGCGGCTTGGGCCGCAGGGTTGCTGCACGGGCGCATGGGCCAGGTGCCCGGAGGGCTCGACCTTCACGTGCCGCTGCTCGGGCCGTTTGGCGGCATCGGATGGTGGTTCATCCCTCTGGCTACGGGGGTGATCGTCGCTTCCTCGAACGCCGTGAACCTGGCCGACGGCCTGGACGGCCTGGCAGGCGGATGCCTGATCTTCGCCGCCGCAGCCATGACCCTCGTGGCCTACGGCAGCGGCCATGTCGAACTGGCGGCCTACCTGCATCTGCCGCGCGTTCCCGGGGCCGGCGAGATGACGGTCCTCGCAGGGGCCATGATCGGCGCCTTGCTGGGGTTCCTGTGGTTCAACTGCCATCCGGCCCAGGTCTTCATGGGCGACACCGGTTCGCTGCCCCTGGGCGGCTTGTTGGGGCTGCTCGCCGTGGTCACGCGACAGGAACTGCTTCTCCTGCTGGTCGGCGGGGTGTTCGTGGCCGAGGCCTCGAGCGTGATCATCCAGGTCGGCTCGTTCAAGCTGCGCGGGAGGCGGGTGTTCCGCTGCGCGCCATTGCACCACCACTTCCAGCTTCTCGGATGGCCCGAAAGCCGGATCGTGGTCCGCTTCTGGATCGCCTCGGCCGTCTGCGCCATTCTGGGTCTGGCCACGCTCAAGCTCAACGCGCCGCCAGCGCGCCCCTCGTCCGTGGCAGAGTCACCCCACGTCAAGGCGTCCACGGAGCCGGCGCAACCCGTGCGTGTCGCGTCCCGCAGTTCGCATCAAGAGGGCCGCTGAACCGATGCACTTCGTTTTTGCCGGCGGAGGAACGGGCGGGCATTTGTTCCCCGGCCTGGCCGTGGCGCAGGAGCTGCTCCGCGACCGGCCGCGAACGCGGATCACGTTTGCGGGCAGCGGCCGGCCTTTCGAGCAGACCCACGTGGCGGCAGCCGGATACGACTACGGGTCAGTCCCCTGCTGCCCCTTATCCAGTCGGGTCCGGCATTGGCCCCGTTTCGTGGGGCAGAATCTGGCGGGCTTCTGGCAGGCACGGCAGATGCTCCGCTCGCAGCGAGTGAGCGCGGTCGTGGGACTGGGCGGATTCGCCAGCGTGCCGACCTCGCGGGCCGCGATCGGGCTGGGGATTCCCCTGGTGCTGCTGGAACAGAATGCGGTGCCGGGCCGGGCCACGCGGTGGATGGCTCCCCGCGCGGCGGCCGTATGCCTGGCGCTGGAAGAGGCGATGGAGCATTTGCCCCTGCGGTGCCGCGCGATCGTGACGGGCAACCCGATCCGCGACCAGTTCCACCCGCGCGTCGCGCCTGGCTCGGCCGGCGGGCCGTGTCGGGCGGCTCGATTGGCAGAAGGCGGCACGCACCGCTCGCTCACCCAGAATGCGATCGCACCACCCGCGCAAGCTCTGGCGGAAGTGGGTCCTTCGCCGCCGAGAAGGCAACTCCTCATCCTCGGCGGCAGCGGCGGGGCACGGTCGCTCAACGAAAGCGTGCCTCGGGCTCTCGCGCGGCTCTCGGCCGAGCTGGACGACTGGGCGATCGTCCACCAATCCGGCGAGTCGGGCTATCGGGCCGCTTGCGAGGCGTACTTGCACGCCCGAGTCGAGGCCAGGGTCGTGCCGTTCGTGGCCGACATGCCGGGCATGCTGGCGCAAACCGATCTGGCCGTCAGCCGTGCGGGCGGGACTACGCTGGCCGAGCTGGCGGCTGCGGGCGTGCCGGCAGTGCTCGCTGCCTACCCCCTTGCGGCGGACGACCACCAGAGTCGCAACGCCGAGGCCTACGCCCGAACGGGCGGATGTGTCGCGCTGGACGAGCGCGACCCAGCAGCTCCGTTCGACCTTCGCCTTGCCGAAGTCCTTTCCCCCCTGCTGAGTGAGCACGATGCTCGGTCGGGGATGGGCCGCGCCATGCGCCGCATGGCCCGCCCCGAGGCCGCCCGGAAGGTGGCGGAAATCGTGGCAGGACAGTGCGGCGCTGCTGCCTCGGGCGCTGCGCGAGCCGCGTGATCCGGCGTCGTCCCGGGCGGTGCGGCACCCAGTCCTGCGGGGGTGGGTGCCGCTGGTCGTCGCGATTGACACGCTGCGCCGCTTCCCCCTATGATTGGTGGGCTTCCATTGGCACACTTCCCGGAAGGAGTCTGGGGCTTGTTGGCTGCAAGGCGGCGCCCGCTTTCCGAATGCTCTCTTCGTCCTCTCTCCGGCAGCCTGGAGATTGAGGCCCCGTCCAGGGCCCATCTGGTGGGCGCCGCAGGCTCGGGGATGCGGTCGCTGGCCGACGTGCTGCTGGGCCTTGGTTGGACCGTTTCGGGCAGCGACTGCGCGCCGGCCGAGCAGCCCGGACAGCGGCCCATCCCCTTCCCCTTCTTTGGTCGGCACGGGCCCGACCAAGTGCCGCCCGACGCCCGGCTGGTCGTCCACAGCGGCGCGGTACCGCCCGACAACCCCGAGCTGTGCCGCGCCGCCGAGCTGGGCATTCCCCGGATGAGCTACTTCGAGGCTCTGGGACGGCTGATGCGGTCGCGCCGCGGTCTGGCGGTGGCCGGCACGCACGGGAAATCGACGACCTCGGCCATGCTGGCCGCGATTCTCCAGGCGTCGGGCGTCGATCCGACCGTCTGCTTCGGCGCGGTCCCCTTGGGGCGGAGCAGCGGCGGCCGCGCTGGGAGGGGGCCGTGGATGGTAGCCGAGGCCTGCGAGTATCGCGGCAATTTCCTGCACCTGGGCCCGGAGCACGCCGCGATCCTCAACGTCGAGACGGACCACTTCGACTGCTACCGAGATCTAAACGAAGTGCAGGCGGCTTTCGCCCGATTCGCGTCGCTTCTGCCGCCCGTCGGGAGGCTCATCGTCTCGGCCCGGTGCCCCGTGGCGCTCGCAGCGGCAGCGGCCGCCCGTTGCGCCGTGGAGACGTTCGGCCTTGGGCCCGATGCAGACTGGCAGGCCCGCGGCCTTACGGCGCGGCGCGGCATGTATGGCTTCCGGATCGTGCGCCGTGGCCGGAGGGTGTGCGACGTGGCGTTGCGTGTGCCGGGCTTGCACAACGTGGAGAACGCCGTGGCCGCGGCCGCGCTGGCCTGCGCGGCAGGCGTGCAAGGCGACTCGATCGGCCCCGGCCTTTCCGGATTTCGGGGATTGCATCGCCGTCTGGAGAGCCGCGGGAGTTGGCGCGGTGCGGCCCTGGTGGACGACTACGCCCACCACCCGACCGAAGTGGGCGCCGCGCTCGGCGCAATCCGGCGGACGTATCCGGGGCGGCGCGTCTGGTGCGTGTTCCAGCCGCACCAGGTTTCGCGCACGGCGCGGTTGCTGGACGAGATGGCCGCGAGCCTGCAAAATGCGGACGTGGTGGCCGTGGCCGACATCTGGCGGGCGCGGGAGCCCGCGCCGCGCCCCGGCGAGGTCACCAGCGCCGATCTGGCGGCGGCCGCGCGAGCACGGGGCGTGAACGTGGTTGCGGCCGGATGCCGCGAGGAGATTCTCGCCGCGCTCGTCGCGGAGGCACGGCCGGGCGACGTGGTGGTGACCTTGGGGGCGGGAGACATTGGGAAGCTGATCGATGAGCTGGTTGAGCGGTTTCAAGAAGATCGTGCGGCAGGCTGAGCCGCTGGCGATGCACACGTGGTTCCAGCTCGGCGGTCCGGCTGAGTATTTCGCCGAGCCCCGCGACGTGGACGAACTGCTGAGCCTGGTGAAGCGATGCCGCGAGGAAGGTGTGCCGCTGCGCACGCTCGGCCGTGGCTCGAACCTGCTGGTCCGCGACGAGGGGGTCCGGGGCGTGGTCGTGCAGCTCTCGGCACCCGCGTTCCGCGAGATCAGGATCGAAGGCGATTCGCTGACCGTCGGGGCGGGGGCGCGGTTGGGTCGGGCGGTCACGACCTCGGTCCACCAGGGGCTCGGGGGACTGGAAGGGCTGGTCGGCATTCCCGGCTCCGTGGGTGGGGCCTTGCGCGGCAACGCGGGGACGCATGGGGGCGACGTGGGTCAGTGGACTGTCGAGGCGACTGTGATCAACGACCTGGGCGAGGTCCTCGTGCGCAAGCGGAGCGAACTGGTCTTCGCCTATCGGCAGAGCAGCCTCGACGAGCTGGTGATCCTCGGCGCCAGGTTCCAGCTTCAGCAGGACGACCCCCGCGAGCTCTCCAAGCGCTTGCAGAAGCTGTGGATCGTCAAGAAGGCCAACCAGCCCATGGGGCACCAGTGCGCGGGCTGCGTATTCAGGAACCCACGCGGGATGGTCGCCGGCGAGCTCATCGAGGAGTCGGGGTTGAAAGGCACGCGCATCGGCGGAGCCGTGGTCAGCGAGCGCCATGCCAACTTCATCGTGGCCGAGCCCGACTGCGAGGCCCAGGACGTCCTGCGCCTGATCGACCTGGTCCGCCAGCAGGTCCACGACCGGATGGGTGTGGAATTGGAGCTGGAACTGGAGATCTGGTGAGCCGCCGGCCGAAGGGAATCCTGGGGCCCGGCTGCTGCCTGCGAGAGCGGCGAGCACGAAGTGCGAAAGCACTTTCCTCCGACCTCCGACTTCTACCCCCGCCATGGCGAAGAGACGCACCCAACCCGCCAGCAAGCCGTCGCCCACCCTGCCCGGGTGGCTGGCGAACGCGGCCGGCTACTTGGCGGGGCCGGGCCGCCGCGTGGCCATGGCGCTGGTGGTCGTGGCCGTGTTCGGCGGCGGGTGGTATCTGGTCTGGCTCCAGGTGCGCCAGCGCGTGCTCTCTTCGGACGACTACGTGGTGCGGGTTGAGGACGTGGTGACCGCGCCGCGCCCGGAGTGGATCCGCCGCGACGTGCGGGCTGAGGTGCTCCGCGACGTCGGCCTGGGCGGCGGGCTGTCGATCCTGGACGAGCGGCTGACCGAGCGCGTGGCGACGGCCTTCGAGCGGCATCCGTGGGTGGCTGAGGTCGAGCGGGTGACCAGGCACCACCCCGCCCGGCTCCAGGTCGATCTAGTGTGGCGCAGGCCCGTCTGCATGGTCGAGACGGCCGACGGGATGGTGCCGGTGGACCGGCTGGGGACACTCCTGCCGCGGGGCGACTTCTCGCAGGTCGAGGCCGGCCGCTATCCGCGGATCGTGGGCGTCGATTCGGCGCCCGTCGGGCCCGTAGGCACGCGGTGGGGCGACGCCCGCGTGGTGGACGGGGCCGAGATCGCGGCGACCTTCGGGCCCGCATGGCACGAGCTCAAGCTGGACCGCATCGTGCCCACCTCCCTGGGACCGGTGTACGCCTCGGAGCCGGTGTACGAGCTGTTCACGCGGGGTGGAACGCGGATTCTCTGGGGCCGCGGACCGGCCAGCCAGATGCCCAGCGAGCTTGGGCCCGAGGACAAGGTCGCGCGCCTGCTCCGGTACGCGCGGGAGCACGGCACGCTGGACGGCGCCGGCGGCCCGCAGGTGCTGGACGTGCGGACGCTGGCGCCGGCCGAGCCGCGGACGGCCAGACTTACGAAGTCTTGAAGACTTCGGAAGTCTATCCCGGGCGGCGCGCCACCCTCTTGACACTCCCCGGCCGGTCGGGTCTGCTCTGTGCCGGGCCACATCGTACGGGCCGGGCGAAGGCCGCGCGGCGATCGACTCTCATGCGAAACGAGGGGAGCTTTCATGAGCGACATTCAAATCGGCGTCAACCTGGAGTTCTTCCGCAGTTCCGAGAAGTCGTTCCGCGAGGGGATCAAGACGGCGGCCAAGCTCGGCTACAAGTGGTGCGAGCCGTGCGTGGCCACCGGCTACGATCTGTTGGCCTTGGCCGGTTACTACCACATGCTTTGCATGCAGGACGATCCGCTGGAGGTGAAGGAGTGGATGGACGAGGTCGGCATCAAGCCGTCCGCCGTCAGCGCCCATAGCCCCCTGATGCGTCCCGAGGTGGGGGTTCCCTATCTAACCCAGGCGATCCGCTATGCCAGCGACATCGGCGCGCCCGTGGTCACCACGGACGAAGGCCGCAAGCCCGAGTGGATGAGCGAGGAGGAGGCCTTCCAGATCATGCGCTACACCGTCGGCCAGGTGATGCGGACGGCTGAGCGCTACGGCGTGAAGGTCGGCCTGGAGCCGCACTCGCCTTATACGGTTCGCAAAGACACCTTCATCCGCATTCTCAACCTGTCCGATAGTCCCTGCTGGGGCGTGAACTGGGACCCGGGCAACTTCTACCTCGGCGGCCAGGACGACGTGTACGACGCCCTCGACGCCGTGGCCGATCGCCTGATCCACATGCACGGCAAGGACATCAGCATCCAGCAAAGCGAGTCGGACCGCGGACAGGTCACCGGCACGCCGGTCGGCTGCGCCTGCGGCGAGGGCGTGATCGACTGGAAGCGAATCGTCGAGATCGCCCGCAAGCACGGGTTCCAAGGCGTCATCGCCGTGGAGTGCGGCACGGTCGATCAGGCCGAGCGAAGCCTGAAGCATCTCCAAGGCGTGGTCGGTGCGTAAGGGACCCTCGGGACAGCCCCATGCGGCCCGACTTCCGGGACCCCCGCGTTCGGGTGTAATGGTTCGGTCTTGCGTTGGGGTGGCGGCTCGACCAGTTCGCCGGGGCTTCCGGCTGTTGCTGGGCTGAGCTACCATAGGGATTCGACTCGCGACGCAACCACGGCAACAGACTGGGAGGGATCCATGGCCGATCCTCAGGAACTCTACGAAGCGATTCTGACCGGCAACGCCAAGAAGGCCGAGGAGGTGACCAAGGCCGCGTTGGAGGCGGACGTCGATCCTACCGAGCTTCTGACCAAGTACATGATCCCCGCGATGGACGAGGTCGGGAGCCGCTTCGAATGCAACGAGTATTTCGTTCCCGAGTTGCTGATCGCCGCCCGGGCGATGAAGACCTCACTCGAGCTGATCACGCCTCGCCTAGTGGAGGCGGGGGCCCAGGCCGTGGGCCGCGTCGTGATCGGCACGGTGCAGGGGGACCTCCACGACATCGGCAAGAACCTCGTGGCCTCGATGCTCGAGGGCGGCGGGTTCGAGGTGGTCGATCTGGGGGTTGACGTATCGCCGGACAAGTTCGTCGAGGCGGCCAAGGAGAAGGACGGGACGATCGTGGCCCTCTCCGCCCTGCTGACCACGACCATGACCATGATGAAGGGTGTGATCCAGGCCCTGGAGGAGGCGGGCCTGCGGAAGAAGACCAAGGTCATCATCGGCGGGGCCCCGATCACGCAGCAGTACGCCGACGAGATCGGCGCGGACGGCTACAGCGAGAACGCCAGCGCGGCAGTGGCCCTCGCCCGGCGCCTCGTCGAGGCCACGTAGGAGTCCGGCGAAGCGGGACGAGCCGGCACCTGTTTTCCCTCCCCAAGGTCCTTGCTCGCCTCCAATCCGGGACCTGCCCGTGACACCCCCTCGCGACGCCGACCGCTTCCGCGATCTGCTCCACAGCGATCGGTTCTATTACGGTGCGGAGCTGGTCACCACGCGCGGCTTCACGGAGCCGCAAGCGCCCAACCAACTGGCCGACACCGCCCGGGCCCTGCTCGAAGACCCGCGGATCGGCTGGATTTCGATCACCGACAGCCCGGGCGGGGCCCCGATGCTGCCGCCCGACTGGCTCGCCGGCTTCGTCCCGCAGCACCGCGAGCGCGTGGTCCTGCACCTGACGTGCAAGGACATGAACCGCAACGGCCTGGAGGCCGCGGCCTGGCGCTACGCGGCCGAAGGGTTCAACAACATCCTGGCCATCACCGGCGATTACCCCACGACGGGCTTTCGCGGCGTTCCCGATCCGGTCTTCGATCTCGATTCGGTCGGGCTGATCGCCCTGTTGGACTCGATGAACCGTGGACTGGAGGTCCCCGACCGCCGGGGCGGCACGCAGAGCCTGCCCAAGACCGACTTCTACATCGGCTGCGTGGTCTCGCCGTTCAAGCAGCACGAGCGCGAGCTGATGCCGCAGTATTTCAAGCTCGTGCGCAAGATCCTCGCTGGGGCCCGGTGGGTCATTCCGCAGTTGGGTTACGACATGCGGAAGTTCCACGAAGTCAAGCTGATGCTCCAGTCGCGCGGGATCGACGTGCCGGTGATCGGCAACGTTTACCTGCTCACGGGCACCGTGGCCCGGCTGTTCTATTCCGGCCAACTGGCCGGCTGCGTGGTCAGCGACGAGCTGCTCGAGCGGGCGGAGAAGTACGCGGCCGGGCCGGACAAGGGCCGTCGGTTCTTCCGCGAGCTGGCCGCCAAGCAACTGGCCGTCTTCAAGGGGCTGGGCTTCGCCGCCGGCTACCTGGGCGGGATCGCCAAGGCCGAGACCTTTGGCCAGATCATCGACCTGGCCGAGAGCTACGGCGGGGACGACTGGCGGGAGCTCATGAAGGAGACCAGCTTCGGTGTGCCTGGCGAGTTCTTTCTGTTCGAGCACGATCCCCAGACCGGCCTTTCGGCCCCGGACCGGATCAATCCGCAGTACCTCAAGTCGCTGGACCGGCCGCCGTGGTCCAGAGAGGTCACGCTGGGCTATCGCGTGTCGCGCATGGTCCACGAGCTGGCCTTCGCCCGGGGCAAGAACCTCTACGGCTTCATGCAGTGGCTCTTCCGCCGCTGGGACCGCAAGCCGGGCCTGATGGGCCGGCTGGCCTACTGGCTGGAGCGCGAGGCCAAGCACCTCGGATACGGGTGCCAGGACTGCGGCCAGTGCAGCCTGCCGGACTGCGCGTACCTCTGCCCCAACGCGGGTTGCTCCAAGGGCTCGCGCAACGGCCCCTGCGGCGGGTCGCGGGGCGGCCGGTGCGAGCTGGACGACAAGGAGTGCTTCTGGGCCCGGGTGTACGACCGGCTGAAGTACTACGGCCAGTCGGAGACCATGCTCGACGGCCCGATCGTGATCTACGACGCCCGGCTGAAGAACACCTCGGCCTGGGCCAACGCCTACCTCGACCGCGACCACCACGCGCCGCGCGGGGATGCCGAGCCGCCCGAGAGCGGCGCGGAAGCCGGTCGATTTACCGACGAGAAGTGACTGGGAGGAATCCATGCCCCTGGAAGGTCTGACGATCATTGGGGAGTCGATCAACGACTCCGTCCCCTCGACCAGGAAGCTCTTTGACGCCGGCGACATCGACGGTCTGCTCCAGCTCGCGCGCACCCAGGACGAAGGGGGCGCGGCCTACATCGATGTAAACGTGGGGCCGCGCCCCCCCGAGTTCATGGCGGAGATGGTTCGCAAGATCCAGGAGGTCACGGCCAGGCCCCTGTCGATCGACACGCCCGACCCCGATCTGGCCCGAGCCGGGCTGGAGGCCTTCGATCCGGACCGCGCCGGCGGCGCCAAGCCGATCCTCAACTCGATCTCGCCGCTCCGCGCCGGCATGTTCGAGCTTCACGCGGTGCGGCCGTTCATGCCCATCCTGCTGGTCTCGGAGCAGGTCGTGGACGGCCAGTCCAAGCCCTGCCGCACAGCCGAGGAGAGCTACGAGGCGGCCAGGCTGCTTCTCGCCCAGGCCAGGGAGAAGTGCCCGGGGCTGACCGTGGCCGACTGCATCATCGACCCGGGCATCGCGCCGCTCGGCTCGGACGCCGAGGGGAACCTTGCCCGGCTCGTGAAGGCCATGGAGATGATCCACGCCGACGCGGAGTTCGCGGGCGTGCACATGTCGGTGGGGCTGAGCAACTTCACGGTCATGCTCCCGCCGAAGCGGGCGGACGGCTCGCCGGTCAAGGGGCCGCTGGAGAGCGCCTTTCTGACGAAGGCCATGCCCCTGGGCCTGGACATGGTCATCGGCTCGGTGAAGCGCAAGTACCAGCTTCTTCCGCCCGACCACCCCGCCATGCAGTGCGTCGAAGACTGCATCGCGCGAGGCGGCTTCGAGTCGATCATGCGCGTGCGGGACTTCTACTCTTAAGCGACGTCGAAAGGGACCACGGAGACACGGAGGGCGCGGAGGGCACGGAGGAAGAAGGAATCTCGAAAGGGCTTGGTGCAGCAGCAAATCGCAGGGCGTATGAGATGGACCAAGGGGCGGCGGGCTGACCGTCTGCGATACGGTATCGGTCCAAGTCCAAGTCCTCTAAGCCTGTATGCTTCTCCTCTCTGTGTGCTCTCCGTGCCTCCGTGGTCGACTTCCTTCCCGGTGCTAGACAACCCCTTGCCCTGTGAAGACAACCGACCATGACCGACACCACACGCTCTCTGCCGCCGGATATTGAAATCGCTCGGGCCGCGACGATGCTGCCCATCGAAGAAGTCGCCGCCGCGCTCGGCATCGCGGACGAAGACCTCGAGCACTACGGCAAGCACAAGGCCAAGGTCTCGCTCGACCTCTACGACCGCCTGGCCGACCGCACGCCGGGCAAGCTGGTGCTGGTGACGGCGATCACGCCCACCCCGGCGGGCGAAGGCAAGACGACCACCAGCATCGGCCTGGCCGACGCCCTCAGCCGCATAGGCAAGCGCACGAGCGTGTGCCTCCGCGAGCCGTCCATGGGGCCGTGCTTCGGGATGAAGGGGGGCGCGGCCGGCGGCGGCTATGCCCAGGTCGTGCCCATGGAGGACATCAACCTCCACTTCACCGGCGACCTGCACGCCATCGGCGCCGCGCACAACCTCCTCAGCGCGATGCTCGACAACCACCTCCACCACACCAACGAGCTCCGCATCGACCCGCGCCGCGTCGTCTGGAATCGGGTCATCGACATGAACGACCGGGCCCTGCGCAACGTGGTCGTGGGCATGGGCGGGGTGGGCAACTCGATCACCCGGGAAGGCAATTTCGACATCACCGTGGCCTCCGAGGTGATGGCCATCTTCTGCCTCTCCGAGTCGCTGGCCGAGCTCAAGGAGCGGCTCGCGCGGATCCTCATCGGCTACACGCGCAAGCGCCAGCCGATCTCCGCGGCCGACCTGAAAGCCCACGGGGCGATGACGGTGCTTCTGAAGGAGGCCCTCAAGCCGAACCTCGTGCAGACCCTGGAGAACACGCCAGCCTTCGTCCACGGCGGGCCGTTCGCCAACATCGCCCACGGCTGCAACAGCGTGATTGCCACCAAGCTGGCGATGCGGCTCTCGGAGTACACGGTGACCGAGGCGGGCTTCGGCGCCGACCTGGGCGCGGAGAAGTTCTTCAACATCAAGTGCCGCAAAGCCGGCATCCAGCCCGACGCCGTGGTGATCGTGGCCACGGTCCGGGCGATCAAGAACCACGGCGGCGTGGACCTGGCCGACCTGCGCAAGCCCAACGTCGAGGCCCTCGACCGCGGCGTGGAGAACCTCAAGAAGC
>CAYSUS010000029.1:63509-73889 GCA_964434165.1 uncultured Pirellulales bacterium
CATCGAGAACATCCACCGCTTCGGCCTGCCGGTGGTCGTGGCGATCAACCACTTCGAGACGGACACGGACGAGGAAATCGCGTACATCCGCGACAAGTGCGCGTACCTTTCGGTGCGGATCGTCCGGGCCGACCACTGGGCCCGCGGCGGGTCCGGCGCCGAGGAGCTCGCCAGGGCGGTGGTGGACGTGGCCGAGAACACGGCGTCCGACTTCTCCTTCCTCTACCCCAACACCTGCACGCTGTGGGAGAAGGTGGGCATCATCTGCCGCGAGATCTACGGGGCGACGGACGTGCTGGCCGACAAAGCCCTGCGCAAGAAGTTCCACGATCTTCAGGAGATGGGCTTCGGCGAACTGCCCATTTGCATGGCCAAGACGCAGTATTCGCTCTCCACCGACCCGGGCCTCAAGGGCCGGCCGAAGAAGTTCGACGTGCCGCTGCGCGACGTGCGCGTGTCGGCCGGGGCGGGCTTCGTGGTCGTGCTCACCGGCGACATCATGACCATGCCCGGGCTGCCCAAGACCCCCGCCGCCGAGACGATCGACGTCGATGCGCGAGGTCAGGTGGTCGGGCTGTTCTAGATGGCCGTGCACGTTCCTGGGAGGGGAAAAGGATCCTGCCCCTTTTCCCCGGTATCACGCAAGGCGATTCAGATCGGCGGCCAGCGCGCCAGGGCGGCGAACGGGAGCCGATCGGGCGTGGCCGCCTCGGGGACGTGAGGGAGGCCGGTGCGTCGGCGCGAGGGGGCTTAACAGGCTCTCCTGCCCCCGTTACCATCAGTGGAAGATGCCTCAAGCCACAAGGAGGATTCCATGGCAGCTCGAAGGGAATCCGGTACCGCGCTGGTGCCCGCCAATCGCCCAAGCGGCGGCGCCCGCAAGCGGGCCGCCTCTTCCAAGAAGGCCCGGGGCGGCCGCCCTCGCAAGGCCCGCGGGAAGCGATCCTCTGTCCACGGTGATGAAGACGACGATTTCCAGCCCTTCTCGGGCAAGCGCAAGCTCTCGCGGACCCGCAAGCCCGAGGAGATGTCGCTGGAGCAGTGGCAGGTGGCCCTGCGGCGGCAGTTCGGCCGGGAGCAGAAGTTTCGCATGCGGAACGTCGGCGGCGAGCCGCTGTTCTCGGAGTTCGAGGTCCGCAATCCCCAGACCAAGCGGACCTACAAGGTGGCGATCCGCGGGTCGGGCCTGGGCGAGAACTTCTGTTCATGCCCCGACTTCTCCGTCAACACGTTGGGCACCTGCAAGCACATCGAGTTCGTGCTGGGCCGGCTGGGCAAGACCCGCGCGGCCAAGGTCGCCCTGGCGGCCGGCCACCAGCCGGCGTTCTCCGAGGTGTTCCTGCAGTACGGGGCGAAGCGCGAGGTGGTGTTCCGTCCCGGTACCGAGTGCCCGGACGGACTGAGACGTCTGGCACGGAAGTACTTCGACGAGCGGGGAATCCTCGCCCCGGAAGCTTACGCCGAGTTCCACGGTTTCCTGGCCGGGGCGTCGCGCTTCGACCACGAGATGCGGTGCTACGACGACGCCCTGGAGATGGTGGCCCAGGTCCGCGACCGGGAGCTCCTCGCCAGGCGGATCAACAAGGCCTTTCCCAAGGGTGTGGCCAGCGCGGCCTTCAAGGGCCTGGTCCGTGCGAAGCTGTACCCGTACCAGCGCGAAGGGGCGTTGTTCGCCGCCCGGGCGGGCCGCTGCCTGCTGGCCGACGACATGGGTCTGGGCAAGACGATCCAGGCGATCGCGGCCACGGAGATCCTCGCCCGCATCGCCGGCATCGAGCGGGTGCTGATCATCTCGCCCACCTCGCTGAAGCACCAGTGGGAGCGGGAGATCGCCAGGTTCGCCCCGCGCCCCACGGTGGTCGTCGAGGGGCTCCGCGCGCGGCGCAAGGCCTTGTACGAGCGGGACGCCTTCTACAAGATTACCAACTACGACGTGGTGCGTCGCGATCTGGACCTGATCGAGCGCTGGGAGCCGGATTTGATCATCCTCGACGAGGCCCAGCGGATCAAGAACTGGAAGACGAAGACCGCGCAGAGCGTCAAGCGGCTGAGGTCGCAGTACGCCTTGGTCCTCACCGGCACGCCCCTGGAGAACCGCCTGGAGGAGCTGCACTCGATCGTGGAGTTCATCGATCGCTTCCGGCTCGGGCCGGTGTTCCGCTTCCTCGACGCCCACCAGCACGTGGACGCTACCGGCCGCGTGATCGGCTACCATCACCTGGGCCAGGTCGCCAAGACGTTGGAGCCGATCCTGCTCCGCCGCACCAAGGACGAGGTGCTGCGGGAGCTGCCCGCGCGCATGGACAAGCAGTTCTTCGTGCCCATGACCGACGAGCAATGGAAGCACCACGAGGAGAACCGCGAGATCGTGGCGCGGATCGTGCAGAAGTGGCGCAAACTGGGCTTCCTGTCGGAGGCCGACCAGCGGCGCCTGATGATTGCGCTTCAGAACATGCGGATGTCGTGCAACAGCACGTACCTGTTGGACAAGAAGACGGACCACGGGCCCAAGGCGGACGAGGCCCTCACGCTCCTGGAGGAGGCCTTCGAAGACCCGGGGACCAAGATCGTGATCTTCAGCCAGTGGGTGCGGATGCATGAGCTGGTGGCCGGGCGGCTGAAGAAGCGCAAGTGGGACTACGTGATGTTCTACGGCGGCGTGCCCGGCCCGAAGCGCAAGCAGCTCGTCCAGCGCTTCCGCGAGGACCCCAAGTGCCGGCTGTTTCTGACCAGCGATGCGGGCGGGGTGGGCCTGAACCTCCAGGACGCCTCGACCGTGCTCAATCTCGACCAGCCGTGGAACCCGGCCGTCCTCGATCAGCGCGTAGGCCGCGTCCACCGGCTGGGCCAGCAGCGGCCCGTGCGCGTCTGCCACCTGATCGCTCAGGGGACAATCGAGGAGGGCATGCTCGCGCTCCTCGATTTCAAACGATCGATGTTCTCCGGCGTGCTCGACGGCGGACAGGACGAGGTCTTCCTCGGCGGCTCCCGGCTCAGCCGGTTCATGGAGACCGTGGAGAAGGCTACGGGCAGCATTCCGCCTCAGGAACCGGCCGCCCTCGCGGGCCCGGCCGATGGCCGCCGCGAAGCGCTGGGCGACGGCCGCGCGGCGGCGGCACGGCGGCAGCTCGAAGGTCCCGGACGCGGGGCACTCGAGCCGTCCGTGGAGGTCGCGCCCCAGGAGGCCTGGGGCGAACTGCTCGCCGCCGGGATGAGCTTCCTCGAGAAGCTGGGCCAGGCCGCCGCAGGGGGAACGCATCCGTCCCGCAGATCGGGCCAGCAAGCCGGTCCGCCCGCCCTGCCCCCGCAGCTCGTGGAGCGCGACGAGACCACGGGCCGACCGTGCCTGAAGCTCCCTCTGCCCGAGCCCGACGTGATGGCGAAACTGGCCGACGCGCTAACGACGCTGCTGGGCCGGAGATGACCGGGGCGCAAGCCGGCTTGCGCCTGCGCGCGCGGCGGCCATTCCGGACCTCCGCGACCCCTTGCCCGGCAGCAGGCGCCCGACCGGATCACTCACCCGCTCCAGCGACTCCGCGAGATGTCCGCCCGGCTCGCGCTGCCGGTGGGCGCCCAGGGCACCAGTTGATGGGAGGCGCGCGGCTGCCGCAGGCGCAGCGTGAGCTCGGCGAGCGTTGCGGCATGCATGGAGGGGGCTCCTTGGGGCGCGGGGGCTGGCGCCGTTTGCCGCACGGCAGCCCGAACGGTGCTCCGCGCAAAGGGAGCCTGTCCCCCTTGGCTCAGGCTTGTCTTCATGCCCGGGGGCAGGGCAGCACCAAAGCGTGGTGCGCCGGGGCGGGTCGGCTCGCCACGGAACCGGCCGTTGGGGAACGGGCCCCTTCGCCAGACCCTGTTCCTGGGTGGGTCGCGCCGTGCTGGATCGGCGGGTTTCAGGGGGGTATGATCGGCGCAGGAAGGAGATCCCGACATGACATCCGATCGCCCGATCGATCGCCCTCTGGGGCAGCATTCTGGCCTCGACCCGGCCCTCGGTCCTCCGCTCGGCATGACCGAGGAGGAGTTCGTCGCCTGGTGCGACGAGGACACCCGCGCGGAATGGGTCGATGGAGTGGTCGTGATCATGTCGCCGGCGGACTTTGCGCACAATGAGTTGAGAGGTTCTCTGGTCCTTGTATTCCGCGGGTACGCCGAGCGGCACGGACTCGGGAGGGCCGCTGCCGGAACTCAGGTCCGCCTGGGAGAGCAGCGGCGCCGCCGCACCCCCGACATCCTGTTGGTTGGAAACGAACGGCTTGACAGGATTCGGAAGACGCACGTGGACGGGGCGCCCGACTTGATTGTCGAGATCGTCTCGCCCGAGAGTGAATCCCGCGATTGGAGAGAGAAGTACCATGAGTACGAAGAGGCTGGCGTACGGGAGTACTGGGTGATCGACCCCAACTCCGAGCACGTCGAGGCCTATGCCCTCGTCCAGCCCGAGGGCAACCAGGCCGAGCCCAGGCCGCGCTACGAGCGACTGCGCGAGGAGCAGGCGGCGATCGCGTCGCGGGTTCTCGATGGGCTGCGACTTCCGACCACCTGGCTGTGGAAGGACACGCGTCCGACGCTCATCGAGGCCCTTCACGGCCTGGGCCTGATCTCGTAGTCCCAGCGAGCTTCCTTCGCGCGAGGAGAATTGCCATGCCGTCGTTTGCCGTGGTCGCCCTGTGCTTGGCCGCCGTGTCGCAACCTTGGAGCGAGGTCCGCTTCGGCGAGAAGACGCTGCTTCTGCACCCCAAGTGCCGGCCCGCGCCCGACCTGCCGCTGGGCCCGTTCGTCAAGCTCGGCGACGGCAGCGTCCTGGCCGCCGACCGCACGGGCGTGCTGGCGAGCAGCGACGAAGGCAGGTCCTGGCAGGCCCGGCGGCTTTTTGCCGATCCCAAGAAGTACGAGTGCCGCCCCGAAAGGGCCATGCTCCGCGCCCGTGACGGCACGATCCTCCTGGCGTTCCTCAACCAGAAGGAGATGGCGTTTCGCTGGGACCAGGCCAAGGGCGGGCCGCAGCCTGGCTGCCGGCTGCCGGTTTACGTTGTGCGGAGCACCGACGAGGGCCGCACGTGGCTTGCTCCCCAGCGGATCCAGGACGACTACTGCGGGGCCCTGCGCACGATGATCCAGTTGCGCTCCGGGCGCATCGTGCTCGGCTCGCAGAAGGCCGCGGCCGAGCCCGGCCGGCACGTCTCGTTCACCTGGCTCTCCGACGATGAAGGGGTGACCTGGAAGCGGAGCAACATCCTCGATCTGGGCGAATACGGCGGCTACGGCGATCACGGCGGCGGCATTGAGCCGACCTTTGCCGAGCTGGGGGGCGGCCGGCTGTGGATGCTTCTGCGCACCGAGCGCGGCCGCTTCAGCGAGGCCTTCTCCAATGACGGCGGCCTCACCTGGGAGGACGTGCGCCCCTCGAAGATTGCGGCCAGCGGGTCCCCAGGCCAGTTGCAGCGCCTCCAGAGCGGGCGGCTCGTCCTCCTCTGGAACCGGTTCATCGATGCAGAGAAGAGAACCGGCCGGCGAGAGCAGATCTCCTTGGCCTTCTCCGAGGACGACGGCAAGACCTGGACCGATCCGGTCGTGCTGGCCTACGACGCGAAGAAGCCGGGCGGCAGGGCCTCGCAGCATCGGCTCTCTTACCCGTACGTCCTGGAACACGTGCCGGGCGAGCTGTGGGTGACGACCATGCAGGGGCCGCTGCGGATCAAGCTCCTGGAGGATGACTTCTTCCCCCGGCGCCGCAGCGACAAGACCTACCGGGTCCGCTGGCTGCCCGAGGCGAGGGTCAAGCTGGACGGCCGTGCCGACGAGCCGGCGTGGTCCCAGGCGCAATTGGAGAAGGACTTCAGCTTCCCGTGGAAGGACAAGCCCGCCCCGGCGACCGAATTCCGCGCCGTGTGTGACGGCGAGCATCTGTACTTCGCCTTTCGCGTCCACGACGAGGACGTGGTCGTGCTGGACCGGCTCCGCGACGAGGAGGACGCGGTCTTCGAGGACCGCGTCGAGCTGTACTTCTCCCCGGACGAGCGGATGAAGGACTACTACTGCGCGGAGATCGATCCGCGGGGCCGGGCATTCGACTACCGCGGAGCATACTATCGCCGCATCGATCCGAAGTGGAGCTGGCAGGGCCTCCGCGCAGCGGGGGCGGCGATCGAGCAGGGCTACGTGGTCGAGGGGCGAATCCCGCTGGCCAGTTTCGAGGCGATGGGGTTTCCACGCCTGAAACCCGGCGTGAAGATCCGGTGTGGGCTGTTCCGCGCCGAGTTCCATCACGACTGTAGCGGCAAGCCGGCTCCCAAGCCCGACAGCATCCACACCCGTGGCCGCCAGCTCGACGGCCCGCTGCCCGTCCAGACCTGGATCGCCTGGGTCGATCCGGGGACCGAGGAGCCCGACTTCCACGTGCCCACTTCGCTGGGCTGGCTGGAGGTGGTGAAGGAGTGACGGGGTGACGGGGCAGGGAGTGACAGAACCTCCCTTCTCCCGCTCCGCTCGCGGGAGAGGGCATCAGGCCGCGGGTTTCGCTTGCAGGTCCCGTGACGCGCGGCTAGCATGAAGCGGTTCTGCTGCAGGCCAGTGCAGCCGGCGTTCGCAGGGGCCCGGCGGCTGGGCCCGCAGGCTAAATGCGTTCTTGCACTACGAGGCCTTTCATGATCCCCGCGCACATCCGTACCGTAGTCCTCTTTGCATTCGTCGCGACGCTCGGCCTCCCGCCCTCCATCGCGCGGGCCGCCGATCGGGCCGAGGCGAGCTGGCCCGACTTCCACGGCCCCGGGCGGACCAACATCTCGCCCGAGACGGGGCTGCTCGAGAAGTGGCCCAAGGCGGGGCCGACGCTAGTGTGGAAGTACTCCGACTGCGGCCGCGGCTATTCGGGCGTATCGATCGCCGACGGAATGATCTTCACGGCCGGGGACTTCGACGAGGAGGAGCTGCTGCTGGCCCTGGACCTCGAGGGCAAGCTGTTGTGGAAGACGGCCAACGGCGCTTCGTGGCGGGGCGCCAGCCCGGGCTCACGCACGACGCCCACGTTCAGCGAGGGCCGCCTCTACCACATGAGCCCGCACGGGCGCCTGGCCTGCTTCGAATCCCGGACCGGCAAGGAGGTGTGGGCCGTGGACCTTAAGGAGCGGTTCGACGCGCGGTTCGGCATCTGGTCGCTGGCCGAGAACGTGCTCGTGGACGGCGACAGGGTCCTGTGCACGCCGGGCGGTCCCAAAGGCCGTGTCGTGGCCCTGGACAAGCACACCGGCAAGACCCGTTGGACCAACACCGAGATCCGCGACACGGCGGCCTACTGCTCGCCGCGGATCGTCACCCACGACGGCGTGCGCCAGATGCTCACCCTCTTCCAGCGCACACTGGCGGCCGTGGAGGTCGAGTCGGGCGAGCTCGTCTGGTCGGCCCCGTTCGTGCCGCGCTCGCCGCAAAACGCCCTCACGCCGCTTTATCGCGACGGCCACGTGTTCGTTGCCTGCGGGCACTCGTCGGGCGGCACCGTGATGAAGATTGACGCCGAGCGGGGGACGGCCGAGCCCGTCTGGCATCGCCGCGATCTGGACAACTGCCACGGCGGGGCCCTCTTGATCGACGGCCTGCTCTACGGCTGCGGCTGCCGACAAGGGGGAAAGCAGTTTTACTGCGTCGATTTCATGACCGGCAAGACCGTCAAGCTCGACAGCACGCTGGGCAAGGTCGGCGTCACTTGCGCCGACGGGCACATCTACGCGCTGAACCACCAGGGGACCGTCTCGCTGATTCGCCCCGACCGGGACGAGGGCTTCGAGATCGTCAGCCAGTTCAACCTGCCCAAGCGACGCTCGAACACCTACCTGGCCCACCCGGTCGTCTGCGGCGGGCGACTGTACCTTCGCGGCGAAGAGCACTTGTATTGCTTCGACGTCCGCGCGGAGTAGTCCGTCCATATCAGCACCGGCTGCCAAGCAGACTGATGGCACCCAGCGTGAGGGGACAGCACGTGCGGATCGTCCCTCGCTGACGCTTCGGGCTTCGATTGGTTTCGCGCGAACCTCGGCCAGTCGAGGGCTGTCCCCAGCTTCAACATCCCCCCACCCGAGGTCTGCGCTCCATGTCCGATCCCGCCTCCCGGTCGCTGGAACTCCTCTTCGCCCTGTACGACGGCGTCGTTCGCCGCGGGCCCGGCAGCGAGGCCTCCACGCGTAAGGCCCTCGCGATGCTCCCCGATCTGCCGGAAGAACCGCAAATCGTGGAGTTTGGCTGCGGGGCCGGAGCGGCCACCCTCACGCTGGCCCGGGCCACGGGCGGCCACGTCACAGCCGTGGACATCCATCAGCCGGGGCTCGATCAGCTCCACGCCCGAGCCGACCAGCGGGGTTTGGCCGACCGCATCACGACGCTCTGCGCCGACATGGCCGACCCGCCCCTGGAGGACGACGCCTACGACCTGGTGTGGGCCGAAGGCGCGATCTACCTCGTTGGATTCGAAGCCGGACTGCGCCGCTGGCGGAGGCTGCTCCGTCGGGGCGGGTATCTGGCCCTGACCGAGCTCTCCTGGCTTCATCCCAACCCGCCCGAGCACCTGGTGGCCCATTGGGCGGAGCAGTATCCCGGCATCGCCACGATCGACCGTTGCCTCGAGCTGCTCAGCCAGTGCGGTTACCAGCCGCTGGCCCATTTCGCCCTGCCGCCGGAGGACTGGTCGGAGAGCTTCTACGGGCCACTTCGGCAGCGGATAGAGGACTTCCTGGCCGAACACCCCGGCGACG
The DNA here is from genome assembly GCA_964434165.1 of uncultured Pirellulales bacterium. Lineage (GTDB taxonomy): Bacteria > Planctomycetota > Planctomycetia > Pirellulales > Thermoguttaceae > CAYSUS01. The sequence continues at coordinate 72,251 of CAYSUS010000029.1, forward strand.
AAGACGCGATCGCACTCGTTGAATCGGAGCGCCGCGAGATGGGACTCTGGGAAGAGCACCGCGACGACTATGGCTACGTCTTCTACTTGGCCGGCGTCGGCCGGCCGAAGACCTCCAGTTCGTAAACAGAGAAACCCCATTTTGTCGCGCGGGCCGTGCAGTACACCCGCAGGTAGCGACCCAGTCCTCTCAGGTTGCGTATCTCATCGTAGTCGCCGTCGCACTCCTCCGTGGTGTAGATCGTGGCCCACTCCTCCTGGTCGTCGGAGACCTGGACCTCGTAGGCCGCGGCGTGGGCCCTTTCCCACAGGATGCGCGCGCCCGAGATCGCGTGCCGGCACCCCAGATCGACGCAGATCCAGTTCGGCTCGCTGTACTGACTGGCCCAGCGTGACCAGGTCTGGCCGTCCACGGCGTTCTCGGGCACGTGCCCGTCCTGATTGCCGCCGGTCTGGCGCGACTCGATCGACGAGGCGGTGACGGGGCGGTTCAGCGCCCGGTTGATCCCGCGCACCGTGACCGACACGGTGGCGAAGGCCTGGTTGCCGGCCGAGTCGCTCACGGTGTATTGGATCTGGTCGTCGCCGTAGAAGCCCGGGTGCGGCGCGTAGTGGAGCTTCCCGTCCTTCAGGGCCACGGTGCCGTGCTGCATGCCGCCGGCGCTGGTGATGCGGAGCTTGTCGCCGGGCAGGGGATCGGTGTCGTTGGCCACCACGTCGATCACCGCCGGGCTTCCCTCCACCGTCTCGGCAAAGTCGTCCACGGCCATCGGCACGTGCTCTTCGGGGGCGAGCGGCCGGGAATGGGGCGCGTCGGGCTTGCGCCGGGCGCCCGACCGCTTCGATCCGGACGCGGCCTCGGGCGTCCCGGGCAGCATGAGGGCCCAGACCAGGGCCACCGCCCCAACGCCAAAGCCCAGCGCCAGGACCGCGGCGAGCAGCAAGGCCGTTTGCTGGCGCCTCGCTCTCTGGGCCTGGACCTTCGTGCGGAGCACGGCCCCGCCCACGGCCACCCGACCCAGCCCGGCCACGCCGGCGTCCTCCGGCGCGTCGCGGGGCGCGGCCTTGGCCGCCGTCTTCACGCGGAGCTCGCGGTCGTAGGCGGCCTTCTCGTCGGGGTCGAGCAGACACACCCTGGCGGCGGACAGCTCGTTGAGCAGCTGTTGCGACTGGAGGGAGAAGCGTCCCGCCTGGAACGAGCGCACGTGGGCCATGGCGCGGTCGGCCGCGTGGTTGATGGCGTCGGCGTCGTCCTCGTAGAGCCTTAGCCCCAGGAGGCGGTAGTGGTGGGAAGGCTGTTCCTCCGGCGGAATGCCCAGCCACTTGTGGTAAGGATCGAACGTGTCGGCCATGGCTCTCTGCGCGCACCAACAGCGATGATCCCCCCACACTCCGCGCCCACGGCGCCGGGCGCTCGGTAAGGATAATAACATAGAAGAACTCCCCCGCGCGTGCAACTCCCGGTCGTCAACCCGTCGACCAGGGGTGAACACTGGGGTGACACCGAGCCGTGCCGTACCCGGGCGCCGGCCCGCCTTGCGGCTTCTTCCGCGAAGCGGGCCTCGGAACGCCTCGCTCCAGGAGCGCTAGGCTTTGTCTCAAAACACGAGATCGACGTCGTATCGTAGGTACTGCTGGAT
>CAYSUS010000030.1:0-73477 GCA_964434165.1 uncultured Pirellulales bacterium
GCGCTGGCCAGGGAAAGGGGATGGGGGCGGGTGCGGGGCCCGGCCCCCGCGCGGCAAATGGCCCGGCGACCCCCTTGGAGGCGCGGGGGGATGCGGCTAGACTTGGAGGGTTGTCCCCTCGGTTTGATGCGATTCGCGACAGAACAGGGTATTTCAGTCATGGAAAAGCGCGTCTTCAACTTCTCGGCCGGACCGGCGATTCTCCCCCTGCCCGCCCTCGAACGAGCCCAGCAGGAGCTGCTCGCCCTGCCCGGCGCGGGGGCGTCGGTGATGGAGATCAGCCACCGCTCGAAGGAGTTCAAGGCGATCGTCGAAGGGGCGGAGGCCAACCTGCGCTCGCTGCTGGGGATCCCCGAGGATTACCGAGTGCTTTTCCTTCAGGGCGGAGCCCAGCTCCAGTTCGCCATGACGGCCATGAACCTGTTGCGCGGCAGCGGGCACTCCGCCGACTACGTGATCACCGGATCCTGGGCCAAGGCCGCGATGCGCGAGGCGCGCACCCAGGGCGGGGTGCGCGTGGCGTGGGACGGCGACCCCGACCACTACACCCGCATGCCCGCCCAGTCCGACCTGGACCTCGACGGGAACGCCAGCTACGTGCACATCACCTCGAACGAGACGATCCAGGGCATCCAGTTCCCCAGCGAGCCGGACACGGGCAGCGTCCCCCTGCTCTGCGACGCCTCGAGCGACCTGCTCTCCCGGCCGATCGACGTGCGCCGATACGGGGTGATCTACGCCTGCGCCCAGAAGAACATCGGGCCGGCCGGGGTGACCGTCGTGGTGATCCGCGACGACCTGGTCCAGCGCACGCCCGAGGGGCTGCCCTCGCTGCTGAGCTACAAGGTGCTCGCCGAGAGCGGCTCGCTGTTCAACACCCCGCCCTGCTTCGCGATCTACGTGGTGAAGCTGGTGACCGACTGGCTGCTGGGGGAGATCGGCGGACTGGAGAAGATGCACGAGATCAACCGCAGCAAGGCGGCCATGCTCTACGAGGTCATCGACGGCTCGGACGGCTTCTACCGGGGACACGCGGCGGCGGAGAGCCGGTCGATCATGAACGTCACCTTCCGCCTGCCCGACGCCGATCTGGAGGCATCGTTCCTCTCGGAGGCCGCGGCGCAGGACCTTGCCGCGTTGAAGGGGCACCGGTCGGTGGGCGGGTGCCGCGCGTCGATCTACAATGCCATGCCGGTCGAGGGCGTGGAGAAGCTCCGCGACTTCATGCGCGCGTTCCGCGAGAGGCACGCGCCGTAAGCCGGGCGTCGAATTCCCGCGAGCCAACGGAGGGTCGAATGGCACTGGCGCGCGAAGAGGCCCGACAGCAGTTGGAGGCCTGGACCACCAGCCCCTCGCTCCTGGCCCACGCGCGGGCCGTGGAGATCGTGATGCGCGCGGCGTCCGCGCGGTACGGGGGCGAGGATGCGGACGCGGACGTCTGGGCCGTGACCGGCCTGTTGCACGACGCCGACTACGAGCGGTGGCCCGACGAGCATCCCGACCGCGTCGTGGCGTGGCTCCGCGAGCGCGGCGAGGAGGAGATCGCCCACGCCGTGGCCGCCCACAAGGTCGACTCGGGCGTGGAACCGAGGTCCGCGATGGACCGGGCCCTGTTGGCGTGCGATGAGCTGGCGGGCTTCGTCGTCGCCTGCTCCCTGGTGCGGCCCGAGGGCATCCGCACGCTGGAGCCGAAGAGCGTGAAGAAGAAGCTCAAGGACAAGGCCTTCGCCGCCAAGGTCGATCGCGAGCTGATCCGCCGCGGGGCGGAGATCCTCGGCGTCGACCTGGGCGAGCACATCGGCCTGGCCATCGAGGCCCTGCGCCCGCACGCCGAGGAGCTGGGGATCGCGGGCAGCGGGGCGTGACCTGGTGCAAGGCGCCGAGGCGGGCCGGGGCGAACCCGGCCCTGTCGAAACGGCACCGGAAAGGACGCGGACATGGCGGCGGGAATCGGCCGGGAGTTCTTCCGGCAGACGGAGCACCGGGGGCTGACGCCGTCGGATCAGCAGCGTGGCCTACCGCCGCCGCCGTTGTTCCTCAGCTACCCGGACGACCTGCCGCGCGTCGATCTGCCGCCGCCCGAATCGGCCGACGTGCCCGGGCTGGACTTCCTGGACCTCATCGCGCGGCGCGAAAGCCTGCGCCGGTACGCCGACGCGCCGCTCTCGCTGGGGGAGCTGTCGCTGCTACTGTGGTGCACGCAGGGCGTCAAGCAGGTCGAGGGCGAATACGCCACGCTGCGGACCGTACCCTCGGCCGGGGCCCGCCACGCCCTGGAGACCCTGCTGTTCGCCCGCCGCGTGGACGGACTGGAACCAGGGCTGTACGGCCTGGACGCCGCGGCCTTCCGCCTGGTGCAATTGGCGACGCGCGAGGGGCTGGGCGACGCGCTGGTCCAGGCGTGCTTTGGCCAGGGATTCCTTCATGCCAGCGCGGTCAACTTCTTCTGGGTGGCCGTGCCCCGGCGCATGACCTGGCGCTACGGCGAGCGGGGCTACCGCTACCTGCTGCTCGACGCCGGCCACGTCGGACAGAACCTCTACCTGGCGGCCGAGGCGATCGGCGCCGGGGCCTGCGCCGTGGCGGCCTTCGACGACCGCCAGCTCGACGCCGCCCTGGGGCTGGACGGCGCGGAGCGGTTCGTGATCTACGTCGCCGCGGTGGGCAAGCGACCGCGACCGTGAGGCGGCCGACGCAACCGCCGCGGGCAAGCGACCAGCGGGAGCGGTCCGGCGCGGGGGTGCGGCAGCACCTCTTCGGCGCGCGCGGGCGGCAGCACGGATCGACCTCCGCGGGCAAGCGACCGCGACCGTGAGGCGGCCGACGCAACCGCCGCGGGCAAGCGACCAGCGGGAGCGGTCCGGCGCGGGGGTGCGGCAGCACCTCTTAATAGTCGTCGAGGCCGTCGAGGATTCGCTGGGCGATGTCGTCGGTCGGCAGGCGCGTGTAGTTGACCAGCCGGCGCCGCTCGATCTTCAGGCGTTTGGACTCGGCCTCCTCCTGGGCGGCGGCCATGCGCTTTTCGTAGTCGCGCATCACGGTTTGCGTGCGGGCGCGACCCTGCTCGTAGAACCGCGCGGCCTCGTCGCCGCAGGCCTCGACGGCCGCGTCGAGCCGGGCCACGCTCTGCTCCTTGGCGCGGTAGTTGCCTTCCGGAATCGTCGCGGAGTACTCGCGAAGCTGGCCCATCCAGTAGAACAACTCGCGGATCTCCTCGGAGAGCGGCTTGCCCGCCTTGCGCTCAGGCAGGATCGACACGAGCTCGGTCAGCTCCTCCACGCCCGGCGTGTAAGTCCGCTTCTCGAAGCGGAGCCAGGCGATGGCCTGGAGCGGGAGGATCAGCTTGGGGTTGTCGAGCTTGAGCTGCTCGAAGTGGCGGAAGGCCTCGTCGCGCTCCCGGGCGACGATCAACAGCAGGCCGTAGATCAGGTCCGGATCGATCTCGTCGCCGGCCAGCTTCTTGGCTTCGTCGTACTGCTGCACCACGGCGTCCATGTCGGGCTTGGACTGGCGGAGGAACGAGGCCAGACGGCGGATCGCCTGCCTGGCGTTGTCCGACAGGCGCGGCGGCCGGTCGTCGGGCAGGAACAACTGGGGCGCCTGGGCCGTGGCCAGTTTCGTGGCGCCCGCGGCCATCGTGTCCTTGACGAAGGTGAACAGCTCGGTCACCTCCAGGCGGTTGTCGCGGTTCTTGTCGCCGTCGCCCGAGAACCCTTCGGCCAGGGCATGGGCGAACAGACTGTGGTTCTTCTCCGGCCAGAAATGCCCGCGCTGCCCGGGCTGGCAACTGGCCAGCGCCGTCACGGTGCGCAAGGGGGCGCGACCGCCCTCGGACTTGAGGGTCTGGAGCATCTCCGCCGTGGAGGGCTGGTTGCGGACCTGGGTGGCGCTGCCCTCGTGGGCGCAGTCGAGCAGCAGCAGCTTCTTCTTGGCCGAGCACTTCTCCAGTTGATCGACGAGCCACTGGAGGCTCAGGCCCGAGGCGGCGATCCGCTTCGAGTCGAAGTTCGTCGGCGCGATGTAGATCTCCCCCTCCGGCGCCTGGAAGGCGTGGGCCGCGCAGTACACGACGACGGTGCTGTCGGCCCCGGTCCGGCTGAGCAGCCCCGGGATGCCCTGCTCCAGGCGCACCAGGCTCTCGTTGGCCAGCAGCAGCGCCTGCTCCGGCGGCACGGCGAACCGTTTGACCAGGACGTCGCGGAGGTGCGCGGCGTCGGCCACGGGCCAGTCGAGCCTGGCAAGCAACAGGTCCTCGTAGTCCTCGACGGCGATGAGGATCGCCCAGCGGTTGGGATCCGAGGGGCGGCGCGCGGCGATGGCCAGGGCCTCGGGCGTGCGCGAGGCGTCGGGCGTGTCGTGCGTGATGTCCACGATGTCGCCCGTCCGCAGGTCCTCCAGGGGCACGGTTTCCCCGCCGAGCGTGATGTCGCAGTCGGGCTTGATCAGGTACTGGCTCTCCGAGGCGTCGCCGGTGAGCTTGACCTGCATCGAGCGGGCCGGGTAGTCGATGCGCACGATCGTGCCCTCGTCGCCCATGATGCGATAGGCGTTGACGCGCACGATCTGCAGGTCGTGGGCCACCGTGGCCTTGTCGCCCGGCCTGAGGTCCGAAGGCTTGACGATCTGCTGCTCGATGAACCTGCGGTCGTTGATCGTCACCTCGCATTCGGCGGCCACGGGGAGGGTGACGACATCGGCGTCGGACGCCTCCCCTTGCGCTACGGTCAGCTCGTAGGTGTCGGAGTCGTAGGCGCGCACGATCCCGTCGAAGGTGACCACGCGCAGGACCGCGAGCTGCGTGGCCTCGCGCCCGGTCTCGGTCCCCCGGTGGCGCACGGTGACGCGGTCGTCGGCCTGGAGGTCGCCGACCTGGATCGCCCGGTCGTCGATCTGCTCCGCGCCGTTGAAGGTGATCCTGTTGCGGCTGCCCAGGTCGGACGGGACCGCGATCGCGATTTGCTGGCCCTTCTGGGGGCCCTCCTCGATGGCCAGGAGGATGCGGCCCAGCTCGGGCTCGACCTTGGCGATGCGGCCCACGTCCTCCTCGGGCCGGTAGGCGTGATACTGCGTGATGCGCCGCTTGCTCTCGTCCTCGATGAGGACCTTGATCACCAGCTCGTCGCCGGTCTGGAGGTCGCGGAACGTCCCGGCCTTCTCGTTGACGAAGAACTGGTCGTTGCCGCGGATCGTGAGCTCGGCGGCCTGGCCCTCCTTCTCCCCCTCGGTGTACCGCACCTGGAGGACGCGCTCGTCGGGATAGGTGTTGAGCACCTCGGCGCGGGTTGGAGGCGGCGGGCCGGCGACCTCCTCGGCCCCGCCCGGAAGGAGCATGAACACGGAGAGCACGGCCGAAACGGCCAGCGCGCAGATGGCCCCGATACGGACCCGGCGTTTCCTCTTGGCCTCGGCCTCGCGGCGGGCAAGCTCCTCGGCGTCTTCCTCCGCGGGGGGCGGGGCGTCGATCATCGCCGGGTCGGTCTTCAGGTCGCGGAGCACGTCGGCGGCCGAGGAATAGCGCTGGCTCTGGTCCTTGGCGACCATGCGCTGGACGATCATCGCCAGGTCGGCAGGAACGCCCTCCAGGATGCGGCCGATCTCGGGTAGCTGCCGGTCGGCGGCGGCGTGCCACATCATCCAGGCGATCTGCCGATCGCGCCCGAAGGTGCCCAGCCCCGGGAAGAGCGTTTCGAACTGCGGCCCGCAGATCAGCTCGTAGGCGGCAAAGCCCAGCGAGTAGAGGTCGCTCGGCGGTCCCACGGGGCCGAACTGCGGCGCGACCAGCTCTGGGGCCATGTACTTGGTCGTGCCCTTCAGCAGGCTCCCCTCCTCGCTGCTGGCGCGGCGCGCGAGGCCGAAATCCCCCAGCTTCACCCGGGCCTGGGAATCGACCAGCAGGTTGCTCGGCTTCAGGTCGCCGTGGATCACGCCGTTGGAGTGCAGGAAGCTCAGGGCGCTGAGGCAACCGGCCAGCGCGACGCGGAGGTAATCGAGGTCGATGGGGCCGGCGTCCAGCGTCTGCCGCAGGCTGCCGCGCATCAGCTCCAGGATCAGCCAGCCGCGGGAACGATCCAGATCGTAGATGGTGACGATGTGCGGGTGCTGGAGCGAGGCGAGGAGCTGGGCCTCCTTCCAGTAGCGCTCCAACTGGCGGGGATCGCTGAGAAACTGCTGATGGATCTGCTTGATCGCCACCTCGCGGCCGAGCTCGCGGTCGCGCGCGCGATACACCACGGCGAAGTCGCCGCTGGCGATGGTGTCAACGATCTCGTAACGTGGAACGCCTGCCATCCCCAGTCCCTTCCGCGGTGGGTTCGTCGGTTGTAAAGGCGCGTCGCTCGCCGGCTCGCCGCCGTCACTCGCTCAGCACGTCGGCGATCAGCTCCTCGAGCCTCCGGTCGCGCGAGCGGCTGCCGGTCAGCCCCCGGTCGCGCATGCCGCGCTCGGCGCGGAGCATCTCCAGGACCCGGCGGTAGTAGCTCCTCTCCGTCGCGTACTCGCCCCGGGTGTGGGCGAGCTGGGCCTCGCGGAGGTAGAGCTGGTACTTCTCCAGCGGCTCGTCGGGATTGATGTTCGCACTGGTGGAGTAGTCCGTCTCGATCTCCGCCCTTGCCCGCTGTTTCTTCTCGCCGAGCGTCCGGTCCCTGGGGGCCACGTCCACCATGAAGAGAACCACCGAGAGCCCAACGCTGACCACGAGGGCCAGCAGCAGCAGGACCGGATTGGACGACTTGCTCTTCTCCTCGGCGGCCTCTTCGCCTTCCCGCTCCTGGAGGCGGAGCTCGGGGAGCTTGCCGTCGGGGGCGGGCTGAATCGCGGATTCGGTCGGCTGCGAAGTGATAAACCGCGCGGTCTTGCGCCCGGGACGCGCGGTGGGCGTCATCGTGGCCACCACGCCCCGGGCCGTGCCGGGCGCCGTGGACTGGACCGGCAGCGCGTGCCCCGCACCCGGTGGCGCGGGCGAGGTCGGGGAGGGCGACGGTCCCCGCGCGGGACCCGGCGGCGGGGCGGGCGCGGCAGGCGGCGGAGGCGCGGCCGGGGCTCCCGGCGGCGCGGCCGCGCCGGCTGCGGGGCCCGGCGCCGATCCCACGCCCGGCGGCACGGCGCGAGGCGGCGGGCCCTGCCCGGCCGGACCGGCCGTTCCCGGCGGCGGAGGGCTCGACAAGCCGGGCGGCACGGCGACCGACGGCTTGGAGGCCGGCGCCCCGCCCGGCGGCGCGGCCGGAGACGGAGGAGGAGGCGGGCTGGGCGCCGTGGTCGGTGCCGGCGCAGTGCCGGGGGGCGGCGCGGCGCCCGGCCCCTTCGACGCCGCGGAATCGCCCGCCGGCGGAACCCAGAACCTGCCGTTGCAGCGCGGACACTGGGCGTAGCTCCCGGCCTTCTTGCTGGGAACCGAGAGGTTCTGCTTGCAACGGGGGCAGTCGATACTGATAGGCATAGGCGTGCAGCTACATCGCCAGGCCGAACTGCAAGTAATTCATGATAAACGGTCCGATGATGATCAGCACCGTGGCGACCATGATCAGGATGCCCGGCAGGAGCATGTTGACGCCGGCCTCGCCGGCAACCGTCTCGGCCCTTTGCGTTCTTTTCAGGCGCAAGACGTCGGCCTGGCTACGGAAGATCTGGGCCAGCGGGGTGCCCAACTGCTCCCCCTGAAGTACGGTGCCGATAATGCTCGTGATCTCGTCGTCGCTGAGGCGGTCCTTCATGGCCGTGAACGATTCGTAGCGGGTCTTGCCGAGGTTCATGTCGGTCAGCACGCGGCCGAACTCCTCGGCCACCGGGTGACCGTGGAATTCCTCCACGGCCTGCGTCAGGGCGTTGAGGAACGACGCGCCCGCCTCCATCAGCAGCGTGAGCAGGTCGAGCAGGAACGGCATGCGCCGCTTGATCAACAGCAGCCGGTAGGCCGCGCGCGAGGCCAGCCGCCTCCGCAGCAGGAAGGCCACCAGGAGCGTGGTCGCGGCGGCCACCAGCAGGCCCGCCCCGCCGAACCATCCCACGAACAGGTACGCCAGCAGCGGGGAGAGGCCCAGGGCGAACAGCTCGCAGCGGGCGAGGTACTCCTCGGGCAGCCAGTATCGCGGCAGACCCGCGGCCTGGATCTCGCGCTGGATCTCGGGGAGGCTTTCGCGGAAGACGATGCGGTTGAAGCGGGCGAGGACGAGGATCGCCGGCTGGAACACGCGGTAGAAGAGGTCGATCCGCCGCAGCTCGTTCATGCGGCTGACGTCGTAGCGCCATTCCGCCCCCTGCTCCAGGTCCTCGGTCCTGAGCACCTGGTAAATCCACCAGCCGGTCATGCCCACCGCCGCGCCCACCACGGCGCTGGCCGCGGCGTGCAGCCCCGGCGAATCGACGGCGCGGGCGGCGAGGAGGAGCGATTCGATCACGTCAGATGTCCGGGTTGAGGATCCTGCGGGCCCACAGGTAGGCCACGATGTTCAGCACCAGCGCCGCGGCGAGCACGATTTGCCCGGCCACGGTGGTGAACAGCAGCAGCGTGTTCCGGGGATCGACGAAGAAGTAGATCACGAGGATCACGCCCGGCACCATCGCCATGTAGATGGCCGACTTGCGTGCCTGGGCGGTCTCGGACTTCACCTTGCGTTCCAGGCGCTGGAGCTCGAGGACCGACTGGGCGATGCGCTCGACCGTCTCGTTCAGGCGTCCGCCGCTCTCGTGGCTGGCCAGCATCGACGCGGCGAACAGCGCGAAGTTCTCGCTCCGCAGCCGTTCCTTGGCCTCGGTGATCGTCTTCTCCAGGGGCTTCCCGAGCTTGTACTCGCCCACGATCTGCTGGAACTCCAGGTTGATGGGGCGCGGGCACTGGGCGGCGAGGATCTCGATCGCCTGCACCAGCGACATGCCGGCCTTGATGGCGTTGGCCAGCGAGACCATGGCGCCGGCGAGCTGGTCCTCGATCTTCTCGCGCCGCTTCTCGGCCAGGCGGCGGATCGTGTACCAGGGGAGCGGGAGGAGGATCGCCGAGATGACCACGGCGAAGATCAGGCTCTCGAGCACCAGCCAGAAGCCGAAGAAGCTGGCGCCCATGGCCACGATCCACACGATCAGGTAGGCGCGGAGCCGGCGCGTCGAGATGCGGAGGCGGAACAGCTTCTCGGCCAGGTCGCGCTCGACGTAGTCCAGGCCCGCGTTGAAGTAGTCGCGGCAGAAGTAGGCCAGCGTGGCGACCGCCAAACCGACCATCAGGCTGCCCAACCACACCATTTCCTCGCCCATCGGGCACCCCGGGGGGTTAAGCACGAAACTCGAATATCGAAACCCGAGACCAACTCAAAGCACGAAGTCCGAATCACAAGGACCCGGCCGCCCGCGCGGCCCGTTCCCGCCGTCTCTGTCATTTGCCCTTTCGGTCATTTGAGCTTGTTCGGATCTCGCGCTTCGGATTCAGTATTCTGCGTCCGGCACCTCGAACCTTCTCTCTAAAGAATCGCCTTCGTGGCCGGCGGATTCAGCGCGGCCCCGTTGCCGCGGGTACCCGAGGGTCCGTACAGGAACTCGATGTCCAGCAGCTCCTTCTCCACGAGCGAATCGACGAAGCTCGGGAGGTAGCCGGTCGGCAGCAGCGTCGCGCCGTTGCGGAAGTTGAAGATGTCGGTGATGGTGATCCGCTCCAAGTCGGGATCGTAGCGGCTGACCTCCGAGACCTGGGTCACCACGCGCCGCCCGCCGGGCAGCCGGCTGATGTGTACGATCACGTCCAGGGCCGAGGCCAACTGGCGGTGGATCGACGTGATGGGCAGGTCGGCGGCCATCAGCATGAGGACCTCCAGGCGCTCGATCACCTCCAGGGCGCTGTTGGCGTGGACCGTGGTCATCGACCCGTCGTGCCCGGTGTTCATGGCCTGGACCATGTCCAGGGCCTCGCCGCCGCGGCACTCGCCCACGATCACGCGGTCGGGACGCATGCGCAGGGAGTTCTTCACCAGATCGCGGATCGTGTAGGCCCCCTTGCCCTCCACGTTGGGCGGCTTCGACTCCAGCGTCACCACGTGCTCCTGGTGGAGGCGGAGCTCGGTGGTGTCCTCGATGGTGACGATCCGGTCCTTGTACGGGATGAAGCTGCTGAGCACGTTGAGCATCGTGGTCTTGCCCGTCCCCGTCCCCCCGCTGACGAGGATGTTGCGGCGGTCGATCACGCACGAGCGGAGGAACTGGGCCGCGGCCGTGGTCATGCTCCCCAGCTCGATCAGGTCGTCCATGGTCAGGCGCTGGATGGGGAACTTGCGGATCGTCAGGCAGGGGCCGCGCGTGGCCAGCGGCGGGATGATCGCGTTGACGCGCGAGCCGTCGGGCAGCCGGGCGTCGACCAGCGGCTGGCTCTTGTCGATCCGCCGGCCCACCTGGGCCACGATCCGCTCGATGATCGCCTCGGTCACCTTGTCCGAGATGAACCGCCGCCCCGACCGCTCGATCAGCCCGTCGCGCTCCACGTAGATCTGGTCGCTCCTGACGACCATGATCTCCGTGACCGTGGGCGCGCGGATCAGGTCCTGAAGCGGCCCGAACCCGAAGATCGTGTCCTTCAGGTCCTTCTTGAGCATCCGCAGCACGATGTACTTGCGGAGCTCGGCGTGCAGGTGCGGGCGCACGAGGTGGAAGAAGTCGTTGAAGCGGGCCTCGACCCGCTGCACCTGCGCGCTGGAATCGCGGCACTCGTGCAGGCTCAGGCGCTCGCGGAGGAACTGCAGGAGGCCGTGCAGCTCGGCCTCGCGCTCGGGCACCAGCGTGGCCGGCACGTCGAACTCGTTGACGGTCAGCGCGGCCAGGTCGAAGTACTCGTCGCGCCCCGCGTCCATGATCAACTGGTTGACCAAGAGGTCGCGGAGCACCAGCCCGGTGATCTCGTCCAACAGCGCCTCGTTCTGCTTGCCGAACACGGCCAGCTCGCGGCACACGTCCTCGATGTTGTTCTCCAGAAGCAGGATCGCTTCGGCGTCGCCCGCCCGGTTCGACTCGAACTCCAGGAGGTCCAGTCGCTCCAGGAGCTTCTTGTGGATCCGCAGCTCCAGGTCGGCCATGATCGAGCGGAGGTGGGCCTCCAGCTCGCCGCGCGTGACCACCGCCGCCTTTTCGGCCTCGAAGGTGAGCGTGAACGGCCAGATGCGGACCTTGGTGCCGGGGTCGAACACGGCCGTCTGCCCGCCCAGCACCTCCTCCTCGCCCACCAGGCAGCTGTTCAGGCCGACGTTCTCCAGGTACAGGCGCCCGTCGTGGATGCGCACCACGGCGTGCCGCCGCGAGACGAGCGGGCTCTGCAGCACGACCTGGTTGTCCGCGTCGCGCCCGATGGCGATCTCGGTCGAGTTGGCCTCGACCATTGAGCGCCGGCTCTCGTTGATCTTGTTGTACCAGACTTTCATGGTCCGCGTTTCACCTCGCCGCGGCGGGGCCCGGAACGGCTCACTTCCTGTCCGCCTCGTTGGGACGCATCAGCACGGTCATCTGCCGGGCGGTGGTCTGGTTGAGGAGGTTCCAGAGCCGCTGGGCCTTCTCCTCCAGCACCAGCTCCTTGACCGTCACGTCGCGCCCGGTCTTAAGGTCCTTGCGCTTCACGTCCACGTAACGCATCTTCACGCTCACCGTGATGACGTTCTCCTGCGTGGGCGACATGCCCTTGGCCCGCATCGGATCGAGGTCGCCCAGCCGGTTGCCCAGGGCGAGGATCTTGAACGGGCCGATGATCTCCACCGAGGACCGCGGGCCCGTCAAGGCTTCGCCGTTCGACCCCGACTCCATCGCCGGCGTGGGAACGCCCGCGGTCGAGACCATGAAGTCCACCAGGTCCCCCGGGTTGAACAGCGACGCGATGAAGCCCTTCGTGGTGATCGGCACGCACATCCCGCGCTCTTCCTCGTTCTCGCCCAGGGTCTCGCTCCACCGCAGCGTCTCCGGCGGCGTGCGCAGGTCCTCGCGCAGAAGCAGCGAGCCGCCCGTCAGCGTCCGGTTCACGGGCAGGGCCTTCACCGTCCCCTTCTCCGACCACAGGAAGGCGAAGTCGCGGAGGTTGCCCACGTTGATCGAGGGAATGTCCACCGGCGCCAGGTGCCCGTCCGTGAGACGCTCGCCGGCGTTGACCGTCGCGTCGGGCGCGATGCCCACGAACTGGACGATCTCCAGGTCGCTGGAGCGCGACTGGAGATAGGCCCAGTTGAACAGGGCCCCCGCGATGCCCAGCCCCAAGGCCAGGATGAGACCTTGAATGCCTTTCATAAGCGGTCACCTTCGTGTGAGGAAGCGGCACCGGGCGAGCGGATCAACAGGCCGCTCAATCCGCCGTGGCGGTCGGTCCCGAAGCGCACGTCGATCGAGCCCTCTTCCGGGCGCGAGAAGCGCGCGGACCACGCCGCGTCGGACTTCAGCCACCCCAGCGCCGAGGTCCAGCCTTCGTTGCGGAACCACTGGTCGTAGAACTGCATCCACGTCTCCGGACGGAACGGGCCTCGGAACGCGGTCATCTCGCCGCCTCCGGCCACGCGCATGGAGAGAATCCGTCGGCTCTCGGGGGGAAGCGGCGTCTCGGACGACGCGGAAGGCCCCCCCGGCGCTGCCCCGGCCTGCTGAAACGAATACACCGTCCAGCCCTGGCTGGCCGAAGGGACAGCTACTGCCCAGGTTACCACGCGGCGACCCCCTTCGGCAACTGGCTGCCCCCCGTCAGGGCCCGCCGAGCGGGGCAGCTCGCGCACGCCGGCCGCCATCAGCAGATCGTCGTCCACGCGGTGGACTTGCCAGCGTCCCGGCTCCTCGGCGACCGGGTCGCGCGGCGAAAGCCACGCCAGGAGCAGCTTCTCGGCCTCGCCGGGGGTATCGGTCGTAGGGGTCGCGCCTTCGACCCCCTGGCGGCAAACGGCCACCAGGGCCTCCTCGGCTACCGCCCGCGGACCGGCTACCTCGCGGCGGCGCATCACCCATCGCGTCTGGCCGAAGCGCAGCGCGTGCTCGGCCATGGGGCTGCCCAGCGCGGCGGGGTCCGCCGCCGGGCCGGCCGGCGAACGGGCCGCGGCGGAGCCGTCGTCGGCCCGCCACCACACCAGCACCTGCCGTCCGAATCCCAGCGCGGCGACGAGCACAACGCCCGTCATCAGCAGGTTCGTGGCCCAGGTGGTGATGCGTCGGGAGAGCTGGGGGAGGGTGAGCGGCCGGCGCGGGGGGCGGGACGGAGCGGTTCGCGCCTCCTCGGGCTCCGGCTCAGGGCGCGTCGAGTGCATTCTCCCACTGTTCCATCAACTGGATCTTCTTCTGAAGCGCGGCGATCTCTCCAGGCGAGGGGGGCGCGTCCCCGTCCCACGGGTTCAGCAGGCGATTCAACACTCGCTGGTACATGTTCTTGAACGCCCTGGCGACCTTTCTGGCCACGTTGGGGATCCGGTCCTCCACCAGCCGGTCCACTCTCTCCTGGGCGACCTCGTGGTCCAGACTGCAGAAGCGATCCATCCCGGGATGGAAATCGGGCGCCTCGCCGATGTACCAACCGTACATCGGATGCGGGGGGAACATCCTGTGGTAGTACTGCCACTCCGGGTCGTTATCCAGAATCTGGAGCACGGGGAGGTCGGGGTTCTCGAGGATCGCGTGGACCGCGTTCATGTAGGCCGTGACCAGGGCCGGGTCGGCCTTGTCCAGCTCGTAGAGCACGGGGATGCGGCGGTCCACATTGTGCGAAAGCCCCATGCGCGAGAACTGCCACGCGTCGTCGAGCAGCGGGCACTGCGCGCGCGTGTGGAACTGGCCCAGCGACGAGAGCATGGGCCACTCGCGGCTCAGACTGGCCGTGCCGCGGCGGGCCCCGCGCGCCGGGTTGAGCAGGTTGTTGTTGACGATCGCGCCCCGGGGGAGCTGTCCGCGGGCCACCGGGTGGTTCATGCGCGAATCGTCGAGCTCCTCGATGTTCGACGTCCCGCCCACCCCGCGGCTGCCCGGCCAGGAGACCCACCGCGGCTCGGGATCGCGCAAGTGGTCGGGCACGGCTGCGACGTGGACCCACGGCTTGGGGAAGATGCCCTCGCTTCGCGGCCAGCGGTTGGCCCAGGCCTCGTGACGCGCCACGGTCAGGCACCGCACCTTCCACGCGGCGAAGGTCCCGAAGTTGACCATCAGGGCCATCAGCGAGAGCAGGATCGGCAGGCAAAGGACCATCTCCAGCGTGGAGAGGCCGCGCCGCTGTGCGGTCCGCCTGGCTCCGGGCGTGTTCGTCATGGCTTGGTTCCTTGGGGAAGCCTGCCGCTTGCGGCTGCGGTCAGTGCGGGCTGATCCTCACGATGTCCTGCGTGGCCAGTCCGCCCAGGTTGGGAGGCTCAAACCCGGTGCCGTCCTCCGCCGAGGTCGGGGGTCTCGCCTGGAGGATCTCGGCCAGGCGCTCGTGCGTGGCCGGCACCAGTTGCACAGTCCAGCGCTGGTTGAACAGCGACCAGGCCGAGCTGCGATTCGGCTCGTACTTCACGTCGTACTCACCGGACCCTGTATCCGGATCGGGGTCGCCCGGCTTGGGAATCCATTGGATGTCGCCCGGCACGCCTCCCAGGTTCGCCCGGTCCGACGCGCCGTAGTGGTCCCAAACCCACACGAGGCGCAAACGCGGCACGAACACGCGGACCTGGGCGTAGGCCAGGCAGTCGCCTTCCAGGGGTTGACGGTAAACGCCGGGCATCATCTGGGGCACGGGCTTCCAATACACGGCGCCCACGAACGAGAAGTCCGTGTCCAGGTGCGCGGTGCCGTCGCGCCCGCCGTCGGGATGCGGGGGGAGCGAGTCGGCCTGCGTGCGGAGCATGTGGGGCAGGTTGCTGTAGGGATACTCCTCCAGCAGGCGCCTGAGCTGCCCGCACGTGAAGCCTCTCCAGAGCCCGAGCCCGCGCGAGCCTCTCCTCTCGTAGTAGTGTCGCACCGGATGCCCGAAGCCGCACATCTTCGCGTACAGGTCGAAGACGGCGAGGGCCTCGTTGTTCCAGTGGTCGAGGTACGTTTCGGCATGCTGCTTGCGAAACCCGCGGGCCTTCTCCACGTAATCCGCGCCGGCCGCACCCGACTCCAGGACCGGATCGACGACCGGGAGGACGCGGTCGATCGGGCTTCCGCCGCCGGCCACGGGCGTGACGTTCGTGCGCCAGAGGACGCCCAGCATCTCGCCGCGCCCGAAGTCCGGCTCGCCGTTGCGCCGGGCGATCTCCATGGTGGCCTGCTGGGCCACGTCGGGGATCGCCCCCACCACGGCCCGCTGGTACTCGGGGATCATCTCGTAGCGGAGGATGTCCTCCAGCAGCGGCAGGATGGCCTCGCTGGCGCTGGCCGCCCAGTTGCTGAAGGCCAGCACGAGTTGCTGTTCCTTGGGGAGCTTGCGGATGATCGCCCCTTCCAGGGCGCGGAAGGGCGGGGCGATGCGCTCGCGGTGGGGGTCGGGCGGGGCCTTGGCGAAGTCGGGGGCCATGTCGGCCCAGGCGGCGAGGATCTCGGGCGCATAGGGCTCGCCGTTGCGGTCGCGGGCCTCGCGCATGAACGCCGTCAGCGCGAACACGTCGCACATCAGGTGGTTGGAGAAGGCCAGGGTGTTCAAGCCGCGGGCGATCACCAGGCCGCCCGACCAGGACGCGCTGTCCGCCGCGTTCTGCATGCGGATCTTGCCGTCCACCTGCCGGCCCACGTTCATCACCATGCCCAGGAGCATGGTCAGGAGCATGAAGGCGAACACCGAGACCAGGGTGATCGCCCCGTCCTCGTCGCGATGCAGGCGGCGGGGGAGCCCGCGCAGCGAGGCCAACAGGCCCTGCGGCCGCTTAGTAGATGAGCTGGTCATAGCGTACACTCGGTTCGAGGCCTTCGTTGCCCAGCGTGGCCGTCGCGGAGAGGGGATAGACGTAAAGGCCGCGACCCCCGGCGTCCTCGCCCACGTTGCGGATTTGGTCCGCAACCTCATCGCGGCCCTCCGGCGGGGGCTCGGACTTGGCGAGGAACCTTCCCGGTCCGGGCAGCAGGGCGTACGCGTGGTGCACGGTCACGGTCACGTGGTCCTGCCAGCCGATCTCGTCGTCGCGGAACTGGTCGTAGTTCTTGTTGTACGGCTCCTGGTCGTACCACACCAAGGGCGGCTCGCGGTTGGAGTGGTAGACGCGCACCTCGACCGAGGTGGCCTCCATCGAATAGGCCAGCTTGGTCCGGAGGCGCGCGGGAATGCGGGGGTTGGCCCCGCCGTCGGCCGACATCGCCTGGTAGGCGTCCAACATCGGCTGGTACGGTCCCGACGGCTCGTCGCCGATCCCCAGGTCGCGCGAGGGGCAGATGGGCATGCACGCGAAGACCGCGGCCGAAAGGATCTTCTCGTACTTCAGACCGCCCGGCTCGATGATGTAGGTCAAGCCTCCGTCGGCCGGGCCGAAACGGGGATCGGCCGGATCGAGGACCGGGAACACCTGATCCGGGGCGTCGGGATCGACCCTCCGCAGGCCAATGCAGTTGGCCGGCAGGTACTCGCCGGGGATGCGCGCCGGGATCCAGACCACGGCCGCCCGGGCCGCGGCGTAGGCCGCGTAGTGGACCACGACCGTGCCGATCATCAACTGGCTGACCTGGATGATGAACAGCATGATCATCGTGAAGAAGGGGAGCACCAGCACGAAGGCCAGGCTCTGCACGGCCCCGCCCTGGTCACGGTGCAGGGCCCAAAGGCGGCTCAAGCGGAGCCGCGCGCCGCTGAGGTGGGCCAGGAGCCACGCCGCGGCGATCGAGGCCAGAAGCAGCCCCAGCCACGGCAGACACGCCATTACGACTGCGCGTCCCATGGGTCACGCCTCCTTACCTCCGCAAAGGGCCTGGCCCCTCGCTTAGAGCATTCTCGACACCCCGGACTCGACGAGGATTATGGCCGTCAAGGCGCTGGGCGCCAGAAACAGCCGCGTCTGGAGCTGGGCCCGCTCCTCCTCGGTAAGCGGGCTCCAGCTTCTCAGCCGCAAGGTCCAAATCACCTGCCGCACCGCCCGTACTAAGAGGGTCACGGCCCCCACGCGCCATATCAGCACGACCAGGCCCATGGCTCCGCCCAACACGAACGTCCACAGCATCGCCTCCAGTCCATCGACGGGGCCCAGAAAGGCCCCGAGCATGGCGATGAGCTTCACGTCGCCTCCCCCGATGGAGAAGAAGACAAAGCACGCCACCATCACGAAGCCGCACAGCAGGAAGCCGAAGACGCTTTCGCTCAGGCCGATGTACCCCAGCGTGCGGGCAAGCCACTCCGGCTCCGCGCTCGTCCAGGCCACCAGCCCCTCGCCCGCCGCGTTGACGCCCAGCGCGCTGAGGATGCCGGTGTAGGTGGTCCAGTTGTGGATCGTATGACGCCGCACGTCCGTCACCGTGGCGACTACAAGCAGCCCCAGCAACAGAACGGTGGCGAGCATGCGCGATCCGGGCAAGCGAGGTCTCGCGATCCTGCGACGGCAGCGGCCCATGCGCGCCTCGCAGGATCCCTTTCCGGCGACTAGGTCTTCGCGTCGGTGGCGCCGGCCTCGAGCTCGTCCAGTCCCTCCTTGAAGTAGGCCTTGACCTGGGGCCACCCGATCTTGATCAGGAAGATCAGGATCGGCAGGGCGATCGCGCCGACGATCAGGATCGTCTCCAGGCTCACCGCCCCTTCTTCGTTGTTGTGGATCTTGCGGAGGATGCTCAGCATGCGAAGTTCTCCTTGGGAAAGCAGGGACGTCTTCTCTGTCATCGAAGACCGGTCTATAGGAACGGCCATGCGACCAGCACGGCCACCATCTCGTAAGCCAAGCGCATGATCTTGGGGCCGGCGACCATGACGAAGGCCGCGATCGGCATGACCACGCACAGGATCAGCACGTAGTCGAGCGAAGCCGCGCCCCGTCGCCTTGTTCTTCCTCGCCGTGCCATTGCTTTCACAGCCTCAACCTCAACCTTTCTCCGCGCTCCACTGCCCCCCATTCTAACTGCTATCGCGTCGCAAAGCGAGACTACGGGCTCGCCCACATCGGAGCGGTAAGCTCAACGCGGTCTTCCATCCCCTGTTCGAAGGGTGCGCTGGCGAACGACGGTTTCTCGCCGGTCATCTCCAAATCCACGATCAACCGGCCCTCGGGGGCCCTGCCCTTGAGCCGGCTGGTGAACAGGTCGCGGGTCTCGTATTGGTTGTTTTCGTCCAGACCGACCGTTTCCGTGATGCGGGTCACCTTGCGCGAGCCGTCTTCGGTAAACCGGGCAATTTGCACAAGAACGTCAATGGCGGCAGCCACCTGGGCCCGGGCGACGTACACGGGGATTTCGACGTCGGACATCAGCGACAGGGTCTCCAGCCGGACCAGAGCGTCGCGGGGGCTGTTGGCGTGGATCGTGGAAAGGCTGCCCGAGTGGCCGCTGAGCATCGACTGGAGCAGGTCCAAAGCCTCGCCGCCGCGGACCTCGCCCACGATGATGCGGTCGGGACGCATGCGGAGGGAGTTGACGAACAACTGGCGCACGTTCAAGACGCCTCGCCCGGACGAGTCGCCGCGGCGGGCCTCCAGGTACAGGCAGTGCGTCTGGATCAGGCGAAGCTCCGAGGTGTCTTCAATGACGACGATCCGCTCCTGTTCGGGGATCGCGCGGGAGATGGCGCCCAGAAGCGTGGTCTTGCCCGTGCCCGTCCCGCCTGAGATCAGCACGTTCTTGTGCAGCAGGACGCACAGCTCGAGGAACTCGCGGGCCGCCTCGGAGAGGCTGCCTAACTGGATGAAGTCGTCGAGCGTCATCGCCTCGCGCGAGAACTTGCGGATGGTCAGATAGACGCCGGTCCGCGCGCAGGGCGGGATAATGGCATGGACGCGGGAGCCGTTGGGCAGCCGGGCGTCGAGCACGGGGCGCTCGTCGGTGATCTCGCGGCCCACCCACTGGGCCACGTTGTGAATCGCCGAGAGCAGCGCGTCCTCGCTGTCGAAGCGGGCGGGGGTGTGCTCGAGCTTGCCGTGGCGCTCGACGTAGATGTCGTCGAACCCGTTGACCATGACCTCCGAGACCGATTCGTCTTCCAGGAAGGGCCCGATGGGCTCCAGGAAGTACTTGGCGCTGGCTTCGAAGATGGCTTGCCGCGACATCGGCCTGGCCTCAACCTGTCCGGCGGGCCTGCGCGCCAAAAGCGGTTTGCAGGCAAAGGGTTCCGAGCCTCAGTTTGATTCTTGCCGGGACGGCTGTCAATAGTCACCGGAGGGGGATTCATCAAGTCGTGGCCAGTCCGGTTCAGCCCGGAGGGGTGCCGGAGGTCTTGCGGGGGCGCGAGCCTTTCCTGGTCGGTGGCTCCGTGGCCCGAAGAACGCACTTGCGAAGAGACCCTCGACCGCCTTCGGCAGCGTTAGTCCGGCGATTTGACGGGGCGGATCTCGCCCTGGCTGAGGAGGAACGTGCGGCGTCCCGCTGCGGAGGCGAAATCGACCGTGGCCTGGCGGTCGCGGCCCTGGCCGCTTAGGGCCACGATGCGTCCCAGTCCGAGCCGGGTATGGCGAACGACCATGCCCTGGGTGAACGCGTCGGGCGAGACCGGCGCCGTGCTGGCGTGGCCGGCCATCTCGGCCGCCGTGGTGAGCACGGCCGCGAAGGGTTTGGGGCCCGGCGCGGGGACGCGCGGGGGTTGGACGAAGACGGGCTCGTCGCTGGCCGGCTCCCAGTGCGGCGGCTCGCCTACGGCGCCCTGCTCGCCGATCTCGACCAGTTCCATCTCGGCCCGCGGCAGCTCCATGAGGAACGCGCTGGGCACGGTCATCTTGCGCTGGCCGCGGAAGTCGCGGTACCGCGCGTGGCTGATCTGCAGTTCCTTCTGCGCCCGCGTGATGCCGACGAACATCAGGCGCCGCTCCTCCTCGAGCTGGTCGGGATCGCTGCGCGAGCGCTCGTGGGGCAGAAGCCCCTGCTCGACGGCCACGAGGTACACCACCGGGAACTCGAGCCCCTTGGAGGCGTGAAGCGTCATCAACGTGACGCGGTCGCTCTCGGTCTCCCAGTCGTCGGTGTCGCCTGCCAGGCGCGCCTCCTCGAGGAACTCCTCCAGCGGGGCGGGCCCGGCGCACCGCTCGTCGAACTCGCGGCAGGCGGTGAGCAGCTCCTCGATGTTCGCCAGGCGCTGCTGGGCCTCCTCGTCCCCGGCGTCCTCGTACTGCCGGCGGTAGCCGGTCTCGGCGAGCACGTGCCCGACCGTGGCTTCCACGGGGCCGCCGGCGACGGCCGCCAGCCGGTCCACCAGGGCCACGAACTGGCCCACCAGCCTGGCCGCGCGCCGGCTGAGCGTTTCGATCCGCGCGGCGTCCGCGGCGGCCTCCAGCAGCGTCAGCCCGACGCGCGTGGCGTGCTGGGCCAGTCGCTCGGCCGTGGTCTTGCCGATGCCCCGGGCGGGGACGTTCAGCACGCGGAGCAGGGCCACGTCGTCGCGCGGGTTGTTCAGCAATTGCAGGTAGGCGAGCAGGTCGCGGACCTCCTTGCGCTGGAAGAACTCCAGGGCGTTGACCACCTGAAACGGCACGCCGTGGGCGCGCAGGGCGCTTTCCAGGGCGCGGCTTAGCGCGTTGACCCGGTAGAACACGGCGAAGTCGCGATACCGGTAGCGCCCGCCGGCAACCAGGTCGGCGATCTGCCGGGCGACGTCCTGGGCCTCGGCGTGATGCGTGGCGTAGGTGGCCAGGCGGACCTTCTGGCCTTCGGCATTCTCGGTGTACAGCTCCTTCTGCTTGCGCTTCACGTTGTTGGCGATCAACGCCGCGGCCACGTGCAGGATCCGCCTGGTGCTGCGGTAGTTCTGCTCCAGGCGCACGACGCGCACGTCGGGGAAGTCGCGCTCGAACTCCAGGATGTTGTTCAGATTCGCGCCCCGCCAGCCGTAGATCGACTGGTCCGGGTCGCCGGTGACCGCCAGGTTGGGATGGTCGATGGAGAGGGCCCGGGCGATGGCGTACTGGGCCAGGTTCGTGTCCTGGTACTCATCGACGAGAATGAACCGGTAGCGCGCGTCCAGCTCGCGACGCACCTCGGGGTGGTCGCGGAGCAGCGCCGCCGCGTGGAGCAAGAGATCGTCGAAGTCGGCGGCGTTGGCCGTGGCCAGTTGGCGCTGATAGGCCGGATACACCCGCTGGACGATGGCCCCCAGGGGATTGCCGGGCCGGGGTCGATACTGGTCGGCCGCGATCAGGTTGTTCTTGGCCCAGCCGATGGCCGAGGCGATCGCGTCGGGAGTAGTGTGCGAGAGGTCGAGCTTCAGGTGCCCCAGAACGCGGCGCAACGCCCGAGCGCTATCGTCCGTGTCGTAGATTGTGTAGTTTTCCTGGAGCCCCACGAGCCGCGCATATTTCCTGAGCAGCCGGGCGCAGAAGCGGTGGAACGTGCCCAGCCACACCGACCGCCCTGGAGCGAGGGCCTGGACGCGCGCGCCCATCTCGGCAGCCGCTTTGTTGGTGAAGGTGAGGGCCAGGATCGCGTCGGGCGCCACGCCGAGGGCGAGCAGGTGGGCGATACGGTGCGTGATCACCCGGGTCTTCCCGCTCCCGGGGCCGGCCAGCACCAGCAGCGGTCCGTCCACGTGCAGGACCGCCTGTTGCTGGCACGGGGTGAGACTGCGAAGCAGGGACTGCAACGAACGTTTCCTCCGTGCAAGGGAACGGCAAGCAAATCAGTATAGGCGGTCGGAGGCCGCCGTGGCGTGTGGGGAGGCCATCATGGTGTCGCCCCGGGCGGGCCCGCGCAAGGGGGAGGGACGAGTTTCGCGGGAAAACGCGATCGGGTCGGGGTCCGCGCTCTACCCAAATCGGCCGGTAGTGCTATACTCAGGTGTTCGCGCCGCGGTCGCGCGGTGCTGACGGTCGACCGCGAGGGGCGCGTCCGGGTGACCGACGTTCGCGCCGCGGTCGCGCGGTGCTGACGGATCGAACTGACCGCCTCTTGAAACCTCTTGGGAGGGAGCCCATGGGCACGCGGATTCCGTTGAGTTGTCTGGACCACGCGGGCGAGGACCTGCAAGACAAGCTGGAGATGAGCACCGCCGAGATCGGCCTGTCGGTTCGTACCACGAATTGCCTGGAGGAGCGAGGCATCTTCACGGTGCAGGATCTGCTCAACTGCACGCGTGACGACCTGCTGGGCATTTCCAACTTCGGCGAGAAGACGTTGGAAGAGGTTTACAAGGCTCTGGAGGGGATCGGGCTTTATCGGCGTTCGCGCATGGCGCGACCGATGGAGCCCAGCGTCACGTAGCCGCTGCTGATGCGGCGATCGCCGGGGAACGATCTTCCGGGGCCGTGCGCCCCGGGACACCAGTCGCCGCGCGTTGGAGGCAGTTCCAAGGCGACGGGGAGCCCGAGGGTGCAGGCGGCTTGGCGCGTCTTCCCCAAGAAGCTTCGAGATGATCTGCGGACCCGCGCACGGATCGCATGCGGCCGGCTCCAGTCGCCGGCGCGCCGAGGGAAGCCAGGGCGGTTCGCCATTGCGGAGACGACAGATTGGCTCGCTGGTTTCGGTTTTACGAGAAGAAGCGCGGCAATCGCCGCACGGGTTCCCGCGTGCTGGGGACCCTCGGTGAGGGACTGTATTTCGGCGTTTGCTTCTTCCTCGGCTGCATCGGCCTGGCCCTGATCCTGGCCACGGTGATCGTGCCCGACTGGCGCGTCAACCACGAGTTCGTCCAGACCGAGTGCACGGTGCTGGACGGACAGTTGGGCTCGATCCAGACCGAGGGCGGCACCCTCTACCGGCCCGAGATCCGCATCCGCTACCGGGTCGGCGATGAGACGCTCGTCACCACGGCGTACGACATCCACCGCCGGCACTCGGGTGGCAAGGAGGCCAACCAGGCGCGCGTCGATCGGTTCGTCCCGGGGCGCCCGTACGACTGCTGGTACGATCCGGCCGACCCCGACGTGGTCGTGCTCGTGCGGGGATACCACTGGTGGTTCTGGCTGCTGTTCGTCGTGCCCGTGGCCTTCATCCTCATCGGCGGAGCGGGGCTGACCTACACGCTGCTGACCTGGGGCAAGTCGGCCGAGCGCCGCGCCGTGCTGGCCAGCCGCACCTCGCAGCTCCCGTTGTTCGAGGGCAACGGCCGCGCCAAGTCCGCCTACCCGACGATCCCGGAGGCCTTGGAGGCGAACGACAGCGCCGGCACGAAGTTGTCGTATCGTCTTGCGGTGGCGTCGGGACGGGCGTGGGCCCTGCTGGTCTCGTTCGCGCTGTGCGTCGTGTGGAACGGCATCACCTCGATCTTCCTGATCGTGGCCATCGGGCGCCACGTGGAAGGCAAGCCGGACTGGGTTCTGACCGCGTTCGTCGTTCCGTTCGCCGCGGTGGGCGCGGGGATGGTCTATTATTTCGTCCGGCAACTGGTCGTGGCCACGGTCATCGGGCCGACCATCGTCGAGATCTCCGAGCACCCCCTGGTGCCGGGAAAGACCTACGGGCTCTTCCTTTCCCAGACGGGGCGCCTCAGAATGAACTCGTTCGAAGTCCTGCTCGTATGCGACGAGGAGGCTTCCTACCGCCAGGGGACCAACGCGCGAACCGAGTCGCAGCGGGTCTTCCAGCACAAGGTGTATCGCCGCGAGCGTTTCGCCATTCGCGGCCAGGAGCCGTTGGAGGTGGATTGCGAGATCGCCCTGCCCGCCGGGGCGATGCACTCGTTCAAGTCGCCGCACAACGAAGTGAACTGGAAAGTCGTCGTCAAAGGGGAGTTGGCCGGATGGCCGGACTACGAACGCTGCTTTTCCCTGATCGTGCGCCCCGCTCCGAACGGAACGGGCGCGACATGAGCGAGCCGCGGGTGACGATCCGCCTGGACGGCAACGGTCGCGTGTACCTGCCCGGCGAGGCCCTTTCCGGGGAGTATCTTCTCGAGGGGATCGACGCCGAGCAGATCAAGGCGATCGAGGTCTCGGTCCTTTGGATCACCGAGGGCAAGGGGGACGAGGACCTGGCCGTCCACCACTTCCGGCGGCTCGCTCCCGACGATCCGGACTGGACCGATCCCGCCCGGCCGGGCCGGTTCTGCACGCGGCTTCCCAACAGCCCGTTGAGCTATCACGGGCTGATCGTGAAGATCGCGTGGTGCGTTCGCGTCCGCGTGTTCCTGGGGCGGGGCAAGGAAGTGGTGGGCCAGCGGCCGTTCCGTCTCGGGGCGGTGCCGCCGGCCAGGGTGAGCAAGTCGTGACGTCCGGCGATCCGTTTCCTCCCCCCAATCCCTTCTCCTCGCGGTACGTGCGTCCGGGCGCGATTCCCTTCATCGGTCCGGCGGGGTCCTCCCCGGCGCAGCTCGTCGAGCGGCTCCGCGACAGCGCGTGGCGCGGCCAGATCGTCGGACCGCACGGCAGCGGGAAATCGGCCCTCCTGGCGGCCCTGATGCCGGCTATCGAGCGGGCCGGCCGTCGGGTCCTGGCTTGCGAGCTGCACGACGGCCAGCGGCATCTGCCCGAGGGACTGCTGCCGCCGGCCCCCGCGGACGACGCCGTGGCGATCGTGGACGGCTACGAGCAGCTCTCGGTCTTCAGCCGCGTCCGTCTCCGAAAGGCCTCAAAGACCCTGGGGCTGGGTCTGGTGGTCACCGCCCATCGCCCGATGCGCCTGCCGATCCTCTGCCGGCTGCAGCCGCAGGCCGAGCTGGCCCAGGAGTTGGCGGCCTGGCTGCTTCGCGACTACCCCGAGCTGATCGAGCCGCACGAGGTCGCCGCGCGGTTCGAGGCCCGGGGGGGCAATCTCCGGGAGGTGCTCTTCGACCTCTACGATCTGTTCGAGCAGCGCGTCCGGCAGTGGAACTGAGGACGCCCCCCGGACCGCGGCGAGCGCCCCGAGGGCCCATGGCGCGGATCGTGACCTATCCTTGCCGAGACACGGCGGGCGCGGCCGCGCGTCGCGATCCGCAGTTTCCCGACAGCCCGCACGGTCGCCGCGATCCACGCGACCGCGACGACCGTAATCCGTTCGCAATCCGCGGTGTCGGCACCTTCGGCCGATTGACGGGCTCGCGGGCCCCGGGTCAATTGGACGGAGGCCGAAGCGACCAATGAAGAGGGACGCATTCATGACTTCCACGACTCGAAGCATCCCGATCGCGCTGGCGGCGACGGCTGTGGTCCTGATGGCCTGCCCGGCCGCGGCGGCCGATCTGGACTGGTTGCTGCCGCCGCTGGGCGACCCCTGCGCGCCGCGCCCCGTGGTCACCGCGCGGACGACCTACATGCCGCGATTCGTGGCCAGCCCGGCCGACGTGGCCCCCGCGCTTCCGGGCCCGGCCGCGCCGGGCGCGGCCCCGGCGGTTGCGGCTCCCGGGGCTTGTGCCGCGTGCGCGCCTGCCGTTTGCACGCCCTGCGCGGCCCCGACCCTGCAATACGTTCCCCAGACCTGCTACCGTACGGTCGTCGCGCGGGTTCCCGTCGCGTGCTACGCCGCGGAGACGGTCTGCGACCCGTGCACGGGGTGCGCCCAGACCTGCTACCGTCCCGTGCCCGCCTACGTCCATCGCGCGCGACTCGTGCCCTACACGATCTACCGGCCGGTCCTGACGCCGCCGCTCGCCGCGGCTCCCGGCGTTTCGATGGGTGTCGGAGTTCCGACCCTCTCAAGCGGCGCCACGGCCTGCCCGAGCTGCCAGGGGACGAGCGTGATCTTGAACTACGCGCCGGCGATTCCCTCTGAGCAACGCGTCGAGCGCGTGGTGATCGAGGAGGCCGAGGACGCGGAGTCAGCAGCCGCTGGCGAAGCGGAATCGGAGCGGCGGGAGGCGTTTCGGCCGGAGCCCTCGCCTGCGGAAGCGGGAAGGCCCGAGGCGGCCGTAGAAGGGCCGCTGGTGCCAATCCCCGCCCGGAAGGACACGCCGGAGCCGAAGCCCGAGGCACCGCAGAAAGCCGTGCCCGGGGTCAACAGCCCCACCGGCGCGCCGATACCGCCCGTCGCGCCCGGTTCCGGCGACCGCGTCACCAAGCGCCGTGCGGCAGGTGCCGATCTCTACCGGCCGGCGAGCCACGGCGTCCAGCCGGAACGCGCGACGGTCGTCCGCGACCTGGGGGATGGCGGTTGGCGGCCGGCCCGCGACTGACGGAAGCGGAACGACGGGGTGGGAGCCTTTTCCCGGCCGGTGCTTCGGCTTCATGGAAGCCGCGTTCGAAGAGAGACTCCCGACCCCCGGGTCGGACCTCTGGCCAGACGCCCTGAGCGCCGGCATTTGCACGCGCGGCGTCGACGGGTAAGAATGGCGGCGGCCGGCCTCGGCGGCCGCCGCCTCTTCGGCGCGCGGGCCGTCGTTGGCTCCATCTCTCGCCGGGAGACGTTATGGAAGATGCCTCGCAGCCCCCCTCCGACGAGGGCCAGCCGGCCGAGCGCCGCTGGCAGCCCCTCTCGGCCGTCGACCGCCGTGTGCTGGGCGTGCTGGTGGAGAAGGCGAAGACCACGCCCGACGCGTATCCCATGTCGCTCAACGCCGTGTGCACCGGTTGCAACCAGAAGAGCAACCGGCATCCGGTCATGGACCTGGAAGTCGAGGACGTCGAGGAGTCGCTCGACCGGCTGCGCGAGATCGGCGCGGTGGGCATGGTCGAAGGCCATGGACGCGTGACCAAGTACCGCCACTACTTCTACGACTGGGCCGGCGCGGACAAGGTCGAAGCCGCGGTGATGGCCGAGTTGCTGCTCCGCGGCACCCAGACCGAGGGCGAGCTGCGGGGCCGGGCCTCGCGCATGGAGCGGATCGCCGACCTTGCCGCCATGCGGTCGCTGCTCGCCGCGCTGAAGTCCAAAGGGCTGGTCATCCCGCTCACGCCCGAGGGCCGCGGCCACGTGGTCACGCACGCCCTGTTCACGCCGCGCGAGCTGGAACGGATCGAGGCCGAGTACGGCGGGGGGGCGGCGCCCGCCGCGCCGCGGCCCGCGCACGGGGCGGGCCCGCCGGGCGCGAGCGTCGGCGAGCCCGACGCGCGGCCGTCGGCGCCGGGGGGCGCGATCACGGCGCTGCGAGAGCAGGTGGGCGCGCTGGGAGCCGAGCTGGCCGGGCTGCGCTCGGACCTCGACGCGTTGCGGGACGCGCATCGCCAGACGGCCGACGCGGTGCGCCGGCTCCGCGAGGAGCTCGACTAGACACCGCCCCGAGACTTCCGCAGTGTGCGAGACTTCGGAAGCCTGACGAAGGAAGGAGACTTGCCGCTTGGACATCCTCGTAATCAACGCCGGATCGAGCAGCGTAAAGTTCGCGGTGTTCGACTTCGACACGCTCCAGCCGCGCGTGCGCGGGCTGCTGGACTGGGGCGGGCGCGCGGACTGCGCCACGGTCACGCTCCAGCCGCAGTCCGGCGAGCCCACCACGACCTCGATCCAGGCGAGCGACTACCGCGCGGCGGTGGTTGCCGCGCTGGGGCTTCTCCAGAATCTCGGCAGCGGCGAGCCCGACGGGGCCGCGGGCGTGCGCGTCGTCGGCCACCGTCTGATCCACGGTGGCGAGGAGATCCGCAGCCCCGTGCGGATCGACTCGGCCATGAAGCAGACGATCGCGAGGTTCACGCACCTGGCGCCGCTGCACATCCCGGCCGGGCTGGCGGCGATCGAAGCCACCGAGGAGGCCTTGCCCGGCGTGCCGCAGACCGGGCTGTTCGACACGGCCTTCTTCGCCGACATCCCGCCGGCCGCTTATCTCTATCCCGTGCCCTACGATTGGTATTCCCAGTGGGGCATCCGCCGGTTCGGCTATCACGGCACCAGCCACGCCTACTGCACGGAGCGGGCGGCCGAATTGCTCGGCCGGACCACCGGGCAGCTCGACATGATCACCTGCCACCTCGGCCAGGGGGGCTCGGCCACCGCGGTCCAGCGCGGCGTGGCCATCACCAACACGATGGGATTCACGCCGCTGGAGGGGTTCATGATGGGCACGCGCTCGGGCACCGTCGATCCGGGCATCCTGCTTCACGTGCAGCGGGAGCACGGGCTTTCGATCGATCAGCTCCAGGAGACTCTCAACAAACGCTCCGGGCTGCTGGGCATCTCGGGCGTCTCGTCCGACTTCCGCCAGGTCGAGGCCGCGGCCGCCGACGGCAACGACCGGGCGCAACTGGCCCTGGACATCTACGCCTACCGCGTGCGCGCGATGATCGGAGCCCTGGCCGTGACGCTCGGGCGCGTGGACGCCCTCGTGTTCACCGGCGGGATCGGCGAGAACTCGCCGTGGCTCCGCGGCGAGGTCAGTCGCGGGCTGCAGTGCCTGGGGCTGCACCTGGACGCGGAGGCCAACGGCAACGGCCGTCCGGATAGCGACATTTCCTCGGCGGACTCCCCGGGCCGCATCCTCCTCATCCACACGCGGGAGGACTACATGATCGCCCGGGAGGCCAAGCGGCTGGTTCTCGACGACGGGAGCTGATGGAAACCGGCTTCGTTCCGCGCCGGCTCGGCCTTTCGCGGAGGACCGCAGCCGCGACCGTGAGGGAGCGGCCCTTTTCGGGCGATTCAAGCCGGCTTGCGTCGATCGCGTCGGCGCGCTACCGTGAAATGACGGGACTGGTTGCGCGGCCCACGTGAAGAGGTGCCAGCGATGCGGTGCTCCTGCGGACACGAGAATCCCGAGTCGGCCCAGCAGTGTGCGCATTGCGGCAAGGCCTTGCGCGACCAGGGCCACCTTCGCCGCACGCTCGTCGATGCCGGGGCGGGTCTCGGGCTGCTGCTGGCCCTGGCCATGGTGTTTGCCGTGGGAGGGGGCAGCCGATCGGGCGAGCCCGGCCCGGAGGGCGTTGGAAACGGCGCGGTCCATCTCGCTTCGAGGGGCGGACCGGCCCGCCGCGACGATCGGCCCCTGCGCCTGGCCGTCACGCCCAAGGAGTACGACGACATGGGCAAGCTCCTCGATACGCTCGGGGAGGGCTATCGCTGGGACCCGATCGAGTTCGACGATCTGCTCGACCCCGCGTTTCTTGCGCAGTACGACGTGGTCTTCCTGACCTGCGGCAGCGCTCCCCGGCACTGGGTGGGCCAGTTCATGGGGCGGGGGCGTCGCGGGACCGACCTTCACGTGCTGCGGCCTCTCATCAAGGAGCAACTGATCAGGGGCCTGCGCGATTACGTTGCCCAAGGGGGGACGCTCTACGCCTCGGACTGGCGCCTGAAGATGCTGGCCCTGGCGTTTCCGGAGTACGTCGATTTCCGCGCTGCGGCGCCCGGCGCGGTGCAGACCATCGAGGCGGAGGTGCTCGATCCGCCGCTCCAGCGCCGTGTCGGCGAGACCATCGACCTGCGCTTCGACAAGGCATCGTGGTACCCGGCCGCGTTCGAGGGCGACGAGGTCATCCCCTACCTGCGCGGCGAGTACAAGACCACCGCGGGTGACATGCGCACCATGCCGCTTCTGGTGCGGGTCCCGCACGGAAGCGGGTCGATCATCTTCACCTCGTTCCACAACGAGAAGCAGCACAACCAGACCGAGGAGGAGCTGCTCCGCTACCTCGTGTTCGCCAGCGTGATGGCCCGCGAGAACGCCAGCGTGCGGCGGTCGCTCGTCGAAGGCGGGTTCTCGCCCGTCGAGGGCAACCTGCTGACCGCCTCGGCCGGCGACCAGTCGGTGACCCGGACGTACCGCGTGGAGGAGCCGGGCGACGTGCAGTTCGTGCTCGCCTTCCAGAACCGCGGGGCCACGCTTCGCCTGTCCGTGCGCGGCCCGGATGGAGGCCTCTTCGAGGAGACCGGCCAGGCGACCTTCACGATCAACGTCCCCGACGCCGCGGCGGGCGACTGGCAGTACACGATCACCCCGGTCGAGATCCCACACCGCAACTTCCCCTTCTCGCTCACCGTGGGGCAGAAGGGGAGCAGGTAGAATCCTCAGTCAGACTTCCGAAGTCTCGGGGACTTCGGAAGTCTTGGGGCTCACGGGCGCGACTTCCTTGCCCAGCGCCGCACGGCCGCGTCAAGCACCAGCATCATGGCCGCGGCGCCCAGGAGCCATGACCAAAGCGGCCGCCGGCGCACGACCGCCGCGTCGCATGGTGCGAACACATCGCTAGCGCGCGGATCGAAGGCGCCGCCGGAGACCTCGGCCAGCCGCTCCAGCAGCGCCCGGTCCGGGCGGCGCGTGCGGAGTTCGTCCGGATAGCCGGTCACCAGGGCCCGCCGCCCCCGGAACACGTCGCGCCCCTCGTGCCCTAGCGTGGCCGCGACCAGCCACTCGCCCCGTGCATCCAGGTCCAGCCGAGCGGCATATCGTCCCGGAGCGCCCTGCTCGCCCAGGATCGTGACCGGCTCCCCCTTGGGCGGCGTCACCTGGAAGGTCGCCTCGGCCCCGTCGATGAACCGGCCCTGCTCGTCCACGGCGTCCAGCAGGATCGTCGCCGAGGGGCCCTCCTCGACGATCCGCAGATGGAATCGCCACGTCTCGTCCTGGCGCAAGGTGCGCCGGGCGACCTGGACCCAGAAATCCGAAAAGCCCTGCCAGTCGAGCCAGGCTGCCGCCCAGCGGTCCTCCGCATCGGAGGTGAACACGGTGCTCGTGCCGCGGCCGCACCGCATCGTGGCCAGCAGGGGATCGCCGTGCTCGGTGGCGGCCAGGACCTCGGCCGCCGGCTTGGGCTGGGTCTCGACGTAGCCCAGCAGCGCCGGCGCGCCGGTCAGGTCCAGCGTCTCGGCATGGATCGGGGAATCCTGCATCGGCTGCGTCTTCGCAAAGCTGGGCTCCTCGACCACCCCGGGCCTTCCGGCGCTGGCGGTCTCCCTGGCGAACACCTTGGGCACGGCGGCCGGGTCGTCGCAGTAGTAGTAACGCCCCCGCCCAATCTCGGCCAGGCCCTCCAGCAGCGGCCCGGCCGCCTCCTTGCCCACCGCCACGGTCGAGAGCGTGATCCCCGCGTCGGCGAACTGGCGGGCCAGACCGTCGAAGTCGCCCGGGTGCGAGATCCCGTCGGTCAGGAGGATCATGTGCTTGCGCTCCGCGAAGGCTTCATCCAGCGCGAGATACGCCCGCTCCAGCGCCACGTAGGTGTCGGTGCGCCCGCCCGCCTCGATCTCGGCGATGCTGCCGAGGATCTCCCGCTTCTCGCCGCAGGGGCGGATGGGGCTGATCCACGTGGCCGATTCGTCGAACGCCAGCACGCCGATCTTGTCCGTCGGCTGGAGCATCGTCACGGCCCGACGCGTGGCCTGCTTGGCCAGCTCGATCGGCGTGCCCGCCATCGACGTGGAGCGGTCGATCAGGAGCACGAGGGCGAGCTGCGGGCGGCGGCGCTCGCGCCGGGCCGCGCACGCGACCGGCAGCACCGCCTCCAGCGGCGTGCCGCGGTAGTCGCCGACCGTGAGACTCCGGTCGCCGCCGATCACCAGCAGGCCGCCCCCTTCGGTCACGTAATCGCGGACCGCCGCGATTCGCTTCGGACCGAGCGCCGGGCCCGGCACGTTGACCAGCACGAGGAGGTCCAAGGACTCGAACCCGGCCTTACTTGCGGCGAAGGCCTCGGGCGATCGCACCTCGACCGCCATCTCGGCCTTGCGGAGCGACTCGGCCAGGGGACCCGCGGCCCCGGCGCGGCCCTCGACCAGGAGCACGCGCCGCCGCGGTCCGGGCAGGATCACGCACGAAGTCTCGTTGTTCTCCGCGATGGTGTCCTCGAAGCCGGTCAGCCGGGCAGTCAGCCGTGCGGACTGCTCGGGCGCGAGCGTCTGGTCGAACAGGAAGCGGTTCCCGCCGGCGCGCACCGCGGCTTCCTCCAAGGCGACGGGCTGGCCGTCGCGGAGCAGCTCGACCGTGCCCTGCCCCTGGCGGCTGGCGTGCACGAGCACTTCCACTTCGAAGGGCTCCAGCGGCCGGACGAGGCGACGAGCGGGTCCGATTCGGGCCGCAAACACCTCGGGATCGCTCCGCGAGGCCAGCGGCACGGTCAGCACCGGGAACCCCGCGCAGGCTGCGGCTGCCGGGGCGTCGCCCTGCGTGGCCAGGCCGTCGGAAAGCAGCACGAGGCGCCGCGGACGGTCCGGGGCAAACGCGGGGCCGGCCGCCTCGATCGGCGACTCGAGATCGGTGCCATCGACCGGGATGTCAGGCGGGGACTCAACGAAATCCTCGCGGGGCTCTCCCACTTCGGCGGCGAACGGCACGAAGACGGCCCGCGGCGCGCCGGCCGCGTCGATCGCCTCCTCGCAGAAGCGCCGTGCCGCCTCCCCACCAGCCGCCGAGACGCTCCGGCTGCGGTCCAGGGCGAAGAGCACGCACGGCCGGCGCACGGCCGACACGATCAGGGGCGCGGCCAGGGAAAAGACTACCAGGCCGACCACCGCGGCCCGGCACGCAGCCATGGCCGCCTGACCCGACACGGACGCCCGCACCAGGCTGCACCGCCATGCCCCCAGCAACAGCACCAGGGCGGCCAGAGCCCAGAGCATGGCGGGCCGAACGAGCTCGAATTGCCACGGTTCGGGATTCATTGGACGTGTCAACCCAGCCAGCGCCGGTGAAAGAGCCACGATTCGGTCAGCAGGACGATCCCGCCCGCGGCTGCCAGCAGGAACCACAGCGGGGGCAGGTCCGAAGGTGTCGGAGGCGCGGGGCCGGGCCTACCCGCGGCCGCCCCTTGGCAGAGGTCGCTCTCTTCCGGGGGCAGCCCGGCCCGGTGCATCTTGACCACACCCTGCGCGAGGTCCGGCGAGCTCGATCGCCCGGGCTCGGGGAGCGTCACCTGGGCGGCGTTGTCTTCCGCCAGGGCGTCGTCGCGATCGAGCCGGCAGGAGACGGTCGCCTCGCCCTGCACTTCCAGCTCGAACACCCGCGACCAGCGTTCTCCTGGCGCGGGCCGGACCTCCCATGTCTCTGCGGTCTTGCCGTCCACGCCAAGATGCAGGCGAGCCTCCTGCGTGTCCGCCGCGCAACTGCGGACCTCGACCCATACCGCGGCCCGGCCGGAGTCGAGGGGCAGCCGGCGCGCGGAGAGCCCGGTAATCGCCAGGTTGTCGGCCGACGTGCCGACCGGAGCAATCTCCACCTGGGGCTCGTGCTCGGCGTCGCCGGCTACCCCTTGCGGTGCATCGGTGAAGACGATGATCCGGCCGGCAGACCGGTCGGCCAGCAGACGTCGCGCGGCGGCCAGTCCGTCCTCGATCCGCGTGGGCCCTGCGGGCTGGGCCAAGCTCTCCAGGGCCTCACACAGCCTCGCCTGGTCGCCGGTCAACGGACATGCCACGCCAACGGCCGCACCGGCGCGCACGATCGCCATGCGCTCGGCCGGGCGCATGCTTGCGATCCACTCCCGTGCGGCCCGGCGGGCCCCGGCCAGCCGGTTCGGCGTCGCGTCGGTGGCTGCCATGCTGGCCGAGGTATCGACCAGGAGCACCACCGTGCGCGGTGGCGGGACGTGCGGGTCGGCCGCGCCCAACGTCAGAAGCCCCAGACCCGCCAGTTGCACGGCCAGCCCCACAGGCCGGCGCAGTCGGCGCCACGGCCCGGCTGCCATCGAACGCCGCGCCACGCGCTGCCACAGGAAGCCCGTGGCCACTTCGAATCGCAGCACGGGCGCGGGCCGCAGGGAGAGCGCGACGATCGGCACGGCGAGAAGCGCCAGGAGCAGGGCTAAGGGGTTGCCGAAGGTCATCGTGCCGGGGGTTCTCTGCTAGGGCAGACTTCCGAAGTCTCGGAGACTTCGGAAGTCTGCTGAAACGACAGTCCTCGGCCGCCCAGCGCCGCCCAAAGCAGCTCATCGGGCCGGTCCGCAAGCTCCATGGTAATCTCCACCCACGCGACGCCGCGTGCGGCCATGGCACGCCGGCCCCGATCCAGGAAGAGGGCGTACTCGGTTCGGTAGGCCCTGGCGACATGCTCCGTCACGGTCAGCTCGCCGCTGGCACCCGTCTCCACGTCGCTCCAGGCCAGGTCGCCGGTCGAGGGCGGCTCCGCGTCGCGAGGATCGAGGACGTGGAGCACGCGGACCTGCTCGCCGCGCCCGACGAGCGTCTCCAGCGCCGCGGCCAGTCCCTCGGGATCGAAGAGGTCGCTGATCAGCACGACGAGGCCGGGCCGTCGCCGGAGGCGTGCCAGCTCCTCGACGCACCGGATCAGGTCGGTCGGGCGATGCCGCTCCGCCGGTCTGACGGCCGCCAGAAATCGGGCGACCCGGCCGAATTGCCCGCTCCCGCGGATCTGCGCAGAGCTGTCCAGCAACCGATCCGAGAAGGTCGTGACGCCGACTCTGGCCAGCCGGCTGGCCGACACGCGCGCCAGCGCGGCCGCGGCCCGCACGGCAAGGTCGAGCTTCGCCGGCCGACCCAGTCCCATGCTCGGCGAGACGTCCACGAGCACGTCCACCCTCGGGTCCGGCCGATCGTCAAACACGCGGGTCAGCAGCTCGTCGGTCCGAGCGCAGAGCCGCCAGTCGATGGCGTGGAAGTCGTCGCCCGGACTGTAGTCGCGATGGCCCCGCCACTCCGGACCGCTACCCGGCGAGCCCGTCAGCACGTCCCCCAGCAGCCCGCCGCCGGGCATCCTTTCCGCGCAGCGGGCAAGCCGCTCAAGCGCGTCTGCGAACTGCGGGCTGAGCAAGTCCGGCAACATGCTGCCTCGTCGGCTGTTCGGTTTCGATCGCCGCGACTCAGGAGGTCCCGCCCGGGCGCACCGCCTCCATCAGCGCGGCGATCAGTTGCTCGCAGTCCACGCCTTCGGCCTGGCCGCGGAAGTTGAGGAGCAGGCGGTGGCGTAGCGCCGCGGGCGCGATCGCCCGCATGTCGTCGGGCTGCACTTCGCCGCGCCCGGCCAGGAGGGCCCGCACCTTCGAGCCCAGCACCATGGCCTGGGCTGCGCGGGGACCGCAGCCGTGGCGCACGAAACGCCGCACGGCCTCCGGCGCCGAGGGATGATCGGGGTGCGTGGCCGCCACCAGCTCGATCGCCCAGCGGCGAACTCCCGGCGAGACGGCCACGGACCGGGCTACCCGACGCAGCTCCAGCACCTGCTCTCCGCTCAAGACGGCGCGGGGCTGGATCGACTCGGGCCCCGTCGTCCGATCGAGGATCTCCTCCATCTCCAACACACGGGGCCGGGTCATCGCGAGCTTCAGCAAGAACCGGTCGATTTGGGCCTCGGGCAGCGGATAGCTCCCCTCCGATTCCAGCGGGTTCTGCGTGGCCACGATCACGTGCGGCTCGGGCAGCCTGAAGCTCTCGGTCGCCACCGTGATCGTGGCCTCGTCCATGGCTTCCAAGAGGGCCGACTGGGTCTTGGGCGTGGCGCGGTTGACGTGGTCGGCCAGGACGAGGTGGGCGAACAGCGGCCCCTTCTGGAACTCGAACGTCCGCCGACCCTGCGGCGTCTCCATGACCACGTAGGTGCCGATTACGTCGGCGGGCATAAGGTCGGGCGTGCACTGGATCCGCTGGAACGACGCGTCCAGCGACCCGGCCAGCGCCCGCACCAGCAGGGTTTTGCCGAGCCCGGGAAGCCCATCCAGCAGCACGTGGCCGCCCAGGATCAGGGCGGTCAGCAGCCCCTCGATGGCCTCCTCCTGCCCCACCACGAAGCGGCCGACTTCCTTGCGCAGGGCGTCGAACTGCCGGCGGAAGTCCTGGACCTGCTGATCGCGAGGCACGGCGTTCGTCATCCTGGCGGGCTCCTCAGCGGAATTGACTGACTTGGGGGCGGCGAATCGGGCGATGGCACATATAGATGATAGATGGTGGGCACCGCGCGACAAAGCCGGGGCTTTGGCAATTGCACCATCCCATGGAGGGGGGTTCCTGCTGCAAGCCGCGGGGCGATATGTTTTTGCACTTCGGCCCCGATTCTGATAGAATCGGGGCGCTAAAGATCGGGATGGTGCGCGCCGGGTGCGCCTTTTTGCCGGCCGATCGTCGCGCAGCGTCCCCTTCCCGCGTCTTGTCCACGAAAGGCGACTTGCGCGGACTGCTTCCGCGACTGGGCGACGCGTTGCCCGGCCGAGGAACGCCGATGTCTTGGTAGCCTGTCCGTCTCTGAATTCGGCAGCATGAAGGGAGTGGCGCGATGAGAAGAGGCATTTTCCTCGCACTGGGGCTTGGTCTGCTTGGGGTCGTAGCGCAGGCTCCGGCCTTTCCGGACCCGGTGGTGTCGGATGCGGCGCCGTGGCACGTGGGCAGTGTGGCCCGGCTCGATCAGGCCCGGGGCGGCGCGGCCCCCGACGCGGAGTCGGCCGGTCCCCAGAAGTACCTCCACATCCGCGTCGATCTCCGCGGCACGCCCGACGCCACGCGGATGCACAAGTTCCGCGTGACGGACGAGCGGGGCCAGGCGGTCGGCGACCTGTGGGGTTGGAACCAGGGCCGCTCGCTCCTGGTGTTCGAAGGTAGCTGGGCCAGTCTCAACGGGCTGTATCTTGAAGGGCTTGGCCATCGCGAGCCCCTCTTCGCCTCGGCCCCCGTGGCCGTTGCGCCGGAGAGGCCCGTCGTGGTGGAGCCTCGGCCCGTGATGGTCGATCCCTTGCCGGACCGCGTGGTCGTGCCCGAGCGCGACCGGGTGATCGTCGAAGAACCGGTCGAGGATCGGGTGGTCGTGGACCGCCGGGGTCCCGAGCGCGTGATCGTGCGCGACCCGGGTCCCGACCGAGTCATCGTGCGCGATCCCGGCCCCGATCGCGTGGTGATCGACGACCGCGGCCCGGATCACGTCGTGGTGCGCGACGGCCGCCGCGTGATCGGCCGCGATCACGTCGTGGTGCGCGACGGTCGCACCCACGTGGTCGATGGGCGCGATCGGGTGATCGTGCGCGACGGTCGCACGCACGTGGTGGATCGCGACCGCGTGGTCGTGGGCGGGCCGAGGTCCCTATTCGTGGATCGTACCGGCGGGCGCGCCGTCGATCTTGACGGCGGCACCGGCGTGGTCCTCTCCGGGCGCCGCGGCCTGGTCGTGGACGACCGGGACGGCGTGGTCGTGCGCGACGGCGATGGGGTGGTCGTGCGCGACGGCGATGGGGTGGTGGTCCGCGACGGAGTCGTGGTTGGACCGGACGGCGTGGCCATCGGTCCCGGCGGCGTGGGCGTAGGCGCCGGCGTGGGCGTCGGAGGCAGTCCCTGGGCCCTGGAGGGGGAAGGCGCAGGCGCAGGGGCAGGTGAAGGAGCCGGTGCCGGCAATGGGGCGGGACCCGGCGAAGGGCAAGGTCCCGGCCAGGGCGAGGGACCCGGCCAAGGCGAGGGTCAAGGTGAAGGTCCCGGCGAGGCCAGCGGGAAGTGCGAGAAGTGCGGCGAGGCCCTCGGTCCCGGCGAAGTCGAGGGCGTGTGCAAGGAGTGCCAGGCCAAGGCCGAGGCCGCCGGCGAAGGACAGCAGGGCGAGGGCGAGAAGCCCGGCCAGGCCGACGGCAAGTGCGAGAAATGCGGCGAGGCCCTCGGTCCCGGCGAGGCCGAAGGCGTGTGCAAGGAGTGCCAGGCCCAGGCCGAGGCCGAGAAGGCCGCCAACTCCGACGGCAAGTGCGATCGCTGCGGATGCATGCTCAAGCAGGGAGAGCTGGAGCCCTACTGCCAGAAGTGCCGCCGGATGGGCGCTTCGGGCCAGGACGAACTGGTGGTTTACCTTTCCACGGGCGCGGGCGACGGACCGGGCAAGGTCTATCAGTTGACCAAGAAGGGCAAGATCCTGGGCATCGTCGATCTGCCCAAGACAGCCACCGGATTGGCCATGCACGGCGATCAGGGCCTGGTGGCGGCGATGCCCGCCGGCGAGGGCCAGGTGGCGTACATCGATCGCAAGGCCAATATCGAGACCGTCTTCGAAAAGAACAAGCGCATGCCCAACCCCTCGGAGGTCGCCGTGGCCTCCCAGCCCGACGCCATGGTCCTGGCCGACGGCGAGACGGGCGCGGTCATGCTGACCAACGGGCGCAAGTCGCGCGTGTTCAGTCGCAGCGAGGGCGAAACGTGGAACGTCGGCAAGATGTCGCTGGCCGTGACCACGGCCAAGGACGTCCTGCTGGGCACGAGC
The DNA here is from genome assembly GCA_964434165.1 of uncultured Pirellulales bacterium. Lineage (GTDB taxonomy): Bacteria > Planctomycetota > Planctomycetia > Pirellulales > Thermoguttaceae > CAYSUS01. The sequence continues at coordinate 37,925 of CAYSUS010000030.1, forward strand.
GGCAAGACGGGCATCTTCCGCTTCCCCGAGGGCAAGCTGGCCACGATGGTCAGCCCGATCCTGCCGGGCGACGGCGGCGTGGCGGCGGATCCCGTGGCAAACCGCTGGGCGGCGACGCAGCCCTCGAACCAGGTCTTCATCTTCGAGGGCGAGGAGATCGTCAAACGGTTCGACCTTCCCAACAACAAGGCCGTGTACGGCTCCGGCATGCTCGCCTTTGCCGAGGCGGGCCGCGTGGTCGTGGCCACGCGCTCGGGCCGGGCCGGCGGGCCGCTGCTGGTGGAGTTCGAGCCCGAGGACGGCAACACCCGCGATCTGTTCGTCTGGACCGGCGATCGCGTCCACGACTTCGTGCTCGGGCCGCCTATGCCTTGGGAGCAGCACGACAAGCGGCGCGTGTACGAGCTGGGCATGGGGCCCGGGCGCGGACCCGGGCCCGGCGGGCCCGGGCGCGGTCCCGGGCCTGGAGGCCGCGGACCGGGCGGACCGGGCCGCCCCGGCCAGCCGGGCTACGTCGGGCCCTACGGGCCGGGCGGTCCCGGCGGAGGCGGCGACTACGTCAAGCCCGTCATCGATAAGCCCAACATCGCCGTGCCGGCCTTCGTGCTGTACATCTCCTGCGGCGACGACGAAGGCCCCGGCAAGGTCTATCAGGTCGATGAGCACGGCCGCGTGCTGGGCATCGTGAATTTGCCCTTCACGGCGACCGGCCTGGCCCTGCATCGCACCAACGGGCTGGTCTGCGCCATCCCGCGCGACGGCGGCAAGCTCCTCCGCATCGACGACACGGCCAAGGTCACCACGATCCTCGAGAAGGACGAGACCATGATCCATCCGGTGGACGTGGGACTCGGCGCCGAGTCGGACTCGATGGTCACGGCCGACAACATCGCCGACGCGCTGTTCGTGGGCAGCACCGCGGGCGTGAAGCCCAAGGAGTACCGCCGCTTCGAGGGGCAGAAGTGGGACGCCCAGGACATGTCCGTGGCCGTCACGCGCGACAAGCACGTGGTCTTCGGCACCAACGGCAACAAGGGGATCTACCGCTTCGCCGGCGACGACCACTCGGCCAACCAGCCGCCGCTGCTTCCTGAGAACGGCGGCGTCGCGGCCGACACGGCCACCTTGATGTGGGCTGCCACCCAGCCGCCCAACGTCATCCACGTGTTCGAGGGCGAGGAGCTAATGAAGAAGCTCACGCTGCCGGCGGGCAAGCGGATCTACCGCAACGGGCTCCTCTCGTTCGCCCCGGCCGGTTCGGTCGTCGTGGCCGCGCGCCCCAGCGACGAGTCGGTCGGCGAGGTGTGGCTGATCCAGTATGAGACCAAGAACGATGAGATCCGCAGCCTCTTCCCGTGGAAGCGGGAGCGGATGGTGGATTTCGTCGTCGGCCCCCGCATGTTCTGGGATCGCAACGAGCGGGAGCAGTACAAGGGGATCTACTGACCTCGACACATGCCCGGTTGATTCGTGGCGTGTTGACGAAGCGCGGCGTGCCCTCGCGAAGCGTGGGCATGCCGATCCGCAAGGGGAGAAAACGAACGGCCTTACCGCGTCGACGTGGGGTCCAGGTATTTGCCATTGAGCCACGGAAGGAAGTGGGGTGATCCATGCAGCGGCTTATCGCAGCGGCCGTGATGGTCGGTCTGGGATTTATCGGGATCGAGGCTCGCGCGCAGCAGGCGGCCACCTCGGTCCAGTTGCCGACGTTCTCCTACTTCGGCGTGGCGACCACGGTCTCGGTCCCCGACCGCGGCGGCGCGTACCTCGGCGGCGTGAATCGGGCAAGCGGCGGCATGCGCCAGTTCGGGGCGCCGCTGTTGCCGTTCGGCAATCGATCGCGAGGCTCCTCGCGTGGGGCCTCGGGCATGAGCGTCTCGGTCTGGATTCACGACCACCAGGCCATGGACGAGGCCCTGCTTGCCCAGCCGACGCCCTATCGCAGCGCCCTGGCGTCGCCGCGGCAGCCCGACCCTTGGGCCCAGCGCCTGGCGGCGGGCGAGGAGTCCACGAGCGGTCAGGCCGTGGCCAGTGTGGAGGAGATCCGCCGCAGGCAGGCCGCAGCCGCCCAGACCCGGGCCACCGAAGCCCAGAACTTCTTTGAGCGCGGCCGGAAGGCCGAGGCCGAGGGCAAGGCCAACGTCGCGAAGATCTACTACCAGATGGTCGCGCGGCGCGACTCGGGGACACTGAAGGATGAGGCCATCGCCCGGCTGGAGGCCCTGCGCGGCGGGGCCGCCAGCGTGGCCAGGCGCGAGCCCTAGCAGGCGCGCAAACCAGAACCGCGACCGTCGGGGAACGGGTCGCCAGGCGGCGCGCGGTCCTCTTGCTGAGTCGCTCGATCGCGGCGCTTCCAAGGAGTCGGCTGCCGGGTCGCTTGTCGCCGCTGCGCGGGGAGCACACAATGGAGGTGTCGGCCATTCGGGCGCGTCGCACCTCGGCAGGAAGATGAGCTTCCCATCCCGCGCAGAACCACCGCCTGTCGCCAGCACGCCCGGCGGCGTCCCGCCTCCCCCGGGACCGCCCCAGGCCGACATGGGCGAGAGCCGCGAGGTCCAGGCGTGGATCGCCGCCCTGGAGTCGGAAGCCGGCCGGTTGACGTCGCGCAACCGCCGGCTCGCCTGGGCCGCGGCGGGCGCGGCCCTCGTGCTGGCGGTGGTCGCCTGGGCCATCTACCGCGCCGCGGTCGGGTCCTACGCGGTACTCGAGGACGTGCGGATCGCGCGCCATCCGGCCAACCAGGGGCGGATCGAGGTCGCCTTCCGCGTGGTGAAGCCGGGCAAGGTCCACGCCGTGCGGACCTCGGGGAGCACCCATGCGGAGATTCTCGATACGTTCGCCGAGCCGGGCGAGTTCCGCCGCTACTGGGCGTGGCCGTACGAGCCGGGCCACGACATCGTCGTTGCTTTGCACTATCGATCCGGTCTGTGGGGCGCGACGGCCGTGGAGCGATTTCCCACCAGCCGGCGCGCCGACATCGCGGTGCTGATCGACACGACCGGCTCCATGGGCCGGCTGATCGCCGAGCTGCGCGACAAGTGCGTGGCGTTTTCCGAGGAACTCGCCCGGCGCGACCTGGAGCATCGCTTCGCGCTGGTCGGCTTCGGCGACCGCGACGGGGGGGCCTGGCTCGACGTCCACCCGTTGACCGGCAACGCCGCGCGGTTTCGGAACTCGGTGGAAGGCGTCGAGCGTTTCGACGGCGGCGACCTCCCCGAGTCCGCCCTGGACGCGGTCGAGGAGGCGCTGTCCCTGCCGTTCGATCCCGGGGCCGCCAGGAGGTTCTACCTCGTCACCGACGCCCAGTTCCACGAGCCGACGCGATCCGGGGCCTCGGCGGCCGACCTCGCGCGGCGCCTGGCCGAACAGCGGGTCCTGTTGCACGTGTTCTCCCGTCGGCAGTTCGAGTCGGACTATGCGCCCCTGTTGGGCCAGACCGGGCGATTTGACGAGATCGAGAACTTCGGGGCGGCGCTGGGCGAGGCCCGCTTGTTGGAGGACTGATCGGACGGAGCCTGCCGCGCGAATGCGATAGACTTCCGATGTCTCCAAGACTTCGGAGCTCTGGCAGCGATTGGGAGATAGCGCGTGAAGCCCTGCCCGTGGTGCCGCCGGGAGATCCCGAACTGGGCCAGCATCTGCACGCATTCCGACTGCGGCAGGCCGCTCGACCCCCAGGCCGTCGCGGACAGCCCGGCTTCGCCCCCGTCCAGTATGCCGCCGTCTCCCTCTGTGGCGACGGGACCTCCACCCGCTTTGCCGCAGACGCCCCAGGTTCCGATTGACTCGCAGCCGCCTGGCCCGGCCGACTCCGCGGCGCCACCGCCGCCAGCGGACCAGGCTGCGGCGCCGGCCGGGCCTAGTTCCGCTCAGGCCCAGCGGCTCGCCCCGCCGCCCCCACCCCCGCAGGGCCCGCCTGCCGCCGGTGCTCCGCCGCCCGGGTTCGAAACGTTGGCGGGCGAGCCGATCGACCTCGACTTGAAGCTCCAGCTCGAAGGCCTCCAGCGCCGCGTGCGTGCGCGGCGTCGGCAGGGACTGGTGCTGGGAAACGGGGCCGTCGCCGCGCTGGTAATCGCGCTGGTCTTCGGCGCAGGCTACCACCTGCGGTCGGTCTTTCGCTACGCGGCGCTGGAGCCGGGCGAGACGAAGCTCGTGCGCGACCAGAGCGATCCCGACCGACTCGTGCTCGTCTACCAGCCGGCCAGCCGGGGCCGCGTAGGCTTCCTGCGCGGCGACACCGAGCCGCGCACCGAGCTGCTGGATCACGTCACGGCCGATCAGGTCGGCACCGCGCAGCGGTTCCTCTGGCGTGCAGGCGCGATGCGTCCAGGCGACGCGCTCCGCGTGACGCATCGCCGAGGCCTGTCGCTGCGGCACGTCGATCTCGAAGTGCCGCCCGCGGAGGAGATGCCGCCGCTGGGCGACGGCCGGATCGAGGGGCTGGTGCGCGACGCGGCGGACGGCGAGCCGGTCGTCGGCGCCGAGGTGAGGGTCGTCGGCACCCGGCTGACGACGAAGACGGATGCCCGCGGCCGTTTCGAGATCCGCGGGGCCCCGACCGGGCCCGTCCCCCTGGAGATCGCGGCGCCGGACTTCAGCACCGAGCAGCTCGAGCGGTCGCTCGAGCCGGGCGGCCGCTGCGTGGTCAAGGTGCTGCTCAGCCGCGGGATGAAGGCGGGCCGGATCCGTATCGAGCTGACGTGGAGCGACCCGTCGCTGGACCTCGACGCCCACCTGAGAGGGCCCCTTCCCGACGGCGAGCAGTTTCACGTGTATTACCATCAGATGGGCGATCTGCGGAGCCGGGAGTTCGTGCGCCTCGACGCGGACGAGGCGTCGCGGGGCGGTCCCGAGACGATCACCGTGCTGGGCGTGCTGCCGGGCACCTACCACTACTTCGTCCACGACTACACGCATCGCGACAAGCCGCAGGACACGGCCTTGAGCCGCTCCGGGGCGGAGGTCGTGGTCCGCCAGGCGGGCCAGGCCCACCGCTTCCGCGCGGGGCACGACCGGCCCGGCAACACGTGGAACGTGTGCCGCATCGAGGTCACGCGCGCCGGCGCCGAGGTGCAGCGCGTGGACTCGTTCGAGGGCACGCGGGTCGAGGCCCTGGGCCTGTACGCCAAGCGCACGCGCGAGGACCGCAGCCGGTGGATCGGCCATTACGGGGGCAGCCTGCGCAGCGAGGACGCGGTAGCGGCCGGGCTGGCCTGGCTCGCCCGGCACCAGGCCGCCGACGGCTCCTGGGGCGACTACTCCCTGGGGGACGGGCCCCGCGCGCGGTGCGAGAAGGACGCCGCCCCGTGCACGGGGCCGGGCGACAACTTCGAGATGGCGCAGACGGGCCTGGCTCTGCTCGCCTTTCAGGCCGGGGGGCACTACCACTTCAACGGGCGGAAGTACTCCGAGCTGGTCCGCCGCGGCCTGGACTGGATGGTCGAGCATCAGCGGCCCGACGGGGCCCTGGTCAGCGATCGCCCCAAGGAGATGCATTCGCTCTACCACCGCTACTACATGTACGACCACGGCATCGCCGCCTTCGCCCTGGCCGAGGCGTGCGCCGTGGCCAACGACGCGCGCCGGGGCGTGGACGCGCGTTACGTGCGCGCGGCGACCCGGGCGGTGCGGTTCATCGAGGGCCAGCAGCACGCCGACGGCGGATGGCGGTACTCGGACGATCCGGGGCTGCCCGGCGACTCGTCGGTCTCCGGCTGGCAGGTGCTGGCCCTGAAGAGCGCGCGCGAGGCGGCGATCCTGCCCATCGAGTCGTGCGTGGCCAAGACGTCCTCGTTCTTCCGGCACCTGGAGATGGACGACCGGGGGCGCACGTGGTATCTGCGCCCGCCCCGCCCGCGCCCGCCTGAGTTCCAGACCGAGGCCACCACCGCCATCGGCATGCTCGTCCGCCAGTTCATGTTCGACGAGCCCGACTCTGAGTTCGTGCGCGAGGCGGCCGGCTACCTGGCCGACTACGCCGAGCAGTCGTGGCGCGGCCGCGACCTCGGCCCCCGCGAGAAGGACTTTTACCTGTGGTACAACGGCACGCTGGCCATGTACCAGGCCGGCGGACGCAACTGGGCCCGCTGGAACGCCGTGGTCCGCGACCTGGTGCTCCGGCTCCAGCGGATCGACGGCTGCACGCGGGGCAGTTGGGACCCGACCTCGCTGTGGGGAGAGAAAGGGGGCCGGATCTACTCCACGGCGCTGGCCGTGCTCACGCTCGAAGTGTATTACCGCTACGCCGGGCACGAGGAGACCCTGGACTGGTTCGAGGTCACCAGCACGGGCGACGCAAAGGCGGCCCCGTAGGATGCCCCCAAGGGGTCCTGCGGCCGCCGCTTGCGCGGCTCACGCCCACGGAACGGGAGCGTCCACGAACGACCCCAAGCCGCACGCGGGCGCCGCCCTCGAACCCGGCCACACTCGGCTCGGCTCCGACGGACTCAAAACGTTCTGCTAACATTCGCCTAAGCTTATTGACTGCTTTGGGTTAGCTGCGATAATGGGGGTGGAGTGCGGCCTCTCGGGCGCGGCGCGGAGGCGATCTTCCGGCCGGCCTCTCCTCGAGCCCGTCTTCTCCTCCTGGAGCGCGCCCCCATGAGCCCGCTGGTCGAAATCCTCGACGCGCACCGCGACGCCATCCTCGACGCCTGCCATCGGCAGTTGGATGCCAGCGACGGTCACGCCCTCGGCAGGACCGCGCAACACGGATGCCAGGCGGTGCTCGGCGCGCTGCGCACGCTCATCGCCGATCAGGACCAAGCCCCTGCGTGGGCATGGGCTCGGACCCTGCTCGATCCAGGGGGTGGCGCGCGCTTGTCGCTGGGCAAGGTGCTTGCCGGGCTTCAGGGCCTGGAGTCGGTCTGTCGGGCGCAGGTGATTCGCGAGCTGGACAAGAAACGTCCCCTGGCGGCCGCCCTGACCGATCTGTGCGACGGAATCGACCTGCTTCGCCGCTGCGCGGTGGAGGTCGCCGCGACCCCCCCGGATCAGGCCGAGGCGGCCCATCAGGGATTCGCCGCCGTCGTGGAGCGCGAGGACGACGCGGTCTGTTTGGCCGACATGCACGGGCGGCCGTTCTACCTCAACCACGCCGCCCGGCAGGCCTTCGGGCTAAGCGACCGCCAGCCGCTGGCCGACGTGCGACTTCACGACCTTTACTCCGAGGAGTCTTGGGCCGAGCTCCGCGACGTGGCCGTCCCGGCGGTGAAGCATTCCGGGCAGTGGGACGGGCGCAGCGATCTGCGCCACGCCGAGACGGGCCAGGAGACCGAGTTCGCCACCGAGATGTTCCTGGTCCGGCCTCAGCACGCCGAGCGCGCCGCCTGCCTGGCGATCGTGCATCGCCGGCCGGGCGAGACGAGCCGGCTGGAGCGAGCCCTGGCCGAGAGCAAGGCCCGCAAGCACGCGATTCTCGAGACCTCCCTCGACCCGATCATCACCATCGACGCGCGCGGTGTGATCACCGAGTTCAATCACGCCGCGGAGGTCGTGTTCGGGTATCCCCGCGAGAAGGTCCTTGGCACGCGCCCCTCGGAGGTCCTGTTCCCGGCGGTGGCCAGCGCGGGCGAGCAGAATCGCATCGAGCGGTATCTGGAGGCCGGAGAGGGGTCGCTGTTGGGTCGGCGCGTCGAGGTGTCGGCGGTTCGGGCGAGCGGCGAGACCTTCCCCGCCGAGATGGCCATGACCATCAGCCAGGAGGAGGACGCCCCGGTGATGACCTTCTTCGTGCGCGACATCAGCGAGCGCAAGCGGGCCGAGGAGGAGCAGGCCCGTTACGCGGCCGAGCTGGAGCGCTCCAACGCGGAGCTCGAGCAGTTCGCCTATGTGGCCTCGCACGATCTGCAGGAGCCCTTGCGCAAGATCCGCACCTTCGGCGACCGCCTGCAGGTGAAGTGCTCCGAGGCGCTGGACGACATGGGGCGCGAGTGCCTGGCCCGCATGCTGGACGCCGCCGAGCGCATGCAGGGCCTGATCCACGGCCTGTTGAGCCTGTCGCGCGTGACGACCCAGGGGCAGGAGTTCGTGCCCGTCGATCTGGCGCAGGTGGCGGGCGAAGTGGCTCGCGACCTGGAGGCCCAGATCGAACGCGTGGAGGGACGAGTCGAAGTCGGGCACCTGCCCACGATCCGGGCCGACCCGCTCCAGATGCGGCAGTTGCTGCAGAATCTGATCGCCAACGCGCTGAAGTTCCACCGGCCCGACGAGCCGCCCCTGGTGCAGGTGTCCGGCCGCTTCGTCAAGGGTCGGCACGAGCGGTCCGGCGCACGCGCCGCCGACGAGAAGTGCCAGATCGTGGTCGCGGACAACGGGATCGGCTTCGACGAGAAGTACCTCGACCGGCTGTTCAAGGTCTTCCAGCGCCTGCATTCGCGCGACGCGTACGAGGGGGCCGGCGTGGGCCTGGCCATCTGCCGCAAGATCGCCGAGCGCCACGGCGGCACGATCTCCGCCCAGAGCAAGCCGGACAGCGGCGCCCGGTTCCTCGTCACGCTTCCGGTCTTCCACCGGGCCGCGAAGGACAGGAAGGACTAGGCCATGGCCGGCGCGGAGCGGACCTTCCTGATCCTCATGGCCGACGACGACACGGAGGACTGCCTCCTGGTCCGCGACGCCGTGGCCGAGCAAGGCCTGCCCTGCGCGCTGACCTGCGTGCCCCACGGCGAAGCGCTGCTGGAGTACCTCCGCCGCCAGGAAGGCTACCGTGAGGCCGCCGCGCCGGACCTGATCCTGCTCGACCTGAGCATGCCGCTGAAGGACGGGCGCGAGGCGTTGCGCGAAATGAAGGCCGATCCTCGGCTGTGCGCGATTCCCGTCGTGGTCCTGACCACCTCGTCGGCCGAGGACGACGTAGGATTCTGCTACCGGCACGGGGCCGCCTCGTTCGTGCCCAAACCCTCGACCTACCGCGACTGGCTCGACCTGGTCGCCGGGCTGTGGCGCTACTGGTTTCAACTCGTCCGCCTTCCCAACGCAAGATGATGAGCGGCCCGGAGCGTCCGAAGATCCTGCTCGTCGAAGACGATGCCGACGACGTGTGGATCATGCGCAACCTGCTCGGCGACCGCTGGGACGGACCGTACGATCTGATCCACGTCGAGCTGCTCTCCGACGCCCTGCGGCGCTGCGCCCGGGGGGGCGTGGACGTGATCCTCCTCGACCTGAACCTGCCCGACAGCCGCGGGCTGGAGACCTTCCTGGTCATGCAGGCGCGCTGCGGCGGCATTCCCATCGTCGTGCTCACCGGGCTGGACGACGAGAGCACGGCCATCACCTGCGCCCAGGCCGGGGCCGAGGACTACCTCGTCAAGGGCCAGGTGAACGACAACCTGCTTGTACGCTCGATCCGCTATGCCATCGAGCGCAACCGGCGCCACCGCGCGGAGCGCGAGCTGGAGGCCAACACCCAGGAGTTCCGCGCCGCCCAGGAGATCCAGCAGCGGCTGTTTCCCACCGCCGCTCCGAACCTGCCGGGCTACGACCTGGCCGGGGCCCTGCGCCCCGCGCGGGCCACGGCGGGGGATTACTTCGACTACTTCCCCATGCGCGGCGGCAGCCTGGGGATCGTGCTGGGCGACGTCAGCAGCCACGGGGTGGGCCCCGCCCTGCTGATGGCCGAAACCCGCGCCTGCCTCCGCACGCTCGCGCAGACCTACGACGACGTGGGCGAGATCCTCACCCACACCAATCGCACCCTGGCCGACGACACGAGCGATTTCCACTTCGTCACGCTCACGCTGGCGCGGCTCGATCCGCCGGCCCGCTCGCTGGTCTACGCGGCGGCCGGGCAGCGCGGCTACCTGCTCGATCCGGCCGGCGACTTCCGTCCGCTGGAAAGCACCAGCCCGCCGCTCGGAATCGACCCCCACCTCGTCGTCCCCTGCGCCGAGGAGATTCGGCTCGGCCCCGGCCAGATCCTGGCCCTGTTCACCGACGGGGTGACCGAGGCCGAGGCCGCCGACCAGACGCGATTCGGGGCGCAGCGGGCCCTGGAGGTGGTCCGGCGCAGCGCGGCCATGCCGTCCCACGAGATCGTCAAGCAGTTGTTCGCGGCCATCGAAGGCTTCGTGGACGGCCGGCCGCTCCGCGACGACGTGACCGTGGTGATCCTCAAAGTGAGTCCGGATGCCTGAGCTGCCCGAAGTCGAGACCATGCGCCGCGGGCTGGAGCCCGTCGTGGGCGCCACGATTCGCCGCCTGAGGACGCCGCGCTCGCATCTGCGGCCCATCGACATCCGCCCTCGGCCCGACCGGCTGCGCCGCGCCCTTGTGGGAAGGAGAATCGCGGCATTGGAGCGCGTGGGCAAGCGGCTGGCAATCCGCCTGGAAGGCGACGACCGGCTCGTGATCGAGCCGCGCATGACCGGGCGCGTCCATCTTGCCCAGCCGTCGATCCCGACCTACGTTCGCCTGCTTCTCGATCTCGACGACGCCCCGTCGCCCGGCATCGTCTTCTGGGACCAGCGGGGGCTGGGGACTGTGCGCCTGATGTCGCCGTGGCAGTTCGAAGAGGACCTCGGCCCGAGACGAATTGGGCCGGATGCCCTCACGATCACCGGCGCGGAGCTTCGCGCCGGTCTGGCGCCGAGCCGGCGCGCGATCAAAGTGGCCCTGCTCGACCAAAGTGTCGTGGCCGGAATCGGCAACATCTACGCCGCGGAGATTCTCCACAGGATCGGTCTGCACCCAGCCGCCCCGTGTTTCACCCTTCGTGCGTCGCATTTCGGCCGCCTCCAGCAGGCGATGGTCGAAGTTCTCCGCGAGGCGATCGCCGCGCAGGGCTCCACGCTCTCCGACGGCACCTACCGCAGCCCGCGCGACCAGACCGGCGGGTTTCAGCGCTGCTTTCGGGTGTATCAGCGCGAGGGGGAAGTCTGTGGCACGTGCGGCCGGGCAAAAATCGTCCGGATCGTTCAGGCCCAGCGCTCCACGTTCTTCTGCCCGCGATGCCAGCGCAGCCGCCACGCGTCGTAGGACGGCGCGCCTCGGCGTCCCTGGCATAGGCGCCAAACCCGCAGAACGGCGCGCTTTTCCCTCCTGCGATTATTGCCACCATTGCCTGTGGAAAGTGCTTGCCTACAATTTCGCGGTTCGGTCCTCCGGATCGATCCGCCTGCCACAACACACCTGCAACGGCATTCTCGGGAAGCTCGCCGAGGCGCACCGGGTATTTCCACTGTCCTTCCCGAGCCCGCAATACAAGCTCACGCCGAGTTCACGCCTGCCGAGGGCGACCTGAAGCGGCTTTCGACCAGTCGCGGTCCAACCTCACGGCCCGATCGCGTTTCGACGGCGCAGGTCGCGGAGCTCGGCGCGAGCTTTGGCGCACGGTGCTCTATCCCCGCGGCAACCCCGAAGGATCGGGCGACGAGCAGGCTTTCGCGCTGCAGCACCATTGGATCGCGCGCGAGCCGAGCCCCGATCCCCAAACTAGCTCCGCTCTAAGGAGGGTGGTGGTCCATGAACGAATGCAGATGCCTGGGCAACCCGTTGTCCAACCCGTCTCGCCGCGACTTCCTTGCGGTCGGCGCGCTGGGTTTTCTCGGCTTCACGCTGGCCGATCTGCTCAAGGCCGAGACCGCGCTGGCGGCTGAGCCCGGCGCGGGTCCGGCTCCGAGAGCAAAAAGTGTCCTGCACATTTTCCTGCCGGGGGGGATGGCGCACCAGGAGTCGTTCGACCCCAAGCCGTTCGCCCCGCTGGAGTACCGCGGTCCGTTCGGCACCACGAAGACCGCCATCCCGGGGGAGGCCTTCTGCGAGAACGTCCCCGAGATCGCCAAGGTGGCCGACAAGCTGACGGTGGTCCGGTCGATGACGCACGGCGAGGCGGCGCACGAGCGCGGCACGCACAACATGTTCACCGGCTATCGCCCCAGTCCCGCCATCGTCTATGCGAGCATGGGCAGCGTGGTCAGTCACGAGCTGGGACCGCGCGAGAACCTGCCGCCGTACGTGTGCATTCCCAACCAGCCGAACCAGTACGCCGGGCCCGGCTACCTGAGCTCTTCGTACGGCCCCTTCAGCCTGGGATCCGATCCGGCCAGCCGGGGTTTTCGCGTGCGCGACCTGAGCCTGCCCGGCGGCGTGGACGAGGCCCGATTCACGCGGCGGCGCTCGGCCTTGGACGCGGTCAACGCGCACTTCGCGGCCAAGGAGGCTTCGGACGAGCTCGACGCCATGGACTCGTTCTACAACCGCGCTTACGGCATGATCAGCTCGCCCGAGGCCCGCGAGGCGTTCAACCTGGACGCCGAGCCGGACGCGGTGCGCAAGGCGTACGGAGAGAACCAGGCCGGCCAGCGCCTGCTCATGGCCCGCCGCCTGATCGCCGCCGGCGTGCGCGTCGTCTCCGTGACGTACGGCGGCTGGGACCACCACCGCGACATCTCGGGCGGTTTCAAACGGCAGATGCCGGCCCTGGACCGGGCTTTCGCCGCGCTGATCCGCGATCTGGACCGAACGGGCCTGTTGGACGAGACCATCGTCATGCTCTCCAGCGAGTTCGGACGCACGCCCAAGATCAACAAGGACGCGGGCCGCGACCACTGGCCCAAGGTGTTCAGCGTGGTTGTGGCGGGCGGCGGATTCAAGCAGGGCTACATCCACGGCACGTCGAACGCCACGGCCTCCGAGCCTGACTCCAGCGCCATCGGCCCGCCCGACCTGTTCGCCACCGTGTATCAGATGCTGGGCATCGACTACTCCAAGCGATTGCTGGCCGCCGGCAACCGCCCGATCAACATCATCCGCGACGGCGACGCCGTGCCGGCGCTGATCGCCTAAACGGCAGCCCAAACAGACTTCCGAAGTCTTGAAGACTTCGGAAGTCTCATGGCACGATTCGGCTGTTCAAGGGAGGAGCTTGACGATGACGCTAGTCCACAGCCATGCGCAGGGCGCCACCGGTGGCTTGTCCACCCGTGCTTCATACCAAGACTCCCGAAGTCCTCGAGACTTGGAAAGTCTGAATGGCACCCGACGACAGGACTTCCGAAGCTTGCGAGACTTCGGAAGTCTGCGCCTGCGAGTCCTTCTGCTGACCGTTTCGTTCCTCACCGCCGCTGCGGTGCGGGCCGCCGATCCGCGGCTCACCTCGATCTCGCCGCCCGGCGCGCAGCGCGGCACGGAAGTGGACGTCACGCTGCGGGGGCAGCGCCTCGCCGACGCCCAGGAGATCCTGCTCTACGAGCCGGGCATCAAGGTGCTCGGCCTGGAGCCGATCGAGAAGAACGCCAATGCCGTCAAGGCGAAGCTGGCCATCGCCCCCGATTGTGCTCTTGGCCTGCACGCCCTGCGCGTGCGCACCGCCTCGGGCATCTCCGACCTACGCACGTTGAGCGTCGGGGCCCTCAAGGAGATTACCGAGGCCGAGCCGAACAACGAGCTGGAAAGCCCGCAGAGCATCGACCTGGACGTCACGGTCCACGGCGTGGTCGAGAACGAGGACGTGGACTACTTCCTCGTGCAGGCCAGGAAGGGCGAGCGGCTGTCGGCCGAGATCGAGGGGCTGCGGTTGGGCGATACCTTCTTCGACCCCTACCTGGCGATTTTGGACAAGGATCGCTTCGTGCTCGCCGCCTCGGACGATACGCCGCTGGTGCGCCAGGACGCGGCCGTTTCCACGATCGTTCCCGAGGACGGGGCCTACGTGATCCAGGTCCGCGAGAGCGCGTTCGGCGGGTCGGGCCAGTGCCGCTACCGGCTCCACGTGGGACGCTTCCCGCGCCCGTTGGCCGTGTATCCGCCGGGAGGAAGACCCGGCGAGACGCTCCAGGTCCGCTGGCTCGGCGATGCAGCGGGCGAGGCGACCGAGACGGTCAAGCTCCCCGTCGAAGAGGACCCCGACTGCGGCCTGTTCGCCAGGGACCCGCGGGGGATTGCCCCATCGCCCAACACCGTGCGCGTGGTCGATCTGCCCAACGTCCTGGAGAACGAGCCGAACAACGATCGCGCCAGCGCCAACTCGGGCCAGGCCCCGGCGGCGCTGAACGGCATCTTGCAGGAGCCGGGCGACGTCGATTGCTTCAAGCTCGCCGCGAAGAAGGGCCAGGCCTTCGACGTGAAGGTTTACGCCCGGGCGCTCCGCTCGCCGGTCGATTCGGTGCTCTCGGTGCGGCGGATCGGCGGGGCCAACGTGGGCTCGAACGACGACTCGGGCTCGCCCGACAGCGTGCTGCGATTCACGGCCCCGGAGGACGACGAATACGTCGTGGCGATCCACGACCACCTCATGGCCGGCGGACCGCACTACGTCTATCGCATCGAGGTCACGCCCGTGGGGCCTTCGCTTGAACTCGGCCTGCCCGAGCGGCAGCAGTACGAGGACATCGTGGCGGCCGTTCCCCAGGGCAACCGCACGGCCTTCCTGGTCAGCGCCGTGCGCAGGGACTTCGGGGGCGACGTCACCGTGGAGCTGAAGGACCTGCCCGGCGGCGTTTCCGCCCAGGTCCTGCCCATGCCCGCCGATCAGACTCAGGTGCCCGTGCTGCTCTCGGCGCCCGAGGGCGCCCCGCTCTCCGGCAGGCTGGTCTCGATCCAGGGCCGGGGCCAGGCCGGCGAGCAGACCGTCGCGGGCGCGCTCCGCCAGCGCACGTCGCTGATCCGCGGCCAGAACAACCGCGAGGTATGGAACTACGTGGCCGACCGCATGGCCGCGGCTGTGACCGAGAAGGTGCCCCTGAAGCTCGAGATCGTCCAGCCCAAGGTGCCCCTGGTGAAGAGCGGCTCGATGAAGCTGAGGGTCAAGGTCGCGCGCCAGGGCGACTTCAAGGCCCCGGTCACGCTCCGCATGCTGTACAACCCGCCGGGCGTGTCCTCCCCGCCCACGGTGAGCATCCCCGAGGGCAAAGACGAGGCTCAGATCCCGCTGACGGCCAACGGCAACGCCGCGGCGGGCACCTGGAAGATCGCCGTGTTGGGCCAGGCCGCGGTCGGCGGCGGCAACGTGACCGTGGCCTCGCAACTGGCCGACCTGGAGGTGGCCGAGCCGTTCTTCACGTTCACGTTTCCCAAGGTGACCGCGGAACAGGGCGCGGCGACGACGCTGGCCATCGAGGTGGAGAAGAACCGCGACTTTCCGGGGGCCGCCAAGGTCGAGCTGCTGGGCCTGCCCAACGAGGTCACGACCGAGACGAAGGAGATTACCCAGGATTCCTTGCAGCTCGCCTTCGCGATCAAGACCACGGAGAAGTCGCCGCCGGGGCAGCACAAGGGCCTCGTCTGCCGGGCCACGGTGACGGACCAGGGCGAGCCGATCGTCCACATGCTCGGCAGCGGCGAGCTGCGGATCTTCAAGCCGTTGCCGAAGAAGCCCGCCCCCAAGACGGAGCCGAGTCCCAAGCCCGCGGCCAAGCCCAAGCCCGAGCCCGCTGCGAAGCCCCTCAGCCGCCTGGAGCAGCTCCGGCTGGAGCGGGAGAAGGCCAACGAGTAGCCAAGACGCCCTTACCCCGGCCCTCTCCCAGAGGGATAGGGGGAAAAGCCCCTACAGGGGCGATCGTCCATAGCCAGGGGCGTAAGCCCCTGGAACAGAGTCGGCCAGCCTAGGGAAGGCCCCGCCAGGGGCGACAGAGACTCACGAGGGATGACATGAGAATCCTCCAATCGTCGCGCCGGATGCCGGCCGGAACCGCTGTGATCACGCTGATCGGCCTGGCCGTCACCGCCGGGTCGGCCGCTGCCGCCACGGCCCGCATCGACGTCTATCCGCCGGACATCAAGCTCAATACGCGCCTCGCCCGGCAGCAGGTCATCGTCGTGGCCACGCGCGACGACGGCGTCACCGAGGACGTCACGACCCAGGCCAGCCTGGCCCTCCGGAATCCGGAGGCAGCCCGGCTGGAGGGCAGCGTCCTCTATCCCAAGGCCGACGGGGCTACCGTGCTCGCGGCCACCTACGACGGCAAGACGGCGCACACGGCCGTCCAGGTCGCCGCCGCCACGGCCGACCGGCCCATCAGCTTTCGCCTCGACGTGATGCCCGTCTTCATGCGAGCCGGCTGCAACGCGGGCGGATGCCACGGCGCGGCGCGGGGCAAGGACGGCTTCCACCTCTCGCTGTTCGGCTACGATCCGGCCGGCGACTACTTCCGACTGACGCGCGAGCTCGGCTTCCGGCGGATCAACCTGGCCATGCCGCGCGAAAGCCTGCTGTTGCAGAAGGCGACGGGCAGCGTGCCGCACACCGGCGGTAAGCTCTTTGACGACCGGAGCGAGTACTACCAGACGCTCTATCGCTGGCTTGAGGCAGGCGCGCCGGACGACGCCGGCGAGGTGCCGCAGGTCGTGGACGTGGAGCTGTTCCCTCCGCAGGCGGTGATCGTGGGACCCGACGGCACGCAGCAGATGATTGTGCGAGCCCGATACTCCGACGGGACCGAGCGGGACGTGACCGACTGGGCGGTGTACCTTTCGAACAACGACAACTCGGCGGAGATCGATCCCTCGGGCATCGTCAAGGCAGCCAACCGCGGCGAGGCGTTCGTCCTCGCCCGGTACGACACGAAGACCGTGGGCAGCCAAATCATCGTCCTGCCCGCCGGATTGAAGTACTCGCCCCCAAAGGAGGAGCCGGCCAACTACATCGACGAGTTGGTGGGGGCCAAGCTGGCCCGGCTCCGCATCGTGCCCAGCCCGCTCTGCGACGACGAGACGTTCCTCCGCCGCGTGTCGCTGGACATCGTCGGCCGGCTGCCCACCGAGGAGGAGCACGCCGCGTTCCTTTCGGACAAGGATCCGCAGAAGCGGGCCAGGCTGATCGACCGGCTGCTGAAGCGCAAGGAGTTCGCCGAGATCTGGGCCATGAAATGGGCGGAGCTGCTGATGATCCGCTCGACGAACCAGGTGAGCTACAAGTCGGCCTACCTCTACTTCACCTGGCTGACCGACCAGATCTCCAACAACGTGCCGGTCGATCAGATGGCCCGCGAGCTGCTGGGCGCCAGCGGCGGCACCTTCAGCGAGCCGGCCACCAACTTCTACCAGGTCGAGCGCGACACGCTGAAGACCTCGGAGAACGTGGCCCAGGTGTTCATGGGCTTCCGCATCCAGTGCGCCCAGTGCCACAACCATCCGTTCGACCGCTGGACCATGGACGACTACTACAGCTTCGCCTCGTTCTTCAGCCAGATCGGGCGCAAGCAGGCCGAGGACTACCGCGAGACCATCGTCTATAACCGCGGCGGCGGCGAGGTCCGGCACCCGGTCGGCAACCGCGTGATGAAGCCCAAGTTCCTCGGCGGCGAGGTCCCGGACGTGCAGGGCAAGGACCGCCGCAAGGTGCTGGCCGAGTGGCTCGCCTCGCCGGAGAACCCCTACTTCGCCAGGAACTTCGCCAACCGCATCTGGGAGCACTTCTTCGGCATCGGCATCGTCGATCCGGTGGACGACGTGCGCGTGAGCAACCCGCCCAGCAATCCCGAGCTGCTCGAGGCGCTGGGCCAGAAGCTGGTGGCATACAACTACGACTTCAAGCGCATGGTGCGCGACATCTGCAACTCCAACGCATACCAGCGCTCCAGCCGGCCGGTGGCCGGCAACGAGTCGGACGACCGCAACTTCGCCCGAGCCCGGCTCCGCCGCATCCGCGCGGAGATCCTCCTCGACTGCGTCAGCCAGGTCACCGAGACCAAGGACAAGTTCCGCGGGCTGCCGCTGGGCGCGCGGGCCGTGCAGATCGCCGACGGCACGACGAGCACCTACTTCCTCACCACGTTCGGGCGCTCGGAGCGCGAGACGGTCTGCGCCTGCGAGGTGCAGACCGAGCCGACCCTGTCTCAGGCCCTGCACCTGCTCAACGGCAACACGATCGAGCAGAAGATCCGGGCCGGCGGTGCGGTGAAGAAGATGCTCGACGCGGGCAAGAAGCCAACGGAAGTAATCGAGGCCCTGTACGTCCGCTCTCTGGGACGCAAGCCGACGCCCCAGGAACTCGACAAGCTGGTCAAGCTCTTCCCTGAGAAGGGCAGTCCGATCCAGGCGTTGGACGACGTGTTCTGGGCCCTGCTCAACTCGCGGGAGTTCATCTTCAACCATTGACTGACGCCCGGGCACTGCCGCGCTTTCGCCAAGCGCGGGGACTGTCGCGCTTTCGCGAAGCGCAGCTGAGCGAAAACGGGACTGTCCCCCTCGGGAATCCGCCGCCACGGCGAGCAACCTTGCCGCCTAAGTCGCACCAACCAACCGGGAGCATCCCCATGCAAGCGAACGCCATGGTCCGCTACGCCGTCGTGCTTGCCCTTGTTCTGCCCTCGACGGCCATCATCGCGCGCCGGTCGCGGGCCGCCGAAGAGAAGCCCGAGAAGGTCACCTACGCCGACCACGTGCGCCCCATCTTCCGCGAGCATTGCTTCTCGTGCCACAACCAGACCAAGGCGCAGAACGACCTCGCCGTGGACACCTACGAGAAGCTCATGGCCGGCGGGGCCAGCGGCGAGGTGGTCGAGCCGGGCGATCCCGACGCCTCGTACCTGTGGGGCGTGATCAGCCATGCGGACGAGCCACGCATGCCGCCCAACCAGGACAAGCTGCCCGAGGTCAAGCTGGCCGTCATCAAGCGCTGGATCGAGAGCGGGGCCCTGAAGGACTCCGGTTCGAAGTCCAAGGCCCCCAAGCGGACCGGGCTTGCCCTCGCGCCCTCAAGCGGCGGACAGCGCCCGGAAGGCCCGGCGATCCTGCCCGAGGGCCTGCTGCGCGAGCCCGTGGTCTATACGCCGCGCGCCGGCGCGATCACCGCCCTGGCCTCCAGCCCGTGGGCGCCCGTGGTCGCGGTGTCCGGCCAGAAGCAGGTCGCGCTCTATCACTCGGACGAGGCCCGACTGCTGGGCGTGGTGCCGTTTGCCGAGGGCATCCCGCAGATCGTCCGCTTCAGCCGCTCCGGGGCCCTGATGCTCGTCGGCGGGGGCAAAGGGGCCAGCCGCGGGCTGGTCGCCGTGCACGACGTGAAGAGCGGGAAGCGGCTGTTCACCGTGGGCGACGAGCTCGACACCGTGCTGGCCGCGGACATCAACGACACGCAGACGCACATCGCCCTGGGCGGCCCGCAGAGAATCGTCCGCGTCTATTCCACCGAGACCGGTTCGCTGGCCTACGAGATCACCAAGCACACCGACTGGATCTACGCCGCGGCGTTCAGCCCCGACGGCGTGCTGCTGGCCACGGCCGACCGCAGCGGCGGCCTGCACCTCTGGGAGGCCCAGACCGGACGCGAGTACCTCAACCTCGAAGGCCACAAGGGCGGCGTGACCGACGTGAGCTGGCGCGCCGACTCCAACGTGCTGGCCAGCGCCAGCGACGACGGCACGGTCAAGCTGTGGAACGTCATGGACGGCAAGCAGCTCAAGAGCGTCGCCGCCCACGGCGGCGGCGTCACCGCCGTGGAGTTCACCCACGACGGCCGCTTCGTCACGGCCGGGCGCGACAAGACCGCCAAGGCCTGGGACGCCACGGGAAAGCAGCTCCGCGCGTTCCCCGCGCTGAAGGAGCCGGCCCTGGAGGCGACCTTCACGCACGACGGCCAGCGCGTGGTGGCCGGCGACTGGTCGGGCGAGGTCCGCATGTGGAAGGCCGACGACGGAAGCCAGGTGGCCCTGCTGCCCGCCAACCCGCCCACGCTCGCCATGCGGATCGAGGAGGCCCGGAAGACGCTGGCCGCGGCGCAGCAGGCCTCGGGCAAGGCCGCGGCCGAGCTGGCCCAGGCCGAAAAGGCGCTGGCCGACAGGCAAAGCGCCCATGCCGGGGCGATGCAAGAGGCCGTGCGCCTCGCCGAGGACGCGGCCAAGGCCCGGGCGGCGGCCGAGGACGCGAAGAAGGCCCTGGCCCAGGCCAAGGACAACCAGGACGCGGCGAAGAAGGCCCTGGCCGATGCGGAAGCCGCCGCCGGGAAAGCCGCCGACGCGGCCGCCGGCGCCAAGCAGACTGCCGACCGGATCGCCGCCGAGCTGGCCGAGCTCCGCAAGCAGCGCGACGCCAGGGCCCCGACCGCCGCGGCTACCGCCCAGGCCGCCGCCGACGCCCAGGCGGCCCTCGACGCCCTGGTGGCCGAGGCGGCGGCGGTTGAGAAGGCGCGGTAGCCGGCCGGGTGCCACGCTGCGCCGTTCACCACCTTGCCGACCCCGCCGTGCTTGACACGGCGGTGAAGCAGGTCAGCAGCTAAAGCCGAGTGGCGCCCGCCCGGAAAGCTGCTCCGCCGGTCCCCTGGAAAGCCTGCGTCGATTGCGTGCCTCAGCGCGGACGCCGCGCGCGCTCGAAATCCGACTGCCGCGCCGCACTGGCCAGCAACTCTTCAGCCCGTCTGAGAAGCTCACTCGACGAGATCGAGCCGCCGTTGGCCGGGTCCATAGCCAAGAACTGCCCACAGCAGTGCTGGCAGACGACCCGTCGCCCCAGATAATCGACGCGGATGTTCAGGCGCCGGCCGCAGGTGGGGCACTCCTGAACGAAATACGTCGAACCGGACATGGCGGTACCTCCTGCTGCCGACGGGCGCTCCGTACCAACCGAATATCCTAAAGCACCGGCGATTTCTGTCAACGACAATTGTATCCCTCGCGCGGCTTGTGAGGATGGGAAGATCGCAAGCAGTCCTGCACGGGACCCGACCTGGCCCGGACATGTTCGGCGTTGACGAACCGGCCCCCTTTCCCCGTGAGCAACAGTAGTTCGTCAAAAGCCAGGGGATGGGTGGTACTTTACTCGATCGGTTTTCCGAAGGGGGGTGTTCACTTTGACGCTGCCGAGTCTTTCCGGGAAAGCGCGGGAGTATGTAAGGTGTGCGGATCATGGAGAAAACAGCGCGATTTGGCGGATGCCGGAGCTAGGATTGAGTAAGGCCTTCGAGCGCTTCGGCCACGGGTTGCGCGGCCGGCCAGCGTGGTGGCTGCTGCCAGAAAGGCCGTCCCCATTTGGTGTTGCGCGCCGCGATGCTCGACCGACTCCTCTACCGCTGGCTGCCCCTGCTGTTCGTCGTGTTCTGTATCCTGGCCCTGCTGCCTGGCACCTCCGCGCCGTTGATGCGCTACATCGTGAAACTGCTGCACTACATCTACCTGTAATGCCGACATGCGAACAGTCGTGCGGGTGCAAGGTCTCTCCCCCCGGCTGACCGATCGGCACTCGACTCGCGCCACTGGGAGCCCAACGGATGTGGAACCTCTCGCTCCGGTTCTTCTTTGCAACGGCGATTCTGGCCGCAGGCCCCGCGCCCGCGGGGGCGCACGCCGCCGCGCCCGACGCCGGATCGTTGCCGTCGTTCGACGAGGTGCGGCGGGCCGTGGAGACGTACTTCAAAGGCCTGCCCGACTTCACGCCGGGCGCGCTGATCGTCCAAAGCGAGGCTCGTCAGGCCGTAGCCCGGGTCGAGGCCCTGGGCTGGCATCCCGAAGACGCGGCGAAGATCCTTAACCGCGTGCCGGCCGACACCGATCCGCTGGCCCGACTGCTGCGCACGCCCGGGGGCCGCAGGTTCGGCCTTCAGGCGGCACGGTACAAGCTTGGGTACGACCGCATCGACCGCCTCCTCCGCCTCCCCCGCGGCGAGCGCATGGTGGGCGATCTGATACGCGGCCCCGACGGCTACAAGATGATCGAGTACATGACGAGCACGCCGGGCGGGGCCTACCTGGGCTCGCAGCTAAGCCGCGCCCCCCGTGGATCGGACTTCAACAGACCCACCGGCCGGATCTACACGATGCAGGGCCTGCTCGAAGCGCTTCGCGAGAGTTACGAGGCAGCCCTGTCCCGGACGGCGGCCGGGCGGAGCGCGTCACGCCGCTAACGGCTGCCGCCTTGGCCTTGGAGCCGCGCCTACCGGACCCGTCTGACCGAGTTGATCAGCACGGTCTTCACCGGCTTCATGGGGAATTCGGCGGTGTCCTCCACCGGGACCGAGCCGATCTTGTCCACCACGTCGTGGCCATCGACCACACGGCCGAACGCGCAGTAGCCGTACTTCTCCGGCGAATCGCCGGCGTGGTCCAGGTGGGGGTTGTCGGCCAGGTTGAAGTAGAACATCGACGTGGCGCTGTGCGGATCGTCGGGGCGCCGCACCAAGGCGATCGTGTGCCGGTTGTTCTTCAGCCCCTTGTCGGCCTCGCTCCGCACCGACACGCGGGCCTCCTTGGGCGCCAGATCGGCGGTGTAGCCGCCGCCGAGGACGACCTCGCCGTCAATCGCTTGGTGGAACACCGTCTGATCGAAGAAGCCGCGCTCGGCGTAGTACAGGAAGTGCGCCACGGTGAGCGGGGCCTTCTCGTTGTCCAACTCGACGGTGATCTCGCCCAGCGAGGTGTCGATGACCACGGTCGGCTGGACCGACTCGGGCTCCTGCTTCTTGTCGGCCGCGCTGTTCGACGACGCCGAGCCGTTGATCGAAGCGGTCGCAGGGTCCGCGCCGGCGGAGTCCCCCTCCCCGTTCGAACTCGCGCCGCAGCCCGCGATCCCCATCGCCACCGCGGCAAAACAAGCCACCGCGCCACTACAGAACGCTCGCATTCCTCGGCCTCCATGCCTCGGCCCCGATGCCCGGTCGAGCCTGACCGCCGGGCGGGGCGATCCTGGGTCGGGTCCTCACTGACGGGTCGGCGGCGGCTGTGCCGCCATCGGGTGACATCATCTTCGGAATGGGGGATTCGTGCAACCTCGGTTTCTTGGTCGGGACAGCCACCCCTTGAGCCCACCCCTGGTCAGCCAGCGGCTCCAACCGCACCCCTCCATGCAGGGGAATGAAGCGGACGCGGCCAGCCATGGCGGAGGGAAAACGCCATCCTCGGACCAGCAAATTCCCTTGCCGATGACATTTGATAGAATCAGATGGCAGAGGGGTCGGCGGACCCGTTCGGGGCCGGAGAACAGGGCACCTTTTCTGAGGTAGAAGCGGGTGGGAAGCCGCTGGTTCAATCTGGCCGTGGTTGGTCTGTGGTTGGCCTCGATGACGTGGCTGGTCACCGACAAGATCCTGCCCTCGCTGCTGGTCGGGGATCCTCCCAATTACCGCACGATCCTGGCCGCCCGGAAGAGCGAGCCCCCCGTGGGCTGGCGCCTGCTGTTCAACGGCCAGCCGATCGGGTGGGCCCTCAGCGCCGCGTTCCCCCTGCCCAACGAGTTGACGGAGGTTCGCAGCCGGGTGCATTTCGACGAGCTGCCCCTGGCCGACTTCACGCCGGGCCTGTTGGGCCAGCTTCTCGGCCTGACCAAGTTCAGCCGCGTCGCCCTGGAAGTGGATACCGGCAGCACGCTGCTGATCGACCCGCTCGGGCGCTTGTCCCGTTTCACCTCGACGGTGCGCCTGGAGGACTTCGACCAGGTGATCCACATGGAGGGGACCGTCGAGAACGGCGACCTGAAGGTCTCGTTGCGGGCCGGCGAAGTGACCTACGACGAGACCGTGGGCATGCCGTCCGACGCGATCCTCAGCGACTCGCTGTCGCCGCAGACCCGGCTCCCTGGGCTTCGGCTGGGGCAGAAGTGGACCGTGCCGAGCGTCAGTCCTCTTTCGCCGTCGTTCAAGGACGCCGTGGAGATCCTGCATGCCGCCGTGGAGCAGACGGAGCTCATCGAGTGGAACGGCCAGAAGCGAAACGCGCTGGTCGTCGTGTTTCGCAGCGATCCGGGGATCGGCCTGGGTACCGGCAAGAGGCCGCGCGGCAGGCTATGGGTCCTGCCCGACGGCACCGTGGTGCGTCAGGAGGTGTCGATCTTCGGCTCGAAGATGACGTTCGTGCGCATGGGCGATCCTGAGGCGGAGGGCCTGGCCGATCGGATCCGCCTTCAGGACAGCCCCATGCCGCTTCCACCGCGGGAGTACGAGAGCACGTCGTCGGCCAGTGCGAAAGGGCACGCGCGAGGACAGCCGGGAGTCGCATCGCCATGATCGAGTTCGCCGACCTGACGCGGAGCTACGGCGAGAAGGTGGCGGTCGCGGGATTGCGCTTCACGGTGCCGCGGGGCGAGCTGTTCGCCTTCCTCGGCCCCAACGGGGCGGGCAAGACCACCACGATCAAGATGCTCGTGGGACTCCTGCGTCCCAGCTCCGGCACGCTCCGCGTGGGCGGCCACGACGTCGTGGCTCGGCCCCGCGAGGCCGCGCGACTGCTGGGCTACGTGCCCGACGAGCCGGTCCTGTACGACAAGCTTTCGGGGCGGGAGTTCCTCGAGTTCGTGGCCGAGATGCGCGGAATGGCGCGCGGCAAGGCGGAGCGGCAGATCGCCCAGTTCGCCGAGCTGTTCGAGCTCCGCGGCTTCCTCGACGACCTGGCCGAGACCTACTCGCACGGGATGAAACAGCGATTGGTGTTCGCGTCGGCCCTGTTCCACGATCCCGACGTGCTCGTCCTGGACGAGCCGATGGTGGCCCTTGACCCCAAGAGCGTGCGCCTGGTCAAGGACCTGATCCGCGGCAGGGCATCGGCCGGCAAGACGGTGTTCATGTCCACGCACACCCTGGCCCTGGCCGAGGAGATCGCCGACCGGATCGGCATCATCCACCGCGGACGCTTGGAATTCCTTGGCACCCTCGGCGAGCTGCGACAGCTCCTGGCCGCCGATCACGAGACGCTCGAAGACCTGTTCCTGGAACTGACGTCTGACGGAGACGGGCGTCTGCGCGGCCGTCGCGGCGAATTGCCCTTGCGCCGCGATGCCTGACCGCGGCATGTCCTCGCGCAGCACGTGTATGCCTGAGACCACCTTAGCGACCAGGAAGCGACGCCCCTGATGGCACAAGCGGCCGCCACCTTCGACGCCGCGGGCGCGGCCCGCCCGGCGCCGGCCGATGTTCCGCCCTCGCCGCAGGACGAGGCCCGAGCCTTCTGGCGCATGCGCGGGCGTATGGTTCGCACCATGCTCCGCCAGGTGCTCAAGCGCTCGCGGCTTCGCATCACGCTCATCGCCGTACTCAGCACGCTGCTCTGGGTGGCCCTGTTCTGGCTGTTCGTGGACGGGTTCCAGTTTCTCAGCGCCGGCGTGCCGCACGCCCCCACCTACAAACGGATCGTGCACGCCGTGTTCTTCATGTTCTACGCCGCGCTGATGGTGATGCTCACATTCTCCTCGGGGATCATCCTCTACTCGGGCCTGTTCCGTGCGCCGGACGTGGCCTTCCTCCTGACCATTCCGGCCCGCGCGGAGCGCGTGTTCCTGCACAAGTTCCAGGAGGCGGTGCTGCTGAGCAGTTGGGCCTTCGTGCTGTTGGGCAGCCCGATGATCCTGGCCTACGGCATCACCTCCGAGGCGCCCTGGTACTTCTACGCTTTGCTGATCCCGTTCCTGGTCGCGTTTACCTACACGCCCGCGGCGGTCGGGGCCATGGCCTGCATGGCCGTGGTGCGGTGGATGCCCGCCGGGAGGCGGCACTTCCTGATCCTCGTCGGCGCGGGCGTCACGGCGCTGGGCTTCTGGATCGTGTGGTCGGTGCTCGGCGCCGGCGAGAGCGACCTGCTGACCGCCTCGTGGTTCCAGGAGATCCTTCAGCGCCTCCGCTTCTCCGAGCAGCGACTGCTGCCGAGCTGGTGGCTGAGCATGGGCCTGCTCGAGGCGGCCGGCCGGGAGTGGTCGGAGAGCGTCCTGTTCCTCGCCGTGATGATCTCCAACGCGCTGTTCTTTCGACAGGCCGGCGCGCTGATGGCCAACCGGATCTACCGGGCGGCCTACAGCCGGCTGCACGGCCATCGCCACGTCGCAACCCGGCGCCGCGGCCACCGGACCCACGGCAGGTTGGGGCCGTTGCCCGGGCTGGGCTGGATCGACGACGTGGTCCACGCTCTGCCGCTGCTGCGCCCGCAGACTCGCCTCATGATCGTCAAGGACCTGCGCCTCTTCCGCCGCGATCCCGTCCAATGGTCGCAGTTCCTCATCTTCTTCGGCCTGTTGGGCCTGTACTTCGTCAACATCCGCCGGTTCACGTACGACTACCATTACGTGGGCTGGGTCAATACGGTGAGCTTCCTGAACCTGTCCGTGGTGGGCCTGCTTCTGTCCACCTTCACCACGCGATTCGTGTTTCCCATGATCAGCCTGGAGGGCCAACGGTTCTGGACGCTCGGCCTTTTGCCCGTCGCCCGGGGGCGAATCCTCTGGAGCAAGTTCCTGTTCGCCGCGGGCGGCTCGATCCTTCCCTGTTCGCTGTTGATCTTCCTGAGCGACCTGATGCTCAACGTGGCACCGCTGGTGCTGGCCAGCCACCAGTTGACGTGCGTCATCCTCTCGCTGGGGCTGTCGGGCATCGCCGTGGGACTGGGCGCCATCATGCCCAACCTCCGCGAGCCCTCGCCGTCGAAGATCGCGGCGGGCTTCGGGGGCACGCTGAACCTCGTGCTCAGCTCGCTGTTCATCGTGGTCGTCGTGGCGTGGACCGCGCTGCCGTGCCATTTCTACCTGGCCTCGCAGGCCACGCCGGCCGCGGCCATGCTTGCCGAGCGGGCCGGCGTGCGATGGTGGTTGAGCTTCTGGCTGGCGGCAGGCACCTTGGCCAGCGTCGTTCTGGGGATCGTGGCCACCGTGGTCCCGCTGTGGCTGGGCGCCCGCGCGTTCCGACGGCTGGAATTCTGACAGCCCCAGGCGTAGAAACGCTCTGCCCCGCCTTGAACGGCCACCCCGCGGGGGGTACCCTTGAGGATTTGGGAAGCGGCTGCCCTGGCAGCCGGGGCCAGGCATTGACAGAGACCATGAGCGAAAAGCGGCTCCCTGCCGAGCGTCCCGCAGGACGCCAGCGCGTGCTGCTCATCGACGACTCGCCCGACGCCGGCGTCTGCCGGCAGATCCTCGCCCAACAGGGGCATGAGGTCGAAGTCTGCCGCGACCCGCAGCTCGGGCTCAGTGCCGCGATGACCGGCGACTTTGACGCGATCCTCCTGGAGCTCGTCTTGCCCGGGCTGGACGGCATGACGATCCTCAAGAACCTCAAGGCGGAGGGCGTGCTGTCCTCGCTGATCGTCGTGACGGCGCACCCCAGCGTCGATGCCGCGGTCGAGGCCATGAAGCGGGGCGCCGCGGATTACCTGGGCAAGCCCGTCTCGCCCGAACAGCTCCATGCCACCCTCGCCAAGGCCTGGGAAGGCTCGGTCACGATTCGCGAGAACGCCGAAATCCGTCGCGAACTGGAGGTCCACCGGGGCTTCGAGGGCATCCTCGGCGAAAGCCGGCCCATGCAGCGCGTGTTCGCTCTGATCAAGCGGGTCGCGCCCACCGACGGTACGGTGCTCGTCACGGGCGAGAGCGGGACGGGCAAGGAGATGGTCGTCCGCGCCATCCACCGTCTCAGCCGCCGCAAGGACAGGCCGCTGTTGGCCTGCGACTGCACGGCCCTGGCCCCCACGCTGCTGGAGAGCGAGCTGTTCGGCCACGTGAAGGGATCGTTCTCCGGCGCTATCGCCACCAAGCAAGGGCTGTTCGAGGTGGCCGACGAAGGCACGCTGTTTCTCGACGAGGTGGCCAACCTGAGCATGGAGACCCAGGGGAAGCTGCTCCGCGTGCTCGAGACCCGGCAGGTCCGCAAGGTCGGCGACACCGTGGAGCACGAGGTGGACATCCGCCTCGTTGCGGCCACCAACCGCGACCTGGGCGAGTTGGCCCGCGCTGGAACGTTTCGGGAGGACCTCTACTACCGCCTCAACGTTGTGCCCATCGCGCTGCCCCCGCTCCGCGAGCGATCGGGCGATATCCCCATCCTGGCCAGTGCTTTCCTCCGCCGCTTCTGCAAGAAGATGGACGTGGAGGTGGCGGGGTTCACGCCCGAAGCCGCCGCGCACCTGGAGAGCTACCACTGGCCGGGCAACGTGCGGGAGTTGCGCAACATCGTCGAGCGCGTGGCGATTCTCTGCGAAGGTGACTCCATCGACGTCTCCCACCTCCCTCTGGAGGTCCGGCAGGCCCCGGCGCGGGCCGCGGTGGCCCAACTGCCGCACACCTGGGAGGAGTTCCGCAAACTCAAGGAGCAGGTGACCGAGGCCACGGTGCAGGACCTGGAGAGCCGCTTCGTGACCCAGGCCCTGGAGCGGGCCGAAGGCAACGTCTCGCGCGCGGCCCGCGACGTCGGCATGCAGCGCCCCAACTTCCACAAGCTCATGCGCAAGTACAACGTCACGGCCAGCAACTCCTCTTCGCGGGGCCGGCCCACTTAGCCGGGCGACCAGCCCGCCGCTTCCCACCGCCACGACTCACCTCGCGCCACCCCTGGCCAGAGACCGCCTCTCGTCGTATCATTGATGTATACTGTGTGTCTTTAATGTATACACCTGCTGGCGTCGCCGGTCGCCTCAGCAAGGACAGCGCGATGGACGTAACATGTTTCTCTGTATTTTCTTAGATCGGATGACTGAGTTCGCGAGCCGGTCTGTGGGCCAGATCCCCTCGTCGCCGGCTGCGGCAGCACTCGCAACTCCGGATGTGCGTCGCAACCTGCTCCAGGAAAAAGACTTGTCGGATTCATATACATGCCGTATCCGCGATTGAGACATCCAATCACCCCACCGGCACACGCTTTGCATGTCCCTGCATCGAACAGATCCCGCAGTCAAGCGTTATCCGCTCTGTAGGGTGGCAAGGCGGGCACATGACGGACGGACACAAGCTGCTGGTCGTGGACGACGAGCCGACCACCTGTCAGACCTGCCGCCAGATCCTCGAGCGGCACGGCATCGAGGTTGAGGAGAACACCGACCCCTGCCAGGGGCTGGACTGGGCAAAACAGAAGGACTACGCAGGAATCCTGCTCGACATCGGCATGCCGTCCCTTGACGGCATCGAATTCCTCAAACAGCTCCGGCACGCCAAGCCGGACCTGCCCGTGCTGATTATGACCGGCTATCCGAGCATCCCGAACGCGGCGGCCGCCATTCGCCTGGGGGTCTCGGATTACCTCACCAAGCCGTTTGCTCCCGAGGAGATGGCCGAGGCCGTGGACCGGATGCTTGCCATGCGCCGCGGGGGCGAGCGGGCCGACGCGGCCGCGTTGGCCAAGGAAGGGGCCGCCGCCTTTGGCCCACACGAAGACCGTGAAGTCGGAGTGCCCACGTACCGCTTCCTCGACTCCTCGTGGCTTCTGCTGGAGTCCGATGGATCGGCGACGGTGGGAACCGTGCCTGCGGGGCTGGAGGAGGCTGACGTCCGCAGCGTGCGCTTGCCCGCGGTCGGCGAGGTCGTTTACCAGGGCCTGCCGCTGGCCGGCATCCGCGTCGGCGACCGGCCCGAGGCCGTGGTCCACTCGCCCCTGTCCGGCGTGGTCGCCGCGGTGAATGAGGAACTGGCGCAGCACCCGGAGTTCGTGGCACAGGACCCTTGCGGGCGGGGCTGGCTGGCATGCGTTTGCACCACGCGGTATCGCGAGGAAGCCGCCTTGTGTGGCGCGCGCCGCGTCCTGTTGGTCAACGGCGACTCGACGTCGGCCCGCCAGCAGCGGGCCCGCCTGCACGGCCTGGGATGCCGGATCCGCACCATGGCCGGTCGCGAGGCGGCGACGGCCGCCGCGGCCGAGCCGGAAGACGACACCCTGATCGTGCTCGACGCCGCCTCGTTCGGCGAGGACGGGCCAAGTTTGGTTGCCGAGATCAACGCGGTGGCTCCCGAGCGGAAGGTCCTGGTGATCGCCTGTGCCGAGGGCCGCCTGGAGTGCGCTTATCGCCAGCAGCGGATCTTCTACTACGCCATGGAGCCGCTGGCCGACAACGAGATGGCCGACATCCTCGACGCGGCCTTCCGCCGCGGCGATCCACCGGTTCCGTGCACGCGCCCTGCGCGCACGTCTGGCGACGCCATCGGCAGCATCACCGTGACCAACCGCGGCGGGCGCAAGGTCCAGCTCCTGGCCGGCCCGGGTTTGCTGTGGCGCTGCGACGGACTGGGGGCGGAGATCTGCGAGCGCCTGACCGAGCGCATGTACCCCACGGTCGTCACGCCCGGTCCGTCGGAGCCGGGACCGGGCGACCTCCATCGCGCAGCCCGCCGTTGCGACCGGCTGATGGTCCTCCGCGCGCGGGACACAGGGCGGTTGCCGGGGGCCCTGGCGCGGGATACGAGGGTCGAAATCGGCGGCGAGCCGGGCGAGGCCCTCTTGCGAATCACCACGCTGACCGTTCAGCCCGACACCATCGGCGGGCTGACCGGCCTGGACCCGCGAACCCACGCGGCCCTGGCCGAGCACATCGTTCGGGAGATCGGATCGTACTAATTGCGGCGGCTCCGTCCGCCCGCGGGCCGGCGGCAAGCCATATTTCAAGGAGACCGGGCCGGTCGGGCGGCGCACCGGCGGGATGCTTCAAGACGACCGCCACGCGGGCCCACACAACCGAATCTTCGGCACCCTGCATCCTTCAGGAGGGGAAGACCTACCGATGATAGCCGAGACTCACACTCGCGGAGCGGCGTTCCTCAAAGAGGTGATCGCCGAGACGCCCGACGGTGAGCGGATCGTGCACTGCCTCCAGTGCGGCAGTTGCGGCGGCTCCTGCCCCAACGGGGCGGACATGCAGTACACTCCGCGCACGATCTTCGCCATGATCGCCGCCGATCAGCGTGAGGAGGTGCTCACGTCGAACACGATGTGGTGTTGCGTGTCGTGCTACTTCTGCACCACGCGCTGCCCGCAGAAGATCCCCATCACCGACATCATGTACTCGCTGAAGCGCCTGGCCATCCGGGACGGGCTGGCCCGCAACACCGACGCCCCGGCCCTGGCCAAGACCTTCACCGACCTGCTGGACCGTTACGGCCGCAGCTTCGAGCTTGGCCTGGCGAGCCGCTACTACCTGTTCAACAAGCCGCTGGCCATGCTCAAGATGGGGCCCCTGGGCCTCTCGATGTTCACGCGCGGGCGCATGTCCCTGGTGCCCACCAAGATCAAGAACGTCGATCAGTTGCAGGCCATCATCAAGAAGGCCCGGGAACTGGGAGGTGCCTCGTGAACTACGCGTATTACCCCGGATGCTCGCTGGAGTGCAACGCCGCCGCCTACGACCACTCGGTTCGCGCCGTGTCGGACATGTTCGGCATCCAGCTCGTGGAGATCGACGACTGGAACTGCTGCGGCGCCACGGAGTACTTCTCGCAAGACGAGTTGACCGCTTGCGCCGTGATCGCCCGCAACCTGGCCCTGGTCTCTCCCGACGTCAACCAGGTCGTGGCCCCCTGCGCGGCCTGCTACCTGAACCTCAAGAAGACCGACCACCTGATGGCCGAGGACGAGGCGCTGGGCGAGAAGATCAACGCCTGCCTCGCCGCGGGCGGCCTGAGCTACCAGCCGGGGCGCGTCGAGGTCCGCCACCTGCTCGACGTGATTCATGACGACGTAGGCGAACAGACCGTGCGGGAGAAGGTGGTGCGCCCCCTGGAGGGCCTGCGCGTGGCCCCGTACTACGGCTGCCAGGTCGTGCGGCCGATCAAGGGCGACGACAGCACCGAGTACCCCATGAAGATGGACGAACTGCTCCAGTGGCTGGGAGCCGAGGTCGTGGACTACCCGGTCAAGGCCCACTGCTGTGGCGGCCATATGACGCAGATCAGCGAGCCCCAAGCCTTCGAGCTGATCCGCCGCCTGCTCCAGAGCGCCAAGGAGTACGACGCCGACGTGATCGCCTGCATGTGCCCGATGTGCCAGCTCAACCTCGACGCCTACCAGAGCCGGGTCAACGGGCACTTCAAGACGGAGTTCAGGCTCCCGATCGTGTATTTCACCCAGGTGCTCGGGCTGGCCTTCGGCATCGACATGGACAAGCTCGGGTTCGGCAAGGAGATCGTCACCGCCCGCCCGGTGATCGAGTCCAAGCTGAGCCAGAAGGCGGCCTCCGGCGCGTAGGCGCCGCCCGTCCCCTCAAGGATCCGCACCCCCAGGATACCCGCTTAGCACTCAGGTTGGACCGTCGTCGTGCCCTCGCAGCCCCCCGGGGCAATCGCCCGACGCCGTTCCGACCCAGACCGGAGGATCAACGATGGCCGAGAAAGTCGGCGTTTACGTGTGCCACTGCGGCAGCAATATCGCCGGGACGGTCGATTGCGAAGAGGTCGCGCGCTGGGCCGGCGCCAGCCTCGACGACGTCGTCGTCGCCAAGGACTACAAGTTCATGTGCTCCTCGCTCGGCCAGGCGATGATCGAGGAGGACATCAAGAAGGACGGGCTGACGCGCGTCGTCGTCGCCGCCTGCTCGCCCCACCTGCACGAGAAGACGTTCCGCCGGGCCTGCTCCAACGCCGGCATGAATCCTTACCTTTGCCAGATGACCAACATCCGCGAGCACTGCTCGTGGGTCAGCAGCGACCGGCTCCAGGCGACGGCGAAGTCCAAGGCCCTGGTCTCCGCCGCGGTCGAGCGGGTCAAGCAGCAGGAGCCGCTGGAGCCGATGTACGTCAAGGTCAACCCCGCCACCCTCGTGGTGGGTGGGGGCATCGCAGGCCTTCAGGCTACGCTCGAGCTGGCCGACGCGGGCTACCACGTTTACCTCGTCGAGCGGCGCCCCAGCATCGGCGGCCACATGGCCCAGTTCGACAAGACCTTCCCCACGCTCGACTGCTCCGCCTGCATCCTCACGCCCAAGATGTCCGAGGTGGGCCAGCACGAGAACGTCACCATGCTCACCTACTCCGAGCTGGAGGAGGTCAGCGGATCGGTGGGCAACTTCAAAGTCAAGATCCGCCAGAAGGCCCGCTACGTCGATTACGACAAGTGCACCGGCTGCGGGGTCTGCGTGGAGAAGTGCCCGCGCAAGGTGATCGACGACGACTTCGAGTCGGGCCTTGGCTACCGCAAGGCGATCTACACGCCCTTCCCGCAGGCCGTGCCGCGGATTCCCGTTATCGACCGCGACTCGTGCATTTACTTCGACCGCGGCAAGTGCAAGGCCTGCGAGAAGCTCTGCCCCACCGAGGCCATCGCCTTCGAGCAGGAGGACGAGATCGTCGAGGTCGAGGTCGGCAACATCATCATCGCCACTGGCTGGGAGCTGTTCGACGCCAGGAAGCTGCCCCAGTACGGTTACGGCCGCCTGGCCAACGTGTTCACGAACATGGAGTTCGAGCGGCTCTGCAACGCGGCCGGCCCCACCGGCGGCAAGATCGTCCTCCGCGACGGCAAGACCGAGCCGGAGAGCGTGGCCATCGTGCACTGCGTGGGCAGCCGCGACGTGAACACCAACGAGCATTGCTCGGCGGTCTGCTGCATGGCGGCGTTGAAGTTCGGCCACCTCGTCCTGGAGAAGACCGGCGCCGAGGTGTATTCGTTTTACATCGACATGCGTACCAACCAGAAGGGCTACGAGGAGTTCTACCAGCGCCTCCTGGAGGAAGGAATGCACTTCGTCCGCGGCAAGGTGGCCGAGGTGACCGACGCGGCGCGCCAGCCCTCGGAGGAGGGCAAGCTCATCGTCCAGGTGGAAGACACCCTGGTCGGCAAGCAGCGGCGGATCCCCGTGGACATGGTCGTGCTGATGGGCGCCCTGGAGCCGCAGACCGACGCCAAGGAGGTCGGCCTGAAGTGCGGCATCTCCTGCAGCATGGCCGGCTGGTACACTGAGCGCCATCCCAAGCTCGACCCCGTGGCCACGATGACCGACGGGGTGTTCGTGGCCGGAACCTGCCAGGGGCCCAAGGACATCCCGGCCTCGGTGGCCCAGGGCGCGGCGGCCGCGGCGCGGGTCCAGGCCATGATCACCAAGGGCACGGTGATGATCGAGCCCGTGGTGGCCACCATCGACGAGGAGGCCTGCTCGGGCTGCCGCATCTGCAACAACCTCTGCCCGTTCAACGCCATCGAGTACGACGCCGAGCGGGGCGTCAGCCACGTGGTCACGGCGATGTGCAAGGGCTGCGGCACCTGCGTGGCCGCCTGCCCGGGCGGCTTCATCACCGGGGCCCACTTCAACAACGATCAGGTCATGGCCGAGATCCGCGGCGCCCTGTGGGACGCGATCGCCGGCGGCAACGGCGGGGCCGCGGAGACCGCGCCCGCCCCGACCGCGGCCACGGTCTAGGCGGCGAGGTCGCATCGAGATCATCCATCAACCAGGCCGGATAACGAGGACTCGACATGAGCGATGGCACGTTTGAACCGAAGATCGTCGGGTTCATGTGCAACTGGTGCTCCTACCGTGCGGCCGATCTGGCCGGCACGGCCCGCATCAAGTACGCACCCAACGTCCGCATCATCCGCGTGATGTGCAGCGGGCGCGTGGACCCGACGTTCGTGATGAACGCCTTCTCGCTGGGCGCCGACGGCGTGATGATCGCCGGCTGCCACCCCGGCGAGTGCCACTACATCGACCAGAACTACAAGGCCATGCGGCGCTACACGATGCTCAAGCAGACCCTGGTCCAGATGGGCCTGGAGCCCGAGCGGTTCCGCCTCGTCTGGGCCTCGGCCGCCGAGGGTCAGCAGCTGGCCGAGGCCGTGGATCAGATGGTGGAGGACGTGCGCAAGCTCGGGCCTCTGGACTGGCCTGCCGGCTGGCAGGAGAACGGCGAGCGCCTCCACGCCCTGGAGAGCATCGCCAAAGAGCACGAAGAGGCGATGGAGGTCCCCCGATGAGCGAGACGACAAAGGGCAAGCTGGCGCTATACTGGGCCGCCTCGTGCGGCGGCTGCGAGATCGCCGTCCTGGCGATCAGCGAGAAGATCCTCGACGTGGCCGCGGCCTTCGACATCGTCTTCTGGCCCTGCGCCGCCGACGGCAAGGTCCGCGACGTGGAGAAGATGGCCGACGGCGAGATCGACGTCTGCCTGTTCAACGGCGGCATCCGCACCAGCGAGCAGGAGTACATGGCCCAGCTCCTCCGCAAGAAGTCGAAGGTCCTGGTGGCCTTCGGCTCGTGCGCCCACGAGGGATGCATCCCGGGGCTGGCCAACATGAACGACCGGCAGGAGGTGTTCGACGCCGTTTACACCAACGACGAGTCCACCGAGAACCCGCAGGGGCTTCGGCCGCAGTCGGAGACGGAGATGCCCGAGGGCAAGCTCTACTTGCCGGTGTTCTACGACACGCTGAAGACGCTGGACCAGACCGTCGAGGTCGATTACTACCTGCCTGGCTGCCCGCCCGAGGCCCACAACATCTGGGACGCCATCGTGGCCATCGTCGAAGGCAAGCTGCCGCCGAAGGGCACGGTGATCGGCGCCGCCAGCACGGTCTGCGACGAATGCCCGCGCACGCGAACCGAGAAGAAGATCAAGAAGTTCTACCGCACGTGGCAGGTCGTTCCGAACGAGGAGGAGTGCCTGTTGGAGCAGGGCCTTCTGTGCGCGGGCATCGCCACCCGCGCCGGGTGCGGGGCCCTTTGTCCCAAGGTCAACTCGCCGTGCATCGGCTGCCACGGCGTGACGGACGGTGCCGAGGATTTCGGCACCAGGATGATCGGCGCCCTGGCCTCGGTGATCGACTCTGGGGACCCGGACGAGATCGACCGCATCATCCGGGAGGGGATCCCCGACCCGGTCGGCAGCTTCTACCGCTTTAGCCTAGCCGCCAGCCAGCTTCGTAGGAAGAAGCGCTCGCCTGACGGCGCGCCTACACAGGTGTGACCACCAACCTCCCCTCTCCCGCCCGCGGGAGAGGGGCCGGGGGTGAGGGCGGCCCGGCATGAC